>CAWCOA010000006.1:470000-519406 GCA_963797085.1 uncultured Gammaproteobacteria bacterium
GATGAGCTGTGGATCGGAGTGAAAGGCTAATCAAGCCCGGAGATAGCTGGTTCTCCTCGAAAGCTATTTAGGTAGCGCCTCGCGTCTCACTCCAGGGGGTAGAGCACTGTTTCGGCTAGGGGGCCATCCCGGCTTACCAACCCGATGCAAACTCCGAATACCTGGAAGTGCAATCACGGGAGACACACGGCGGGTGCTAACGTCCGTCGTGGAAAGGGAAACAACCCAGACCGCCAGCTAAGGTCCCAAAATCATAGCTCAGTGGGAAACGATGTGGGAAGGCCCAGACAGCCAGGAGGTTGGCTTAGAAGCAGCCATCCTTTAAAGAAAGCGTAATAGCTCACTGGTCGAGTCGGCCTGCGCGGAAGATTTAACGGGGCTTAAGCTATGTACCGAAGCTGCGGATGCGTGTTTGCACGCATGGTAGAGGAGCGTTCTGTAAGCCTGCGAAGGTGTGTTGTAAAGCATGCTGGAGGTATCAGAAGTGCGAATGCTGACATGAGTAACGATAAAGGGGGTGAGAGGCCCCCTCGCCGAAAGTCCAAGGTTTCCTGCGCAACGCTAATCGGCGCAGGGTTAGTCGGCCCCTAAGGTGAGGCAGAAATGCGTAGTCGATGGAAAACAGGTTAATATTCCGGAACTACTTATTACTGCGATGGGGTGACGGAGAAGGCTAGATCATCAGGCGATGGTTGTCCTGGTTTAAGCGTGTAGGGAGTACTCTTAGGTAAATCCGGGAGTGCAATTCTGAGACGTGATGACGAGCTCTCTTTTGAGCGAAGTGATTGATGCCATGCTTCCAGGAAAAACCTCTAAGCTTCAGGTAATAAGTAACCGTACTCTAAACCAACACAGGTGGACAGGGTGAGAATCCCAAGGCGCTTGAGAGAACTCGGGTGAAGGAACTAGGCAAAATAGTACCGTAACTTCGGGAGAAGGTACGCCCTTGGTATGTGAAGAGACTTGCTCTCGGAGCAGAAGAGGGCCGCAGTGACCAGGTGGCTGCGACTGTTTACTAAAAACATAGCACTCTGCAAACACGAAAGTGGACGTATAGGGTGTGACGCCTGCCCGGTGCCGGAAGGTTAATTGATGGGGTTAGCTTCGGCGAAGCTCTTGATCGAAGCCCCGGTAAACGGCGGCCGTAACTATAACGGTCCTAAGGTAGCGAAATTCCTTGTCGGGTAAGTTCCGACCTGCACGAATGGCGTAACGATGGCCACACTGTCTCCACCCGAGACTCAGTGAAATTGAAATCGCTGTTAAGATGCAGCGTACCCGCGGCTAGACGGAAAGACCCCGTGAACCTTTACTACAGCTTTGCACTGGACTTTGAATATACTTGTGTAGGATAGGTGGGAGGCTTTGAAACCGGGACGCCAGTTCTGGTGGAGCCAACCTTGAAATACCACCCTGGTATATTTGGAGTTCTAACCTCGACCCGTTATCCGGGTTAGGGACAGTGTATGGTGGGTAGTTTGACTGGGGCGGTCTCCTCCCAAAGAGTAACGGAGGAGCACGAAGGTACCCTCAGCGCGGTCGGACATCGCGCAATGAGTGCAAAGGCATAAGGGTGCTTGACTGCGAGACAGACAAGTCGAGCAGGTACGAAAGTAGGTCTTAGTGATCCGGTGGTTCTGTATGGAAGGGCCATCGCTCAACGGATAAAAGGTACTCCGGGGATAACAGGCTGATACCGCCCAAGAGTTCATATCGACGGCGGTGTTTGGCACCTCGATGTCGGCTCATCACATCCTGGGGCTGAAGTCGGTCCCAAGGGTATGGCTGTTCGCCATTTAAAGTGGTACGCGAGCTGGGTTTAGAACGTCGTGAGACAGTTCGGTCCCTATCTGCCGTGGGCGTTTGAGATTTGAGGGAAGCTGCTCCTAGTACGAGAGGACCGGAGTGGACGTACCTCTGGTGTTCCGGTTGTCACGCCAGTGGCATTGCCGGGTAGCTATGTACGGACAGGATAACCGCTGAAAGCATCTAAGCGGGAAGCCCCTCCCAAGATGAGATCTCACTGGACCCTTGAGGTCCCTGAAGGGCCGTTGAAGACTACAACGTTGATAGGCTGGGTGTGGAAGCGCAGTAATGTGTGAAGCTAACCAGTACTAATTGCCCGTGAGGCTTGACCATATAACACCCAAACATTTTGGTGTTGGTGAAGCGACGCAATATACTCAAACTAAAACTACAAGCGATCTAACTAATTATGTTGGTGCTGGTAATTACCAGCACCAACAACAGTTTGCCTGGCGGCCATAGCGAGTTGGTACCACCCGATCCCATCTCGAACTCGGAAGTGAAACGACTTAGCGCCGATGATAGTGTGGGGTTTCCCCATGCGAAAGTAGGTCACTGCCAGGTTTTTATTCCAAACCCTAGATCAATAAATGATCTAGGGTTTTTTTATGCCACATTAAAAAGTTAGGAAATCATGCAGAATACCTGGCTTATATTTACTGATGTAATAAAATCTCCTTTATTATGTTACTTCTTTTATCGTCTTTTCTTGCTGGTGTTTTTTTACTACATCGCTGTATTGATGTTACTCAAACACAGGCTGCTGGTTGCCATGATAAAAGGCACCGCTGGCCTGAGTTTGCTATCGATCACAATGCTGTTTGCCCTCCTCTTTTTGAATATGCACACCTACAGTCGATTAACCAATGAGCAAAAACTGGCTGAGTTATCTATCGGTATTAGAACAGACGACGGGATTCCAATAAGAATACAAACAAAAGATCAACAGCAGGTGTTCTACATCAATGCAGAAGAATGGCAACTGGATGCCCGATTCCTAAAATGGAAATCCTGGGCCTATCTCCTTGGGTCAGAATCTATTGTGCGTTTGGAAAGTCTCACGGAGCGTTACCCCGATTCAAAACAGACTGTGCCTGTACACCATAGTCTAGTCAGTAATCATCCAATACTGTCTGAGCTGGGTTCGTCCATTAGTGATTGGATTGGCATAGTAGATACTTACTACGGTAGTGCTGTATATATGCCGGTCGTCGAAGGCTCAACCTACACGGTATCTGCAACGATTTCCGGGCTTATCGCAAGAGCAGAGAATAAACAGGCGCATAACGCTGTTATCGAATGGATGAGTCAATGATTCAATATGAGATAACTCCCTGTTCACCCGAAGCACACCTTTTTGAAGTAAAAATACATATAGCATCCCCGGATCCATTGGGGCAATCCTGCTACCTGCCCGCTTGGATTCGAGGCAGTTACATGATTCGTGATTTCGCCAGACATATCCTTACCCTCAAGGCGGAGTCCAACGCGGGACCCGTTAGGGCCATCAAAACAGATAAGCAAACCTGGAAATTTGATCACTGTGTCGGTTGGTTGGATCTTACTTATATCGTCTATGCTTGGGATCTGTCGGTGCGTGGCGCTCACCTTGATAATACACATGGCTATTTCAATGGACCCTGTGTATTTCTTGCTGTCGCAGGCAAGGAAGCTGAAACCTGTGAGCTAAAGATAGTTGCGCCAACTAATCCAAAATACCATGCCTGGATTGTTGCTACTGCAATGCCGCCGAGTGAAATCGATCAAAATGGTTTCGGGGTTTATCATGTGGCCGATTATGAAGAGTTGCTGGATTACCCAGTTGAAATGGCAGAGTTGAGTCAGACCGAATTTTCTGTATGCGAAAAGCAACACCGGTTTGTGGTCAGTGGCCGACACTCAGCCGATCTTGCCAGGCTATGTGTTGATCTCGTGAAAATATGCAATCAGCATGTCGAGCTATTTGGCGAATTACCCATCCGGAATTATCTTTTCTTACTCTGGGTTGTAGGAGATGGGTATGGGGGACTCGAACACCGTAATTCCACCAGTCTGATGTGCAGTCGTGATGACCTACCAGCCGTTCATATGGATGACGTGTCAGCGGGTTACCGTCGATTACTGGGGCTTTGCAGCCATGAATATTTCCATCTCTGGAATATTAAGAGAATTATACCGGCTGTGTTTCAGGAAGAGTCAACAAAGTCGGAGGTCTATACCAAACAGCTCTGGGTCTTTGAAGGCATCACCTCCTATTATGACGACCTGGCTTTGGTTCGTAGCGGCGTTATTAACAAAAAAAGCTATTTTGAATGTTTGGCTGAGACCGTTACGCGTGTCATGCGAGGTTCTGGTCGCAAGAAACAGACTTTGGAAGAATCGAGCTTCGATGCCTGGACAAAATTTTACAAGCAGGATGAGAATGCTCCCAATGCCATAGTCAGTTATTACGCCAAAGGGGCATTGTTCGCATTGGCATTGGATCTACACATTCGCGTGAATACCAGGAATACTAAATCACTCGACAGCATTATGCGCCAAATTTGGCTAACCTACGGAAAGACTGGCGATGGACTGGATGAAGGTGATTTCGAAATGATTGCATCACAGGTCACCGGCCTTGATCTAGAGGCATTTTTCGATCACGGAGTGCGTTCTACAGAAGAATTGCCGCTTCAAGAATTGCTGAAGAAATTCGGTGTGGAAATGTATCTGTTTCCTGCCCAGTCAAGTAATGATAAAGGTCGTGTCGCGGACGATCCGCCACAAGCAGTTGATGCTAAACCCGTGCTGGGGGCAAGGACGACTCAGCAAAACCAGGAAATCAAACTACTTCACGTATTTGACGGTGGCGCGGCGCAGATTGCAGGTTTAGCTGCTGGAGATTCCATCATGGCCATCAATGGCCTACGCTTAAACGAGAAACAGATGGAACAACAGTTTACGAACTGCCCTGCAGAAGCATTCATCCGCGTTCACGCCTTCCGTAGGGATGAACTCATGGAGTTCATGCTTCCACCTAAACCAGCGTCAGCCGATACCTGTGTATTCTATCTCCCGCTGAATCTACCGGATGATATATTGTCCATGCAGAAAGCATGGCTGCATGGCAATGGAAATAAAGAGTAGGCTGCTTGATCTGTTGGCGAATGGCCAGTTCCACTCAGGCGAAGTACTGGCAGGTCATCTGGGTATCAGTCGTGCCGCAGTCTGGAAACATATGCAATCCCTCGAAAATGAGATGGGAGTAAAAGTAGATGCCGTGCGCGGCAGAGGGTATAAAATCAGAGAACCGCTCGAATTACTCTCAGTGGAGCGGATAAAAGCTCATCTTTCCTCTACTAACTTGCCATTTATCAGTAGATTGCATATCCATCACCGGATCGATTCAACGAATACCTGGTTAATGAAACAGGCTGATTTGGCTGCAGAAAGCGGTACGGTGTGTATTGCAGAACAGCAGACTTCCGGCAAAGGGCGTCATGGACGCACCTGGGTTTCACCATTTGGTCGAAATATCTATCTCTCACTGCTTTGGCGCTTCGAGTTGGCTCCTTATGAGCTTTCTGGTGTCAGCCTGGCTGCAGGGATTGCGGTGCTCAGAACGCTGAGACAATATAACTGCATTCAAGCGGGCTTGAAATGGCCCAATGATGTTCTTTGGCAAGGTAAAAAACTGGCTGGCTTATTATTGGAAGTTGCGGGTGAAAATACCGGCCCGGCTCATGTAGTCATCGGCCTCGGTTTAAACCTGAACATGGATTCGCAGAGTCAATTGATCGATCAACCCTGGGCTGATCTTGCGTCCATCCCGGACATGAAACTGTTTACCCGGAATGAAATGGCCGCTGTATTGCTTGATAATTTACTCGATGTGATCAAATGCTATGAGAAGGGCGGCCTCGCGGGCTTTGTTTCCGAGTGGAATCAGTATGATCTCCTGAAAGGCAAGGAAGTGGTTGTTAGCAGCGCTAATCAAGTCTTTCAGGGTCAACATATGGGGATAGACGCCACTGGTGGGATTAAATTGAGGATCAATGGAAACTCCCGGACTTTTTTTGCCGGTGAAGTAAGCCTGCGTCGCATTTCGGAAGCATAAATGGAATTACTACTCGATATCGGTAACTCAAGAATAAAATGGAGTGACAGGGAAAGACTCTTAAGAGGCGATGTCTCAGTCGCCGCCACTAACGATATACAAGGCTTGTTGGACAGTGAGTGGTGTCATCTGCAACGACCCGAATCAGTTTGGATTTCCAGCGTAGTATCTATCAGCCAACTCGCAACACTCCTCTCCTGGTTGCAGGATGCCTGGAATATCACCCCGAGTTTTGCCAGTTCTTATCCCCAACAGCTGGGTGTTGTCAATGGTTATGTATTCCCATCTCAACTCGGCGTGGACCGGTGGATGTCACTGATAAGCGCCAGAACCCTTTTTAATCGGGCGCTGATAGTCGTGGACTGTGGAACGTCTACAACCATTGACGCTATGGGCCAGGATGGGCACCACCTTGGTGGAATCATTCTGCCTGGTCTGCGCATGATGCGTGACAGCCTTCTACAAAATACAGCGATCCCAGAATCCGGGCGAGCTTCACATAAAAACTATTTCGCACAAGATACCGCAACAGGTATCGAATCTGGCGCGGTATTGTCTACACTGTGTGTGATTGAACGTTATGCAGAGATCTTACGAGAAAAAGTTGGAGGAGAAATAAACTGTGTATTGACTGGCGGTGGAGCTGACGAAATAAAGGAATTTCTGAGTATGAATTTCTATCATGAACCTAATCTTGTTCTACAGGGCCTGGCCTTGGTTGCAAGGGCTGATCAAGTATGAAATGGCTTTTTTTTATTCTCCTCCTTATCAATGGTGGTCTTTTTGTATGGATCTATCCGCAAATTGTCGAGCATGATCCTGAGGTCGTTATATCAACAGGTGTTGAGCGCCTGCGGCTACTCAGTGAATTAGAAAACAGTTCGTCCGATGAATTGGTACAGAACGATGCAGGCGTTGCAGTAACTGAGCAAGCCACACCTGCGAGTAAAACTGCGCTCACAACTAACGAAAGCCTGTCGTCGTCTGGAGCTGCTCCTGAGCAGAACGTAAATACTGACCGGCTCTCAGATACCGAGTTTCCAATCCCAATTGAGGATGAAAATGTTGAACAGGAGTCTTCTCCACCGATAACGGGAAGCGTTATGTTGAATCAGGATGATCAGTTGCCAGCAGTCTCCGAGCTGGCGGCGCAATCAGCGCCCCTGCTCCAGTGCAAACGAGTCGGTCCGCTTGACAAACGCGCAGAAGCTGATCAGTTGTCACTAAGATTGAGAGCTATGGGTTTGCAGCCTGATCTTAACTCTGAAGTGTCGAATAACCAGGAGGGATATTGGGTGCTGGTGCCGCCTCAGAAGAATAGGAGTATTGCGGTAAGCATCGTCAAGCGCTTGCAAAAGGCAGGTATTACAGACTTGTGGCGATTCACCAGCGGCACGCTTGCACATGCAATTTCACTGGGGCTGTTTCGTAATGAATCGCGTGCTGAGATCAGACGTAAAGCCATTGCGGACAAGGGTTTTGATGTGGAAGTCAGGCCAAGGTACCGGCAGAAAACTAACTATTGGCTCAGTTACAGTTTTTCAGGTGATTCCCCCCTCAGCGACAACAAATGGCAAGAGCTGTTAAAGCGCTATCCTGGGATGGAGCAGGTAGCTATTGAATGTCAAGAGATTGCCACGCAGTGAAGAAAAGCCTAAAATCCTCCTCTCTATCGCCGGCGTAGCTCAGCTGGTAGAGCAGCTGATTTGTAATCAGCTGGTCGGGGGTTCGACTCCTCTCGCCGGCTCCATAAAAATCAATAAGTTAGCCATTTCGTCTTTTTAATCAGCGGGTCAAGCGGTACATCTTCGTGCTGGAAGACACCATGGCTACGATAACCAAGACTCCCTCAAAAACCTGGAAGGCCATTATCCGAAAGCGCGGCTGGCCGACCACATCAAGACCTTCCGTACCAAACGCGATGCCCAGGACTGGGCACGGCGAACCAAAGACGATATGGTGCGCGGTGCCTATATCGACCGGGCGCCGTCAGAAAACATCACTCTTAAGTCTGCCCTGACACGCTATCTCGCCGAAATCTCTCCAACCAAAAGCCCAGGCTCACCACGGCGTGAAACCATTCGGGCAAAACCATTATTCGAACTGTTAGGAGACTATGCTCTCGTTGCCATAACACCCGACCTGGTAGCGCGGTATCGGGATGACCGACTGACATTGGGAAAAAGCAATAACATGGTGCGACTGGATCTGGCCCTGTTATCCCATCTGTTCACGGTAGCTGCAGTGCGCAAACCAGCGCAGGGCCTGGTCGTAACCGTTGCCTTATACCGGACGAAGAACGAGAGTTGCTTATAGCCTGCGATGAGGCCAGCAACCCTATGCTGGGCTGGATGGTGAGGCTGGCTATCAATACGGGCATGCGGGCCGGTGAGATTCAGACATTGCGCCTTGACCAGGTCGACCTGGCCAGGCGAGTAGTACGCCTCACCATAACTAAGAACGGCAGCGCCCGCACCGTTCCACTAGTAATACAAGCCGTTAACGTTCTTCGCGAAGCGCTGACAAATCCGGTCCGCCCGATGGATACAGATTTGGTTTTTTGGGGTGAGCCGGGTAGGGATGGCCAACGAAGGCCGTACGAATACAATCCGGCTTGGCGTCGAGCGCTGAAAAGGGCTGGCATAACTGATCTGTGCTTCCATGATCTGCGCCACGAGGCCGTTTCCCGTCTGGTCAAGGCCGGTCTCAGCGATCAGGAAGTCGCCGCCATCTCCGGCCACAAGTTCATGCAGATGTTGAAGCGCTATTTAGGCAAGTAGGTGGTAATGTAAAGGAGCATAGTAAAGATCAATAACATCAAGCACTTATCTTTTCGGTACTTTACATAATATTTCCGTTAGTTTTCTCGTGGCCGATAAAAAAAGTCGGAAGTAAACAAAACGCCTTGGATTTTAGTGCTTACTAATCACCTCAAGTTTATTCAGATGCTTGGCCCCGTTTGATGATTGGCAATAAATCAGTGAAGAGCAGCTATGCCGACATAGCGGTCACTGGCCTCAAACAACTACATTTCCTCAGGCTGATAAAGCCGCCAAAGTAATTAGACAATCAATATCAAACGATAAAAGCGCTCATTGAGGGCAGGGTGGTGGTCTACATTTACCAGTAATCAGATTATCTGCTTAAGCGGCACCAAAGCTGATATGTGCCTATCTATCAGTGCGTTAATGGATTCAAAGATGCCGGTGCTAGTAACGAGTATGACTTCATGACTAACAACTTACAGATTGCTGAAGAAAAGTAGAGAGGTGGGCAGACTCGAATTTACTTCCTATAAAAAGTTGATTTGTCATTGACTAGTAGTCATATACAAAATTCTTCTGATTTCTGGAAGTTAAAGGTTCGATTGGCGTAGTCGCCATTTAATTGGAAACAAATATCGGTCAGTTAACTATTCATTGTGTCTGTACAGTATTCAGCGATAAAACAATCAAACGTTGTACAGCCCGATAAGGGCTGGAAGCGGATGCATTCTGCTGAGAACCAGATGATGGAAGATGGCACAGGTGAGGACAACGAAAAGGTCAATAAGGGAACGGGTGCCAAGCCCTTTCTGTCTGATCTTGGTCAAACCTGGCTAGCCTGGCAGTGCCGAATGGTTGCTGGGATTATCCGGGGTGCCCTTTATCTTACAGCTCAATCGGATCATCTGGATTCTGTGGTATCGGTATGGCCTGGAGAAGGTGAGGGCCAGGTGCAGATGCAGGAGATAGCTTCCCAGGCTCTCAAGGGTGGCCGAGAGATCATTCGCTCTCAACAGAAATACGGGCCTGGCAACCACCGTACCTGCGATCTGATCGCCTGCCCGCTGTTGGTCAATGGCCAATCGGTGGCGGTTGTTGCTGTGATGGTTTCAACGCGCTCTGAGCCTCAGCAGTACGCCGTGATGCAACTCCTGCAGTGGGGTGGCCTGTGGTTGGAGACACTGATTCAGCAGCATTCGGAAACCCAGCGGGAGGTTGGTGCCTTCATGCTGGAGTTGATGACTGCTATTTTGGGACAATCCGTTTCCCGTCTGGCCGTCATGGAGGTCGTCAATCGTTTAGCGGATCGGGTTGATTGTGAACGGGTCAGTATAGGTTTTAGGAATGGTTTACCCATTCGTCTCGAGGCGCTGTCACATGTCGCCAACTTTGACTCTCGTACCCAGTTAGTGAGAAGCATAGAAGCCGCCATGGAAGAGGCCGTTGATCAGTCCACCATTCTGGTTCATCCGGCCCCTTCCTCTGAATCATCTGTCATCACCCGGGCCCACTGTGAACTCTCTGAACAGCAGGGTCATGGCTCAATCTGCACCATACCTCTGCCAGGACGATCGGCTGCGATTGGTGCCATCACCCTGGAGCGTGGTGATCGAAAACCGTTCGACAAGGATACCGTGGCTTTGTGTGAATCACTTGCCAAGCTGATCGGTCCTGCGCTGGACATGAAGCGGCGTGAAGAACGTTCGCTCTGGTCGAAGGCGGGTGAATCATTTATGGGTTTGGCCGCCGGTCTGTTTGGACCTTCGCGGCTTAAGCTGATGTTGACGCTGCTTTCGGCCACACTGGTGTTGGTGACACTTTCCCTGGTTGACGGTAAATACAAGGTGACTGCCCCCGCCAGTATAGAAGGTGGATTTCGGCAGCTCCTGGTCGCCCCTCAGGACGGTTATGTCAGACAAGCCGAGGTCAGGGCGGGAGACCTGGTCAACAAGGGGCAGCTGATCGCCACCTTGGATGACAGCATCCTCAAGCTCGAGCGGCTGAAGTGGCAGAGCGAGCGGAATAAAATCGAAAAAGAGTATCAGGATGCGTTGGCGAAACGCGATCGTACACTGTTGAGCGTAACTCGCGCCCAGCTAGATCAGATGGATGCCGAGATCCACCTGGTTGAGCAGATGATCGCACGCACCCGAATGCATGCGCCATTCGATGGGGTGGTGCTGAGCGGTGACCTCAGTCAGTCACTTGGTTCGCCCGTGGAGACAGGGCAAATTCTGTTCGAAGTGGCTCCGCTGGACAGCTACCGGGTCGTTCTCGAAGTTGACGAGCATGACGTGGCCGGCCTGAGACAGGCAAGGTCAGGACATTTGATAATCGCAGCCTTACCCAATACGGTGTTCGACATCTCTCTGGACAAGGTAACGCCGGTGGCGATCTCGGGTGAAGGACGCAATTATTTCAAAGTAGAAGCGTCCATTGATAGTCCATCAAATATGCTGCGTCCGGGCATGCAGGGGGTGGCAAAGGTCGAAATCGGGCAACGTAATCTACTCTGGATCTGGACGCATCCTGTCATCGACCGCCTGCGGCTCTGGCTCTGGTCGATCGGTTTGTAGCGGGGCGGCATAGTGGCTGGCTCGCAAGCGGCAAACTGGTCTCAGGTCGCAGGTCTGCAGCCGCAATTACGTCAACATGTACGGACCTATCCTCAGCAGTTTCGAGGAGAGCGCTGGTATGTACTGCGTGATGAGTCCAATGGACGTCACCTGCGTTTCAATTCGGCAGCCTACGATTTTATCGGACGTCTCGATGGTGACCTCAGTGTGCAACAGATCTGGGATCTGATGGCACTGACGCTGGGTGATGACAATCTGGAGCAGGAGGAAGTCCTGTTGATTCTTACCCAGTTGTTTGCTATCGATGCCTTGCGAAGTGGGCTACCCGTGGACGCATGGGAATTTTTCAAACGCCATCAACATGAACGTCGACTGAGCCAAAAACGCTCGGTGATGAATCCGCTGTCGATTCGTGTGCCAATGCTGGATCCGGACCGCTTTCTCAATTGGCTGCTGCCCTGGGTGCGTCCGATGTTTTCCAGGATTGGAGCGGTAGTCTGGTTGCTTCTGGTCGGCATGGCCGGCCTGTTGGCCATGGTCAATTTCCCCGCCCTCAATGTGGCGTTGGACCAAGATATTCTTTCTCCAGGCAACCTGGTCTTGATGCTGCTGATATTTATTCTGATCAAGACGATCCATGAATTCGCCCATGCCTTGACGGTTAAGATGTGGGGCGGTGAAGTGCATGAAATGGGCATCACTCTGTTGGTGCTTGCCCCTGTGCCTTATGTAGACGCATCGGCCGCTTGGGGGTTTCGCGACAAATACAAGCGGATCCTGGTTGGCGCGGTAGGTGTTCTGGTCGAACTTTTTATCGCCGCGACGGCCCTGCTAGTCTGGCTGGCCGTGGAGCCAGGTCTGCTGCAGGATGCCGCCTTCAATGCGCTGCTCATCGGCAGTGTTTCGACCCTGCTGTTCAACGCCAATCCGCTGTTGCGCTTCGATGGATATTACGTCTTGCAGGACCTGATCGAAATACCGAATCTCTATAGCCGCTCGAGTCGTTACCTCCTCTATCTGATACAGCGATATCTGTTTGGGTTGAGCCAGGTACGATCGCCGGTGACGGCGAAGGGCGAACGGATTTGGTTCTTGTGCTATGGGTTGGCCGCCTTACTCTATCGGCTTGCCATCATGGTCGTCATCGTGCTATTTCTGGCCGAGGAGTATCTGTTTATCGGTGTCGCCCTCGGCACCTGGGCGGTTTTCATGCAGCTCGTTACGCCGATGGTCAGGGGGATTCGTTTTCTCTACAACAGCCCATTGCTCTCCGGTCAGCGTAGCAGGGCAATGACCGCCTCGTTGCTAGTGGTTGTCGGTCTCATCGCCGGGCTGTTTTTTCTGCCGGTTTCTCTTACCACACATGCAGAAGGCGTTGTCTGGGTTCCGGAACAAGCCCATATCTTTACAGGCACAGAAGGTTTTGTCAGTGAAGTGCTGGTGACATCCGGTATCAGAGTGGATTCGGGTGCGACCCTGATACGGATGCGTGCGCCCTCTCTCGAGGCACGTATTGCGGTACTGAAGGCCCGTTATCGTGAACTTGAGATTCGTTATACCGCAGATTTCATTGAACATCGGGTACAGTCAGGAATCACGCTTGAAGAGATGGCGGCAGTGGAGGCAGAACTGGCATTGATGCAGGAGCGGTCAGCAGCCCTGGAGGTGCGCAGCTCGCTGACCGGGACTTTTGTGCTGCCGGATGAGCAGACTTTATATGGAAGATACTTGAGTCAGGGGCAATTGATCGGCTATATCGTCAGTCCCGAACATCTGATTGTAAGGTCTGTTGTGCCTCAATCGTCCATAGGCTTGGTGCGCCAGCATGTGGAGAAGGTGGAAGTGCGCCTGGCCGAACAGTTAGGTAAAACCATTAAAGCCAACATTTTGCGCGAGACGCCTGCCGGCAGTACCAATTTGCCCAGTCGGGCATTGGGTGTTGCTGGTGGTGGTGAAATCGCTGTCAGAATCAATGATGAGGCAGGCATTACATCGGCTGAGAAGGTTTTTCAGCTGGATCTGTCGCTACCTGATGATCTGCATATCACTGGTCTTGGGGAACGGGCTTATGTGCGCTTCGATCATGGTTCAGAGTCTCTGGCCAGGCAATGGATGCGCAGTGGTCGTCAGCTACTGCTCAGTCGTCTTTCTTTTTAAATGGATGGCTGTTTGTAATTCCTGACCTCAAGTTTCTTATTTGTCTCGCCGACATGCATATTCAGTAAATAACTAAAATAGTGAGATCGCTAAGGTTGTTGTTTGAGTGGACAAAAAAACGATACAGATCCTATCGTCATTGTTTCTGATTGCTTTGTTACTAACTCCAGCCGGAGCTAGCGAAAACGCTATAGATGAAAGTCGGCAAGACCCTATTCCGGAACTGGACTGTGTAATCGAGCCCAGTGAAATAGTCGATGTGGGTAGTGCAGTACCCGGTGTTGTCGAGTCGATACTGGCGGATCGCAGCGACATGGTGAAAAAAGGTGCCGTCCTGGCTGAGCTTGAATCCAGCGTGGAACAGGCTACTCTCGATCTGGCAAAAGCCCGTGCGCAGCTGAATACATCCATAGAGCTCCGTCAGGAAAGTGCAGCACTAGGTCATCTGACTCAGCAACGTAATCAGTCACTGCTGACAAAAAAGGCCATATCCATACAGGACATGGATCAGTTGAAGACCGAAACGCGCATTGCTGAACTACAAGTAAAACACGAACAGGACAACAAATTGATCGCCGGCTTGGAATACCAGCGGGCACAGGCGATTCTGCATAGGCGCGTCATCCGCAGTCCGGTGAATGGCGTGGTGGTAGACCGCTTCAAATCAGTGGGTGAGTATGTTGAGGATGAATCAGTGCTCAGACTAGCTCAACTCGATCCGCTGTTTGTCGAAGTGATCGTGCCGGTGGAATATCTGGGGCAAGTAAAGCCGGGCATGCAGGCGGAAGTAACGGCGATGGTACCAGGCTTTACCACAAGGATGGCTACTGTTGAGCGTGTTGATCGGGTGGTGGATGCCGCAAGTGGTACTTATGGTGTGCGTTTGAACCTCGCCAACCCTGACTATCAAATTCCTGCTGGCTTGCGCTGCAGCCTGGGATTTTTACCAATGAGTCAACAACAGTCAAGCGATGAGCTTGCAGAAGAGTCAGACGTATCCGAGACTGAAATCAAGTCGCATGCTACAGAATCAGTGTCTGATCACGCATCGATAGCGTCTGTTGGTGATCAACCGGCATCCTGCTACAGCATAGGTCCGTTAACTGATCAAAAACTGATCCGGCAATTGACTGCAACCCTGGAATTAGAATCTTCGGATGTGACAATACGCGATAAGACCATCAATCTTGGGAATCGGTATCTTGTGCTGGCCATTACCGGTACTGAACAGAATTCTGTTCCCAACCTGCAGACTCGCATGCAGGCTGCAGGTATCACGGATCGCTTTGTAATGTTGCAGGGAGACCATAAGGGCCGTCTGTCCGTTGGTTTTTATCGAAAACTGAAGACCGCCAAAAAACGTCAGCAACGACTTGCTGTCAAAGGAATTGAAACGGAAGTACTTACTATTCCTCGAAAAAAGAAACAATATTATCTGGACCTCTCAATCCGGGTCGGCAACAGGAACACAAAGTGGTTGAAGAAGATCAGCGCCGCACTCCCTTCATCTATGGCATTGGAGTCACGGAGTTGTCAGCATCTCGTTGTGCACGAATAAGGCTAATTGTGCAACTACAAGTCAACTTTCAAGATCTCGTGATAGAGATCGAAAACTGCAACAAACTCCTGTTTGATAACGAAACTAATTTGTTAGGGACTTAATTCAGTAAATTAGTCCCCATAACGGCTACCACACTGTTGGTAGATTGAGTTGCCTGCAATTGCTCGCAGTGCATTGTCTTAGATAGTACCAAACAGCCATTGGCACCCACCTCCCGCATAGCTGATTAATATCATTCCCTATTATTCACTTACAAACAGCCGACATGTCTTTAGGGAACTTGTACTGCTGGTCAAAGTGCCCTGAGAATTAAACGGGTGTATAGGTGAAAATGAAACAGAAAAAAAATAAACGTTCAGCGGCAATTATCGAAGCCCTGGAACCCCGCGTGCTCTTTTCAGCGGATGTTCTGGGTGGTGTAATCGACAGTCCAACCACGGAAGACCCCCTCGCCAATCTGTTGGATGATGCCGTTACGGTGCTCGAGCGCCAGTCGGCCCATACCCAAAATGAACAAAACGATTCAAGTGATTCACAACCACTGCCGGAAGATCAAGCTGAGGGTGTCATTGCGCCACTGAGCGCAGAACCCGTCAGTAAGGAACTGGTGCTGATAGATTCGAACACCCCGGACTACCAGCAACTGCTCGACGACTTGCTTGCCCAGGCAGAGGACAGCCGACAATTAGATGTCTTGCTGCTGGATGCCAATCGGGAAGGCATTTCCCAGATCAGCGATATCCTGGTTGACTATACCAATCTGGATGCCGTCCATCTGATATCCCATGCATCCGATGGTATTGTTTCCCTAGGTAGCTCCAGTCTCGATCTCGAGACCCTGCAAAACAATTCTGCTGAAATTAAGGACTGGGACAACGCTTTTGCGGAACAGGGTGATCTGCTGATTTATGGCTGTGACATGGCTTCCACGAGTGAAGGTGAACGGCTTGTCGATACGCTGGCAAAGCTCACCAGTGCCGACGTGGCGGCCTCAGACGACGTCACCGGCAGTGCGAATCTAGGTGGTGACTGGGATTTGGAATACCAGAAAGGCCAATTGGAAACGTCGGCTGTTTTCAGCCATGACACACAACAAGATTGGGAGCATTTGCTGGATGTCACTGCCGTTGCGTCCACTACTGGTGCAAGCCATGGCGAAGATATCCTGATCTCACACACCACTTCAGGTTCAGACCGCTTGATGTTGGTCGGTGTTACGTTGAACCATGCAGGTGCTTCCGATTCCGTCAGTTCCATTACCTACAATAGTGACAGCCTGAATTTGATAGGTATCAAAAAGAATGGAGATGCCCGGGTTGAGATCTGGGCGCTTGTTGCTCCCGACATCGGAACCTATGTCGTCGATGTTAAATTCAGCAGCAATTCAGATGGCGCAGCCGTCGGTGTGACAACTTTTACAGGTGTCGATCAGGCAACACCTTTGGGTGCCTTTGCATCCAGTTCCGGTAGTTCTGGAAGCGCTTCGGCGACAATCGCCTCGGCGGCAGATGAAATGGTATTTGGTGTAATTGCTGTTGATGACCCCAGTGATTATGATCTCATCGAAGATGCTTTGCAGACAGAAAACTGGCAAGCCTATGGATACGAAATCAATGGAGGTGGTGGAACCAAGGCAGGTGCTGCATCCGTCAATATGTCATGGACTTGGTCCGCCAGCGATGCTTGGTCGATTGGAGGTGTATCGATAAAAGCGGAAGCAGCAGACGTGGCAGCACCAAGTGAAGTCAACAATACCGGCAGCACAGTGCTTGAGGGTAACAGTGATATCATCACCAACCTTGAATTGCGTTACGATGACGTTGTTGAGCCTGCAGCCAATGTAAGTTATACCGTGACCACCAGTCCGTCTTACGGGCGTTTAGAGTTCAATAGCGCTCCCGATGTGCCTATCACCAGCTTTACCCAGGACGATCTCGATAATAACCGAGTTGTATATGTACACAATAGCAGCGAGACTACGACCGACAGCTTCTCTTTCGACGTTGATGATGGGGTTGGAAACTCACTGGCTGACCAGGGTTTTACCATAACAATCAGTCCCGAGAATGATACACCGACCATTGAGAGTACGATTGCAGGCCAGAGCCTGAGTGAAGATTTTCCCAGTTACACAATTGACCTGAATGCCGCTTTTTCCGACGCAGAAACTGCGGACAATGCGTTGGTCTATGGCGTTAACGGCAACAGCAATATCAATGTCAGTATCAGTAGCGGCATCGCCACTATTACCTGTACCGCCGACTGGAACGGCAGTGAAACGTTAACCTTCACGGCGACAGATGGGGGAACCCCTGGGCTGAGCGCAAGCCAGGATGTGGTCTTCGCCGTCTCCGCTGAGGTCGATATCGCCAATGACGTGGCCGTTTCTGTGGTCGAAGACACCGCCACCGCGATTGCCGTGCTGGCCAACGACACCTTTGAAGGCACACCGGTAGTTACTGCCATATCTAGTCCGAGTCATGGCGGAGTGGTTGTCAATGGCGATAACACCATCACCTACACACCGACTGCCAACTATACGGGAACGGATAGCTTTACCTATACCGTCACCTCGGGTGATGTTACCGAAACAGCAACCGTCACTATTAATGTTACTTCCGTCAATGATGCACCGGTCGTGACAGTCCCTGCCGTGGTGCTTGCTGCAACCGAGCAGGTAGGTCTAAGTATCGAGGGTACTGGCTTCAGTGTCAGCGATGTGGATGAAGAGGGTGCGGGAGCGACCGCTACACTGAGTGTAAGCGAGGGCCGCATAACTGTAGCCGAAGGCGACAGTGGTGTCACCATCGACGCCGGTAACAATTCGAATGCAGTGAAGATCAGCGGCGCCATTGCACAGATCAATAATCTATTGACAGGTGCCGGTACCGGCACGATCACTTATCGCAACACCAGTGACGCTCCAAGCACCTCGACCACCTTCACGGTAACCGTAAACGATCAGGGAAATACCGGAGCTGATCCGAGTGCGACTGGTGATGGCAGTTCCGAAGAGGAAACCAATAGTCAAACGATCAATATCACTGCGACCAACGATGCCGCCGTCATCACCGGTACCGATACCGGTTCCGTGCAGGAAGACGTGGCCGTCGTGGCTGATAATATTTCCACATCGGGCACGCTTAACATTGTCGATCCCGATACCGGTGAATCTTCCTTCCAGACCGGCACTATTAACGGCAGCTACGGTGATCTGGTCATGCAGACCAATGGCAATTGGTCCTACACCGCCGATAACACCCAGGCCGCGATCCAACAGCTCGATCTTGGCGAGAGTCTCACCGATACCCTCACCGTCTCTGCCTTCGACAGCACCACCCATAATGTCATCATTACGATTAATGGCTCTGATGATGCTGCCGTTATCTCCGGCACCACCACCGGTACGGTTCAGGAAGACGGTACTTTAACCTCTTCCGCTGCTCTGGCCATCACCGATACCGATAGCAGTGACCCCACCGACTTTGTCGATGTCGCCTCGACAGCCGGTGATAATGGCTATGGCTCCTTTGCCATGACCGGCAACACCTGGACCTACTCACTGGATAACGCCAACGCCAGTGTGCAGGCCCTCGACGTGGGCGAGACCCTGATTGATACCTTTACCTTCAGCGCGCCCGATGGAGTTACCCAGCAGGTTTCCGTCACCATCAACGGCGCTGAAGATGCATCGGTTATAACGGCGACCAGCAGTGGAACGGTCACCGAGGATACCATATTGACGGCCAGCGGCACGCTGGCGATCAGCGATGTCGATAGCTCGGATAACCCGGTCTCATTTGCCGACGTAGCAAGTATTCCCGGCGACAATGGTTATGGAGACTTTGTGCTAAGCGGCGGAACCTGGACCTATACGCTGGATATTGACCACACATCAGTACAGGCACTGGATGTGGGGCAGACACTAAATGACCGGCATACCTTTGTCGCCACTGATGGCTCTAGCCTGATGGTGGCTATCACCATTAGTGGAGCAGAAGATCTGCCTACCGTGGAAAATGCCATTGCAGACCAGGCAGCAGTCGAAGATTCGCCCTTCAGCTTTACCTTCGCCTCCAATGTATTTGACGACGTCGATACCCCGGATACGCTAAGCTACACGGCAAGCCTGGTCGATGATAGTGCTCTTCCGACCTGGCTGAGTTTCGATGCGGTAACACGCACCTTCAGCGGTACCCCCGCCAACGCAGACGTCGGCAGCCTGAACGTCAAGGCCATCGCCAGTGACGGCGATGGTACGGTCTCCGATACATTCAGCCTGATAGTCAACAATACCAGCGATGCGCCGCTGGTTGGTGGCGACAGCAGTGCGGCCCTAACCGAAGACCTCAATCCGGATGCCGATAACCTGCTGGAAGCCAGCGGTACACTGACTATCGCCGACCCGGATGCCGGCGAATCCAGTTTTGTAGAAGGAACGATTGGCGGGACTTACGGTAATCTGGTGATCGATTCAGCGGGCAACTGGAGTTATTCGGCATCCAATACGCAAGCAGTTATTCAGCAGCTTGATGTCGGAGAAAGCATCAACGATGTGCTAACAGTGACCACTGCAGATGGCACCCCGCAGACTGTCACTATCACCATTAACGGCGCTGAGGATGCACCGGAAATCACCGCGATAATTTCCGCAACGTTGGCCGAAGATGGCAGCCAGACCGCCAGCGGCACACTGACGATCAGCGACACCGATACCTCGGATAACCCGGTCTCATTTGCCGACGTAACCAGCATTCCCGGCGACAACGGTTACGGCGACTTTGTTCTGACCGGTGGAACCTGGGTCTACACTCTGGACAACAACCTGTCAGCGGTGCAGGCGCTGGATGCCGGTGAAACGCTGACCGACACTCATACCTATACGGCTACAGATAGTAGCACCCGGACGGTCACCATCACCATCGATGGTGCCGAGGATAGCGCAATAATAACTGGCACGATCACGGGGACAGTGGCCGAGGATGCTAACCTGACCGCCAGCGGCACACTGGCGATCAGCGACACCGACACCTCGGACAATCCTGTATCATTCGATGATCAGAGCAGCACGCCCGGTGATAATAGTTATGGCAATTTTACCATGACCGGTAGCAGTTGGATCTATACGCTGAATAGCTCTCATGCCGCAGTACAGGGGCTGGATGCCGGTGAAATATTGACCGATAGCTTCAGCTTTGTCTCTTCCGGTGGTGCAGTACAACTGGTAACCATCACCATCAACGGCACCGAGGATGCACCCACCCTGCAAAACAGCATTGCAGACCAGACCGCAGCCGAGGATTCACCTTTCGACTTCACCTTCGCCTCCGATGTTTTCGCCGATGTCGATACCTCCGATACACTGAGCTACACGGCAAGCCTGGCAGATGACAGTGCCCTGCCAACCTGGTTAAGCTTCGATGCGCTGTCGCGGACCTTCAACGGCACCCCGACCAATGCAGACCTCGGCATCCTGAATGTCAAAGTTACCGCAAATGACGGTTCCAGTACGGTCTCTGCTACCTTCTCCCTGACCATTAATAATACGAGCGATGCACCAGTGATCGGCGGCGACAGCAGTGCGACGCTAACCGAAGACCTCGACCCGGATACCGATAACCTGCTGGAGACCAGTGGTACATTGACTATCGCCGACCCGGATGCCGGCGAATCCAGCTTTCTGGCAGGAACGATCGGTGGGACTTACGGCAACCTGGTGATCGATACAGCGGGTAACTGGAGCTACGCCGCAGACAATACGCAATCCCAGATCCAGCAGCTGGATGTCGGTGAGAGTATTTACGATGTGCTCACCATAACCACTGCAGATGGCACACCGCAAACCATCACCATCACCATCAATGGCGCTGAAGATGCGCCGGAGATCACCGCAATCACTTCTGGAACGGTGGCCGAGGATGGCAGCCTGACCGCCAGTGGAACGCTGGCGATCAGTGATACCGATACCTCGGATAACCCGGTCTCATTTGCCGACGAAGTCAGCATTCCCGGCGACAATGGCTACGGCGACTTTGTGCTGACCGACGGAACCTGGGTCTACACTCTGGACAACAACCTGACAGCTGTACAGGCGCTGGATGCCGGTGAAACGCTGACCGACACTCATACCTATACGGCTACCGATAGCAGCACCCGGACGGTCACCATCACCATCAACGGAGCAGGCGATAGCGCTATTATTACTGGCACCACCACGGGTACGTTAAGCGAGGACAGTCTCACCTCGGCGAACGGTACACTGGCGGTCAGCGATCTCGATACCTCCGATAGTTCAGTCAGTTTTATCGACGAAGCCCCCGTCCCTGGCAATAACGGCTTCGGTGACTTTGCGATGACCGGGGGTAACTGGAGCTATACCCTGAATAGCACTCATCCATCGGTGCAGGCGCTGGATGTCGGCGAGACGCTAAGCGACTCACACATTTTTTATACCTCGGGTGGAGACAGCCAACTGGTGACCATCACCATCACTGGTGCAGAAGATGCGCCTACCGTTGACAATGCCATTCCTAACAAGGCAACGCAGCAGGATGCGTCTTTCAACTTCACCTTTGCGGCGAACGCCTTTGTCGATGTGGATGCAGCCGACACTCTGCTCTTTAGCGCAACCCAGGCCGATGGCAGTCCCCTTCCAGCCTGGCTGAATTTCGATGCGGCGACACGCACCTTCAGTGGCACCCCGACCTCTGCAGATCTTGGTACCCTCAGTTACAAGGTTACCGCCGATGACGGTAGCAGTACTGTCTCCGATACCTTTAATATTACGGTATTAAATTCCAGCGGCGGTACGCCGGCAATCACCGGAAACTTTACTGGTGCGGTCAGCGAAGACGTCGATCCGGATCTGGACGATCTGCTGGAAACCAGCGGTGCACTGTCAATCACCGATCCTGACTCGGCAGAATCAGGTTTTCTTGCTGGTACGATTAGCGGAACTTACGGTAACCTGACCATCGACAACGCCGGTAACTGGAACTACGCAGCTGACAATACACAGGTTGCCATCCAGCAACTGGATGTCGGCCAGAGCATCAACGATGTGCTCAGGGTGACCACACTGGATGGTACCGCCCGCAATATTACGATCACCATCAATGGCGCAGAAGATGCAGCAGAGATCACTGCGATCACCAGCGGGTCGGTGGCCGAGGATGGCAGCCTGATCGCCAGCGGCACACTGACGATCAGCGATATCGATATTCTGGATAACCCGGTCTCATTTACCGACGTACCCAGCATTCCCGGCGACAATGGATACGGCGACTTTGTACTGGCTGGTGGAACCTGGGGCTATACTCTGGACAACAACCTGACAGCGGTGCAGGCGCTGGATACCGGCGAAACGCTGATAGACACCCATACTTTCAGCGCTTCCGATGGCAATACCCGAACGGTAACTATCACCATCAATGGCAGCGAAGACGCAGCGATCATTACCGCGACCACAACCGGGTCAGTCACTGAAGACAACACGCTCTCAGCCAGCGGAACGCTGGCAATTAGTGATATCGATACTCTGGATAACCCGGTCTCATTTACCGATCAGCCCAGTACCCTCGGCGACAACGGCTACGGTGACTTTGCCCTGAACGCAGGTTCCTGGACCTATAACCTGAATACCTCCCACCCGTCAGTACAGGCACTGGATGCAGGTCAGACACTGAGTGACACCCATACTTTCACTGCCTCCGATGGCAATAGCCGGGTAGTAACCATCATCATCAACGGTACTGAAGACCTGCCCTACGTCGAGAATGTTATTGCAAACCAGACGGCGGTCGAGGATATAGCTTTCAGCTTCACCTTCGCCTCCAATGTATTTGACGACATCGATGCATCCGACACCCTCAGCTATTCGGCCAGCCTGGCCGATGACAGTCCCTTACCCGGCTGGCTGAGTTTTAACTCGGCAACACGTACTTTCAGTGGAACCCCGCTCAACGCCGATGTAGGTAGCCTGAGCGTCAAGGTTACTGCCGATGACGGAGCCGGCACGGTTTCCGATATCTTCACCCTCACCATCTACAATACAGATGATGCACCAATCATCGGTGGCGACAGCAGTGCACAGCTAACCGAGGACCTCGACCCGGATAGCGACGGCCTGCTGGAGATTAGCGGTGTACTGACAAATGCAGATCCTGATGTCGGCGAATCCGGTTTCCAGGCTGGCTCAGTTGGCGGAATCTACGGTGATCTGAGCATCGATAGCGTTGGTAACTGGAGCTATGCAGCATCTAATACACAGTCAGTCATTCAGCAGCTGGATGTCGGTCAGAGTATCAGCGATGTGCTCACCGTCACCACACTGGACGGCACCTCTCAAAATATCATTATCACCATCAACGGTGCCGAAGATGCGCCGGAAATCATAGCGGACACCAGCGGGTCGGTGGCCGAGGATGGCAGCCTGATCGCCAGCGGGATACTGGCTATCAGTGACACCGATACCGCAGATAACCCGGTCTCATTCGAGGATCAACCCAGCATTCCGGGTGACAACGGCTTCGGTAACTTCGAGTTAACCAGTGGCAGCTGGAGCTATACCCTGAACAATAACCATACATCGGTGCAGGCACTGGATGTCGGCGAGACCCTGACTGACACCCGAACATTCACCGCCACTGATGGCAGTAGCCGGGTGGTGACCATCACCATCAATGGTGCCGAGGACAACGCGGTGATCACCGGCACAACAACCGCGACAGTTGCCGAAGACAGCCTGGCCACCCCCAGTTGGACACTGGCGATCAGTGACACCGATACCTCGGATAACCCGGTATCGTTCGCGGATCAGGACAGCACACTCGGCGACAATGGTTACGGTAATTTTTCCATGAGCGGCAGCAGTTGGAGCTATAGCCTGAACAATGCCCATGCTGCAGTTCAGGCGCTGGCAGTCGGCGAAACCCTTGACGATACGCATACCTTTTATTCGACTAGAGGCACTCCGTTACTGGTCAGCATTATCATTAGCGGAACAGAGGATCTACCCACCGTCGAGTATGCCATGGCTGATCAGACTGCGGTGCAGGATTCATCCTTCAATTACATCTTCGCATCGATCGTTTTTGACGATATTGATGCCTCTGATACCCTCAGCTACACCGCGACCCTGGTCGATGACAGCCCCCTGCCTGGCTGGCTCAGCTTCGATGGCACGACACGCAGCTTTAGCGGCACACCGGCCAACGCCGACGTGGGCAGCCTGAGCGTCAAGGTAATCGCCAGCGATGGGATCGGCACAGTGTCCGATAACTTTACGCTAACGGTGAAAAATATTGATGATGCACCGGTCATCGGCGGCAATACCAGCGCTGCGCTGACCGAGGACATCGATCCGGATAGCGATAATCTGCTAGAGATCAGCGGTTTACTGACCATCGCCGATCCCGATGTGGGCGAATCCAGTTTCCTGGCCGGAACTGTGGGCGGATCCTATGGAGACCTGATCATCGATACAGCAGGCAACTGGAGCTACAGCGCCGAAAACACTCAGGCCGCCATCCAGCGGTTGGATGACGGTGAGAGCATCGACGATATCCTGACCGTGACCACGGCGGACGGCACGGCCCAGACGATCACTATTACCCTCAACGGTACCGAGGACGCGCCGGTCATTACGGCAATCACGACCGGGACGGTGGCCGAAGACGGTACGCTCACGGCCAGTGGAACGCTGGCGATCACGGACACCGATAGGAGTGACAACCCGATCTCGTTCCCGGATGTGGCCTCTATCCTGGGGGACAACGGTTTCGGTCACTTTGTCCTGACGGGCGGCACCTGGACCTATACCCTTGATAACGGTGATACATCGGTCCAGGCCCTGGATACCGATGAGTCACTGACCGACAGCCACGCCTTTACCGCCTCGGATGGCAGTACCCAGGGGGTGACCATCACCATCAGGGGTAGCGATGATGCCGCAGTGATTTCCGGCACGACGACGGGTTCAGTGGCTGAAGACGGCGCTTTAACATCTTCCGGAGACTTGACGATCATTGATACCGATACCAGTGATCCCAGCAGTTTTGTGGATGTTGCGGCACAGGCCGCTGATAATGGCTATGGCACTTTTGAGATCACGGGTGATACTTGGATTTATCGCCTGGATAATAGCCATTCTGCGGTGCAGGCGCTGGATGTGGGTGAGACTTTAACCGATACCTATACCTTTACCGCGCCCGATGGAGTGACACAACTCGTGACTGTGACCATCGACGGAGGAGAAGACACGCCGGTGTTTACTTCCAGCGCGGTGACGACGGCCAGTGAAGACAGCGCCTACAGTTACAGCATCACCACCCGAGAGGTGGATGTGGAAGCGGTGAGCATCAGCGCCAGTACGCTACCGGCCTGGTTGACGCTCACCGACAACGGGGATGGAACCGCGAGCCTGAGCGGCACTCCGACCAATGCTGAAGTCGGCGATCACAGCGTGGTGCTGGTGGTCAGTGACGGCAGTGTAAGCAGTCAACAGAGTTTTACCCTCGCCGTCGCGAATACCGACGACGCGCCGACATTTGAGGAACCCTCCTTCGTTGAACACACTATCACCACCGCCGCTGATGGCGCCATATTTGTGACCACGGAAGACGTGGATGGCGACGGCGACCTGGATGTGCTCTCGGCCTCTTACAATGACAATACGATTGCCTGGTATGAAAACGACGGTACTGAAAATTTCACTGCCCAGACTATCACCCTTGACGCGGCTAGCGCCCGCTCTGTCACTACCGCCGACGTGGACGGTGACGGCGACCTGGATGTGCTCTCAGCCTCTTTAAGTGACGACAAGATTGCCTGGTATGAGAACGATGGCAGTGAGAACTTCACCGCTCACACCATCACGACCACCGCGGACGGCGCAAACTCAGTCACCACCGCCGACGTGGACGGTGACGGCGACCTGGATGTACTCTCGGCTTCTTACAATGACCATACGATCGCCTGGTATGAGAACGATGGCAGTGAGAACTTCACCGCCCACACTATCACCAACGCCGCGAATAACGCCTATTCAGTCACCACGGCCGACGTGGATGGCGATGGCGATTTGGATGTGCTCTCGGCCTCATTTAACGACAAGAAGATTGCCTGGTATGAGAACGATGGCAGTGAGAACTTCACTGCCCACACTATCACCACCGCCGCGAATGGCGCCTTTGCGGTCACCACGGCCGACATGGATGGCGATGGCGACCTGGATGTGCTCTCGGCCTCTTCCAGTGACGATAAGATTGCCTGGTATGAGAATGATGGCAGTGAAAACTTCATCGCCCACACCATCACCACCGCCGCGAATGGTGCCCGGTCTGTCACCACGGCCGACGTAGATGGCGATGGCGACCTGGATGTGCTCTCAGCATCGCAGAGCGACGACAAGATTGCCTGGTATGAGAACGATGGCAGTGAAAACTTCACCGCCCACACCATCACCACCGCTGCAAATGGCGCCCGGTCTGTCACCACGGCCGACGTGGATGGCGATGGCGATCTGGATGTGCTCTCGGCATCGCAGGACGATGACAAGATTGCCTGGTATGAGAACATCCCAGTCACGTCGCTGGACGGTAACCCGACGTATGTCGAGGGCGGCGCGGCGGTTGTGCTCGATGCCAACGTGACGATATTTGATGAAGAACTCTCAGCGAACAACAATTTTGATGGCGCAACATTGACCCTTGCCCGCAATGGCGGAGACAACAGCCAGGACGTGATTAGTCTTGCAGATTTAGATCTATTGACGAAGAACGGGCAAGTCATTGCGGTCGTCAGTTCATCGACTCCAGGCAGCTATGCGTTTACTTTCACCGATGCGAATGGAGAAGTTCCAACGCAGGATGACGTCAATGCGTTAATGCAACAGATCACCTATCGCAACACCAGTGATACACCGCCTGCCAGTGTTCAGATCGACTGGACGTTCAATGACGGTAATACCGGCTTTCAGGGTACGGGCGGGCCACTGCAAGTAACGGGTAGTACGACAGTCGATATTACGGCTGTCGATGATCCTGCCACCATCACCGGAGACATTAGTTTCAACGGTGACGAAGGCGATTCCGTCGGTGGTGATCTGGACGCGACCGATGTGGAAGGTCTCACCGACAATACTTATTTTAGTGTGACCACTCCATCTGATCATGGTACCGCGACAATTGATGGCATAACGGGAGCGTGGACCTTTACACCTACTGATCTGGACTGGTTCGGTAGCGACACTTTTACGGTCACCGTCACCGATGACCTCGGAGGTACTACCACTCAAGTGGTGAGTATAACTCTTGCAAATGTCAACGATGCCGCCGTCATCACCGGTACCGATACCGGTTCCGTGCAGGAAGACGTGGCCGTCGTGGCTGATAATATTTCCACATCGGGCACGCTTAACATTGTCGATCCCGATACCGGTGAATCTTCCTTCCAGACCGGAACTATTAACGGCAGCTACGGTGATCTGGTCATGCAGACCAATGGCAATTGGTCCTACACTGCCGATAACACCCAGGCCGCGATCCAACAGCTCGATCTTGGCGAGAGTCTCACCGATACCCTCACCGTCTCTGCCTTCGACAGCACCACCCATAATGTCATCATTACGATTAATGGCTCTGATGATGCTGCCGTTATCTCCGGCACCACCACCGGTACGGTTCAGGAAGACGGTACTTTAACCTCTTCTGCTGCTCTGGCCATCACCGATACCGATAGCAGTGACCCCACCGACTTTGTCGATGTCGCCTCGACAGCCGGTGATAATGGCTATGGCTCCTTTGCCATGACCGGCAACACCTGGACCTACTCACTGGATAACGCCAACGCCAGTGTGCAGGCCCTCGACGTGGGCGAGACCCTGATTGATACCTTTACCTTCAGCGCGCCCGATGGAGTTACCCAGCAGGTTTCCGTCACCATCAACGGCGCCTTGGATACCCCGACGATAGAGAGTACGATCGCCGATCAGTCCCTGGCGGAAGACTTTAGCAGCTACACCATCGACCTGAATTCGGCCTTTACCGATGTAGAAACCACGGACAACGACCTGGTCTATGGGGTCTCCGGCAACACAAATATCAATGTCAGCATCAGTAGCGGCATCGCCACAATCACCCCCAGCGCCGACTGGAACGGCAGTGAAACCTTAACCTTTAGCGCGACCGATGCGGGAACGCCGGGTTTGAGCGTCAGCCAGGATGTGGTGTTTGCGGTCTCCGCCGTAGCCGATATCGCCGATGACAGTGCCGTCACCGTGGTCGAAGACACCGCCACTGTGATTGTTGTTCTGGCCAACGACAGTTTTGAAGGCACACCCACCGTCACCGCCGTCTCCAGCCCGAGGCATGGCGCAGTGGTGATCAATGGCGATAACACGCTCACCTATACTCCCGCCGGCAACTATACGGGGGCGGACGGCTTTACCTATACCGTGACCTCCGGTGGTGTGACCGAGACCGCCACGGTAAATCTCGCAGTTACCTCGGTCACCGATCTATACGCCACAAACGACAGCTTCAGCACCAACGAGGACACCGTCCTCAACGCGGATGTCGCGACCAATGACAGCACCAGCTCCGGTGGGTCATTGAGCTATGCGGTGGACACCGACGTGTCCAACGGCACCCTGGTCCTGAATGCCAACGGTAGTTTCACCTATACGCCGGACAGCAACTACAACGGTTCGGACAGTTTTACCTACACCGTGACCGATGCCGATAGTGGCGAGTCGAGCACCCAGACCGTCAGTTTGACCATCGACCCAGTCACCGACCTGAGCACGGCTGACGACAGCTTCAGCACGGACGAAGATGTCGTACTGAGCGAGTCGGTCGCGCCCAACGACAGTACCACTTCGGGTGGCTCGTTGAGCTACGCGGTGGACACCGATGTCTCCAACGGCACCCTGGTGCTCAACAGTAATGGCTCCTTTACCTATACATCGAACTCGAACTACACCGGCAACGACAGCTTTACCTACACCATCACTGATGCCGATAGCGGCGAGTCCAGCACCCAGACGGTGAGCCTTACTATAGATCCAGTCACTGATCTCTCGGCGACCAACGACAGCTTCAGCACCAACGAGGACACCGTCCTCAACGCGGATGTCGCGACCAATGACAGCACCAGCTCCGGTGGGTCGTTGAGCTATGCGGTGGACACCGACGTGTCCAACGGCACCCTGGTCCTGAATGCCAACGGTAGTTTCACCTATACGCCGGACAGCAACTACAACGGTTCGGACAGTTTTACCTACACCGTGACCGATGCCGATAGTGGCGAGTCGAGCACCCAGACCGTCAGTTTGACCATCGACCCAGTCACCGACCTGAGCGCGGCTGACGACAGCTTCATCACCGACGAAGATGTCGTACTGAGCGAGTCGGTCGCGCCCAACGACAGTACCACTTCGGGTGGCTCGTTGAGCTACGCGGTGAACACCGATGTCTCCAACGGTAACCTGGTGCTCAACAGTAATGGCTCCTTTACCTATACATCGAACTCGAACTACACCGGCAGCGACAGCTTTACCTACACCATCACTGATGCCGATAGCGGCGAGTCCAGCACCCAGACGGTGAGCCTTACTATAGATCCAGTCACTGATCTCTTGGCGACCAACGACAGCTTCAGCACCAACGAGGACACCGTCCTCAACGCGGATGTCGCGACCAATGACAGCACCAGCTCCGGTGGGTCGTTGAGCTATGCGGTGGACACCGACGTCTCCAACGGCACCCTGGTCCTGAATGCCAACGGCAGTTTCACCTATACGCCGGACAGCAACTACAACGGTTCGGACAGTTTTACCTACACCGTGACCGATGCCGATAGTGGCGAGTCGAGCACCCAGACCGTCAGTTTGACCATCGACCCAGTCACCGACCTGAGCACGGCTGACGACAGCTTCAGCACCGACGAAGATGTTGCACTGAGCGATAGCGTCGCCACCAACGACAGCACCACTTCGGGTGGCTCGTTGAGCTACGCGGTGGACACCGATGTCTCCAACGGCACCCTGGTGCTCAACAGCAATGGCTCCTTTACCTATACAACGAACTCGAACTACACCGGCAGCGACAGCTTTACCTACACCATCACTGATGCCGATAGCGGCGAGTCCAGCACCCAGACGGTGAGCCTTACTATAGATCCAGTCACTGATCTCTCGGCGACCAACGACAGCTTCAGCACCGACGAAGATATCGCACTGAGCGATAGCGTCGCCACCAACGACAGCACCACTTCGGGTGGGTCGTTGAGCTATGCGGTGGACACCGACGTGTCCAGCGGCACCCTGGTCCTGAATGCCAACGGTAGTTTCACCTATACGCCGGACAGCAACTACAACGGTTCGGACAGTTTTACCTACACCGTGACCGATGCCGATAGTGGCGAGTCGAGTACCCAGGCCGTCAGTTTGACCATCGACCCAGTTACCGACCTGAGCGCGGTTGACGACAGCTTCAGCACCGACGAAGATGTCGCACTGAGCGATAGCGTCGCGACGAATGACAGCACCAGCTCGGGTGGCAGCCTGATCTACGCGGTGGACACCGATGTCTCCAACGGCACCCTGGTGCTCAACAGCAATGGCTCCTTTACCTATACATCGAACTCGAACTACACCGGCAGCGACAGCTTTACCTACACCGTGACTGATGCCGATAGTGGCGAGTCGAGCACCCAGATCGTCAGTTTGACCATCGACCCAGTCACCGACCTGAGCGCGGCTGACGACAGCTTCAGCACAGACGAAGATGTTGCACTGAGCGAGTCGGTCGCGCCCAACGACAGCACCACTTCGAGTGGGTCGTTGAGCTACGCGGTGGACACCGATGTCTCCAACGGCACCTTGGTGCTCAACCGCAATGGCTCCTTTACTTATACATCGAACTCGAACTACACCGGCAGCGACAGCTTTACCTACACCGTCACTGATGCGGTCAGCGGTGAGAGCGATACCCGTAGCGTCGACCTGACCATCGACCCAGTCACCGACCTGAGCGCGGCCGATGATAGTTTCAGTACTGACGAGGATGTTGCGCTCTACGATACGGTCGCGACCAACGACAGTACCACTTCGGGTGGCTCGTTGAGCTACGCGGTAGATAATGACGTATCCAACGGCACCCTTGTCCTGAATGCCAACGGTAGTTTCACCTACACGCCGGATGCTAATTTTAATGGCAGCGATAGCTTCACCTATACGGTGACCGATGCGGCCAGCGATGAGAGCGATACCCGTAGCGTCGACCTGACCATCGACTCAGTCACCGACCTGAGTGCGGCCAATGATAGCTTCTCGACTGACGAAGATGTCGCACTGAGCGAGTCGGTCGCGACCAATGACAGCACCAGCTCCGGTGGCAACCTGATCTACGCGGTGGACACCGATGTCTCCAACGGCACCCTGGTGCTCAACAGCAATGGCTCCTTTACCTATACATCGAACTCGAACTACACCGGCAGCGACAGATTCACCTACATCGTCACTGATGCGGACAGCGTTGAGTCCAGCACTCAGACCGTATCGCTGACGGTTGATCCGGTCACCGACCTGAGCGCGGCTGACGACAGCTTCAGCACAGACGAAGATGTTGCACTGAGCGAGTCGGTCGCGACCAACGACAGCACCAGCTCCGGCGGCAACCTGAACTACGCGGTGGACACTGATGTTTCCTATGGCACCCTGGTGCTCAACAGCAATGGCTCCTTTACCTATACATCGAACTCGAACTACACCGGCAGCGACAGCTTTACCTACACCGTCACTGATACCGATAGTGGCGAGTCGAGCACACAAACCGTCAGTTTGACCATCGACCCAGTCACCGACCTGAGCGCGACCAACAACAGCTTCAGCACCGACGAAGATGTCGTACTGAGCGATAGCGTCGCGACGAATGACAGCACCAGCTCCGGTGGATCGTTGAGCTATGCGGTGGACACCGATGTCTCCAACGGCACCCTGGTCCTGAATGCCAACGGCAGTTTCACCTATACGCCGGACAGCAACCACAACGGTTCTGACAGTTTTAGCTACACCGTGACTGATGCCGATAGCGGTGAGTCCAGCACTCAGAGCGTATCGCTGACGGTTGATCAGGTCACCGACCTGAGCGCGGCTGACGACAGCTTCAACACCGACGAAGATGTCGCACTGAGCGATAGCGTTGCTACCAACGACAGCACCTCCTCGGGTGGCAGCCTGAGTTACGCGGTGAACACCGATGTCTCCAAGGGCACTCTTGTATTGAATGTGAATGGTAGTTTTACCTATACGCCCGAGAGTAACTACACCGGCAGCGACAGCTTTACCTACACCGTCACCGATGCGGCCAGCGGTGAGAGCGATACTCGTAGCGTCGACCTGACCATCAACTCGGTCACCGACCTGAGCGCGGCTGACGACAGCTTCAGCACCGACGAAGATGTTGCACTGAGCGATAGCGTCGCCACCAACGACAGCACCAGCACGGGTGGATCGCTGAATTACGCGGTGGATACCGATGTCAGAAATGGTACCTTGGTGTTGAGCGAAGATGGAACATTTATCTATACACCGGAAAGTAATTTTAATGGTGAAGATGGCTTCTCCTATATGGTTACGGATACAGCCAGTGGTGAGAGTATAAAGTGCGAAGTAGTCATCACTGTTATGCCGATTGACGATTCGCCTCAAATTATTGGAACAACAACGGGGAGGGTGTCTGAAGACGGTACCCAGACTTTTTCTGGCACACTGTCGATACATGATGCCGATGCCGATGATAACCCTGTTAGTTTCTCGAATATAAGTATGACTAGAGGGGATAACGGGTTAGGGGATTTTTCGCTAGATGGAGAAAACTGGACTTATACCTTAGATAACGAACAATCAGTAGTTCAATCGCTAGATCAGGGTGAAAGCCTGATCGATACCCATACTTTTGTTGCCTCTAATGGGGTGAGTCAAACTATCACTATTACTATCAGTGGTTATGAAGATGCACCGAGTGCTGCTGCTGTTGACTTAGGCAGTATGGATGAAGGTAGCTTTATTGTTATCACGCAGAGTGATTTGCTGGATGGTAGTGTAGATGTGGATGGCGACGAATTGTCTGCAAGAAATCTTAGTCTTGAGGATAGTAGCGGAACATTAATTGATAATGGGGATGGAACCTGGACCTACACTCCGATTGTTGGGTCGCACGGTAGCGTGCGCTTTAGTTTTGAAGTTGACGATGGTTCGACAAGCAGTACGACAACTGCCACGTTGCAAGTAGATGCAATTGATGACATGCCGTTTTTTGAATTCGATTTTACCGGTTCCTATGATTCTCAAGTCGATTCAGGTTATTCTGAGATTGAATCTCCACTCTCGATCAATGATTCAGTCGAATCAGTTGAGGAAGTCAGTGAGGACAATGAGATATCTGAACTCGCCGAAACCGAACAGGATGAATCTGTACTAGATGAGTTAATTGAAGGGAAAGCACCGGATGAAGATGCTTCGCAGGCCAATGGAATAACGGATGATGGTGAAATTAGTCTGGGTCAGGCTGCCATGACGGGAACAATGACTGATTTTACTCCTATGAATGGTTCTCTGCTTGCGAGTGCGGTGGCTGATTTTTATAAAGGTCATGATTCTTATGAATATCAAGATGTAGCCTATAAACCGGTACTACCTAAATCGATCGATTTGCGTCATTTGGAGATAACTCCGTTTGAAATAGACCCGCAAGGGCCATTACATTTGAGTTCAATAATGGACAATGACTCATTTGTCGAGGATTTGGAATCTATGAGGCGAGATATAGACAAGGCAATGGTGGATGACCGTTCACGCTTTCAACTGGGAGAAGAAACGGCAATCGGTGTAACCATGAGCTTGTCGGCAGGTATTGTAAGCTGGGTACTCAGAACCGGGTCATTAATGGCGAGTTTCATGTCTGTGGTACCACTTTGGAAACAACTCGATCCTTTGCCAATCCTGGGAGCTGCCATGGTGAAGAAAAGCCGTATTAACAGCGGTAAAAAATCAGAAGAAGACGAGAGTGTCGAGGCACTTTTCAAAAAAAATTCCGGCTGATTATACGGAGAATCAATATGTGGCGCATTATTCAATCACCTCTAGTACGGATAAGTTTTGGGCTTACGATGCTGACTGTATCGATGCTGTTGGTCACTGATTTGTTGGGACTGATTCCTAATACGAAGAATGCAGAACTACAGTATCGTAAAGCAATTGCAGAGTCACTTGCAGTGCAGCTGTCTACCCAGATAAGAGATCGTCAACTCCATAGTGTTGAAGAAACGTTGAATTCCATGGTTGAACGGAACAAGACTATTCTTTCTACGGCCTTGAGAGTTCAGGGTGAGAAGCTTATTTATGACTCTGGTGATCATGAAGAATACTGGACATTAAAATCCGGTGACAATTCGACAGCAACACAGGTTCAGGTGCCTTTATATAATCAGGACGGACTCTGGGGAAGTGTGGAGATTAGCTTTACAGAGCTTTCTGGTGCAGAAGGCTGGATGTCATCCAGTAATTCATTGTTTGCTGTTGCCCTTTTCATGGCATTGGTTGGTTTTCTTGCGTACCTGATTTTCCTTAAACGCACCATGCGTGAACTGAATCCGGATGCGGTGATTCCAGAGCGTGTTCGAACTGCGCTGAATACCCTGTCGGAAGGATTATTAATCGTCGACCATAATGGATTTATCGTTTTTTCTAATCAGTCCTTCGCCCGTAAAACAGGACTCACAGAAAAGCAGTTGGTCGGTAAAAAAAGTACCGGACTCGATTGGGAGGTCGATTTTAACGAAGATGTAAGTAGTGAACTTCCTTGGGTCCGTATGCTGGCTGGTGAGGTCTGTCCGAAGGGGCTTAGGGTAAAACTCAAGACTTCATCAAACGTTACCTATACTTTTACAGTCAATGTTTCTCCAATCTATAATACTACTGAAAAAATAAGGGGAGCGTTGGTTACCTTTGATGACATTACTGAAATTGAGACCAAAAATGATGAGTTGCGCAGGACATTAGTAAAACTCGAAAAAAGTCAGCGTGAGATCTCTAGGCGGAACCAGGAGTTACAGGTTCTTGCAACACGTGATCCGCTTACCGGGGCACTAAACAGACGCTCACTCTTTCAAGGGTTTAAAACACTGCTGACAGAGGCGCTGGATGAAGGAGATGAGCTCAGTTGTATCATGGTGGATATAGATCATTTCAAATCAGTGAATGACCGTTTCGGTCACGCGGTTGGCGATAAAGTTATTAAATGTTTAGCGAAAATACTCACGGATAATTCGCGCCCGAATGACTTGGTAGGTCGATTCGGTGGTGAGGAATTCTGTGTGGTTTTACCAGGGACCGATATCGACTCTGCTGCCACTATTGCAGAACGCATGCGATTGGCAATTCAAGAAGGAGATGGCATTAATTTTACCAACGCACTGAGGATCACATCGAGTTTTGGTGTGGCGGTTTCATGCAAAGAGGCTCAGCATCATGACGAAATATTGGAAATGTCAGATAAAGCCCTGTATGCAGCAAAGGAAGGTGGACGTAATCGGGTCGTTAAATGGACATATGCTTTAGCAGATGATATCCAGAATGAAAAAATTGATTCACTTGTCGAGCCACAAGAGCCAAATCTAGACGGCGCTGTCTCTGACAACTCAGAAAAGTTTGTTGAGGGGGTCTCGAAATATGAACAGGATCAGGCGAATGCGTCTCAGGTTCACGATGATAAAGTGATCAGGCTGTACCCGCAGGAGCAAGAACAACAAAATATTCCACAGTATAAAGATATTGAGTTGCTCGATCCGCTGGTCTCACCTGATAACATCATTCAGCCCGATAACATGTTGCTGATCGATCGAATTGATCAGGCAATCAGGCGTGCAGAGAGTTTTCGTACCCAGGTTGCAGTGATGGTAGTCGATGTTGATGTCTTGCAGCGCGTCAATGATACGTTAAGTCTTTCTGCCAACGATAAATTATCTAAGACCATAATAGCGCGCTATAAACAGGTCTTGCGACGCACGGATACTGTCGCCATGAACGGGGAAAGCGAGTTGCTGTTCAGCGTGAGCTTACTTGGCCGCAGTCAAGTCGTTGTTTTATTGTCGGATCTCAAACAGACCGAAATTGTTACAACTATCCTGCAGCGTATATTCAGTGCTCAAAATGAGCCGGTAGATGTAGAGGGTAATGAGTTTTTTCTGAATTCAAGTGTGGGTGTGAGCCTATATCCACATGATGGCGAGGATCCTGAAATACTCATACGCAAGGCCAGCAGCGCCATGAAGGAAGCAAAGAAAAGTCCGGTAAGAAAGAAATATCGTTTCTATTCAGATGACATTAACCAGCGATCAAAGAGACAGATTCGCTTGGAGGCGGAACTGCACCGTGCGCTGGAGCGTGAAGAATTGACTATCAATTATCAGCCGAAAGTTGACCTCAAAACAGGTAGTATATTGGGTATGGAGGCTCTATTGCGGTGGATGCACCCACAATTTGGTCTCGTGCCACCGAATGATTTTATCCCTATTGCCGAGCAGACTGGTTTGATTGAAGAGATTAGTCAGTGGGTAATCAACGGCGTATGCCAGCAAATTCTATTTTGGCAAAAAGCCGGTTTTGGCATCATTAATATTGCCATTAACCTTTCGCCGGTAGAGTTTAGAAATTCTGATCTTGGAAATCAGATCATCAAACTGGTGGGCGACTATGAAATACCAGCTTCTGCGATAGAGATAGAAGTGACTGAAACAGTCGTAATGCAGAATATGGACACGGCGGTTAACATACTGGAGAGTCTCAATGATGCAGGATTTTGTATCTCTGTGGATGACTTTGGAACTGGATACTCATCATTGAGTTATCTCAAACGATTCCCGTTAAGTAAGGTGAAAATCGATCGATCTTTCATATCGGACTTCACTAAAGGGGCGAGTGACGCCGCTATTGTCAGTGCGATTATAGCCATGAGTCATAGCCTGGGCCTGCGTGTCGTGGCGGAAGGTGTGGAGACTGAAGAGCAGTTGCGTTTTCTCCAGGATCTTCAGTGTGACGAAATTCAGGGATATCTGATCAGCAAACCCGTACCAGCGGAAGATGCCAGTGACTTTCTGGCTCAATCCTCGAGTATCCAGCGCATGATAAAGGATTATGGTGTGCAGTATGCTGAGTTGGCAGCCTATCAAGGAAGCGGTGCGGCTTGCGGAATGATCGGCATACTCAATGAGTTTCCAGTGAATTCGGTAGAGTCGCGAACGTAATAAATTGACTTGGACGACCTGTATTCTCTCGAGAACTGCAATCAGCAAACCTGGCAAATTGTCCGCTTTCATTGAGGCCTGTTAACGGACAGCCCAGGGCGGGCAATGATGGTTATTGCCACCTAAAACACCTCATGCTCTCAATATATTCGAACCAGGCCTCTTTAATTGAGCTGCCCGAGCGCTCAAGGTCTGCGGTAGCAAGATCGGTCGACGTGTCTACTATCCTGCCAACGAGGTTGTACAGATCATTATCGGAACAGGCGAGAAGCACTCGAAATCTATTGATGTCTCTAAGCTCGACTTTAGCTTTTTACCATGAGAAGCGTAAAGTCATCTTGCAGATGATGACCCGTTGGCCGGTTTGCACAGCGCAGCAGCTCCGCGACGATCTGCTCGCCGGATTGTTCGTGCTTGACCCGGAACAGTGGTTCCCAGCCAGTGTATTTCCATACGCCGTCCGACATGGCGAGGAGCACCCAGGGTTGGGGCAAAGCCGCCTGGAAGACCCCGAACCGCGCCGCGCCCGAACCGACGGGTGGGTTCTTTGGTTGTTCGGCGGTAAGGATCTCGCTATCGCCTTGACCGTTGCTGAGTATCGCTGTGCTGTCCCCGCACGACCCACCGTATACGCGCTCGGAGGTAACGCAGAACCCGACGAGTGTCGTGAAGCCGGTGTGCGGATCCCGTGCCACCGCCTGATCGGCCCTGCGCAGGATATCGATCCAGGCATCCGGGGAACAGAGTTCGAGTATTGAATGACGCGCTGCGGTTTCGATACACACGCGACATGCGAGATCTGCTGCCTCGGCCGCACCCATGCGACCGCCTTGTCCGTCGGCGAGCGCACAGAGGGTGATACTCGCATTCAGGGGATGGGGTCGAAAATCAAATGCGTCCTGGTTCTCGGTTTGCTCCGCAGCGCAGGTATAGTTGTAGACGTAGGACATGTGATTGCGAGATCTCGTTAAATTGAAGCAATGCCTGTCTCACAGCACAGCTTAAGTAAATACAAACACCGGTCGTTTGCTCTTGCGCAGCACTTCATCCACCGCGCTGCCGAGGACCGCCTCCACCATCGGGCTCAATCCATAGCCGCCCATCAGGATGATGTCGATCGCGTGCCTGTCCGCTTCGCACAAGATCGTTTGCGCGACGGAACCTTTCCCGAATACCGCCATCTCCGCCTTGATGTCGTGCTGCTCGAGGTAGGAGCGGGCCGGTGCTTGGATCTTTGATGCCCTCGAGACGCTGTCGCTTATCGTGACTAAGCTAAGGCCAAGAGACCACCGACTTGCCAGGTAACTCGCGACGTACAATGCTTCCTCGGATTTTGAACTGCCGTCATAGGCAAGCAGGGCGCGTTGCGGTACGGTGGTCGCCCCTGGTACGACCAACACCGGCCGGGGACAGCTGCGCATCAAGGTGCGAAACTCCGATCCGAGTCTGGTTCGCAGGCCTCCCGTCGCAAGTGGCACGAGGCCCGTGACTACCAGGTCGGACCAGCGGGCTCGTTTACATATTGTCTCCGCGGTCTTGCCGACGTCGATGGCGATTTGTCCCACAATGCCCGCGTCGCGGCAGCGTTGCTCAAACTGTGCTTCTAAGACCTCCAGCTTTTTGTTCGAGCGATTGGCGTCGGTCGGTATGACGTGTAGTCCGAGGACGCGCGCGTTCTCTCGACGTGCCACATCGAGCGCCTGATCCAGCGCGTTCCATCCAGATTCTTTCCCGTCCACGGCTACCAATAGATCGTCCACGACACGGCCTTCACGAACCGGGGATGTTGGTGGGTGCTTTTCCGCCAGAGGCGCTAAACGCGTTTCGACTCTCATCCCGCGTCAACACGTTCAATAGTCGTTCCTGGGCCGGACGCATGGTTTCTTGCTTAGGTCTCAGATCGCGAGCCGTGTGGTCGGTGCTGATCTGCCAGCCCAAGGTGCGTTCAAGCTCTGCCCGGTGTTGTGAGATCCACAAGTAAAGATCCGTCTCCGTGCGTTCCGGAAAGTCTCGCAACAAGCCACGTTCACGTATGACTATTACCACCGGCATATAGACGTTGTCATACCAGCTGGTGAACGCCGTCTCGTAAGGTATCTCACAGGCACAATCCAGACCCAGGTAGTAGCGATGCACATCGATATGCTCCAGCAGAATAGGATAACGGCCGGACGTGGTCAGCCGTAGCTCGGCCTCGGGTCGAAGCTCGTACTGCTTGGTGCGTTCGAGGAAATCGATGTACTCCGCCTCTACGATGAGATCGTCAGGCTGTGCATCAGGGGACAGAGATCCGCGTGTCGTGACCACGGTTACGTAGGCTTCCAGATGGGTGAGGCCCATCTCGCGCGCGACAGACACACGGTGATTGCCGTCCAGCACGAAATAAAACTCGTCGATGCGATACACTTCGATTGGCGGTACCCCTGACGAGCCGGTCATGGCCAGTTTTACCCGTATCCAACGGTCTGAGGCGACGTTTTCTCCAGGTAAAAAGTCACGCGTGAATTCTTTGTAGCGTCCGGCGCTGCCGACGATCGCTTTCAGCGGGACATCTTCCAATTTGTGGGTGGAGGTTTCGCGTCCTCGTAGCTTCTGACGCACCTCCTCGTATGACAACAGCTCGCTGGATTTGCCAGTCAGATGAGAGACAATCGATTCCAAAGCGGCTCGGCGTCGCGCCTGCTTGAAGTCGTCCGCAACCATTGCGCGATTTGGGAAAAATTCGGAAACCATCGCTGTCTCCAACCTTGATATTAGCTTGCTATGACAGGTGACAGGAAATTGCGGTAGTACAGGCTACAAATCAATAGAATCAGTATTGAATGTTATGTTCTCAAACTTTTATAACTGTTCGTAATTATATTGTTGGCTGTGGCGGATCGTGCTGCTGCAAACTTGACGAAAGAAATCCGACACCTCGCAATAGTTTTGAGTTCTCTGCTTTTCGGCAACACCGAATCGCTGCTGTGACGCGAAACGGACGGGTCGTTTCCTTGCTCCAGGTCAGCTAAATGGTGATCCCTTTAATGCGTATTTCATCTCGCTGATCTTTTCATGCAGGCCCGATGTGTCCGGACGTCGTCCAGGGAAGGACGTAGGATCTATCCGTCCCACCCGCATCGACTTGTTATCAGCGCGCTAAGTGAGTCGACTGACCTAGCATGTCCGGCGTGACCAACACCACGCCTTGGTCGGTCACCCTGAATCCTCGTGCCCGATCGGCAGTGTGGTCCTCGCCGATCACGGTGCCTTCGGGAATCAGACATCCGCGATCGAGGATTGCCTTAGTGATGCGGCAGTTGCGTCCAATATCGACCTTGGGCAAAACCACCGAGTCGCGGACGTCTGCGCGTGAATGCACCCGCACGTTCGAAAAAAGGAGCGTGCGCTCGAGATAGGCACCGGAAATCAAACATCCACCCGATACCATTGAGTCGACACCCATGCCACGACGATCATCGTCATTGAACACAAACTTGGCCGGTGGCAGTTGCTCCTGATAGGTGAGAATCGGCCATACTTCATCATAGAGGTTGAGCTCAGGGGTGACGTCTATCAGCTCCATGTTCGCTGCCCAGAACGCATCAAGATTGCCAACGTCACGCCAATAGGCCCGTGCGCCCGTTTTGGGATCGCGGAATGGATACGCCATCACTTTGCAACGGTCAATTAACGAAGGGATGATGTTCCGGCCAAAGTCATGTGCCGAGTCAGGATTGTCTGCGTCGGCGATCAGTACCTCGTAGAGAAATTCGGTGTTAAATACATAGTTTCCCATCGATGCGAGGCACAAATCGGGCTGGCCTGGAATCGGCTCGGGCTCGGTCGGTTTCTCCTGAAAGCCAATCACACGCTGATCCTCGTCGATGGCCATAACGCCGTAGTCGTTCGCGGCCTCTTCGAGCGGGACCTCGAGACAGGATACTGTCATTTCAGCGCCACTCTCCGCGTGGAACGCGAGCATTGGACCGTAGTCCATTTTGTAGATGTGATCACCCGACAGGACCAGCACGTACTTCGGCTGGAGCGTACGGATGATGTCAAGATTCTGGTAGATGGCGTCGGCGGTACCTTGATACCACTCACTGTCTACCCGCTGCGACGCCGGCAGAATTTCGAGGAAATCGCCCATTGCGGGGTTCAAGTGGCTCCACCCTCGAACCAGGTGCCGAACCAACGAGTGAGCCTTGTACTGGGTCAACACGCCTATGCGGTGAATGCCTGAGTTTATACAGTTTGACAGGGGAAAATCGATGATCCGAAACTTTCCACCAAAATAGACGGCGGGCTTCGCACGCCAAGAGGTCAGTTCATGCAACCGTGACCCCTGACCGCCAGCAAGCACTAGTGCGAGCGTGTCTCTAGTCAGTCGACTGACGAAGCGTTCTTGCTGAATTGAATCGTTCATGTTGGATATACCGAAAATCTCCGATAGTGTGAATATATTGTTGCGTTGTATGCGTCTGGGTAATAGGTATTTGCAAATTTAGCGCTAGAGGCGCTGATTAATAAAAATTAGTGATCAGCAGCTTACAACCCCTCTATCTGTGTCCGCAAAGCAATGAAGTTATCCGGATCATGCTTTTTCATTCCTATCAGTTCGTCTTTAGTATTGCTTGCCAGCATAAAACCAATCATTACTTTTTATAACTATTTCCTGATAGCTACCTATCCACAAGGTCTCGCTTCCAGGGCGGATTTGCGCCTGCTTGACTGACTGTGTACGCGGCGACTTCAGATCCACTCTCAATCGCCAATCGTAACATGTCTTTATCGATCACTTTGAGAAGTTTTTTCGACAATACACCGGAAGCACGCAGGCTTGCCAGAAACCCGGCATTGAATGTATCACCAGCCCCGACCGTGTCGACTACCTTAACCGGCGTTACGGGAACAGAGATGTCTATGGATTGAGTGATACAGCGAGTACCTTCCGCGCCCATGGTCAGCGTCACTATGGAAGCACCGCCTTCAAGCCAATTGTGAGCGACCTGCTCGAACGCAGCGTCCGGCTCCAGCCAGTCCAAATCCTCTTCGGATACCTTGATGATGTCACTCATGGCAATCATACGGCGCAGCCGTTCTCGATAGGCCAACTCATCCGTTACGAAGCCAGGGCGAATATTCGGATCAAGGGAAATCACCGCAGTCTCGTGCACGCGTCGCATTAACTCTTCGAAGGCAGAACCGCATGGTTCCTGAATCAGACTGATGGCGCCAAAATGAAGGGCCTGAATGGTTTCTGGAAAGGTCGGAAGCGCATCCACAGAAAGCATCCTGCCGGCGGAGTTTTCATCCATAAAACTATATTTAGCGATGCCGTCCTGCAGTTTAACGAAGGCCAGGGTTGTTGGATTCGGGCTGCGTATACAATAGGCGGTGCTCACGCCTGAATCTTCGAGATGGGCGATGAGCTGTTCACCGAACATGTCGGTAGACAATCCCGAGAAAAAACCGGTCTCCTCCCCCAGACGTCCCAAAGCAATCGCTGTGTTGTACATCGCACCACCGGGAACCGGCAGATACGCCTCGCTGCCGTCCGCGAGCGACCGCGGAAGCATATCCATGAGGGCCTCTCCGCAACAGATAATCATGGTTTCATAGTCCTCCACTGATGTAGGTTTTCAACGTCTCCTCTGTTCCGTTCTTCCACAGTGAACCAAGGGCTGCAGAAAATTCCGAAATCAATGTTTCGTTGCTGCCCATGCTGCCGAAAATGTCGGACATATTGAGGAAAGCCCTTGGCTCGGTCATGGCCAGGCGGGCATTTTGCTGTAGGAGTTCCGCGTTTTCGTCATTAATACTCAAAGGCTTCCCCTTCTCATCTGTTCCCGCACAATAGCGACACCACAAGGCCACTTCCAAGGCCAGCCCAGAAATAGGCAGCCCCCGGTCTAATCGATCCAATAGGGTCGGAAAGATGAATTTCGGCTGGCGGTTGGATCCGTCCAGGCAGAGACGGGGAATGGTGTCTCCAATCCCGGCGTTGGAAAAACGCTCCAGGGTTTGATCTAAATAATGATTGAGGTCGACACCAGGCACCGACGGGACTGTTGGAATGATCTCTTCCTTTTCGAGTTTCTCGACAAAAGCCCGAATCAAGGGTGTGCCTATGGCTTCATGGGCATATTCAATACCCAGAAGTGCGGCCGCATACGCAAGCGACGCGTGCCCGCCATTGAGGATGCGCAGTTTCATCAATTCGTAAGGAGCTACGTCCTGCACAAATTGCACCCCGACCTCTTCAAGCGCCGGACGACCCTGGGGAAACTGATCTTCGAGAACCCATTGGCGAAAAGGCTCACAAACCACGACACTGGGATCTTCGATACTGAACTTTTCGGCCGCCATTGCGCGCTCTCGATCACCCGTAGCGGGGGTGATGCAGTCCACCATGGAGTTGGGAAAGGCCACGTTGTTGGCAATCCAGGCGGATAGCTCAGGCGCCACCAAGTCGGCCAACCCGATAACAGCGCGCCTGGTGACTGCGCCATTGTGCGGTACGTTATCGCATGACATGATCGTAAATGGAGGCATGCCCTCGGATTGGCGGATTTTCAAAGCGGCTACCAGGGCACCAAAAACGGTTTTTGGTTCGTTTGAGTCCTTTGCGTCGGAAAGAATTGCCGGGTGTTCGGCATTGAATCCTCCCGTCTTTGGATCGACGAAATAACCACCTTCGGTAACCGTCATGGAAACGATACGAATTTCGGGCTTGGTCAAGGCCTTAATCAGGCTTTGGCTCGATACCTCGGCAAAACCGATCATGGATCCACTGACGCGGGCGGTGTATCCGCGCGGATCCAGTTCAATGATCGTGCTCAACCAATCTTGACTGGCGAGCTGTTCACGCTTTACCGCATCATAGGGCATGATCCCGGCCCCGATGATCCCCCAGTCGTGACCCAGTTTTTTGTTGAACAACCGGTCCAGGTACACGCCCTGATGGGCCCGGTGAAAATTGCCCACGCCGATGTGGAGAATTCCCGGTGTAATCTTGGCATGCTCGTAGCGCGGAACAGCTACGTTGGCTGGCAGTTTGCCAAGGGTTGAGTGATTGATTTTGATTGTCATGATTAGTTCATCCAGTTGCCGCCATCGACGTTGTATGTCTGTGAGACCACGTAATCACTTTCCGCGCTGGCCAGAAATATCGCCATGCCTACCAGGTCCTCAGCCGTACCCATGCGGCCAAAAGGCACTTCTTCACCGACGAGTTGCTTTTTCTCACCCAACGGGCGGTTCTCGTATCTTGCGAACAGTGCATCCACGCCATCCCAGTGCTCACCTTCAACAACGCCAGGCGAGATCGCATTCACGTTAATGCCGTATTTGATCAAGTTCAGTCCAGCTGATTGGGTCAGGCTGATCACCGCTGCCTTGCTCGCGCAGTAAACCGCGACCAAGGCTTCACCACGTCGACCGGCCTGGCTTGCCATGTTGATGATCTTGCCGCCACGGCCATGCGCAATCATGGCCTTGGCCGCCGCCTGCATGGTGAACAAGGTCCCCTTGACATTGATGGCAAAGACACGATCAAAGCTTTCCCGGGTGATATCAGTAATAGGAGCCATATCGAAAACACCCGCGTTGTTAACCAGGATATCGATCCCACCAGTTGTCTTCTGAACCTTGTCGATCGCACCTTCAATCGAATCAATACTGGTGACATCAAGATCAACGGCGTAGGCCTTCCTGCCAATGTTTTTCGCAGCGACTTTGGCCTGTTTGAAATCGATATCCGCGATGGCAACTGTTGCGCCTTCGCTCGCGTAGGCCTCTGCAAAGGCCTTACCGATACCCCGCGCAGCACCCGTGATCAGCGCTGATTTATCTTTCAAGCGCATCACGAAATTGCACGCCCGTCTTCGTCAAACCGATAAATATTCTTAGGCTCTGCTGACAGGTAAACGACATCACCGTGATGAAGATCAGCGTTACCATCTGTCCTGACTGTGAATAGGCTGCCATCTTCCAGCGTGACATAAAGGAACGTGTCGGAACCGAGGTGCTCGGCCACGCCGACAGTACCCTTCCAGGGCCCACTTTCATGAGAAACTGTCAGATGTTCAGGACGAATACCGATGGTGTGGGCATCATGCTTTGCCGCTTCTGCCCCGGTCAGGAAGTTCATTTTCGGTGAACCGATAAAGCCGGCAACGAACTTATTTGCAGGGCGATTGTACAGCTCGAGCGGCGAACCTACTTGTTCAATGAAACCCGCCCTGAGTACCACGATCTTATCAGCCATGGTCATGGCTTCGACCTGATCATGGGTGACATAGACCATTGTAGTCTTCAGTTCTTGATGCAGCTCTGATATCTCAAGACGCATGTTGACCCGCAACGCCGCATCGAGATTTGACAAGGGCTCATCGAACAGGAAGGCCTTTGGCTCACGTACGATGGCGCGGCCAATGGCGACGCGCTGGCGCTGGCCGCCGGACAACTGACCGGGTCGCCGGTCTATGTAGCTCCCCAGGTTGAGCACTTCCGCCGCCTTGTCGACTTTACGGTCGATTTCTGTCTGCTCCATACCTGCCATCTTCAGTGGGAAGGCGATATTTTTGCGCACCGACATGTGCGGATACAGGGCGTACGACTGGAACACCATGGCAAGGCCTCGTCTGGCCGGGCGTACATCTGTAGCGTCCTGCCCATCGATAGAAATGGTCCCGGAGCTGACATCCTCCAACCCTGCAATCAAACGCAATAGAGTGGATTTTCCGCAACCGGATGGCCCAACAAAAACCACGAATTCACCTTCGTTGATTTCCAGGTCAAGGGGTGGAATGACCTCAACAGCCCCGAAGCTCTTAGTAACGTTTTCAAGTTTTATACTTCCCATGATCTGCTCCTATTTCACAGCGCCGAATGTAAGACCGCGTACCAATTGTTTTTGACTGAACCAACCCATAATGAGGATCGGTGCAATGGCCATGGTCGAAGCGGCGGAAAGTTTTGCGTAAAACAGCCCTTCGGGACTGGAATAACTGGCGATGAAGGCGGTAAGAGGTGCCGCCTGGGCTGCCGTGAGGTTAAGTGTCCAGAATGCCTCGTTCCATGCGAGAATGATGTTCAACAGCATCGTTGACGCGATTCCAGGCACCGCCATCGGCGTAAGGACATGGATAATCTCAGACCATAAGGTGGCACCGTCCATGCGAGCGGCCTCGAGGATCTCACCGGGGATTTCCTTGAAGTAGGTGTAGAGCATCCAGACAATGATCGGCAGATTGATCAGCGTGAGAACCAACACCAAACCTGTGAGGGTGTCGAGCAGACCGGTGTCCCGGAATATCAGGTAGATGGGAATCAAAACACCCACCGGTGGCAACATCTTGGTGGACAACATCCACATCAGCACGTTCTTGGTCTGTTTAGCCGGTACAAAGGCCATGGCCCAGGCAGCCGGAATAGCGATCAACAGACCCAGGAAGGTGGAACCAAATGAGATTACCACCGAATTCCAGAAGTGCCGGAAGTAGTTGGAGCGTTCCTGTACTTCCCCATAATTTTCAAAAGTCCAATCGAAGCCGAGGAACAGCGGTGGTGAGGCAATTGCATCTGCCTCGGTTTTGAAACTGGTCAGGATAGTCCAGAGAATAGGGAAGAAAATCAACAGCCCTACGCCCCAAGCCAACAGGGTCATAACGACCTTGCGATAGTCTATATCAGTGTGTGACATGGTTCAGGCCTCCAGGTTTTTACCGATCATCCGCATCAAAAAGAATGCGACGATGTTTGCAAGGACGACAGCAACGATGCCACCGGCTGATCCACCACCGACATCGAACTGAAGCAGGGACTGGGCATAGACCAGATAGGTGATATTGGTCGATGCGTAGCCAGGTCCTCCATTGGTCGTCACCAGTATCTCGGCGAAGATCGATAGCAGGAAGATCGTCTGGATCAGGATGACCACAGTGATAGATCTCGACATGTGCGGCAGGATGATGTAGATGAAACGATTCAATTTTCGCGCACCATCCATCTTTGCAGCTTCCAGCTGCTCCCGATCAAGAGATTGCAATGCCGTGAGCAGAATTAGGGTAGCGAAAGGCAACCATTGCCATGCAACGATCATGATGATGGAAAACAGCGGCGCGTGGGCAAAAAAATCAAAGGGCGCTAAGCCCAAAGCTTTGGCTGCATGGGCAAACAAGCCGTTTACCGGATTCATAAACATGTTCTTCCACACCAGCGCAGACACTGTCGGCATGACGAAGAACGGAGCGATCACCAGAATTCGTACAATGCCTTGTCCCCACATTGGCTGATCAAGTAACAGCGCGAGACCTATCCCGCCGATAATCGTGATGAGTAAGACGCCGACGACAAGAAGGAGTGTGTTCCCGAGTGCTGCAAAGAAGGCTGGATCGGTGAGGAAGTACTCGTAGTTCATTAAACCGATCCATTCCTCCATCCCGGGTGATAACAGGTTGTAATTGAGGAACGAGAAATAGATTGTCATCGACAGCGGCACTATCATCCAGCCAAGCAGAAGAAGGACTGCTGGTGAAATCATAACGCGCGCCGCGATGCGAGAATGTTCAGTAGCCATGGCGAAATCTCCCTTTAATATTAAAGGATAATGAGGAGCCGACCCCAGATGGCCGACCCCGCCAAGTGATTAGGTCACTTTATGTAACGCGCCTTTTTCATGGCCCGTTCGGTTATCCTTTGTGCATTAACCAGCGCCTGATCCACCGTAATGTTTCCGGCAAGGGCCGCCGAGAACTGCTGACCGACAGTTGTAGCAATCCCTTGGAATTCAGGTATAGCCACGAATTGAATGCCGACATAGGGTACCGGATCGACCGTTGGCTTGGTGGGATCAGCCGTATTGATGCTGTCGAAGGTCATCTTCGCGAACGGAACTTTTGCATATTCTGGATTCGCATACAGGGATGCACGGGTTCCGGGCGGGACGTTGGCCCAGCCTTCTTTGGAGGCAACCAGAGCCAGGTAGTCTTTCGAGGTCGCCCAGGCGACAAACTTTTTCGCGCTCTCTGCCTGCTTTGTACCTGCCGGGATGGCCAGGCTCCAGGCCCATAGCCAGTTTCCGCGCTTGCCGAGGCCGGCATCCGGGGCCAAGGCAAAGCCAACTTGATCGGCGACCTTGCTGTCTTCCGGGTTGGTGACGAACGAGGCGGCAACAGTGGCATCAATCCAAATGCCGCATTTTCCTGATTGGAACAGGGCGAGGTTTTCATTGAAGCCGTTGGAAGAGGCTCCCGGAGGACCCGCATCATTCATTAAGTCGATGTAGAAGTTCAGGGTCTTCTTCCAGGCATCACTCGTAAACTGCGGCTTCCAGTTCATGTCGAACCATTTGGCGCCAAAGGAGTTTGCCGTCGCCGTCAGGAATGCCATATTTTCTCCCCAGCCGGCTTTTCCGCGTAAACACATACCGTAAATTTCATTCTCCTTATCCGTCATGGCCCGGGCAGCCTTGGCGATGAAATCCCAGGTCGGTGCCGTGGGCATGGTCAGACCCGCTTTCTCCATTAAGTCCTTGCGATAGATGACCATGGAACTTTCGGCATAGAAGGGGGCTGCATAGAGGTTGCCATCTACGGTCAAACCGGCGCGAATAGCAGGCAGAATGTCATCAACATCATAGGATTCAGGCAGGTCATTCAGGGACACGAGCCAACCCTTTTTGCCCCAAATCGGAACTTCATAAGTACCGATAGTCATCACATCGTACTGGCCACCTTTGGCCGCGACATCCGTGGTTACACGTTGACGGAGCACGTTCTCTTCCAACGTTACCCACTCAAGCTCTATTCCAGGGTGCTTAGTGGTGAAATCATCGGCCAGCTTTTGCATGCGGACCATGTCGCCATTGTTGACAGTGGCAATGGTGAGTTTGTTGGCCATAGCGGAAGTCGCGACCATGGATAGTGCCGTCACGCCCACAAGGACACGGAAAAAATCTTTCATTGTCTCCTCCTTACCTTTTCTAATATTGTATAAAGTGAATATTTGCTCATCTTTTGAGCAACTGTTCACATAATTTAGCCTATCCAGCCTTGATGTCAAGAAAATATTTCCGCAAAGGCTCATTTGGAGCAACAAGGCGAACTGAAACACGAGGGCAGAGAAAACCACACCCTACATTAATTATTGTT
>CAWCOA010000007.1:0-84775 GCA_963797085.1 uncultured Gammaproteobacteria bacterium
GCTCTATAGATATTTATTATTCGACAAGCACAACAATCACCCACAGGCCGTCCAAAAGCCTGCGGTGGTTATTAATTCATCCAGATATTCTGGTTAAATCTGAAAAGGGGTGGCAGGGATATGAAATCAGATGATCAGGTCGTTCGCTGTGGCTTCGTCAGTGATCAGGCCGCTGATCCATCGACCCGCAAGCGCCCCCCGGATAGCTTGCAGCTTGTTTCTACCGCGCGCGACACCAATGATGGGGAACCTGGGTGGCTGGTTTAATGGCACGCTTGCTACGCGGGAGTTGGTTTTCCCTTTTATCAGTAGGCCATCCCTGTCATAGGCCCAACCAACAATTTCACCAATGCCTCCAGCGGCTATCAACCCTTTCAGCTCTTTCCTGGTGATAAATCCGTCAGTCAACAATGGAGGCGCCTCATTGAGTTCGCCAATACCCACAAACGCAACATCAGCAGACTGGGCCAAGGCAATATTGCTGCGGATGGGTTTTTGCGAACAGACAATATCGCGCTCTTTAGTTGATGTCGCCACCACGGGAACCGCCATGGGGTAGTGTGGAGCATTGATGGTTTCGCCAATGTGCATGATCACGTCGTTGAAACTTGCTGAACCATCGGGTGCAAGATTGCCCACCAGTGACACCACTTTGTGTTGGGGGCAGTTCATAGGATGGAGCTGTTTCACAGCTTCGCGTAATTCACGTCCCGTGCCCAAAGCCATGACGATGGGGGACTTGGCCTTAAGATACTTCTCCATCACAGCAGCTGCCACTTCAGCAATACCTAACGCCGGGTCATCGGACGTTGGGTCCGTCAATGTCACCTCACAGAACTCCAGACCATAACGCTCCATGACCTGTTGGGCCAATTCCATGCACCGAGCGATAGGATGGTCCAATCTGACCTTGATGAGGCGTTCGCGCATGGCCAGGGAGACAAGGCGTTGTGCGGACTGGCGTGAAATCCCCATCTTTTCAGCAATCTCGTCCTGATTATTATGGGCAACATAATAGAGCCAGCCGGCACGTGCGGCATCATCCAGGCGAATTCGTTCGTTCTCACTGCGTTTTGCCATATTTTGCCACCTGTGTGCTTTATCGATCACTCACAATGCTATTAGATACCTGCTCAGACCGTCGGAAATATGAGCAATTTTGGGTTGGACCATTGCTTGTCAGTCGATCTAATTTCTTCTCAGTCCACTCCGGAGTATTTGCATACCAATGGTATTATCATCTCGAATTTCTATTCATTGGCTACCTTTCGATAAACTCGCTGAATCGCACCGGATTCCATCACCATTCAGTACTACCTCATTTGTCGGCTGACGATACTCTTTAGTTCAGGATAGCTCCATCAAGACCCTAAGTACCCCTCACATTGGGCTGTACCGGCAGAATACGCAATACAATCGACTCTCCCGTTCAATAATACATTTTACGAAATCTTGAGTGACAGACTCCAGCTGAGTAAGCATGTGATGCGATGGGTAAAGCCTAAGCCCTGTGCTTAAGCCCGCCTTCATGGCACAACAGTGGGCGTGTAACTCCTTTCATCAGCCAGACGGATGATCAATCACTACATCAAATAGTTCTAATAGTCATGCCAGAGGGTCTGTAATCACTTCTGTCAACTTTGAACGGGTAAATAAATTTGATCCGCGTTATCGAAAAGAAGGACTGAAAAGTTTTTTGTTGACTTTTGTCAACAATATTGAGTATCTTCTCACATTAATGAGCATTTGCTCATGGCGCAGTATTCACCAAAGTGTTGCGCAACGATAAAACCTATGATGCGTGATTTCACATACTAGCTGTGATAGAGGAGCTCCATAACATGAACATCAGATTTAACAGCAGCGGTCTATTTTTCCTTAGTACCTTCTGTTCCACAGTCGCGCTTGCTGAACTCGAACATGATTTCGGATCCCATGGTTATTTCCGTGTAGGCACCGGATTTTCCGATGGATGATGCTTCCCAAGAGATTTTCAAGGCCCCGGGAGCGGGTGCAAAATATCGCCTCGGCAACGAGAGTGACGACTACTGGAATTAGGTCTATACGACACAATGAGAATGAGCCCCGAAGGACCCTATGTTCACGTGGAAGGCATGGCTGTAATACAGGTGAACAGGATACCAGATTGAGTTTGATAGACTCATTCAACTCTATATGGAAGCGGGCGATTTCACTTCTGCTTTAGGGAATCCCAAGATTTGGATTGGCAGGCGTTTTTACGATCGGCATGATATCCATATCAATGACTTTTTCTTTCTGAACACACTACAGGGTTTTGATGGTGGCGGTATCCGGGACATGGACCTGGGATTCGGAAAACTGGCACTTGCCATGGGCCGTAAAAAGGCAGAGACGACGATACGCTGATGAAAGTAGTATTGCCCAGACCCGATTTGATGCTCGTCTGTCAGATATTGCTGTGAACAATAATGGCAGTCTTACTCTCTGGGGGTACTTACGATAGCAGTGGCGACGATGAGACAATCGAAGGGCTCGATGGATACGCGGTCGGCATCATGCATACTCAGCAAGAATTCTTCGGTGGATTCAATAAATTCATGGTGCAGTACGGCCGTGGATTGGGCCGGCATGCTGGATTAGGGGGTGTAGATGACGCCACAGGTACAGTGACAAGCTCCACCGCTGTGGATGATTTTGACGACGCAACGACATTTCGAATCATCAACACCAACGTGATTGAACCCAGTCAAAACTGGGCAATGATGACAGCCTTTGTCTATGAAGATAAAGACTCCAAGGACTTCGATGGAACAGACCAAACCTGGATAAGCCTGGGTGTTCGTCCGATGTGGTTTGTAAACAAAAATTTCCGGATACCTTTCGAATTAGGTTGGGATCGTGTGGAAGATAACGCTACAGATACGAATGGCTCTTTGGTTAAAGCCACACTGGCAGCGGAATTCGCCCTGGATCGCGGATTCTGGGAGCGGCCTGTATTACGTCTGTTCGCCACTCATGCAAATTGGTCTGATGAATTCGAAGGACAGATCGGTGGCGAAACCTATGCCAATGAGACCTGCAGGATGGAGCGTAGGTGTACAAGCGGAGACATGGTGGTAATTGGTTATAACAATGAATGTACTGCGCGGTTAATTCATTGTTCTTGATGTCGTCACTTGAACCACCATTTCTCTAAATAATGGCATATACGAATGTGGTGCAGACAAATCTATCGAAGCTAAATCGCTCCTGTTTATTCACCTCTGAATAATTCAAGGATGAATTATTCAGAGCTTATATAAACTGCTGTTTTTTTTTACAGTAATGGAGTTTTCAAATTGATTCTTCGAGCCATGGATAAGGAAGACTTAAAAGATGCATCAAAAGTGTAGTAGCATTTGCACGTCAAAAACTATTCTATAAATGGCTAGAGTGCACTCTACATCCCTTTGCCCGAGACAGATGCGTGGGGCAGAGGTAGTAGCAAAAATATGCAATCTATACTCTGCTGATGAGGTGATTATGATAGCTAGAAACGTGTAAAAACATCATGCGACCTGTAAAATTCATAGACCAGATTATTTTCTTATCCTCAAAATCAGACTCATTGATCACTATGTGAATCGCATAGCGTGAATACGGCTTCAGTTTTAATATACACGGCTCGCTACTACGCTAAGCAAACCTCCGCACAGTTGAAGGCAGTCATTGTGGGGCAAGCCGGATCTTTTAACGTGCCGTGGCGTACCTGTTACATATCCGCGACTGTTTGATTCGATATGTTCCAGAATATCTTGCCCAAATAAATCATAATGCGTTGTGTAGAAAGAGGTTTATTTACAACCAGGTAGGTTGTTCTACATTAATCCAACGCATCTCTTATGATTGATGCGCCAGCATTCGATGTAATGAAATAATCGAGAGGCCGCATGCCTTCTGAAGCGACTTTCTTACCGCCTAAACTTGGACGGCCGCAGTGAGAACAGAAGACTGTTATTTCTTTCTTTTGAATTGGACAATACAAGCTTACAAATCACGACTCATACCCTCAGCAGAGTCTATGAATATCTACGCGATAGCGAAGTATTCCACCTAGAGTAATTTAGAAACCAGCCACACCTTTCCGCGAAGAGCCACCATTTATTTTTGCATTGGCGAATCCACTTGATCTTTAGCCAAGTATATATACTGAGCCGTTTATAAAGCGCAGGTTAATAAATCTGAAAACCCCAAACCTGTTCTCTCATTTATAAAAATGACTAGAGGTGTCAATATGAAAACACGTAAACTCATCAGCGGTATAATTTTATCAGCTTCGGTAACAATGGGTGCTGCACAGGCCGACAATATTACTACAAGAGATGATTTGTTTGCCTACTTGCAAATTGGAAAGGTGAACAGTATTGAGTCAGTCGAAACGACAGATTGTAAAAATCTGGGGACCCGTGATGCCAATCCTGCTTCAATGGGCGTCGTGCAGGCCAGCAAAATAACTACCAGAGATGACTTGTTTGATCTCTAACAAGCTGGTGGCGAGAGCAGTATTGGGTCAGTTGAAACAGTAAAATATTTAAATTCTGAGCTACGGCCACCTTTGATTAGGGTTTTCAGACACCTGTTCTCAAGCTCTGGCTTTTCATCATACACGGCCCCAAAGTCAGGGCAGTAGATCAGGAGAGTTATTATCTGAAGGTAGGAATCAAGTTAACGGTACAGTCCCGGTACATCGCTCAATTTTCCCTTAATCTGGACAAATCATATTCTTCTGACTGGATGAACGCGTCTCTATTTTGAGTCATGCAATCATCCTCCGTATATGGAAGTTACGAAGCGGCTAACCAGTTTGTATAGTTTTGGTATCGCGCATTTCAGATACGCCCGCATTGGTATTTTGATCGCTACCGTATATTGCGAATTCCATTGCCTTTCTACGATTACCTACAATCTTTTTTTCCGGTACTGCGGATAAAATTCCCATTTTGTGTAAACGCTCTATCGGTTGACCTTCAGCATGAACTATGTATATGTTTTTTCCTGTATGAAGCATATCCTTGATAGATGCTTCAATCGCAAGTGCTGACGAAAGCCCCAGGTGAGTCACTTTTGAAATATCGATAATGAGTGAGTCACAGCCCTGTATTTCAGAGTTTTTGCTGCTGATGGCGCGTGACACACCGAAAATCATCGCTCCCTTCAACAGCAAGATCATGATTTTTCCATTTGCTGTTTCCAGTAGATCCTTTTCATAGTCAGTCAGTGAATCTCCAGCATTTTTTGGGCTGTTAATCACTTCAACATCAGTCTCCTGTAACTCGGACAAGCGGGTGATTGTCATAATATTAGCAATAAAAAGACCGATGCCTACTGCGGCAATAAGATCAACGAATACTGTAAGCAGTATGACACCATAGGTAATCAAGGCACCTTTAAGCGAGAGACGATGAGCGCGCTTAAGAAAACTCCAGTCTATAATGTCGATACCAACTTTAAGCGCGATGCCCGCTAACACTGCCAACGGTATAACCGCCGTAAGCCCTGACAACCACATCACGGTAATTATCAGGATGGCGACACGAACCAATCCAGACAACGCAGTTTGGGCGCCTGTCTGTATATTGACTACGGTACCCATGGTCGCTCCAGCACCGGGTAGTCCACCAAAAAGGCCCGACATCATGTTTCCGACCCCCTGACCTATCAGTTCCTTGTCAGAATTGTGTTGTTTCCGTGTCAAACTGTCTGCTATTACCGAAGTCAGCAATGCATCGATACTGCCCAGCATGCCCAGTACAATGGCATCGAGTAACATGAGGTTCCATTGTTCACCAGTGAAAACAGGCATCTGGAATTCAGGCAGACCTGATGGAATTTCACCAATCCTACGCACATCATCCGTGCCCAACAGCATAACGGAGAGTACTGTACCCACAACGAGTGCCAGCAATGGGGGTGGAGCATAGCGTTTCAACTTGGCGGGCCAGAAAAACAGAATGAATATCGTTGCCAGGCCCAGCAGGATTTCTGGCACCCTGGCCCCATGAATAATCTCGGGTATATTCTCAAGCGCCCCAATAACACCACCCGCTGGTGTCGCCTGCCCAAGCAGAGGCCCTAACTGAAGCACTATCAGGATAATACCTATGCCTGACATGAAGCCAGACACGACACTATAGGGCATGAGCGTTACATACTTGCCTAATCGAAGTATGCCAAACAAAATCTGAAAAAGTCCGGCCATGACGACTACAGTGAAAGCCATCGCCAGGCCGTTATCCGGGTTTGATGCGATTAGTTTTGCAATGACCGCGGTAAAGACAACTGTCATGGGACCGGTTGGTTCCGAGATTAGCGTTGGTGAGCCGCCAAACAAGGCAGCAAACAGCCCGACCATAATCGCCCCATACAGCCCCACTTCGGCGCCGGCACCCGAAGCAACGCCGAATGCCAATGCCATAGGCAAAGCGACTACAGCAGCGGTCACTCCACCAAGGATGTCACCGCGCAAATTGCGTAGATGAAACTCGTTGAAAATCGCCATAATCCAACCCTGATTACATGGCCCAGCCAACCCGAGCCGAAAACTGTATAGGATTAATTATGAGAGTATGTGTTCTGAATTACTTATCGATTAAGATGATGGCTCATATAGAAAATGCTCTATAAGCAGGATTTGACTATAGCCAAAATCTAATGGAAGCGTAGGGGGCAGCATAAATTAGATTTTCCTGGGCATCCAGTTTTACATCCGCACGCGAAGCGGCAATTCCACCCAACTTGAGGGCACTTTTTCCCAATTATCGTCCGGACTTACTGGTCAGCAGGCTACTGGTCAAGCCACCGGCCATGCCACCTGCAAATCCACTTGCAATATTGCCGAGAAACTGACCAAGCAGTTTGTTCATATCAACCATGCTACTTGTTCCTGTTTAATAAAATAAGAACTGATCTTGAGGTAAACAGTGAGTGAACAGGGTGGATCTATGCTCCTGATCGTTACCGATAATCTCCTAAGCTATGAAACCGCAAGGAATGACATTGTACCCATGCCTTCGTAAAAGAGTGGTTTGAATAGATGGCAATATTCTACTTCCGGAACTGGACAAAATAATTCGATGCAGCTGCGGTAAATTGACAATACCTTTGATTAACTTTCAACTGCGATGTTCAATCGAATCGACCTGATGCGCCGATGGAGCCCCTTGGACAAAACAGGTATACCTTTTGTGGAAGAACTGACCTGATGCAAAGCTGTCAGTGTCCATTGTAAGCCTGCAATCTATTCTTGAGCTTTCAGAAATTCCTTCAATGATGGCCATAATTCTTGCATGCGTGTTCGTATTTCGGGCTCACATTTGATGGCAAAATCCATAAAAGCCCGAGCAGCCAGCGACAACTCCTTACCTTTGGGATAGACGATGTACCATTTACGCATAATTGGGAATCCCTCGACATCCAGAATTGCCACTGGTCCATCACTTCCTTCCAGTGTCAGGGTATGAAGAGATAACACGGACAATCCCAGTCCACCGGCAATCGAGTGCTTGATAGCTTCATTACTGCCCAGTTCCATACGCACTTTGGTGGGCCGTAAGCCTTTTTCCTCGAATGTACGGAGTGTGATATCCCTGATGCCGGACCCGGGTTCACGCATGATAAAAGGCTCTTTGCTGATTTGCTTCAGGCTTATTCTTTCCTTACCTACCAGAGGATGATTACGCGGAGCCATGACGACCAGGGGATTGGGAGCAAACTGGAATGAATCCACCTCGATCTCACCTTCCGGCGCCTGTCCCATGATATACAGGTCATCCGCATTGGCTATCATTCGCTCAATAATGCGCTCACGATTGGTTACCTTCAACGCCAGGTCAATGCCGGGATACTGTTGACTGAATTCGCCAAGCATCTCAGGCACAAGATACTTTGCCGTGGTGATGACGCCGACGCGTAATCCGCCTTTCTTCAGTCCCTGAATATCGGCTATCTTTATTTCAAGATTGGACAGAACCTCGAAGACCTGTCGGCACGCCTTATACAGCTCCTTTCCCGCTTCAGTTGGCTTAACTCTACGGCCAACAATTTCAAACAGGGGCAGGCCTACAGCATTGTTCAACTTTTTGATTTGCATGGATACCGTCGGCTGGGTAAGGAACAGTTCTTCGGCTGCCCGCGTGAAACTGCCTAGCCTGAAAATCGATTCGAAAATTTGAAGTTGTCGGAACGTGGAATGCCTAATCAGGTGATCAGGCATAGTTGCAGCCGGCGTGTAACCATTGCTGTCATTGGTAGTTGGCATATATTCCACCTATTTGATACTTGGTATCAAATAGTTTCTCGACAACGCTTGCGCATGGCCCACGATACACCGAAACCTATTGACACTTAATGTGCTTTTATGGCTGCATCATACACGTTACTAGCTGAAGCTGATGTGAGGCGATACCTGATCGGTACTCCATATATCAGTTAACAGAACTTTATTAAGTTGAACAGGCCAGTGGGTCCGAATTTAAGTGGGGTCAGAATTTATGGGTGCATTATGAACCTTACCTATCCATATAGCAAATCGATAATATATTGCCAATGCATCGACTATAGTCGATGTATTAAACCGTCAGTCGGGCCATACTCGACGCCCAGATTGAAACAAATCTATAAGCTGCGCTTTCCGGTTTGATGTTTCTGTTGTTTTAGCCGGAGGAGCGGTCACCGCCTTTTGCCCCGAGCGTTGCACCGTTTTTTTAACCACCTTCTTTTTTGTAGTTTTATACCCAGTTGTTGATGTGGAAGAAGTACCGCCTGTTGTTGTGCCGGTCTTGGTTTTGCGTATTGACGCAACCAGCTTGTCACCCGCAGTTTCTTTCGAACTCATAAATATTTCTCGATTTCCAGGATTAATTGATGTATTTCTTCTGATGCGGCTGCTCCGCGGCGGCCGATATCATTAACCGTACGCCCTTCCAGAAAACTACTACGATAAACCACTCTGCGCTTTATCTGGGTCTCGGCTGCCGTAATCGACAATTCAGCCAACGCCTGACGCATGATCTGCGACAATTGAGTCCTCGACTCAAACTGATTGATCAGCAGGACAGCTTGTAAGGCCGGATTATATTTACGTGCCAGAGCAACTTCATCTTCAACATGCACTGTTGCCCATAAATCCACGGGTGAAGGCTGGACAGGGATTATTGCCAGATCGGCAACACGTAATGCCTGTTGCATTTGTCTGGAATGCACCGAAGGCGGGCAATCGATCAGACAATAGGAAAACCGACTCTCAAGGCCATCCAGAACATACTGGATATCATCACATGCCTCAGTCACTTCGACAGAGACATTACAGTCAGCGACATTGTGCCATTGCGAAGAAGACTGCTGGGGATCGGCATCCAGAATGACTACCTGGTACTTATCCGCAAGAGCTACGGCAAGATTGACACACAGTGTTGTTTTGCCTGCACCGCCCTTATTACCGATCAGTGCAATAACCTGCATGGCATCAGGCCTGCTTTAATGTTCCGTTGTTTTTTAACGCTTCAATTTCTTTGGCAAATTCATGCTGATTGGGTGCAATCTGGTCGCAACCTTCGTCTGCATGGATCGTCATATTCACATAGTTACGGCCGAATCCAATGTCAGGATACAATTCCTTACGCTCCGACAGTTCAGCTGCCTGGTCCAGAAAATCTCTCAGTTCATCGTAACTCGAGAACTCGTAGCTTTTTTCGAGCCGCGCCGGACGACTTCTTTCCCGCCAGTGATTACTCATAAAACCCTCCCGTATTCAGGACATATTCATGGTGATTGCCAAGGCACTGTCAACCAGCCCGCTGGACAGTGTCTGGCCCTGGATGTGAAGACATTTCCTCGAGCGAGGCTATCCACTTCGCAAGGTCTGCAGCGTGTTGCTGCTCCTCTCCCAGCAGAGTTTGAAAAAAAAGCTGGTCATTACTGAATCCAAGACGTGAACAATAGTCTGCCGCATCCTGATAGAGTTTTACCAACTCAATTTCGAATTCCCGGTTTAACTTCAGCAGTGTTACCAGATCCGGCCCTAGCTTTACCGGTCTTAATTGTGACGCTCCCGGCGCCACCCCTACTGCGATCATACGCGCAATGATGCGTTCGGCATGCTCCGTTTCCTCACGGGCCTCATGGCGCAGATGTTCCGCAGCCTTGTCAAGCCCCCAGTTCGACACAAGGCGTGCCTGGGTGCTATACAGCTGAACGGCAGAAAGTTCCAGGCTGAGGGCTCGGCCCAGATAGCCCAGAACTTTCTGATCAATTACGCCCGCAAGCAAGAAGCCACCTCAGCAAGATCTAAGCTACTGTTATGCCGCAGACGCTGATTTCGTAATATCGCCAGCAGGCAATACAGGCTCAACTTCACGATGTGGCCTTGCAATGATGTGTGCGGCAACAAGTCCATCACCGACACGCTCACAAGCATCAGCACCAGCTCTAACAGCAGCGTTGACTGCACCAGTCTCTCCGCGAACCAGAACGGTTACATAACCACCGCCAACAAACTCACGACCAATCAGTCGTACTTCTGCGGCCTTGGTCATGGCGTCAGCTGCTTCAATCGCAGGTACCAGACCACGTGTTTCAATCATGCCTAATGCAATACCGTAATTATCATTCGCCATTGTTACTCTCCAACTTGAAGTTAAATATTACCTTTGGAATGCTGCGATATTTTCGCAACCAAACCTCACTTTTTTTCGAGCACAGGCTCGACTTCAGAATGCGGGCGCGCGATTATGTGTGCAGCGACCAAACCATCACCCACTCTTTCACAGGCATCTGCCCCGGCACGTACGGCTGCATTGACTGCGCCGGTTTCGCCACGGACCAGAACTGTTACATAACCACCGCCGACAAACTCTCGTCCAATCAGAGTTACCTCTGCCGCTTTGGTCATGGCATCTGCTGCCTCAATTGCTGGAACGAGTCCGCGTGTTTCAATCATGCCAAGTGCAATACCGTAGTTGTCTGTTGCCATTTTTCGTGTCTCCAGTTGACCTGTTTACTAATTAAACAGTTGTTAGAAATGACCTGTTTCTGTACTCATTGATCGGTTTCTGATTCCCAGAAATCGATAATTCCACAAATCGTTAAATCCGTTAGTATTCGGAAATCCTCTGCCGCATGGCGTGCTGCCGAACCGCTGGATGTAAACACCCAGTTACCCCGATGGGTGCCTATAGGATCTACCGCTACCTGTGGTTTGCCGTAGCGGTCACGTAATACCCTAAGACTGATGTCCCGCAAACCGTCAACGCGACGGGTACAAATCAGCGGCTGGTCGACCTGCATGATTTCCATTACTTGTCGCCCTGGTCCGCATCCGGATCCCAGTGATCAATAATGCCAATAATGGTCAGATCACTCGGATATTCCTTGCTGCCAGCTGCTTCACGTGCTGCCGAACTGCCAACACAAAGCACCCAGTCACCGGGTATACAGCCGACTGAGTCAACCGCTACCAGGCGTGAACTTCCGTCCTTGACGACCTGTAAATGTTTGTGTTCCATGGAAGCGATCCGATTGGTCGATACCAGTGGTTTTTCAACCTGACAAATTTTCATTAGTGCACCTCACCTGTTTCGGCATTCACAGAACAGGACAAAACCTCGATCCCGGCGTCCTCACGACAATCTCGAATCACCTGAATGATGTGCAGCAGCCCCTGTTCAGCCAAGTGGCTGTAACGAGTGTTCATGGCTTCTGCGATGCGTTCACAATGTGCAACCGCTCTATCGCGTGCACCCGGCACCTGGCCGTGATAATCAAAGCGCACCACTACGGGAACCGGTAAACTGTGAGATACATTCAAGCCGGTAAATATCTTAATCCCCACATCCAGATCCGGAGCCGACTCCTCAACCGTGTCGAGATAAGCGAAATACATCAGGTTTCGCAGTTGGATCTCCTCAAAACCAACACCAGCACCAATAAAGCGTTCTGCATGGCCAGTATCAGGATACGCATTACCGAAATACTGGCGTACGTAATCAATCTGCGAGAGATTGTTCTCAATCAGACGCGCTGCAAATTTCAACATACCATCCATGACTTCCGGCGTAGCGGAACGAATCTGGTTGGTAATAAATTCACGCCCTTCTTCGATGCTGCCGTACTGCGTGACCTTGTAGACATCGAGCGTATCGACAAAACGCTCCAGATGAATATTACCCTCAACGTCGGGAACATGAACCCGCATGGAATCTGTATCCGTATCAATGCCGACCAGCATTAAATCGATAGAAGCGCCACAGCAGAAACTATTTTCGACTGCGACCTTGAAGTCATTCAGTTTTTCCAGGCCAGCAGTTGCCGCCTTGTCAGTATCCGAGCCATGTGCCGCACAACCTTGGTGCTCAGGATCAACCGAACTGTAATGGTAAGCCACCATCTTCAGATAACGAGTCGGCTCATCAGACAGGTTCGGCTTGCCTTCGCGAAAGCGCAGCATTTCAACTTCAACCCACTTCTGGATACTGTCATCGATGTCAAACATGGCGCCGGCGAAAGACTTCCGACGAACATCACGCTGTGGCAGTCGTAAGACATAGCGTATTACATGTGCAAGACGACCATCGGCACAGGGTGAGATATCCAGAATATGAAATCCACATGACTGCAGGAAGGACTGAAAGTCCTCGCTATTACTGGCTGCCAGCGGATCCATCTTGAAAAATGTCTCGCAGAATTGCTTATACGTAGCAAATACACACCAGGCAAACAGGCGACGCATATCCAGTTGTTCAACCCATGCATCGGCCAGAAGGGATTCCGGTAATTCAAAACCCAATTCCTGACGAGCCAGAGCCTGCGCCTGCCTTTCGAAATCAGCCTCATGTTGTAATGCCGAGATCTTTTTCAATACTGGAACAATATTGTCAAAGGCATCTTTAACACTGCGCTCGTAACGATACAGACGATCATTTTCACGCTGGTTACAGAGCGGATGACCCGATGTGGCTGAGGAGGCTGGAGATGACAAAGCCATATCCGCCTTCACAGCGTCAGCATTCACAGCACCTGGACGGCGCATTGGTGCGGGGGATACCGCACTTTGTCTCCGTCTAGATTGTTGCTGTGAAGTATTCATCTGGCTCTCCTGATTCCTCTAAATTTAATAGTCGTAATTTTGTTATGGCCCGGAACTTACCCGCGCGCACCACCGGAATAGGTGATCAGCGAACCGCGCTCAGTATTACCACTGCCACCCGTTACCTTGCTAACCGGCATGGCTACATCTTCATCACGTCCCGGCTTGACAACTGGCATTGCGGCAGATGTCGGGCCACGCAGGGTTGGGTTGCGACGTGTAGCGGAAACCCCTTCGGTACCTGTTACATGATCACCACGATCCCAGTCATCACCGGTAATTTTGTTCCCGGCATCCTGACCTTCACCGGTAATCCTTGATACTGGTCGATCATTAATCGTTTCTGGCCTTTCTACCTGAACCGGTGCTGGCTGTGAAGACCTGCTGAAACGCGCTTCCGATGTACCGGTTATCTTGCCGGTCGCCATACCAAATGGCCCGGTAATCGTGCCCTGCTCGTTATATGTACCGGTAACACCGTTGCCACTGCTGCGTTCAACCTGGGCTACTCCAGCAGGCGAACTGACACTAAAATCACTCATTGCGGCTTCCAGTGTTTGCGGAAAATCAGCGCTCTGCGGATCTGCCGCAACTGCTGGACATGCCTGAGCTAACTGATCACGTCCGACATAAGGCGCACCAGTAACATTTTCACACGCGCCTTTGCTGTCACCGGTCATTTTTCCGCCGACGGAAGGCTGTAACCCCGTCATTGCTGAACCGGCCATGGCACGACTCTTCTGCATGTGTGCAGCAGCGTTACTGGTCTGATCTGTTTCGCAATAACCCTGATATTGCTCTACATCCGGCATAAGGAGTGCCGGTAACTGATTTACAGGTACCAGGTTCATCGCCGGTAACTAACTGGGAACGCCCGGTCATGGTGCCGGTCACGCTCTCACCATTAAATGTTCTGGATTGGCCGACTTTTCTCTCGGTCCTTTCTGGCGCTGCCTTGCAGAACGACTTGAACTGCTCCTGACCTACATAATCGTCACCAGTAACATTACGACAACTTCCAGGTTCGTCGCCGGTCACATTGCCACTACGACCGACCATGCTGCCGGTAACCGTGCCACCAAGCAGCGTGGCACTGCTGCCAACCTTAGCTGGTGCTGCGATTCCACCGAAGTAATTTCATCTGGACGTGTATATTGCGTACCCGTCAGTTCACGGTTGGCTCCCGCTCTCATCGCCAGTCACTTTTTCCGAGCGACCAACATTATCGCCAGTAACTGCTTTACCCTTGCGTGTAGCCGCTTCGGTCAATGCTGCTTTCTTTGGCGCATCAGTGCCACAAAACTCAGCGGACTGACCTGTACCAACATATTCGGTACCCGTAACATTTTTACAGGTTCCCGGCTCATCACCCGTTACCTTTTGACTACGGCCTACCTGGTTACCCGTTACCGAGTTACCCATACCTGTCGCACTCACACCGCTGCGAGTAACTGCCTTACGCAGGTTCTGCCTGACAAAACTGCTGGAAGATATCGGCACCCATATATTCGGTACCGGTCACATCGCGACAGGTACTGGCTTCATCACCAGTAACCGACTGGCTGCGACCCACCATTGTGCCGGTAACAGTCTGACCATGCGTAGTACTGCTGGCACCGACTTTCCATGGTGCATCCTGCGCAGCACCGGTTTCGGTATTACTTGCAGGACGCATACGACGTGGAGACTCGGACTTCTTCTGTCCAGCACTGCCTTTACGACTCTTCTGGTCACGTAAGGCACGTGCCAGTTCACGACTGCTCAGATCCGGATTAGAAGCACGAGCAGCCTGTGCGGATGACATACCCGATTTGCTGATACCAGCCTTGCCACGCGTGGACAATGCTTGCGTCTGGCAAGTGCGCCGGCACGACAGGAATCGGAATTTACAATTTTCTTGGGTTTACGCTTCAGGAGTGAGCGTGAAACCCGTGACAGGCTGTTGCTTTCATATCTAGCAGAAGTATTACAGCCATCTTTATTTGTACCATTACAACCACAACCACAACCATGCACCTGCTGAAGCTGATGTAGCAGGCTGGGCTGCACGGATTTCGCACCCGAGCCCATTTGTCATTGTGCGCATACGATCACACTGCTCAGTCACCGCTGCTTGCCTTTAGTCGACATGGCGCGGCGGCGGGCGAGTGAAGCCGCCCTGCTGCTGCTACTGCCAGCACTTCTGCTATTGCCAGCAACAACTTTGCCGGGAGCAGGCAAAACCGTTGACGGGAGGAGGAGTCGCACTCGATTGAGAAGATCCACCACTGGCAGCAGACGTGACTGCAAGGCAGCCTTGCCCGAACCAGACAATGCCTTACGCCTGGCCAACGCTTGAGCGCGGCTGCTATTACCCTGTGTGTTACCTGTCTGTGCCATGTGAATCCTCATTATTATCGATTAAGTTGCTAACAATTATTAACTTAGTTGCGAATTATCTTGATCGGTACCTTCGTAAACGACGAATGCAAGACCCTGACTCTGGGTATAGTTGTCGTAGCCGAGCAGACGGATATGATGATCCGGGTATGCACGGCGACATGCTTCCAGTTCCCGACTACATTTTCCAGTGCCTGCTCGCCAAACATAGGCAGCTTCCACATGGTCCAGTAATGGTTGGTGGCACGAGTCGGGTGCTCATGCTCAATAGCTGGTGTCCAGCCCTGGCTAATCAGGTAAGCAATCTGCTCATAGATTTCTTCCTGGGTCAGCTTTGGCAGGAAACCAAAGGTTTCGAGCGTATTCGCGGTTTGAAAATCACCGGTCTGATTAGTTGGTGTCATATTTATATCCTCAAAAATTATTGATTAAGTTCAGTATTCAAATTGATAACGCTTAGCTGACGTCCAGCTTGTCAACTGTATCGAACTCGAACTTGATCTCTTTCCAGGTTTCCATTGCAATAGCTAGCTCAGGGCTGGTTCTGGCTGCTTCGGTCAGGATGTCACGTGCCTCTTTCTCGATTTCGCGACCCTCGTTACGCGCCTTGACGGAGGCTTCCAGCGCTACACGGTTTGCAGCCGCACCTGCAGCATTGCCCCATGGGTGACCCTGTGTACCACCACCAAATTGCAGCATGGAGTCATCACCGAAGATGGTCACCAGTGCAGGCATGTGCCAGACATGAATACCACCCGAAGCGACGGCAAACACACCTGGCATCGAACCCCAGTCCTGATCGAAGAAAATACCTCTTGAACGATCTTCAGGAACAAAAGATTCACGAAGCTGATCAACAAAGCCCAGAGTAGATTGACGGTCACCTTCCAACTTGCCCACAACGGTACCGGTATGCAGATGATCACCACCTGAAAGACGCAGACATTTGGCCAGTACGCGGAAATGAATACCGTGCTTTGGATGACGGTCGATTACCGCGTGCATGGCACGATGAATGTGCAGCAGCATGCCGTTCTTACGACACCACTGGGCCAGACCGGTATTGGCAGTAAAACCACCGGTAAGGAAGTCATGCATCACGATCGGCGAACCCACTTCCTTGGCGAACTCGGCACGCTCATACATATCTTCAGGTGTCGCCGCAGTAACATTCAGGTAGTGACCTTTACTCTCACCAGTTTCCTGCTGGGCTTTCTGAATGGCTTCACCTACGAATTCAAAACGATCACGCCAGCGCATGAAAGGCTGAGAGTTAACGTTTTCATCGTCCTTGGTCATATCCAGACCACCGCGCAGACATTCATATACCGCACGGCCATAGTTCTTCGCAGATAGACCCAGCTTCGGTTTGATGGTTGCACCCAGCATCGGACGACCATACTTGTTCAGGCGATCACGCTCCAGCTGGATACCAGCGGGTGGCCCATTACAGGTCTTGATGTAGGCAATTGGGAAGCGAATATCTTCCAGGCGCAGGTGACGCAGGGCCTTAAAGCCAAACACATTACCAACCAGTGAAGTCAGCACGTTAACGATAGAACCTTCTTCGAACAGATCCAGCGGATAAGCGATGAAAGCATAGAAAGATTCGTTATCACCAGGAACGTCTTCGATCCGGTAAGCACGACCTTTGTAATATTCCAGGTCAGTCAGCAGCTCTGACCATACCGTACTCCAGGTACCGGTAGATGATTCCGCAGCTACCGCAGCAGCAACCTCTTCACGTGGTACACCAGGCTGGCCGGTACATTTGAAACATGCCAGCAGATCGGTATCGAGAGGTACATAATCTGGTGTCCAGTACATATCACGATATTCTTTAACACCGGCGTCATAGGTTTTGATCGACATATAAGGCTCCTTTGTAATTACCTAAAAATTCGTTGCTTTGATTAAGCGTAGTGAGATCATAGGAGTATTAACACTTATAGACCAATTGATATTTTATTCATAATTCATAGATTTTTATCTATCTTTTAAATGGACCTTTCGTATTAGAAAACACGAAAGATGTTCTTATCAAAGCAAAAAAGTCAAGTAAAATATCTATTAGTATTAGTGGGTTATAAGCAGAACCAAAGAAATATCTGGCAACATTTAGAAAAGCAAAAAAAGTCGGAATTATTTATCCGGCTATTCTAAGATATCGTTGATCGTAAACGTCGTGTCTTCTCAACCATACGATAGGTGGATCGGTTATTGTTGAAACTGGAAACCCGATTCAAGCGGAACCCAGATCACCTGGTGAGATTCATCATTGCCCAGGCAAGGCAGGGAACTGTCTAATTTCAACCAGAAACCTGATATCGATATGTTCATGCGCGGGCTCATTACCTATTTCCGGTATCGAATGAATATCGATATCGAAGATATCGCTGCTGAGCAGCTTGATTGTCTGACGGATCAAGCCCTGTCTCTTCAGATGTTTCCCTCAAGGCCACGGCAAGAATATCAGCATGTCCATCTGCATGCCCGCCTGGCTGAAACCACTGATCATGTTTCTTATGATGCAGCATCAGCACATGACTTCGTTGCGGGTTGACCACCCAACTTGAACCCGTGACATGCGCAGGCCACAACTCACGGTAAAAGCAATCTGCATGCCGCTTCACAAACTCTATCGCACGCATCTGATAGGCCGCCTCTTCCATGAAGGGCGTTTTATACTGTAGCAATAGATTGAGTAATTCTTGACGATGCATGATCAGGTCCAGGACGGAGACTCTATCGCTCTCAGCGCTGCTTCGGCCGCCTCCTCAACATCAGCCTCTTTCCCGGCTATTGTCAAGCGACCGTGGGCACCCACAGCACGCACATCAACCAATGTAATGTTGGCCGCCTTCTCTGCCTGGTTAGCCGCATAGACAATATAACCGGCAGGCTGGACCTCGAGAATAAACATACTTTCACCAGGTAATATCATTGACCCCCCCCGGTGCTGGCGGTTGATCAAAACCGCGTGATCTGATGTCATCCCGCGAATAATGTCATGCCATTCGACACTACAATGCTCCCGATCATTTACATCAGCACCAATATTCGATAGCAGTATTCTGCCTGATTCGATCACGTCACTCTGATCCCTGTGATGAACCACCATTGAGCCATATGCACGCTCAACAATTTGTTGAGTCAGTTTTACCTGGGATGCTTTTAATGCGATGTCTGTAACGCGATGAATTGCCATGCCCGGCGAAACCTCAACCCATAGACATGCATCACCTGGCACAGGCGGAAAGCCCTGCGATACAGACGCCATATACTCTGCGAGCTGGGGCTGCAAGGAGTCGATATATACGTAGGTTCTCAGGTTTACCATGACTGCATGCAAACAACAACTGTTGAGCAGCGCCTGCCATTACTCAGCCTCAACATTCGCCTCGTTTAGCAAATCCATGATTCTCTGATCCGGGACATTGTAAAACTCGGTTTCGATATCCATATCATCGTCTTCCCTGAATGCATCGCAATGGTATCCAGAGTATAAAAATGTCATCAGCGAATCCTCCAGAATCTCTATTCAACAGCCATGAAATAATTGGCCATGCAGACTAGAGCATGGCTGGGCACACATCCAATAAATAATTATCCTGTAATCGATAGATTATTATCTATGTATCATGATATTCCGCTGGTTCATAATGAACCGGGGGGTCATGGAACGCGTATCAGAATACCGGGTCTGCCTGTAGGGATTTCGAGTAAAAGCCCGCCGGAATGAGGAGCTTCTCGAAGCCGCAAATGCAAAAGGGTATGGCTTTTTACCTGTTGTTTGTTATTACCGGCCCAAGGTTCTTGCCTGGATTTCTTGCTCAACTCACAGTTTTTTTGATTTGCAAACTCGTTCTCGATCATTCCCGGGGTAAGGCCCCATCGCCGCATCCACCACCGCTCCAGTGGACAAGCAAATGACACCCACCAGCCTGGCTTGTGGAAAACCCACCCCGCCGTTTGACTGCTCGGTTGTGGATACCGTGCCTGGTTGTTTGATCGCGCAGCTCAAACAGGGCGAGCAGCAGGCGCGGCAGGCGCGTAGCCGCTTGATCTCGAACCTGTCGTTCGGACAATAGGACGAGACCTTCGCCGACAATACGGCGTTGACAGCTGCGATGCTCGACCGCATCCTGCATCATGCCCATGTCATCCAGATCAAGATCGTTCGCAGCCTCAAAATAGGATGATTATTTTTGCGCGGCCCTTAACGTCGGTTTTCCTGGTATCTCATCATAACCGCCTCTGAATCCCTGGCATCGCTGCCAACACATGTTTCAAACTCTCGTCATTATCAGCGCAAACGGTTATGTGGCCTAGTTTGCGTCCAGGCCGCGGCGCCTTTCCGTAGAGATGCATATGGGCGCCAGGTATGGCCAACACGGCATTCATATCCGGCAACTCCCCGACCAGATTCACCATCCCCGAGTGGCCTGTTAATGCGGTACTGCCCAGGGGCAGATCCAGAATCGCCCGCAGATGATTCTCGAATTGACTGGTCACTGCTCCTTCAATCGTCCAGTGGCCCGTGTTATGTACACGCGGCGCCATCTCGTTGACCAGTAGCCTGCCATCGCGCTGAAAGAACTCGATGGCGAGTACCCCTACATAATCCAAACGCTCGAGCAGGCATTTGGCGTAATCTTCCGCCAATTCCTGCATGGGATTGTCCTGTAGGCTGGTGGAAAGCCGTAAGATACCGGCCTCGTGATGATTCTCAGACAGCGGATAGAAGGCAAGCTCACCCAACAGGCCCCTGACCGCGATGATGGAGACCTCCCGTTCAAAGGGAATAAATCCCTCCAAAATGGCTGCGGCGCCGTTGATTCCTTCCCAGGCAGCGACGAGTTCCGAAGGGTCGCGCAACGACTGCTGACCCTTGCCATCGTAACCCAGTGTCCGGGTCTTGAGGATAGCGGGCAGGCCGATCTTTGCCGCGGCCCGTTGCAGATCGTCCAGACTGTCTACCGCCATGAATGGTGCTGTATCGATGCCCAGTTGGTTGAACAGGTTTTTCTCATGCAGCCGATCCCTGGCGGTAGCCAGCGCCCGCACTGGCGGATAGACGGGGGATTTTCCGCTTAAGAAGTCCAACGACTCGGTAGGCACGCTTTCGAATTCGTAGGTGACCCTGTCTACTTTCCCGGCCAAGCGGTGCAGCGCGGCTTCATCATCGAAGTCGGCACAGATATGTTCACCCAGTGGAGCAGCGCAGGCGTCCTTCGAAGGACAAAGGAAAACAAACTCAAGCCCCAGCGGATAGCCCGCCAAGGCCAGCATGCGGGCAAGCTGACCGCCGCCGAGAACACCGATCTTCATGCCCCTGCCCGTGGATCAGGATGGTTCAGAACCCGTTCTGTCTGACGCGCACGATACGCCTTGAGCGCTGTGCGAATCTTTGCATGTTTGTTCCCCAGCATGGCCGCCGCCAGCAGTGCCGCGTTGACTGCTCCCGCCCGGCCAATGGACAAAGTGCCCACCGGGATACCCGCAGGCATCTGGGCGATGGACAGCAAAGAGTCCATGCCGTTGAGGGCTTTTGACTGCACAGGCACGCCCAGCACAGGCAAAGTGGTCTTGGCCGCCGTCATGCCTGGTAGGTGAGCCGCGCCTCCGGCACCGGCGATAATGATCTCAATACCACGCCCCTCCGCCTCTTCGGCATAGTGGAATAATTTGTCCGGGGTACGATGGGCGGAGACCACCTCAGCTTCGAAAGACACATCCAACTCCTCCAGGGTTTCAACGGCATGACGCATCGTCTCCCAGTCGGAAGTGGAACCCATGATGATGCCGACCAGTGGTTTCATTGCTTTTCTCCTGTCATTGTCAGAACTTCTCCGGACGCAGCATGCTCCTTGCCGTTGCCCCAAAACGCCATAATTTAGCCCGCAGCGTGAGGTGGGTCTGTCAACAGTGGCATGCCAACGGTGCACCTGCCTCAGATTTACTTGCTTCAGATCATTGAGTACCGCCGCCGCTTCGCTGTAATACCTCTGTGTCACCAGAACCGGGATGCCCACGGCGGATGCGGCGCGTATTCTCTATCGCCAGACAATCAGTTGCAAGCAACCCGAGCCGTTCCAGCACCCAAAGAAACCACAAGGGATCAGGCTTTTTCACCGGTGCCTGTTCGGCCGCATGGGACTCGCTATCAACCGCTCCACACTGGGACGCAGTTCAATCTCGCCGGCGGCCGTTATGTCGGCAGAGTGAGTGGTCTTGACCTGGTGCAGACCAGCAATCCATTCTCAGCTGCCGCATCTGACAGGGCCGTGTAGTCGTTGATCTTGGTGACGCCATGGGCGATCAGCTGACGGAACTGATCATCGGAGAGCCCTATATACGCCCATGTACGGTGCCGATGGAGACGGCGATAAAATCCACACCAATTTTTTCCACGTAACTCTTGGCCTCTGCCGGCTTGGTATAGGCAACTTCCCCCGGGTGGCGTTCGGCATCCACCCCTAGACTCCGGGCACATGACCCAGTTCCCCCTCAACCGACACACCGCAGCCTAGCGCCATCTTCACGAAACCAGAGATGGCGAAATTGTCTTGCAAGGGTTTGTGAGAGGCATCCACCATCACCCCATTGCAGCCGAGATTGATGGCGCGCACCGCTGAATCCTGACTGGCACCGTGGTCGAGATCGATAGCCACCGGTACTGTAGCCCTCTAAGCGGCAGCCTCCACCTCGGGCATCATCAGTTCAATATCGATGTATTCGAAATGGGACTCGGCCAGGCTCAGGATCACCGGCGCACGTGCCACTTCCGCTGCCACCATGATCCCTTGCAGAAAATCCAAGCTCACCAGATCGAAGGCGCCTACCGTTTAGCCGTGACGGTAGGCGTGCTGGAGCATTTCTTTCATATCAGCGAGTGGCATTGTGTGTTACTTCATGATTGTGACGACCGGTCTTGTCCGACGTTCAGTTTTCTCGCGTTCTTCCAATAGCGGATAGCGACCAGGGAAACAGCCAGCAGCAGCATTGCTCCGGCGACAGCCAGGATCTGCCAACTATCCATCGCCTTCATGTCCAGTACCAGGTAGCGCGACAGGGCCACCATGGCGATGGCAAACGGCATGCTCAGTGGGATCTCTCCCGACACCAGCTGAGTGCGCACCATGGCGAGCACCTCCAGAAAGATGAACAGCAGCAGCAGATCGCCCAGTTCAACGGATCCCTTAACGATGATGCTGAACACTTCTTGTCCCAACGCTACAATGGTCATCAGGCCGAGCAGGCTAAGACCGAGGCATAGCGCCAGTGACAACACGGCAGTACTTTTTTCATTGATGCGATTGTTCAAATCTTTGTTCATTAACATCCGTCCTCTTATTTCGGTTGTTCGGTACGCAGGGTAGCGATACGCTCTTCCAGCGGCGGGTGGGAGAGAAACAGCCGTTTGAATCAATACACCGATATTGGTAAACAGAAAGAGTGCAATACGGTTCATGTTAAACCGCAATAATTATTTAGGGCCATCAATTTTGTCGCCTCGAGGGCTCATTGGCAGTCATCGCCAGCAGAGTATTTATGATATGCCACTGGCGCGGCAGCAAGAAAAATCCAATGCCGTGTACATAACATCGGTCCAGTCTTCCAGCGTGACGACGCGGAACAGGGTGAGCATGGATAGTCCCAGATCGCCCCAGTGTTCGGGATCGTGCTGATGAAACAGGTGATAACCGGCGATGGCATAGACATAAAAGATGATGGACATGAGCAGCATGACGTGGCCCATGCTGCGCATCAGCGTTTCAACGATCAGGCGCAGCTTGGGGATCGTGGAGATTAAGCGCGCAATACCCGCATCAATCTGGCGAGCCGGGCGATGAGGGCTAATTCCCCAGTCGCCGGGATCAGCGACAAGAGGATGATCGAGAAGTCAAACAGATTCCAACCATCACCATAATATCGTCCCACACGAGGCGCCACGGCGGTGATCTTGAGCGCGGCTTCCAGAATAAAGATCACCAGAATTATCTGCTGTGTGGCCTCAAACCAGACACCGTAATCCGCGGCCAGTGAACGCTTGAACCTGACACCACAGACCATCAGCGGACAACTGAGTTTGCTGGAGGAATATCTTGGGGTGGACCTGTTCACACGGGTCGGACGTAATCTGGAACTCACCGAGAACGGGCGGCTGGTGTTGAGGTATGCCGATGAGGTATTCTCACATGTTGCCCGGCAGTGAACATCAGCTGCGCTCCGGCATTGACCAGTGGCTGGACAAACATCGCACCCATCCGCGCATGGTTGCCGAGTTTGATGACAGCGCACTGATGATGGCATTTGGGCAGGAAGGGGCGGGGATCTTTATCGCACCCGCTGCCATCGAGGCGGAGGTGGAGTGGCAATATCAGGCGACTGCAATTGGCCGGGTCGATGAGGTGAAGGAGCATTTTTACGCCATTTCCGTGGAGCGCCGGGTCTTGCACCCCGTTGTCTCTGCTGTGTTGAAGACTGCCCGCGAGTCGCTGTTTGCCGATGAATAGTCATGGGATAAATGATATGAATGAAAAACTGAATCCTGACCCCAAATTGAAAACAGGCGTCTATCACGCCCCTTGGGAACAGAGTTTCGACAAGATCCTTACGCCTTTTGAAGAGTTTATTCACCGCCAGACCACCAGTGGCTTGTTGCTGATGGGCACGGCGGTCCTCGCATTGGTGCTGGCTAACGGGCCGCTGGCTTCCGCCTACGAACATTTCGTGCATACCCTTATCAGTCTCGGTATTGGTAGCTGGAAGTTGGAAATGAGCCTGCACCATTGGATCAATGATGGACTGATGGCGCTGTTCTTCTTTGTCGTCGGTCTGGAGTTGAAACGGGAAATGCTGGTGGGTGAACTGGCGAAACCACGCAATGCAGCGCTGCCTATCGCGGCGGCGGTTGGTGGCATGCTGGTGCCGGCACTGATTTATTTCGCCCTCAACCCGGAAGGCGATGCCGCGCTCGGCTGGGGAATCCCCATGGCCACCGACATCGCATTCGCCATCGGTGCCATGGCATTGCTGGCAAGCCGGGTGCCCAAGGCCTTGATCACCTTTCTGGTGGCACTGGCGATCGTGGATGACCTGGGGGCGGTGATGGTGATTGCGGTTTTCTACACCGACACCATTGCGCTCGGTCCACTGGCGGCAGCCGGCGGTCTCTTCGCTTTGCTGTTGCTGTTCAATCTGAGCGGTATCCGTAAAACCATGCCCTATCTTATCGTTGCTGTGTTGTTGTGGTACGCCCTGATGCAATCCGGTGTACACGCCACTCTGGCGGGTATTCTAGGGGCTTTGTCAGTGCCGGCCGTTCCCAAGTACGATCCAGAGCGTTTCAGTGAACATGTCAGGCAGCTGATGCACCGGTTCGAAGCCAGCCACCAACCCGGCAAGAGCATCATGACCAATGACAAATTACGCGCTGTGGTGCAGACCCTGGAAAATGGCGTGCATAGCGTCGAGGCCCCATTACAACGGCTGGAGCATGTCTGGCACATGCCGGTGGCCTACCTGGTGATTCCGGTCTTTGCCCTGGCCAATGCCGGTATCCCGCTGGAATTTTCCTCGCTGGGTGAGACCCTGACCCATCCGGTGATGCTCGGTGTATCGCTGGGTCTGGTGCTGGGCAAGTTCCTCGGTATCACTGGTTTCAGCTGGCTGATGTTGAAACTGGGCGTGGCGGAGTTGCCGAAGGATACCCGGTTTACCCAGATCGCCGGTGTGGCGCTGCTGGCCGGGATCGGATTCACCATGTCCATCTTTGTCGCCCAGCTCGGTTTCGAGGGGCGTGAAGATTTACTGCTGATGGCCAAGACCGGCATTCTTGCCGCCTCGCTGCTGGCAGGAGTGGTAGGTTTCATCTGGCTCTATCTGGTAAGCAAGCCGGTAGAGGCTGAAGAGTAGACTCCAAATCGAGGCTAGAAATCCACAACTTTTTTTACCTTGCTCATTATCCTGTTGACGGCGCGGATATCCGCCGAGCTATCCACGTGCCTGCAAGCGCCATCGGTGATCGGTGAATTATTCGCCGGTGTGGTGTTTGGACCCAACTGCTGGGGTAGATAGCGCCAACGGAGGCGATCTGCCTGCCGGCCAGGAACTGGTTATGCTGCTGATCGGTCTGATGATCATGAACTACCCAGGGAAGTTTGCCCTGGAGCCTCGGCTGATCCAATGACCGCACATCCTGCCGATTGTGAACTGGCTGCGCGCAAAATACGGTCATCCGCCATTGCTTACGCTGACTGGTGAAAGAGATGAAGGCAGGGAAGATGTCGGCGAACTGCTCGGGAATTATTCATCGCTGGACCTGAGTCCACTTGAAGCAAGACGATTTACACTGATTGTGTCGTATATACCCTAATCTTGAATAATCAGTAACTTATTGATTATTTAGCTATTTGTAATCAGCTGGTCGGGGGTTCGACTCCTCTCGCCGGCCCCATAAAAATCAATAAGTTAGCCGTTCTATCTTTTTAAACTGTTGGTTACGCGGCAGGCTTACAAGATCGCGCCACCGGCTGTTTGTGGTAAAGCGAGCAATCACCAGGCCAGGGGGTTAAGGCCTGTATGCAGGATCGGTCAGCAAGTTTGTCCGCTTTCTTTGTCAAGCTGCTGCGGGCTTAGATTCTCCAGGATGAAGATATTCGAATCTCTGCATAACCACAGTTCACTACCGTTCATTGATATGTACATGTCCGCGTCTTGTATCTTTCGCACTCAGACAGATAAGTCTCAGTGCTTTTGGGCATAGGGGTTCGGGCGCGGGTGATATAAGTGATCAATCTGACGCCGGCATCGAGCAGGTGTTTACCATCGATTACGTCAACCTGGGGTTGGCCGATCAAATCAATGCTGGAGGCGGGAGTAAAGCTAGTGATTTCCTCACCCGCCACGACAAAATTTGACCAGATATCGAGGATATCGTCATCTGTTCTCAATGTTTCGCACTTGCGCTTGGCAATTTCTGCATATTCCCGGATTAATTTGCCGACCCCATTAAAGCGTTCGTCATTCTTCATGCAAGCCACCATGTGATTGGCCACTTGGTCGATGTTCCTCATCGTCATTGCGATCTTGATGTATCTGCTTTCATAAAAGGCTTCGACTGACATTGTGAAAGCCTTGAACGGTTCTCCCCAGAGTTCATCGATACCCTCATCGCCATTTCTATGCTTGACGAGCTTACCTAACGCCAGTGCCTCACGTAGACAGAGTCCGCATTCATGCATCAAATCATTTTCAGGGAGTATTTTGACGCCACTTGCTTCCAGTTCAACGAGGTGGGTAAAAATATCTGCCGCGCGGTTGAACAGGGCTCCAGCGAGCATGGCTCCCTTGACGCGTTTTTTCTTCGGATTGTGCTCAGCTTGATAGGATGCCCGTACATCATCCAATAATTTACCGGGGATGTTGATGCCATGTTCCGTATGATTGAACAAACGGCGTGTCAATGACTGGATAAGGCGTTTTTTTGCGGTTAGAGAATCCCGAGGCGGTTCATAGCATTTTATCCAGTACTCATCGTAATAGACTCGTGTGACGCCATCGATCTCACGGCGAACTCCATTTTCAATGGCCTCATTCATCTCAAACTGATTTCTCATCAAATTAGGGTTGTTCTACGAAAATAATAGCTGAGGATGCCATGGGTAGAAAAATGGTTTTCAATGAAAAACAGGAGAATCCCTCAGAAATGGTTTGGAGTAAAGATTTGAAATTAAGGTGGACAGTACATAGAGAAATCGCCAACGGGGATTTGTCGTTAGACAGTCATGATGAAATCGGGCGATTGATGGATGGCATGCAGATGATGAATGTCGACCTTTGCGGGATGGAGGGTCAGGTGATGAGCGTCGCAGATCAGCTTATCCTGACAGTTGGGCATGGCGAAGCCACTTCTCAAGAAACCAATCAGGAACTGAACCGGTTGGCCGCGGCTCTCACCGAGATGACCGCTACCGCGAATGAACTGGTGGAGAATATCCGCCAGTTGATGGCGACAGCTGGGGTGTCGCTAGGACGGCTGATGCGGCCCACGTTGGCTGCAACCGGAACGCAGGTGTAGTTGACCTGGGGTTTTCTTCTGAGTAGAATTCCCGCTCTTTACTCTGCTGCCTTCCGGGCGGCGCGTAATAACAGTTTTCTTGGGGATCTAGGTTATGTATGCGGTAGTTCAAACCGGCGGCAAGCAATATCGCGTCTCAGAAGGCGACACTATCAAGGTTGAGAAGCTGGTTGCTGACGAAGGTGCTTCTGTCGAGCTGGATAAGGTTCTGATGGTCACCGACGGCGATGATGTCAAGGTCGGCGCCCCCTATGTCGATGGAGGCAAGGTAACCGCCACCGTGAAATCCCATGGCCGTGGCAAGAAGGTTAAAATCATCAAGTTTCGTCGGCGCAAGCATCACATGAAGCGGCAGGGTCATCGCCAGTGGTTTACCGAACTGCAGGTGACTGGCATCAGCGCCGGTTGAGGAGAAAATCAGATGGCACATAAAAAGGCAGGCGGTAGTACACGAAACGGCCGCGATTCAGAGTCGAAACGCCTCGGCGTGAAAATTTACGGTGGTGAAGCCATCAGGGCAGGCAGCATCATCGTGCGCCAGCGCGGCACGCATTTTCATAATGGCGTGAATGTTGGAATTGGCAAAGACCACACCTTGTTCGCCAAGGCGGATGGTAAAGTGGTGTTTGAGATGAAAGGGCCCCGTAACCGCAAGTTTGTGAGCGTGGTTAGCGACTAGGCTGGTACGGCATAACAGCTACAAAGGCCTCGTCATCAGACGGGGCTTTTTACGTTTTGGACTATGAAATTTATTGATGAAGCCACAATCAAGGTAGAGGCCGGTGACGGCGGCAACGGCTGCGCCAGTTTTCGCAGGGAGAAGTATATTCCCCGGGGCGGGCCTGATGGCGGTGATGGCGGCAATGGCGGCAGTGTCTATCTGATTGCGGATAGTGGCCTGAATACCCTGGTGGATTTTCGTACACAACGGACGCATCGGGCGGAACGTGGCCAGAATGGCATGGGCCGTCAGCGAACTGGGCGCAAGGGGCAGGATCTCCATGTGCGAGTGCCGGTAGGAACTCGAGTGGTGAATGAGGAGACCGATGAACTCATAGGCGAGTTGTTACAACACGGCCAGGAGCTGCTGGTTGCCCAGGGAGGGGAGCGCGGCATTGGCAATGTGCATTTCAAAAGCAGTACGAATCGAGCCCCCAGGCAGTTTACTCATGGCACAGAGGGAGAGCGCCATCAGCTCCAGTTGGAGCTGATCCTGCTAGCCGACGTCGGTTTGCTTGGGATGCCGAATGCAGGCAAGTCCAGCCTGATCCGCAAGATCTCCAGCGCCCGTCCGAAAGTGGCGGATTATCCTTTTACCACCCTCTACCCCAATCTGGGCGTGGTCAGTCTGGGTCGCGATCAGAGCTTCGTGGTGGCTGATATACCCGGGGTCATCGAAGGAGCGGCAGAGGGCGCCGGTCTGGGGCTGCAGTTCCTCAAGCATCTTTCCCGTACCCGCTTGCTGCTGCATCTGGTGGATGTGGCGCCGCTCGACGAGCAGGTCTCTCTGTTGGATCAGATTAGGCGCATCGAAAACGAACTCTCCAACTATTCTGCTCAGCTGGCTGGGCGTGAGCGTTGGCTGGTGTTGAACAAGAGTGACCTGCTGCTGGAAGATGAGGTTCAGGAGCGACGTGATGCATTGGTCAAACAATTGGACTGGGCTGGGCCGGTGTTCACGATATCAGCTATAACGGGTGAGGGCATTGATGTGCTCTTATCGGCCTTGATGAAGCGACTCGAGGAGATATGGCAGTCTGAACAGATAGCTGTGGGCAGTGAAGTGGCAGCAGATGAGCCATGGGATCCTCACCAGTCATGAGGGCGGAGTCAGTATGATTTCCAGGCAAGCAATACGCAACGCCCGGCGCTGGGTCATCAAGATCGGCAGTGCCTTGCTAACCTCGAATGGGCAAGGGCTGTCCCGGGAGGCCCTGGCCCCTTGGGTAGAACAGATGGCCAGCTTGCATAAGGCCGGCCACGAGGTGGTACTGGTTTCCTCGGGTGCGGTAGCGGAAGGTATGAGCCGCATGGGCTGGGAGAGCCGTCCCCACCATCTGAACAACCTGCAGGCCGCCGCTGCGATTGGTCAAATGGGCTTGATACATGCCTATGAGGCATGTTTTCAAAAGCATGGTTTGCATACGGCGCAGATCCTGCTGACCCGTGACGACCTGGCGGACCGTTCACGATATCTGAATGCCCGTAGCGCGCTGCGGACCCTGCTCTCACTGGGTGTAGTGCCGGTGGTTAATGAGAACGATACCGTCGCCACGGAAGAACTGCGTTTTGGTGACAATGACACCCTCGCGGCGTTGGTCGCGAATCTCATCGAGGCCGACCTGCTGGTGTTGCTGACCGATCAGGATGGCTTGTTCGATGCAGACCCCCGTTTTAACTCTCAAGCTCAGCTCATCCATGAAACCCGGGTGGACAATCCGCAGCTCGATGCGGTCGCCGGCGGCAGCGCCAGTGGCCTGGGGCTTGGTGGCATGGTCACCAAGGTGCGTGCCGCGCGCCTGGCGGCCCGTTCGGGCACTGGCACAGTGATAGCTTCGGGTAAGCTCGGTCAGGTGCTGGACAGCATTGGTCAGGGGGATGAAATCGGCACCCTGTTGGTGCCGGTGCAGGAACCGCAGGCAGCCAGAAAGCGTTGGCTGGCCGGGCAGTTGCAGGTCAGAGGCAGCCTGACCCTGGACGATGGGGCGGTGCGGGTCCTGCGGGAAAAAGGCAGTAGCCTGCTGGCGGTGGGCGTAGTGGATATGAGTGGTGAATTCACTCGTGGCGAAGCCGTGGTCTGTCTGGATACCTCCGGCTGTGAGGTGGCCCGTGGGCTGGTGAATTATGCAGCGCAGGAGACGCGCCGCATTATTGGCAAAACCAGTGGTCAGATCGAATCAATTCTGGGCTATGTTGATGAGCAGGAATTGATTCATCGGGATAATCTGGTCCTGCTTTAAAGGGCTTGAGATTGCGGACATAAAAAAACCGGCGCTTGCCGGTTTCTTTATGGAATATACCAGTAGGTCACATGGCCTTGATCTGGGTATTCAGACGGCTTTTGTGTCGAGCAGCCTTGTTTTTGTGGACCATGCCCTGATTGACGGATCGATCAATCACGGGTACAGCCTGCTTGTAAGCCTCAACCGCTGCCTCTTTGTTGCCCTGGGCAATTGCATTGACAATTTTCTTGACATGGGTGCGCATGGTGCTGCGCTGTCCCTGATTCTGCAGGCGACGCTGATCTGCCTGGCGGGCGCGTTTGCGAGCTTGGGCTGTGTTGGCCAACGTAATCTCCTGAAATAGAACGAGCTTGGATAAAGGGTGCGAATTTTGCCTAAGAAAGTCCCATCTGTCAACACCGGGTAACTTGGCGCCCATAATGGCGGCGATGATTGATTCCCATTCATCATGCGCTTCAACCTATAATGGACAGAAAATAGCATCGGACAAGGAATAAAACGCTGGCCTCATTCTTTAAATCCTTCGCCACTGTGGGCAGCAACACCATGCTGTCCAGAATCTTAGGTTTTGTACGTGACTTGGTGCTGGCGCGGATGTTTGGCGCGGATGCGGCCACGGATGCATTCTTCGTGGCCTTCAAAATCCCTAATTTTCTGCGCCGTCTGTTCGCCGAGGGCGCCTTCTCCATGGCCTTCGTTCCGGTTCTCAGCGAATTTCGCAGCCAGCGATCTCAGGACGAGCTGCGTAGCTTTGTCGACCGCATGGCAGGCACCTTCGGCCTCGTACTGCTGTTGACCACCCTGGTTGGTGTTGTGGCTGCGCCGTTGTTGATCATGCTGTTCGCCCCCGGGTTTATCGGTGAGGATGAGGGCAGATACCAGCTTGCCGTGGAGATGCTCCGCCTCACCTTTCCCTATCTGTTCTTTATCTCACTGACCGCATTTGCCGGCAGTATCCTGAATGCGCACAATCGGTTTGGCGTGCCGGCCTTTACTCCCGTGCTGCTCAACCTTTCACTGATTGGTTGCGCGCTCTGGCTTTCACCCCGGATGGACCAACCAGTGGTGGCCCTGGCCTGGGGGGTGTTGATTGCCGGTGCTGTTCAGTTCATGTTTCAGTTTCCATTTCTGCACCAGCTTAGATTGCTCCCCAGGCCAAAGTTAGCCTTCAAGGATGAGGGTGTGATGAAGGTAATGCGGTTGATGGTACCGGCCCTGTTCGGGGTTTCGGTCAGTCAGCTGAACCTGTTGCTGGATACCCTGATCGCTTCCTTTCTGGTCAGTGGCAGTATTTCCTGGCTCTACTATTCAGACCGTCTGATGGAATTCCCGGTAGGTATCCTGGGTGTGGCGCTGGGCACGGTGATACTGCCTAACCTGTCCCGCAAGCATGCGGAAAAGTCTCCTGAGGGCTTCTCCGATACCCTGGATTGGGCGCTGCGCCTGATGATCTTGCTGGGCATCCCAGCCGCTGTAGGCTTGATGTTGCTGGCCGGTCCGATGTTAACCACGCTGTTTTATTCCGAAGCGTTCAACGACCAGGATGTGGCAATGGCGACCCGCAGTCTGATGGCTTATTCGCCGGGCCTGATGGCGATCATTCTGATCAAGGTATTGGCTCCGGGTTTTTACGCGCAGCAGGATACTCGTACGCCGGTGAAGATCGGCATTATCGCCATGGTGGTGAATATGCTGTTGAATATCCTGCTGGTCTTCCCGCTGGCCCATGCCGGGCTGGCATTGGCGACCTCGCTCTCGTCCGCACTCAACGCCTACCTCCTCTATCGCGGCTTGATCTCCACAGGCGTTTATCGTCCCAAGGCTGGCTGGGGCAGGTTGAGCGCTCGGGTTGCCCTGGCCGCGGTGGTCATGGGCAGCATGATCGTTTTGGCCACGGGGGAGATTTCCGCCTGGTTCGAAATCGGCGGATGGGAGCGAGTCTGGTCTCTGAGTCTGTTGATTCTGGGAGCAATCGCCAGTTACTTTTCAGTGCTTTTTATCACGGGTATCCGTCCCCGCCATTTCCGGTCCCGTTAGCGGACTGAATCCAACCCTCAAGACACTGCGTATAGCTGGATATCAACGGACATAGGGTCTGCTGATAACCACTTGACTTGGAGTCTGTCATGCGCAGAGCAGTTTCAACCCTGCTGAGTTTGTTCCCATTGCTTTATATGTCCTCGGGACTTATCGCGGCGGGGGCGGAAAATGATCAGCTGATTGTATCCACCCAGGGATTGACCGCTTTCGATAGCGAGACCCTCGAGCCCCGTTGGAGAACGCTCGCCGGCGAGACAGTGCACAGGCCGGTAATCGCTGCAGGTGTGGCAATTGTCAGCAGTAGTTCCGGGGTCTATGCCATTGAGTCTGAAAGCGGTGCCATACATTGGCGGCTTGATGACAAAACAGACGTGTTTTCCGCCGTAGTTAACGGCGATGAGGCCTATCTCGCCAGTGAGGGGGGAGGGTTGTATGCGGTGGATGTGGATGCAGGGCATCTGCACTGGCAGAAAGAATTTAATGGCTGGGTCTATCCACCAGCCGTTTGGCAGCATCAGCTCTATACCGGTGGCAGCGCAGGCAAGCTCTGGGCATTGGAGAAGACCACTGGAAATCTCCTGTGGGAACGAGACCTGGGACAGGAAATGGTTTACAGCCCGGTTGTCACCCAGGGAGGAGTGATCATCGTGACCACTTTCGCAAAGGAAGTGTTGGCCTTCTCATCAACAGGAACCCAGCTGTGGAAAACCCAGCTGCCAGCCGTGGTCTCTTCACCGGTCTTACTGAATGGCCTACTGATTTTCACTGGCTTGGATCAACGGCTCCATGCCATGGACAACCACACGGGAGAGCTGCTTTGGAGCCGCCCGTTGCATGCACGCCTGCGAACTCCAATGACCGTCAGTCAGAATCAGCTGATCGCCATTCTGGATGACGGCCGATTGGTGAGCGTCAACAGTCACACGGGAAGCCTTGAAGAGCTAGCTCGATTCAGCGGCGAGCCCATTGCACCTCCATTTCTGCGAGGTGATCGAATTATTCTTTTTCTCCGGTCTTTCGGTGAGTCTGAGATTATCAGTATCAATCGTCAAACCGGCAAACAATCCATCAAGGAGATCTAACCATGAAACTCAAACATATTAACGCTTTATCCTTTGCAACCATGCTGATTGCTGCGCCGCTATCCGCTGCACCATTCGGAGGTGCTGATGATATGGACTACGCAGGTAAGCTCTGGCAAAGCCTGACCGATTCCAAACTGGTCGGTAGCGGAGCAATCATGTCAACACCCTATACCGGGATGCATCCCCATGGCGCCATCCTGGATACCATCGACGCCAAAACGACCGTTGGCAAGGATACGGGAGTAGTACTTGTGAAACGCAATTACGGTGGAGAGGGGGTGAGTAAGGCTGCCGTGGCCGATGATCCGGAGAAGTATCTGAAGGCAGTGACAGTGATGTTCAAGCGCCACGGTTACGATCCTGAGAACAAAGACTGGTTCTGGGTTAAATATGCCCCGGATGGTTCAGTACTGAAGAACCCCAAGGAAATGAGCCTGGCGGGCCGGGTAGCCAAGGGTATGGATAAAGGCTGTATCGCTTGTCATACGGCCGCGCCTGGTGGTGACATGGTTTATAACCACAATCGTTTTGCTAAGTAGTTAGAGTCCAGAAACACCCCTCCCTGGGGTGTTTCTGGAACGGAATCGAAAAATGCGATTTTCCGATTCCTTCATTTATAAAGGCTTATTGCCTTTGAAAATGCTGGCACGTCCGTATCCCAGATTAGTTTCCGTCCTTTCTGGACGGAAACTAAATAGCGCAACAACAAATTGACCGGTATATCTATTCAGAGAAGTCATCTAAATGGAGAGATACCGGTCAGTCATCTGAAACCCATAGAGAGTCGGGCAGCAGCTTCCGATAGTTTTTGATAGATGGGGCTGTTTTCGGGAAAGTATTCCAGAATGGCCGAGATATATCTATCGAACGGATTGGTGATCGAACTGATCTTGCGTCTGACAGCCCAGGATAGATCGTAACTGTTCAGGGTGGTGGTGAAGGGTACCGGATAATCGGTGCCGAACAGGATCTTATCATGAACAGCCTTTTGTTGTGCAAGGTGAGGTAGCGCCCTTGCCCGCAGAGGGACGAGAATCGCGGAAATGTCAGCGTACAGGTTGGTATATGTTTTTAATTTATCCAGCAATATGAAATAGTCATCATCGAAATCATGGGGGTTGCGGGTGATGTTTTTCCAAATGAGTAATTTATGATTGATGCGCCCCAGCCCCATGTGCGCAGCAATTACCGTGACACCACATGCAAGGGGAAGCTCCAGCATGTTGACACCCTCGTAACGCCGTCTCGGAATCAATGGTGTATTCACTGCCTATATGGACAATGAGGGGCAGCTTGTGGGATTTCAGTTTTTCGTAATAGGCGGTGAAGCGTTCATCATTGAGATCGATCCCCCAGTAATTCTGTAGGAATTTTGCGCCATGGCAGCCTTGCTCAACATACTGGTCAAGCAAATCGAGTGCATTCGGTCTCAGTGGATTGATTGAGAGAAAAGGTATAAACAGCTCTGGGTGTCTCGTGTAGACTCCAAGGACATCTTGCGTGGCGGCGCAGACGGTTCTGTCTCTCCCTATCTGTTTACCTTGTCTGTTCAGTCGGGCATCTACGCCAAACAGGCATGCCTTTTTTACGTAACCTGACTGTCGGATAGCGTTAGCCATTGCCGCTACATATGCCGCGAATGGTTCCGTGAGCAGCTTTTCTCGATCCACACCGAGTTTTTTAGCAAAAAATCTTACTGAAAACCGGTCAAATAACCGATCGAATCTGACTTCCGGACTGAGCAGGTGAGTATGAATGTCGATGGTCTGCATGCGGAGCTTGTCTGGTGGTGATTGGAATGCCTGCTCGTAGCATAACCCTCGGCAGGTGGATTAAGCTAAATCTTGGCCGAAGCTCGGGCATGGAAGAATCAGCCCTGGAAACTGATTGGGGTATGGTTGAGGGTCCAGGCTGAGCCTCGCGGTCACCGGGTTTTTGGGTGCCGGCTAGGTTTTTGATTTCGTCAGGTTCCCCGCAATCGCAAGGGTATTTTCCAAATAGGCTAAACGATCCAGGGATATCTTGATCTTACGTTCCAACTCGGGGTCTGACTCACCAAACAGATGCTGCATATCTTCGAAAAAGAAAACGTCGAAGCTATCGATATAGCGGATCTCGTGGTTGGTATCCAGCACTAAGTTGTCCAAGCCATACAGGTCGATGAGCTTTGGGTTGCTTGATTGGTGAAATGACCTCGCGGTATCGATGAATCGTTTCAGTTGATTCAGCGCTTTGGGGTTTTCACGCAGCAGGGCGATCACCTCTTCCTGGTTTTGTGGGTTGGCGATGTTGAACCAGATATTGATTGCCTGTGCGAGCACACATACGTTGCGCCTGCCATTGATGCGCGTAATGATGAAAAGGGCATCCGGAATAATGTCATCCAAATGCTGTTTCAAAAGACGATACTGCCTTGCCAGGAGTTTGATCTCGGTTTCATCATAATGCATGAGCGGATTTTTAATGACGAATTCGGAGTAAGGTGAAGGATCATCAGGGAGAATGTTGCGCTTGTTGGAACGCCAGACTTCACAATGATTGCCCACACTGGATACTAAAGTGGCACTTAGGGATCGAGGATTCAGGCTCTCAATATCCGCAGCAAGGCGGTCGCTTTCTCTTCCTTCGGTACTTGAGTGGGTCATGAATGCTTACTGCTTCGAACTTTCGTCATGCCTGTGTATTCTGCCACAAACCGATCACGTCCGGTGCAGAGAAACTCTTCAGGGTACCGTAAGCAAACAGTCCGAAGTGCATTGTTCTCTGACCTGTTGAATGTGACTGGACGGCAGATTGAGTGATACGGGGATTATGAATGATGAGCGTAGGGACAACAATTGACCTGGATTCTGTATGCGAATAAATCAATTAGTTAAGAAATTGTTCCGCACTCACTTTTGGGCTGATTTGATACCTGTTTCTCTATTATCTCCAAAATAGAACCCCCTTTTTTGATTTGCCTGATATTCGTCTGCCACCAGTAGCCAGACATCTTAGATGCGGGGTGGATAGGCCGAAACTCGGCCAGTAGCAACCGCCATGGAGAGTCGAACCAGCGGCAGGTTCGCGCACAGAGCGGACACTGCTGGCATTTACACTCTCGAGGAGAGTCGAGCAAAAGCAGACTTTGTTGGTTCGTTATCCAATAGTCAAGGTGCTCTTAGGAGTCGTTCAGCTATTGATTGTTGTCACCAATCGCCGTCCAGTAAGCAGACATTCAATATTTAAGAATCATTTGCACATGAATTTTTTCCGTGCCACTTGACCGCCAAACTGATACAACCTTATTTCTGAAATAGAAATACCTGATCAGTCACTACTATTGACCTCAATATACCAGCCTGCAATGTTCTAGATGTACCATAGTGCTTCCAACGTAACCATAAGGATATTGAAGCGTGGTTTGAATAGTTTTGTTCAGTAGCAATCAGCTTATGGGCAAAAGGCAAGAGCAGACACTATGCTACTCGGCAGACATATGTTGCAGTGCTTTGGTTATTGCGCCCTAGGCTACGACCACTTCAGAGTAACTTTCGGTTTCCTTATGCACTCAGTCACCTGGCAAACCGTTTGCCTTGATGCGAACTCTAGATCCTGTTTTTCTCTAGATGCGGTTATTTCGAAAAACTCAAAGGATTGCATGATAAATAAAAGGGGGCGAAACTTCGAGTGCAGCCCCCTTAATTAAAGTGAGATTATCAATTAAAACTTAATTACAATTTACTGGTTTCAGCCTCATCGCTCTGAGCAGTACTACCTGTACCGTATTTCTCTGTTAGTTTATTCAGCGCGGTTTTCTTATCACTAAAGAAACAGTCTTTACCAATTTCTTCGATTAACCCGCTGACTTCCAGCAATACCATCACCTGATGTTTCAATCCACTGAACATCAATATTACGCCTAGCTCTTTAAGACGTAGGTTAAGTTCACGAATCTTCTCCTCACCCGATGCGTCCATTTCATTAATACCACTGCCGATCATCACAATTGCTTTGGCATCGGGAAATTTACGTAGAGCTTTTAGAATAATATCTTCAAAGTAAGCTACGTTAGCAAAGGTTAAGGAACCATCAAAACGAACAGGAACAAACTGATCACTGATCGGCGTCAGGTTATGCGATGCAATGCCACCCAGAGTGCCATCTGGCTTGTAGCTAACGATTTCTGCACGGGGTTTCATAGTACGAATCAGATAATGGATCACAGTTAAAGCAACACCTAACAAAATACCGTTTGCAATCGAGGGTGCCATAATTAATGTGGCAACGAAAGTTACGATGCCAATTACCGCGCCAACACGATCAACTTTCCAGGCTTGAGTTAATGGCTTGATACGAATCAGACTGAATACCGCCATCATAACAATCACTGCCAAAACAGCCTGTGGTAAATGATATAAATAAGGGGTAAAGAACAGCAGCACCAGAACCACGGCAGCAGCACTGATGATGGCATATAACCCTGTTCGTGCACCTAACTTTGCGGCAACAGCGGACCGTGAGAATGAGCCGCTGACAGTGAATGAGCCAAAGAAGCTACCTGCAATATTAGCCAGGCCCTGGCCTACAAGTTCTTTACTGGCATCTACTCGCTCGCCTGTAGTGCTTGCAATTGCTTTAGAGATCGACGTTGCTTCCATAAAGCCAATTAATGCCATCACCAGAGCAGCAGGAAGTAATGCAAGTACCAGGTCCCATTGTATGGTGGGTGCCTGAAAGCTGGGTAAACCTTCAGGAATAACACCCACAACACTCCCACCAGCAGACAGTACTATCTGATGATTTTTAATTCCGTCAAACCGCCATTTATCATCTTCTTGCTGATAGTTATCTGGTATAGCGTCGCCACTGAACATAGTCAACTGTTCTTTATCGTCTAATGCAGAGGTGAAAATAATGGAGTGGATCTCAATGCGGCGCCTGGTATTTTCTTTCTTCAGAATTATTAACTCATGGCTTGAAACAGCAGCGTTTGCCAGTAAACTTGCGGCTTTTTCGAAGTCATGCTGCTCATTAGTCTCTTCGAGAGTTTCTGCGCTTCTTTTCAAGTCTGCAATTTCTGTTATTAAGGTCGCAATACGTTGTTCGGTCGTGTTGTAACGTTCAAGCAGTTCAGCCGTCTCTGGCTCATGGATTTGTGATACGTCTATTGTTACCTTATTTTCATAACCCGTGATCGAGCTAATCAGAGTGGTTAGCACAACTACAATTAACACACCCGGTATTGCACTGGATACTCTACGTAACCCTGTGATGAGCACCCATGCTGTAATTGCAAATAATAATGTCGCCAGATGCATTTGTGGAATTTGTTCAACAACACGCCATAGATCAGCAAGATAAGAGCTAGTTCGAGGAAAAGGAACACCAATAATTTTACTTAATTGAGAAAGCCCAATAATTAAAGCCGCAGCATTGGTGAAACCCACTATCACCGGGCTAGATAACATATTAACAATTGAGCCAAGTTTAAATATACCTAATGCCAACCTTAAGACCCCAACCATGAGGGCCAGCATAATCGATAACTCAATAAAACTGGCACTGCCGGGGGTTGCGAATGGGATTAATGCCGCTGCCGACATTAATGACAACATAGCGACTGGACCGGTATGCAACTGACTGGAAGAGCCCCATAATGATGCAATGATCACAGGCACAAATGAGGCATACAGACCATATACGACGGGTAGACCCGCGAGCTGTGCATAAGCCATACTTTGTGGCACCAGAATAAGCGCTACTGTGATACCCGCGAGTAAATCAGCTCGGATTTTTTCACGCGTGATTGGAAACCAACGTAAAAATGGTAGTAACGTATACATCAAATTCTGCACTTATATTTCCTCTCTAATAACCGCATCGCAGCTTAAGTTTCACCTGTTTATACATGATGAAGGTCTTGATCTGACATAACTGCAATATATATGCCTGTAACTACGAGATAAATCGTCTGGAGTATAGGCAGCATAAACACCATTTTCCGAGATTCCCCAAGTATCTTCTGATCGACAAGTGGCCGTCAACCCACCCTTAGACACGGCTCTTCTCGTGGCTCTCTTTGACTTTCTCACTCAAGTGTCTGTCTTCAAGGCTGCGGGCGCTCTCAGGCCTTTTCAGCCAGTCATAGTAGGCACTCTGGGAGATATCCATCAGGTTGCACATCCGGGTTACGGTAAACGTCTCATGGTGGCGCTCGATAAATGCGTACTTCACGAGCTTTCCTTCGCAAAGTACGCTGCCGCCTTTTTTAAGATATCTCGCTCCTCTATTAAGCGCAATGGCACTTACTTAACCATTTGGCAGGTAGCCAGGTTCTCGAATTTGTTGCCGAGCAAGTTTGCGTGGCACCTTCAGCCTCGGGTAGGGTTTTGGCCGTCGTTTTCGAGCACGCGGTTCTATGCGCCCGGGTCGGTGCCCAACTCTGATCTGAGCAATGAGTTGGAATCAGCTCTCGCGCTGCCAGTCCTGCCCCCTAGCGAAATGCAACCCTGTCCACTGTGTCCACATCTGCACGGTGTGCTTATAGCTGAGATCACGAGGTTGAAGTCCCGATTCGAGAGATCGGCCATCAACAGGCGCATCAGGTTGTAGTCTAACAGATTGACCCAGAGTTCTTTCTCGACCATCTGCGGGGTGAGTCCCTCTGCCGCGCGCTGAGTCGTCCAACCATTGACCGCCCGTTGGCAAGAGCCATCCTCAGCCAGTACCTGTTTGATAAACATCGATAATACTACCGTAGGTGGATACAGCCGTTCTCGATGCACTGGCAGATGCGCTTCAGTCATTTCCAGAAGCAACGGTCCCGTCAGTACGTTGAAAAAGTCTACCGCACTGTTCCGATGGATCTGCTTGCGGAGAGTGTCTTGATGTTGCTGAACGCTCGATGACGCATTACGCTTTATCATGGCTGACCTCGGTGTTGGTGGAATGTGTGTTTGGCCACAAACATCCTACCAAGCCAGGTCGGCCTTCTTCATTTTTTACAGAGCGTTAGTGCGATTTCAAGATATTCAAATCGCTTATGTAAGTGTCATTGGACCTAAGCCGTTTTTCACGATTATTGGAGGCTTGAACCAAATGGATATGATTGAGGGTTGCGATTCGTTTCCCTATTACGGGCGACAATAGAATAAAATTCAGTAATGGCACAATAAGTTATTGGTATTAAACTAATATACAAGTTGGGCGATAAAGGATTTTTAACGAATTACATTACTTGTGTCATAGAAGGTAAGAACATGGAACTGAAATGTTGTAAGATAGACTCGCTTGTATTTATTGCGTCAATCATCTGGATTTCTGCGATTTTGAGTTTAATTCTTTACTAGCAGATATCGTTTCCACCAACGGAAGGGAAATGTTTCCTGAAGAGATAGATGAAGAAGGTCTTCCTTTTCTAAACTTAATTATTCCCTATCCCTAGAGCGGATCTTGTTCGCGATCTCTGGAACTCGAAATATGAGGGTTTCGTTCATCCGATCTTGAAGTCTATGACGTTTTTCGACTTACCTTCCGTACCCAGAACTCCCCAATGGACAGCATGGGAACCATCGTCGCTATCCCATGTTTCCCAATACTCCTTCTTTCCATCTGTAAATCGGTAGAGCTTTAACACGTCTGATTTCCTTTCACGGCTAACGTTGTTTTAAATACATTGCAATGCGTATAATGATGCGCATTTACATGTTAGTAAACAAGTGGGTGAACTATGCACCATTTATATGACGAAAACGCTCCAAAGAAAGCTACTAACTTGACTATAAACAGTGACTTGCTTTTAAAAACTCGGGCTTTGAAAATTAACCTATCAGCCACACTGGAGCAAGCACTGTTGCATGAGCTTGCGCGTTCTGATGCCGAGAAATGGGCCGATGAGAATGAGACTGCGATAGATGCGTATAACGCTTTCGTTGAAGAAAATGGCTGCTTTGGTGATGAATTTAGGGAATTTTGATGGCTCAGTTTGACGTATACCAGAATCCGAGCGCAGCAAGTAGAAAGCATTACCCTTACCTCGTTGATATTCAAAGCCTGTATCTCGAGGAATTGGCCACCCGTATTGTGATTCCACTCGGGAAGGCTTCACTGTTTAATGATATGACTATGAAAAGATTAACCCTGGTAGTTTCTTTACAGGGTGAAAAGCTAGTTCTACTAACACCGCAAATTTCTTCTATTTCAAAAAAACAGCTAAAAGATCCCATTGGTTCACTTTCATATATACGCGAGCAATTGATGGATGCACTAGATTTCGCAATTTTTGGTATTTAGCAGTGTAGATAAACGAGACCTCACGTCTCGTTACCATTTTTTAGGCGATTTTAATTATATGAAAATATCGATTCAAGATGATCTTTTTTGTTTATGATTCAATTTTTGACATCATTTCGTAGATCAATCATTACACTTTGGTTTACTTGTATAATGCCTCGCTTTGGTCGATCCAGATCAATTATGATGAAAACTATTAAGGTAATTAATATAGAAACCAACACTATTGGCGCAAAGATCCGTTTGCCACTCAGCCCTGCGGAGTACCCCATGATTCCTCCAGACGAGATAAAGACAATAAATAGTAAAATCAGTACAACTTCTGGCACTTGCATTTGAAGTAATGCATTTCTCTTGCCTTGGCTATCTATGACATCATTTAGAGATTTGACAAATGCCCCCGTCGTAACCGGACGCGGATCAACCTCAGTGGCTGATATTGCCAATGACCATAATTTATTCTGCAAATTGGCAATTTTTTTATTGTAGATGTTGCGTTCTTCAGTCTTCGTAAGGTCTAGTTTTCCTATGTCTACACGTAAACCGAGATATTCCTGAAATAGAGTGTCAGCATCAGCTTTAAATTTATCTGGCAGTAATTGAACACGTAATATAGCGGTTCCTATGGCGTTTGCTTCATCTATTAAGGCCATGCTCCGATTATCATACCGCTGCATGGACATACTGAATGTGAATCCAAGTAACAAAGCCAATAAACCCAGTATGCTGGCTTGAATAGAACCAGTGAGAGATTTGACTTCACTGTCTGTACGAGATTGAACGAAACGCCCTACTCTAAACCCAACCTCATTGAGCACAACAATCGCAATGAAGAGTATTGCGACTATTACAACACTGCTGTATCCGTAGAGAATTTCTTGCTGATTCATAAATACTCCTTGACGCGCTTAACAGTTTAGATAGACGAGACCTCACGTTTCGTTATCATTTTTTAGTTTTTGAGCATTGAAACATAATATATATCGATAAATCAGTAGGATATAGAAATTACGCCCCGTTATCCTGGAAAAATAATCCTGGCCATAGGAGTATACCTAATTTTAAGGAACGAGCCTTATGGGGTATACCGAACAAACCTAAACTACTTGACCAGGTACGGCACACTTGTCGTCAGAAACACTGCAGCCCAAAGACAGCAAAATTCTATGTTTATTGGCTTCGCCAATTTATCCTGTTTCACAAGAAGCGACATCCTAAGGAAATGGGGCAACAATAGATCGAAGTCTATCTGAATTTTTTAGCCAACAAGCGAACTTTCTCTGCAAGCACCCAGTCAGCAGCATTGAATGGGATTGCCTTCCTGTACCGGGAAGTCCTTAAAAATTGGATATGCCCTCCCTGGATAAGCTGAAGCGGATCAAACGCCATAAAACAATCCCTGTCGTGCTGTTGATTCGTGAGGTTGATGCTTTACTTGCGCGGATGACTGGCACTACACGATTAATGGCCGAGCTGATCTATGATACTGGCAGGCGAATTGGCGAATGTGTCACCTTGCGTGTGAAAGATATCGATTTCGATAATCGTTCCATCACTGTCTGGGCTGGAAAAGACAACAAGGATCGCTCGTCACTGCTTCCAGAGGCCTTGGTATCCGAGCTTCGAAACCATTTAACGAAAGTTGCCCAACGCCATAAATCGGTTTGTTTACAAGAAAATGGGTATACGCCAATGCCCTCTATCGGAAATGCCCTTCTGCTTCTCAGTCATTGGGCTGGCAATTCGTGTTTCCATCCAAGGTTATTCGTCCCTGGCTTGATACAAATCATAAAACTCGATGGCATTGTTCGCCCAGAACACTACGAAAGGCTTTTCAACAGGCTGCAAAACAAGCCCAGATCGTGAGGTATGTCGGTATCCATGCGTTGAGACTCAGTTTTGCTAGTCATCACTTGGCTTCGGGGACTGACATAACAACCATACAAAGTTTACTAGGCCAAAAAAAACAAATAAAGATAAACTGCCGATTTGTGCATGCTGCTGTCACCTGATGGTAAAGCACCGCAAACCACTTCTCAATGACAGCTTTCTCGGCTTTATGAGAGTTGTTAATTGCTTAAGATCGATAACCGCTTTGTTGGCATTTCAGACCACTACAGAGAATTTGAAATGTCCGTATATGGGCGATTGATGTTCAACTTGTCAATGACAGCTGAGAGCACAGAGTGGGCGTTCAATGGGATTAGTTCAACAGCAGCTTTAGGTTATTCAGTCCAAGATTATTTAAGTCTGCTCATGGCTTATCCATGTCATGGAGATAGCCGGGTTTCATGGAAATCCGAAACTGGCTTCTCTCAGAATCCTGAATGAACTTTTTAAAATCCAGTAAATCAGCTGACCTTCGATGGAGATGTGAACGGCTAGGAGTGTGACGTCTAATTTGCTTGGAATAGTTCGGGCTGATCAAAAGCTGTTGAGAGGTTTCGGCATCCCCGTCAACAGCATTCGACTTCGACTGAGTTGAATGTGACCTGGTATCCCGCAAAAGCCAGTGGGCGTGCTCAGAGCGTTCCTGCCCTGAGCAAGTTACTCCACCCAACAGGCAGGAAGCAGCCGATGTATGCGGAGTCTCTTCTAAAATCCGCTATTCAGAACTGTACGTTAACGCCCAGGCCGACCACATGTTGAGTGTAGTCGAGTCGATCCTCGCCCAGCAGGAGCAGATGATCGACGCTGTCTTCTTCCAGGTTGTCCACGGTCCAGTCTTCCGAGCTGTAATCCTCATACCAATAACTGAACGTAGGAGATTGTGTCGCTGTAGCGGTAGCGGGTCCACAGTTGCAGGCTGGTCAGTGAAGTCTTCAGGTCGGGGAACTGTTGGACGGTGGTATCGAGTACCGCAATGCTGTCCGCACTGGTGGTGGTCGTGGTGTTGTTGGTCATGTCGATCTTGCCCCGGCTGCGGGTGTAGATCAGGTCAGCGCCAAGATCCCACTTGTCACTTACTTTGTTGAAGTTGAAGCCGAGGCCTACACTGTCTATCTCATCGGTGAGTTCAGCAACCCAATCGGGGTTTGTCACAAACGTTTTGTCCTGAGCGCCCCCATTGGTGGAGATGAATGCCTCGTGACTGTAGAAGGCGTGGCTCGAGATCCGCTCACTGATCTGATAGGAGGTGTCCAGCAGCAGGGAGTATTGTTGAGCCTCGGTGAGTCCCAGGGCGGAGTCGGTATAATCGTCATCCGTGTATTCGCCGGTCAATCCCAGGCTGAGTCGATCGGTGGGCATATAGTAAACGGATGCGCCCAGTTTGTAGCGGTCAACATCCGCCAGGTAGAAGGTGCGCATCGCCACGTTTTCATCTCGCCGCGTCTGGTAGGTGCTGCCGTCGCGGATAGGTTTTCTCGCCGTACAAGGACAAATCCAGATCATCCATCGCCTGCAGATTCCATTTTGCGGTGAGGGTATGTTCCCGAGTCGTCTCGCGCTCCTGATCTTCCGAATCCCGCTGCATATGTTTGAACTTGTAACCGCCCTGTAGACTCATTTTGGTGTTGAATCTGTAGTTCGCGTTCAGATCGACCTGATTACGTGTGTAACTCAGGGGATCGTTGGTCGCCGGCCGAATCTTGTTGGGAATGTCTGCACCAGAAATGCCGTCAGCGATGATGTAGTAGTAATCCGACGTGGGGGTCTGATTGTCCCTCTCGTCATAGGTGTATTGAGCACTCAAGCGAAGCTTGCGGGTCGGGCGTGAACTCAGTTTCATCTGAGCTCTGTACAGCCAGACCTCGCCGTCCAGGGAGTTGGGCTGACTGGGTTCGTCTTCGGTTAAGGTTACAGTTGGGTCTTCGGTGCTGTAGGGCAGGAATCGGTCGTCCTGGGTCAGTCGCGATACGGAAAGCAACCCGGTCAGGCGGTTCTTGGGCGAGAGCATATGACCCAGGGTGGCGGAGAGTTGATGCATTTGATTATCCGGTTCGAGGGCCTGACGGCCGGTCCGTGAGAGGTCGAAGGGATCTTGCCAGGTGAGTGAATCGTTCTTGTTGGAAAACAGCGAACCGTTATAGCTGAATGCCAGTTGGGTCTCCTTGCCGTGATAGGTCAGACCGGCATGGAATTTATTCGTTTCGAAGTCGATCGGTTCAGGCAGCAAGGCTCCGGTGGTCTGCAGCATGATGCTTTCCGGACCGTCGGGCCCCATGCTGCCGCCTATCCAGTCGGTACCCCGCTTGGTCTCATGCTGGGCGGAACCGTCCAGTTCCCAGCGGCTCTTGAAGAAGATCTTCCCCCCAAGTTTCAGTCGCTTGCGCTCGGTTTCCTGGTCAAAGGGCAGGAGAAACCTGTCCAGGTCCGCGGGAAGCTCACTGTTGTAGTCCTTTACGTTTGTTAGACTATCTGGATCATTTGGATCAATTAGAACGACTTCAAAGGTGTTGGGCTCATAACCATAGGGAAGGAGTAGATTGGTGCCGCCGGCACCCGGATATGGAGTTGACCCGGTGTCGTTCTCGTAGTCGGGGGTCTGATCGTATTCGAGGGTCAGAGAATGCGCTCCCTGGGTTCCGGCCTGAAACATCAGGTATTGTGAATCCAATCCCAGATTGGTGCCCCGCAGGCGCCAGAAATCGCCGTTATCCGAATAGTCTTTGGCGCTCACATCGCCGATGATGTAGGGACCGTCTTCCGTCATGCCATTGAATCGCCCGAAACGGTACGCATCATCGGATAGATACATGAGACCCACTTCGACCTCATTGACCGAGGGCTCCGCCTCGACCCCACTAGCCTTTTCAGTTGTCTCCTCTGCGGCCAGGCTGCAAGAAACCATGCCCATCGTCAGCATCAAACCTGCCATTCGTGTTTTTCTTAGGTTGTTCATTGTTACCTCCCGGCCTATCTGAGCTGGTTGACGCCAGACGGATGGTTCGAACCATGCGCCTTGTGGCAATTCGAGCAGTTCCGACCCACGACCAAGCGCTGTCGCTTGGTGTCGCTGAAATCCTCATAATCGAGGAAGATGCGCACATGGCCGCTGCCGTCCGGTTTTATCTTAGCGTGGCACTGCTGGCAGAGCTGGGGTCCCTGTTTAGTCAACAGATAGGGGTGATTCGAACCATGGGTCCGATGGCAGAGACTGCAGTCCTCGGTGACGGGATAGTGCTCCCAGAGGTAGGGTCCACGCTTCTCCGCGTGGCAATCGTAACAGTTCTCGTTCAAGCTATTCTGTTTCAGCATGAAGGGTCCAAAGGAGCCGTGAGAAGCATGGCAGTCGCTGCATGCCATTTTGCCTTCGCGAATCGGATGGGAAGACATCTGGTAGGCTTGGGCGCGGGTCTTTTTATGGCATGTGTAGCAGACCTCCGCCTCGGAAGCTCGGTCCATGACCTTGCTCGGCTTGTGCATGGTGTGACAACCGCTGCAGGGCACCTGTGCTACATCATGTAAACTGTCGTGCCAGGGGATCAGTGATCCCCCCTGATGGCACTGCAAGCACATGGTGTTCTGCGCTGCCACGGGCGACGCCTTGGTACCTCTAAATGCTACCAATCCACTCTCGATGGTTGCCGGGTCTTTATCGTCGGCCGCTGCATAGTTAATTACGTGCTTCTCGCCAGGTCCATGGCAGGACTCACAGCCGTTCATGGCAAACGGTGTACTTACATCGGCCGCCTGGCCATGGGATTCCCGAATGATCTGCGAATGTTGACTTTCATGGCACTGCCGACAGGCCTGTACCCCAACGTATTTACCACCGGCCTCAGTTAAGGATTCCAGGCCGTAGGGATCCTCCGGCCTGTCGGTTTCGGCATTTGCGCCTGGCAAAAACAGAACGAGAAAAGGTAACAGATAGACTAGGGTACGACATGAGGAACGCAGCATAGGTAAGTCCCTGGTTGTTTTTTATGTCAACTTCCAGTGTCATCAAAGCAAACAGACACCGAGGTTATTCAGGAGGGACTTGAAGTACTTCTCATTAGCAGATAAGGGATGAGTCCAAACTACTGCTCATACACCCGGGAGCTTCCAATGATTTCAGAAGCCCGAGTAGCATCAGGACATATCACCAATTCAATGGCTGCAAACCACTGAACGTGAGTGAAACAAAAAAACCGTGGTTTTTTGTTTCTCAACTCTTTAAAAGCCAGGCATGGCTGTTAAAGAGCATCCACGCCAATTTTATGAATTAGAGATTCAATACAGCTGTGGCGTATCCTTATCAAAATGAAAAGTTGTTATGTCTTCCTCCGGCCATCCTTGTGATTATTTTGTATGTTTGTATCTGATTATTATTGGTCAACATCAAGACCTCAATAAATCAATGGAAAAGAATATTACGGCATAGACCTTGTTTGTAAAGATGGGTTTTTACCTAGCTGTCTAAGGTGCATCCATGCACCTTTGTGTTCAGACTGCATTGCTGACCGAGTATATGGGTTTAACCTTCATCATCCAGGTTGAGGCCCAGGTCGGCCGCCATCTCCTTGATGGCCGTCAGGTCGCGCACCATCTCACTCCATCCATACCAAAGCGCATAGTCCGGGTTGTTGTGGAACACACCCTGGAAGGCGCGCATGCGGTGTTCAAGGAACATGACGAAGAGTCGCTGCTCAATGCCGCTGGGTGAATCGTGGAATTCCAGCAGATCCGGAAAGTATTCAGAGCCCTCCGCTTTCTCCAAAAGGCCTTGATCATAGAGTTCGGTGACAATACGGATCGCCTCAGCCATCAGGTGGTCGATCTCACGGATTGTCTCATCACCTTTTTCCATCTCGGCGAGGGCGAACTTCTCTGAATGGCAATCACTGCATACCGCGAGTAGTTTCGCCCGTTCCGCATCGAAGGCCTCCTGGGTTATACGCGCCACATCGGCAGCCACAACCACATCAAGCCGCTCTGTGGGATTACCATCAGGATCGAGAACGCCAAGACCCTTCAGGATGGTGACCTGGTCGGCCGCCCACTGCTCGTCTTCGGGCAGGGGCAGACGAACCGCGAGGAAGCCCCAAGGAGTGCGGTTTTCGTGGTTGCCGCCAGCCAGATGACAGTCCTGGCAGGTGGGTCCGGAGGCGTCTTCCGGCAGTACGCCAAGTTGTTTGAGGTCGCTGCGCACGCCATGCTTGGAACTGGAATACATCTCCCACTGGGCATGGTCAAAACCCATGTGGCAGGTCCGGCAGGCCTGGGGCTGTTTGGCTTCTTCCTTGGAGAAAAGATGGCGTGTATGGCAGTTGTCGCAAGAGGCAACACCGTAGTCCTGTCCGGCATCCTTCAGTTCTTCAATCTCCTCTTCTGTCTTGAGTCCAATCTTATGGCAGCCGCCACAGCCCTTCATGCCGTCCACCAGAGTGGCGGGCAGTTGATGGGTGGTGGGCATGGCCTTGAAGGCGGCCCAGGCCAGGGCGTGTTTGCCTTTGCTGAACTGAGCGACCTGTTCACTGTGGCATTCAGCACAGACATCTGGAGTGGGAACGGCGGCTTCGTCCACGTCCGCTTCCGTGGTGTGCTCCGAGCCGTGACAGTCAGCGCAGGATACGCCTTCCTCACTGTGTTCACTCAACTTCCAGTCGGTAACGATGGAGGGAGTGACAGTTTTGTGGCAACTTACGCATTCCATGGAGGCGGCCCCATCGTCCTTCTTGCCCTTGCCTTCACGCTTGTCTTCGTCGTCTTTGTCAGCCAGTACTGGCGCGGTGAATAGCAGCGTCGTAATAAAAATAAGAACCAAGCGTCTAATCATAATGGATCTCCTCGTCTTTATATGATTGTTTTCCGTGTATCCAAGTGGCGATATGGAATCCGCCGAGGTGAAACTTATCGGGCGTATATTGGGAAGTAATTGATTAAGGTCAGATCGGCCTATCGCAAAATAATCCCGCGGCAAATCATGCTAGGGGAGTTCCTGATATGGATGGCAATCACTGATAGTTTTGCTTGGATCCCTTGCAAGTCGTCTTTTTCGCGGGATTTGGGGACTGTCGTGTTGTTGATCTGGTCTGGTGTCTAGGCGTTGAAATTGCCCATGTTTGAAACTATGAATCCCAATCAATATGATCGGACCTCGAATTTTCAGTTTCCAGGAGCGCTGCTGTGTCAAAACTAACCCGCTATTCAATGCTCGCCGCGGCATTCGCCGCAGCCTGTAGCCTTCTTGTGAACCCGCTGGCTGCTCAGGAACAGGAACTACTGTCGAATATCCGTCAATTGACCTTCGAAGGGAAACGGGCGGGTGAGGGTTATTTCAGCGCGGATGGGCAGCGTCTGATCTTTCAGTCAGAGCGGGATAGCGACAATCCGTTCTATCAGATCTATTTGATGGATCTGGAGACCGGTGATGTAGAGCGCGTTTCCCCGGGAGTGGGTAAAACGACCTGTGCCTGGATACACCCATCCAACCAGAAAGTGCTGTATGCCTCGACCCACGAAGATCCGCAGGCCAGGCAAAAGATGCAGGACGAGCTGGATTTTCGTGCTTCCGGCCAGCAGCGGCGCTACAGCTGGGACTATGATCCGGCCTTCGAACTCTATGCCCAGGAGCTGCAAACCGGCCAGCGGCAGAATCTGACTGCCATGAAAGGTTACGATGCCGAAGGGGCCTACTCCCCGGATGGCGGGAAGATAGTGTTTGCCTCCAACCGTCTCGCCTACAGCACTACCATGAGTAGCGAGGATGCAGAACGGTTCGAACACGATAAGTCCTTCATGATGGACATCTATCTGATGGATGCAGACGGCTCCAATCTCAAGCGCCTGACCGCTGCCCCCGGTTATGACGGCGGACCTTTCTTCAGCGCCGATGGCCAACAGATTACCTGGCGGCGTTTTTCCCTGGACGGCGCCACGGCCGAGATTTACACCATGGATCTCACCAGCGGCGTCGAAAAGCAGATCACCCGTATGGGAGTCATGTCCTGGGCGCCCTATTTTCATCCCAGCGGTGAGTATCTGATTTTTGCAACCAACCGGCAGGGCTTTGCCAACTTCGAACTCTACATGGTTGATGCGGCAGGCAGTCAGGAACCGGTGCGTGTCACCCATACCGACGGTTTTGACGGGCTGCCGGTATTCTCTCCCGATGGCAATAAACTCTCCTGGACCTCGAAACGCGGCACCGGCAACAAGAGTCAGATATTTCTGGCCGACTGGAACCATGCCGAGGCAAGGCGTCTGCTCGGACTGACCGCAACGGCCGATGAACAGGAAACGCAGGTAGAAGCGGTAGATCTGGGTACGACCGCTACCGCCATCTCGGCGGAGGACGTCCGGCTGCACGTGGAGCGCCTGGCCTCGGCCGAGATGGAGGGGCGCTTGACCGGCACTCCCGGAGAACGGCGGGCCACTGCCTATGTTGCCTCGGTCTTCTCCCAGTTGGGCTTGGCGCCTGGTGGTGAGGACGGGAGCTACTTCCAATCATTTCCCTTTACTGCGGGGGTCAAGCTGGGCGCGAATAACCGACTGCGGATCAGTGGCCTGGAGCCTGCTACAGCAGTCGAGCTGGATCGGGACTGGCGTCCACTGGCCCTCTCCCGCACCGGCGAGGTGGAAACTGCCGAAGTGGTCTTTGCCGGCTACGGCATCGTTGCTCCCGGAGTGGAGCAGGTGCCCGACTACGACTCCTACGGAGAGCTCGATGTCGCCGGCAAGTGGGTCATGGTCTTTCGCTTCCAGCCCGAGTCGGTGCCGCCGGAGTGGCGGCGCCATCTGGTGCACTACTCCGATCTGGCCTACAAGGCCTCGGTGGCCAAGCGGCTGGGGGCCCTGGGTCTGATCGTGGTCACCGGTCCCAATGCGGAGGCCCGGGACCGTCTGGTGGAACTTAGGCTGGATGCCGCCAGCGCTTCCGCCTCCATCGCCGGCATCTCCATCAGCGATGCCTTGGCGGAACGGTTGCTCGCCGGCTCAGGTAAGAACCTGCAAAAGCTGCAGGATGAGCTGGACCAGGGGCAGGTGAGCGAAGGTTTCGCCCTCACCGGCATCCAGCTGGCGACGACGGTGGATCTCAGCCGGCAACAGAGCCAGGGCCGCAACGTGGTGGGGATTCTCAAGACGGAAACCCCGAGCGATAAACCGCCGGTGATGCTGGGGGCCCATGTGGATCATTTGGGGCATGGGGAAGCCTCCGGCTCCCTGGCCAAGGACAGCGAACGGGGCGAGATTCACTACGGCGCGGACGACAACGCCTCCGGCGTGGCCGCCATGCTGGAGAGCGCCCAGTATCTGACTGGCCTGCAAAAACAGGGCAAGCTGGGGGCGCAACGGGATATCTGGTTTATCGCCTGGTCCGGGGAAGAGCTGGGCACCCTGGGGTCGTCCCACTTCGTGGAACAGCTGGCAGGCCAGACGGATCTGCGGAACAAGGTCAGCGCCTATCTCAACATGGACATGGTGGGCCATCTGCGGGACAAGGTCTATCTGCAGGGGGCCGGCTCCAGCGATATCTGGGCGCGGGAGATCGAGCGGCGCAACGTGCCCGTGGGTCTGCCGGTGGCGATCAGCTCCGATCCCTATCTGCCCACCGACGCCACCCCCTTCTACATGCAGGGTGCGCCAATCCTGCACGCCTTTACCGGCGCCCACGAGGACTACTCCAGCCCTCGGGACCTGCCGGATCAGCTCAACTACGACGGCATTCGCGACATCGCCCGACTCATGGCCGGCATCACCCGCTCCCTGGCGCGCTCAGAGACCGAGCCCGACTATCTGGAGGTCACCCGCAAACAGAGCGGTCTATCCCGCAAGCACCTGCGGGCCTATCTGGGCACCATCCCCGCCTACGGGCAGGCGGAGGAGATCAAGGGGGTCAGGCTACAAGGCGCAGTGAAGGGTGGACCGGCGGAAAAGGCCGGGATCAAGGAGGGTGACATCATCGTCGGCCTCTCCGGGGTCGAGGTCGAATCCATCCACGACTTCATGGGCGCCCTGGCCGGTCTCAAGGTGGGGGAGAAGACCGACCTCACAGTGCTGCGGGATGGACAACGTGTCGAACTGGAGGTGATTCCAGGCTCCCGGGAATAATGCCGTTTGCACAGATCAAATCGAAACCTGAATGGGGATCGGTGGTCAGTAGCGGCACCTTCTTTGGACAGTGTGTAGCATCGTCATCGATGACCAGCCAGCTATGTTCCATGAGTTTTTACGTTTTCAGGTAGCTGCGGACCTCAGTTATAGAGTGAGTGTGTCGTCAGCGCAAGTGTCTCTGGCGTCACCCCTAAGATTCGTTCTGCCAGATCGTGGGAGAAGAAGCTTGAAATCACAGCCGCCAAACGGTTAAAAAGGCATCGGATACACTCGCCGTATGGATTCGATCTCCTTGAGCACTTCATCCGATAAGGTCAGTTCGATCGATGCGATGTTGGTTTGCAATTGCTCCATGGTTGTCGCGCCGATCAGCGTCGAGGTCAGAAAGGGACGGCTGTTGGCGAAGGCCAGCGCCATCTGACAGACATCCAGCCCGTGGCGGTCGGCAAGCTCGATATAACGTTCGATGGCTGCATCGGTCTGTGGATGCACGCGGTGTTCCTTGCGGGTTTCGATCGTCAGCCGGGTCCCGTCGGGACGGGCGCCATTGAGGTACTTGCCGCTGATCATGCCCCGGGTCAGCGGTGACCAGGCCAGCAGGCCGACATCTTCGGCCATGACAAATTCGCTCAGGTCGGGCTCGAAATGTCGGCATAGCAGCGAGTATTCATTTTGGATCGAAGCCATGCGTGGGAGTTTGTGTTGTTCCGACAGCTGCAGCCATTTGGCCAGACCCCAGGCGGTTTCGTTCGATAGCCCGACATGACGAATCTTGCCTTCGGCAATCAGTCGATTCAGGGTCTCGAGTACTTCGATGAAATTTTCCTGCTCGGCCTGTGGGTCGAAATCCGGAGCGAATTCCCATATCTGACCGAAGTGGTAGGAGCCTCGGTTGGGCCAGTGTAACTGGTACAGGTCGATGTAGTCAGTCTGCAAGCGTTCGAGACTGGCATCCAGCGCCAACAGGATATTCTTCCGGTCGATGTGGGCATTGCCGCCTCGTATCCAAGCCAGGCCCGGTCCGCTGATTTTGGAGGCGAGGATCACTTGGTCGCGGTTTTTGCGGGCCGCAAACCAATGACCGATGATGGTTTCGGTCGTGCCATAGGTCTCTGCGCTCGGCGGTACGGCGTACATCTCGGCGCTGTCAAAGAAGTTGATGCCGGCATCAAGGGCATAATCCATCTGCTCGAAGCCCTGTTGCTGCGTGTTCTGCAAGCCCCATGTCATGGTGCCGAGACCGATTACGCTGATGTCGAGATCGGTGCTCCCCAGTTTTCTGTAGATCATGTTCAATTTAGCTGGAGTATTCCGGTTGAGGCCATACTATACCTTATGCCTTGGGCTGATAATCACAAACCCTCACTCACGGTGCTGCGAGATGGGCAGTGGCTCAAGTTGCAGGTCTACCCTGTTCCAGGGAATTACCGGTTTCGCGGCCATGGGCCGCTCCTACAATCTCGATCCTCCCTGTAGGAGCGGCCTATGACCGCGAAGAGGTTCTGTGGTAATGGGCGGAATCGTCATCGATGGCAGGCCTGCTGATGAGCCATCCACCCTTGAGCAAAACATCGATACGCTTCGTGGCTGGGCCTGAACCCGCTTCCGCCGGATTTGACAGGCTGCCAATCGCGAGTAGTCTGGGCGCTGCCGTGTGACAGGGCTCGATGAAGTGGTGGGGCGCTCAGTACGCCTCGGTTCGGCCGTCGTTATCAACCCGAATACTCACCTCCCCAGTAAAAGCCCTCGACCGGCCTGTGGAACCCGTAGCTCACCAGACCATCACCAGGAGTTATTCGATGGACAACCGTCATGCCAATTACCAGCCTTGGGAGAAGGCCTTCGACCGCATTGTCACCCCGTTCGAGGAATTCATCCACGATGAGACCGCCTCGGGTCTCATCCTCATGGCCTGCACCCTGGTCGCCCTGTTCCTGGCCAATGGATTCCTGCACGAGGGCATGAATCTGCGCCACCTGATTGGCGTAGGGCTGGTCGGTGGTATTGGCTTCACCATGTCCATTTTTATCGCCGAATTGGGTTTCGCCCGCCAGCCCGAAAGCCTGTTGATGGCCAAGACCGGTGTTCTGTTCGCCTCTATTCTGGCCGGGCTGGCCGGCTATCTCTGGTTGCGCTTTGTCGCCGGGAAAAGCTGAGCCGCAGCATCAACCTAGAAACCGCAGTTGAGCCGCAGCATCAACCTAGAAACCGCAGTTGATCGCTCAATTCTGACAGTAGGATATTGAGAGAATGCTAGTTGGTTTCGATCTATTGTTTCACCGATTAGGTGAACTAGGCTACGGGCCGAATGGCACGCCCACAGCGGCGCATAGCGTCGTTGCAACTCCTTGGAATATAATCACTATTCCGCGTCGCCGCGCCTTGCTCTGCACCGCCGTGGACACACCCTTCAACCCGTCCAACTACGGATTCTAGGTTTAATGGCGATCTTCCGGGGTGCGGGCCACTGCCCAGACATCGACTCGCGATGCGCCCTCTTTCTTGAGCAGCTTGGCCAGCTCGGAGACCGTGGCGCCGGTGGTGACGACATCATCCAACAGGGAGATGGTCATGCCCTTGACGGGGCTGTTGAGTCTGAAGGCCCGGCGCAGGTTCTTGCGGCGCTCCTTGCGCTGCAGTCCGGTCTGGGCCGATGTGGCCCTGACCCGACTACAGAGAGCGGCACTGACCGGAATGTCGAAGTGCCTGCCCACATGGCGGCCAATCTCCAGGGCCTGGTTATAACCCCGCTCCCGCAGGCGTTGGCGGTGCAGGGGCACGGGCAGGAACAGATCGGGCAGGGGTGCCTGGTGTCGTTCCAGGTAGTCACACAGCAGTTCACTCAATAGCCTGGCGTGGTTGAGTCGGTGATTGAACTTCAGGCGGCTGATCAACGGGCCGGTCAGATGGTCATATTCCAGGGCCGCATAGCAGCGATCGAATGCCGGTCTGTTCTGACTGCAGCGGCCACAGACACTGCCGACGGGTGCCTTGGCAGGTAGAGGCAATGCGCAGATTGAGCAGGGGTGATCGTTATAGGGCAGGCTTTTGGCGCAGAGGCGGCAAAGATCACGGTCGTCGGCACCTGGCGCACCGCATAACAGGCAGCGCTGGGGATAGAGGAGTTCCGGTAGTTTTTTTATCCAGTTGTAAACCTGCATTGTGCTCCCTGGTTGACAGTTGGCCACTGTTCTATAACCATGGCTGGATTAACTTTCATCCTTGAGCCGGTTTTCCCATGAATGACACCATCTTACGCCATGACTGGGCGTTGCACGAGATCGAGTCACTACTCGATCAGCCCTTCAATGACCTGGTCTTCCGTGCCCAGAGCCTGCATCGCGCCCATTTTGATCCCAACCAGGTGCAGGTCAGCAGCCTGTTGAGCATCAAAACCGGCGCCTGCGCGGAGGATTGTGGTTATTGTTCCCAGAGCGCCAGGCATGCCACCGGGCTGGAGGCGGAGAAGCTGATGCCGCTGGCAGAGGTTGTAGAGGTTGCCGAGGCCGCCAGGGCGAAAGGGGCCAGCCGCTTCTGCATGGGTGCGGCCTGGCGCAATCCCACCGACAAGAACCTGCAGCGGGTGATCGAGATGGTGCAGGCGGTACATGGTCTCGGCATGGAGACCTGCTTAACTCTGGGTATGTTGACCCAGCCCCAGGCAGACCGGTTGCGAGAGGCGGGACTCGACTACTACAACCACAACCTGGATACCTCACCGGAATTCTACGGCAACGTGATCACCACCCGGACCTTTGATGATCGCTTGCAGACTCTGTCCCATGTCAGGGATGCGGGAATCAGCGTCTGTTCCGGGGGCATCCTCGGCATGGGTGAGTCGCGCCGTGACCGGGCGAGCATGCTGCGGGAGCTGGCCAATCTGCCCAGGCATCCGGAGTCGGTGCCGATCAACATGCTGGTCCAGGTGGAGGGCACCCCACTGTTTGGTGCGGACGAAATCGATCCGCTGGAGTTTGTGCGGACTATTGCGGTGGCGCGTATCCTGATGCCTGAGTCCTATGTCCGGCTCTCCGCCGGGCGTGCCGAGATGAGCGACGAGATGCAGGCGCTGTGTTTTCTGGCGGGAGCCAACTCCATCTTCTACGGTGAGCGGCTGCTCACCACCGATAATCCGGAAACCGATGCGGACCGGGCACTTTTCGAGCGCCTGGGGCTGAGCATGGAGCAGCGCGTGGAGACCGAGGTCAAGGCCGCCAAGGCACCATGCAGCAAGGCTGTTTGAATATTAGCCACAGATACGCAGAGAGCGCTGAGAAAATCATAAAGTATTCGTTTCGCGATTCGGTCATTGATCGGCCTTCGAAGGGTTCTGTGTTCTCCGTGTCTCTGTGGCAAGCCAGTAAATGAAAGACTTAGCAGCAACTCTCCAGACTCGGCGCTCTGCCGATCTCTATCGGGTGCGGCATGTTGTCGAGGGTCCTCAGCAGCCTGAGCAGCTGGTGGATGGCCGTTACATGCTGGCCTTCTGCAGCAACGACTACCTGGGGCTGGCGAATCATCCGGAGATAATCAAGGCGCTGCAGGCAGGCGCGGATCGTTATGGGGCCGGCAGTGGGGCAGCCCATCTGATCAACGGCCATAGCCGGGCCCATCATGCCCTCGAGGAGGAGTTGGCGGAGTTTACCGGACGTCCCCGGGCCTTGCTCTTCTCCACCGGCTACATGGCCAATCTGGGGGTGATTTCGGCACTGCTGGCTCGCCACGACAGCCTGTTCGAGGATCGTCTTAATCATGCTTCCTTGATCGATGCCGGCCTGCTTGCGCGGGCCAGTCTGAAGCGCTACCGGCATTGTGATATGCAGAGTCTGCAACAGCAACTGGGCAGTGCGGCTGAGGGTCGGTGTTTGATAGCTACAGATGGCGTGTTCAGCATGGATGGAGATATCGCCCCGCTACCGGAGCTGGCGGCCCAGGCAAAAAAACATGACGCCTGGTTGCTGGTGGATGATGCCCATGGCCTGGGGGTTCTTGGGAAAGATGGCCGCGGGAGCTTGAACCATTTCAAGTTAAACCATGCAGCGGTACCTGTGCTGATGGGCACCCTGGGCAAGGCCTTCGGTACCTTCGGCGCCTTTGTGGCGGGTAGTGATGATTTGATCGAGACCCTGATCCAGCAGGCCCGCAGCTATATCTACACCACCGCATCACCTCCGGCTTTGGCTGAGGCAACGCGGGTCAGCTTGCGGCTCGTGCAGCAGGAGTCATGGCGCAGGGAGCGTCTGCAACAGCTTATTTGCCGATTTCGCAAGGCGGCGGAACAATTGGATCTGCCGCTGATGGCATCAGAGACCCCGATCCAGCCGCTGCTGCTGGGCAGTACTGAACGCGCCGTGGACTGGAGTCGCCGATTGGAGTCCCAGGGCATCCTGGTGACCGCCATCCGCCCACCCACAGTGCCGGAGGGGAGTGCCCGGCTGCGCATCACTTTCTCTGCGCTGCACACCGACCGCCAAGTCGACCGCTTGCTGGATGCCCTGGCTAAACTGCCGAGGGACCCGGCGTGACACTTGCGGTTAATAAAATGGGGCAGGGCGCCGAATCTGGTGCTGCTGCACGGCTGGGGCATGAACTCGGCGGTGTGGGGTGACTTTGCAGACCGGCTTGCGCAACGTTATCGACTCTCGCTGATTGATCTGCCGGGGCATGGCGAGAGCGGCTATGCCGAGGAGCGGGAACTGGCGGAATGGTCACAGGCCTGCCTGGCAGTGGCGCCGCAGCGTGCAGTCTGGATCGGCTGGTCGCTGGGGGCAGAGATAGCACTCCAGGCGGCCCTGCTGGAACCGGAGAGAATCAAAGCGTTGGTCAGTCTCTGCGGAACCCCGCGTTTCGCGCAGGCGGATGACTGGCCGGCCGCGATGGCGGCACAGACCCTGGAGCAGTTCATCACAGCCTCGCGTCTGGACCATCGGAAGACCCTGGAGCGTTTTCTGGCACTGCAGGTGCGCGGCAGTGAACAGGCCAGGGAGAGCCTGCGCAGGTTGAAACAGCAGTTGCAACTGAAGCCGGACCCCGATCCGGACGCCCTGGATGCAGGTCTTGGCCTGCTGAAAACGGTTGATCTCCGCGACAAATTAGCTCGACTTGCCTGCCCGATGGGCTGGCTGTTCGGAGCGCGGGACACCCTGGTGCCGGCAGGTGTCGCGGATGCCTTGCAGGCGTGGTTGCCCGGGGCGCAGACAACAGTGATTGCGGGCGCGGCCCATGCGCCGTTTCTCTCACACGTGCATGAAACAGTTGAAGCCATAGTCAGTATGCTGGAGCGGTTCGATGCAGCCGAATAATCATCCTTCAATTATCGATAAACGTCAGGCAAGGCGCTCTTTTGAGCGTGCCGCTGCCGGTTATGACAAGGTCGCGGTGCTGCAGCGGGAGACCGCAAACCGCATGCTGGAACGGCTCGAATATATCCAGCACTCACCGGGGGTGATTCTTGATGTGGGTGCAGGCACCGGCGAGGCGACTGTCTTATTGGGCAAGCGCTATCGTCAGGCCAAGAGCATTGCCCTCGATTTTGCCCTGCCGATGCTGCACCAGGCGCGTAAGCGCGGTTCCTGGCTGCGGCGTCCGCGCTGTATCTGCGGCGATGCCGAGCAACTGCCCCTGGCGGATCAATCGGTGGATATGATCTTTTCCAATGCGGCCTTGCAGTGGTGCAATGATCTGGAGGCCACCTTCCAGGAGTTTATGCGGGTTTTGCGGCCTGAGGGCCTTTTGATGTTTTCCACCTTCGGCCCCGAGACCCTGACTGAGCTGCGGCAGAGCTGGGCTGCTGTAGATGGGACGCCCCACGTCAGCCCTTTTCCGGATATGCATGATATCGGTGACGCGATGCTGCGCGTCGGGTTGTTCAATCCGGTGGTGGATGTGGACCGCATGAGCCTTACCTATGCGGATGTACCGGGGCTGATGCGCGACCTCAAAACCCTGGGGGCGCACAATGTCACCGCAGGGAGACAGCGGGGCCTGACTGGCAAGGGCAGGCTCAAGGCGATGTTCCAGGCCTACGAAAAATTCCGCATCGATGGCCGGCTGCCGGCCAGCTATGAGGTGGTTTATGGACACGCCTGGGCGCCACAGCAGCGCACACTGGACGGTGTCACCCGTATTCCTGTCGACATCCTCAAGGCTGGTCGTTGAGATGCAAGCCGGTTTTTTTATCACCGGTACGGACACCGGCTGCGGCAAGACCGAGATTACCCTGGGCCTGATGTACCGGCTGCAACAAAGCGGCCTGACGGTGCAGGGCATGAAACCGATCGCGGCGGGCGCCGAGCAGACTCCACAGGGCCTGTGCAACGAGGATGCGTTGCGCATCCAGCAGCAGTGCAGCCTCGAGATCCCTTATCAACAAGTGAATCCGTTTGTCTATGCCCCGCCGATCGCGCCGCATCTGGCCGCTGAGGAAGCGGGGCGCGCTATCGACATAACCGTCATTATGCGTGCCTTCTGGCAGCTTATCGGGGAGTCAGACCGGGTGATAGTCGAAGGCGCCGGCGGCTGGCGTGTACCCATCGGGGATGACATGACCCTGGCTGACCTGGCGGTGATGCTGAATCTGCCGGTAATCCTGGTGGTGGGGATGAAGCTGGGTTGTATCAACCACGCGATTTTGACGGCCGAGAGTATCCGGCAGGCCGGGCTGACATTGCATGGCTGGGTCGCCAACCAGATCGATCCCGATATGCAGGCCCAGGAGGGCAATCTCAAGACACTCAATAATTGGTTGTATGCACCCTGTCTAGGTGAGATTCCCTATCTCGAACAGCCGACAGCAGAACGAGTCAGCAATTATCTGATGGCTCCCAGCATTGGATAGTAGAAAATTCATTTCAAAGGATGAAAAGTGTAGGTGTCAAAAACAGCATTTTGTGTGTTGAGCTGTAATAAGGCAGAGATGCTCACTCTGACCCCATTGACTTACGGGCTGAACTGTCGACGCCGGCAGGCCAGCCGTACTTGGTCGAGAAACCGGGGATTATGGTTGGGTTGGTCAGATTGTCCCCATGAGTTTGCCTCCTTTAGGAAAAACGGCAAAGATTGGGCTATATTCTGGACCCGGATATCAATAAGCATTATCACATTATTTGACTTGGTATGATTATGATAAATCTAAAGAAAGTAATAGGAAGCGCTAGAAAGCGATTTATTTCTATCCGGTCCGGTCGGTCCGTTAACTGGCTGTTAGGTGCAGTAAATATCACTAATTGATTGAGTACTAGAAATGGATGATTATGAGAAATACGAGAATGATTGCAAAAAGATCAGAAAATCCAATAAAAAGCTATTAAGTGAGTATGAGCTTTCTTTGAAATCATCTGGCTTAACTGAAAACACAATAAACAATCATGTCTCAAATATCGATTTCTATGTAAACGAATACCTATTATATGAAGATTCAATTGAAGCGAAGGATGGTGTTGACGCTGTAGGTATGTTTCTCGGGTATTGGTTTATAAAAAAGGCAATGTGGGCAAGCCAATCTAGCATTAAAGGTAATGCAACAAGTCTCAAAAAGTTTTATACCTTTCTGTATGAGAAGGGTTTAATAGAGAAAGAAGACTTGGATAATTTAAAAGATACAATAAAAGAAGGTATGCCAGAATGGTTGGCAACTCTGGATCGTTATGATGATCCATCAGTTCAAGATGTTTGGTAATGGTGAAAAAAGAGCATCTAACCAAGAGCTACAGTGGATGCTCGCTATCGCTCGCCCCACTGAGCCCAGCCGTTATGTTCCCAAGGAGAAAGTTAGTGGCAGGTAGTTATCCAGATATAATTAAGACGCTTCCGCTTTATGATGGACGTTTTGATGCATATAAACTCGAAGCAAAAAATAGCGATGTACTATTTGCCTCATATCCTGCTGGCACAGCGATTCCGGTGCATTCCCACGAAACTGACAACTATGGTGTAATTACTCGTGGCGAACTGATTCTTACAATGAATGGTGAAGTTGCTCGGTTTGGCGTCGGTGATTGGTATCATGTACCTGCTGGAACCAAGCATGTTGCTCAGTTTGAACAAGAAACCGATGAAATAGAATTTTGGTTTAAACCAAGCACATAAGGCACTTGCACTTGGACCCAATAAGGCGTCGCTCTTTACTCGCTATGCTTTATTGGCTCCGGTGGAGCTCAATGTTTTGCATATCGAAAAGTTGGATAAAGATATCTGGGGTCAGGGTAACCATGCTGTAGATATCGTATAAATCTTATTCTCACAAAGCGGAACCTGACATGGTTGATGAGGTTCAGCTTAGTGGTTTGGATTAAAAAACTCAGGTCTTCAGACTGATTCAGAAACGACGGATCTACCATACAATTATCAGTCAGGTCAGGAATTGTTCAATTTCACTCGTGGTCAGCAAACTAACAGCTATATTGTCCATTTCATCTTCGCCTTTTGGATATAATTGGGAGATGGCGTCTGTGACCAGAGCAACCCGGAAATCTCTTTCGCTTGCTTGGTAGATACTGGTTCTTGGACAGTTTGGAAAATTGCATCCGCAGAACACTAATGTGTTGCAGCCTTTCTCTAATAAGAATTCCTCTAGCCTGGTTTTGAAAAACGCGCCCCACCTTGGCTTATACATCACATATTCATTTTCATCGATTTTCTGAAAATGACCGGATAGCAGTTCGTTCGGGTTGAGCTTGATTGAGCTGTCTGTCTTCAATTCCTCAACCAATTCCGCACCATTCGTTTCTGGAGCAACCATTTCATTTCCTTCTTCAATGGCTTGCTTCCGGCACAGGTCGACATTAGATCCATCACCCAGGTAGAGCCGTATCACGTGAACAATCAACAAGCCTTTTTGCCGGTAGGCAGCCAATAGGCGGGCCATATTCGGGATGATATCTTGGGTTCCGGCGATTACTGCAGGGGCGTTCTCCAGGGTGAAATCATTTTGTGTATCGATGGTAATGAGTGCGGAATTAGCGAACTGAGGTGTTGTATATTTATTCAATGCTCGCTACTCGAATTATTCATAAGCCAGAGAGGGTAAGTTGAATGTGGTATTTGCTGAGACCCTATCGAGAATAGCTTTGACAGAGTAAATAAAACGGAGATCTAAAAATTCACAGTGGTCATTCGTCTTTGGGTTCCACTCCCCCGCCTGTTTGGTGAAGGAGTATTGAGTGGTGATTATTATTTTGAAACCCTGGTATCTATGAATGAGTAGTCAGATTTTTCATTAACGGTAATAAATTTAATTTTATCCTTGCTCCATAAATCGATATGATAAGATTCGGGTTTTTTCATGTGTTTTGGGGAGATTTCATGAAATTGATCTTTTTTTAGCCACCAATGCCCAGTTTCGATGGATTGACTTAATAATTTGTCGTTTTTATCGAAAAATTTCAACTGAATGCTGTATGTGCCATCGTCTTTGCGGGTCTGGGTCCACTTTCTCCATTGCCCCGATTTTTTATCGAAGTGTTTGCCTTCCCATGTGCCGATGAATTTCTGATCTATCGTAGCATTCTCAGGCATAGTGAACTGGGTGGGGCAAGCAGTGAGAAGCGGTAAAAAAAATGCTACCAACAAAAAAGTCTTTAACGTCTTCATGATTTGTCGCCTTGAAATTTAAAGTTTTATTATCTCAGCGGAAACATGCATAATCCGCATGAAAAACGAACCATTGGACTTTTGTATTCGGGGATTGATCTATCAAGCAAGTTTTGGGTGTTGCATAGCATGTACGATCACTTGCTTGATATCTTTGGTTGGGAAATCATCGGCATCTTTGAAATTGATACAGCCCTTTCCGGTTTTTATACCTGGGTTATTTTCTTTGAATGACTCTATGTGATGGTAGCCGCAAGTATAGAGAGAGATATAGTTCTTCTGATTTGCAAGTGCCACCCATCCATCACCAACCTGGTAGGTGGGCATCTTGTATTTCATATCCAGCACCGCGTCTGGATAAAGTTCCAGGATCAATAAATGAAGATTGTTGAATCTTTCAGCCCTTTTGGAGGGGACTGAATTGAGATATTTTTCTACTTCGCTATTCATTTCGTATTGGTGCGTACCGGCGGGGGCAAGACCTCAACTCTTGTTTGCTTCGAAACAAGCTGTTCCTGGATCAACAGGATACTATTATGAATTGGGCGGTCAACTGCCATTCCTGGTTGAAAGATTTCCTGCATACAGGAGCGGATAATGTATAAGGAAAAGACGGTCAGGGGAAATTTTGCAGGACTTGTTGGACATCTCATTGATATCAACTCCGTTCTGCAATTCGGTAAACCAAACTCGAGCCTCGAAATCAGTAGTTGCCTGATCTACAGCAGCTGACACCAGAGTGGGTCTGTCGATTATCTGAAAGGTTTTGAAAACTCGAATTAAACTACGCTGGATGGTTATGTCAGCGCAGATCCGGCAGCGCCGGACCTGCGCTTGGAGATTGGTTTCAGGCGGCCAGGTAAGACTTGAGCTTCTGCATGGCGTTCTTTTCGATCTGGCGGATGCGTTCCGCGGATATATTGTAGCGATCCGCCAATTCGTGCAGGGTAGCCTTCTTTTCAGCCAGCCAGCGAGCCTCGAGAATGGCGCGGCTGCGTTCATCGAGACCGTCCAGGGCCCCCAGAAGCTGGGCCTTCATATGCTGTTCGCTGTCTGTTTCTTCGAACTGGACCGAAGGCTCCAGGCGCATATCGGGTAGATAACCCGCTGGATTGGCGATTGGCGCGTCTTCATCGTCATGGGTGGGGCCGTCGAAAGCGATATCCTGGCCCGCCAGACGCGCCTCCATTTCCATGACTGTCTCGGGTTTGACTCCCAGATCTTCGGCCACGCTATCGATCTCCTCTTTGGAGAACCAGCCGAGGCGCTTCTTTGAACTGCGCAGGTTGAAGAACAGTTTGCGCTGGGCCTTGGTGGTGGCTACTTTGACGATGCGCCAGTTCTTCAGGATGAATTCGTGAATCTCCGCCTTGATCCAGTGCACGGCGAAGGAGACCAGGCGCACACCCATATCCGGGTCGAAGCGCTTCACGGCCTTCATCAAACCGACGGTTCCCTCCTGCACCAGGTCGGGCAACGCCAGACCATAGCCGGAATAGCCCCTGGCTATGCGCACGACAAAACGAATGTGTGACATGACCAGCGCCTGTGCGGCTTGCAGGTCTTTGTTGTCGCGCAGCCTGACAGCGAAGTCGTGTTCCTCTTCTGCAGTCAACAGAGGCAATTGAAAGGCTGCACTGATGTATGCATCGATACTGCCGGTGGGCAGTGTACTGGTAAGTGCAAGTTCCTTGCTCATTGAACACCCCATTAATTTGTTTCGAATTGAATGTTAGCACTCCTGGTAAGTGAGTGCCAATCTCGTCAATGAGACCGGGACTGTAAAGAAAAGTTCAGCTGGGCTGGATAGTGCTGAGGTGCCGGCTGACGGCGAGCCAGGAACCACAAAGACCAAGGACTGCACTTCCGCCCAAGAGCAGTAAAACGGTGCCCGGAGCGAGTGAGGAGAGGTCGAAGGCACTCTGGTAGAGACTGGCGAGTTTGGAGACAGGGCCACTCAGCAGGCTGATGGATAAGACCACCATCAACCAGGCGATGCTGCCGCCAAAAAGGCCATACCAGAATCCGGTGTAGAGAAAGGGGCGGCGAATGAACGCGTTGGTCGCGCCGATCAATTTGGTGATTTCGATCTCGGCGTGGCGGTTCTGGATCTCCAGACGGATAGTGTTGCCGATAATCAACAATACCGCCAGCCCCAGCAGACTGGCCATGACCAGCACCCCGCGCTGGGCTATCCGGGTGATCGCCTGCAGACGGCGCACCCATTGCAGATCGAGCTGGACGATGTCTGCTTCCGGCAGCATTTCCAGCTCACGCACCAGCAAATGGGCGCTCTCAGGTGAACTGAAGGCGGTTTTCGGCTGGATCACCAGCAATGCAGGCAGGGGATTGCTGTTCAGGGCCTGCAGGGCCTCGCCGAACCCACTCAGACGCCGAAATTCTTCCAGGGCTGAGGCCTTGCTGATCAGTTGGATGCTCTCGATGCGCTGGTGCAGCTTGAGTCTATCGGCCAGCTCGGCTGCCCGTTGATCACCGATTTCCTGTTTTAAAAACAGCGAGATAGTCGCGCCGGTCTCCCAGCCGCCCGTGACATGCTGTAGATTATTCAGCAGTACGTGCAGACCCATTGGCAGCGCGAGGGCGATGCCGATGACGGCGGAGGTCATCAGGGTCGAAAGGGGCAGATGCATCAGCCGGCCCAGGCTCGACAGCGCCACCTGGGCATGCCGCTGCAGCCAGATTTGCGGACGAAAGCCGAGTCGGCGCCGGGAGCGGTTGGCGGTCATGCCGTGGCCCCTGGTGTTTTATTGTCGCCCACCAGTTGCCCTTTGCTCAGGGTGAGTATGCGTTTTCCCATACGCGTGATCAGATCGATATCATGGGTGGCGACCAGCAGGGTGACCCCCACCTGGTTGAACTGGGAAAACAATTCCATTATCTCTCTAGAAAGTGCCGGGTCCAGGTTGCCTGTGGGTTCGTCGGCCAGGACCAGGGGGGGCTTGCTGACCACCGCGCGGGCGATGCCGACCCGCTGTTGCTCACCGCCGGAGAGGGTGATCGGCGCCTCTTTCTCCTTGTTCAGCAGGCCCACCTTGTCCAGGGCGGCGCGTACCCGGCGGCCGACCTCTTTGTGGCCCATGCCGGAGACCACAAGCGGCAACGCCACATTATCGAATACCGTGCGGTCGTTCAGTAGCCGGTGGTCCTGGAAGATCATGCCGACTTCCCGGCGATGGTAGGGGACCTGGCTGTTTTTCAGGCGGGTCAGGTTGAGGCCGTTGACATGGACCTGCCCGGTGCTGGAGCGTTCCAGCAGGCCGATCAGCTTGAGCAGGGTGCTCTTGCCGGCGCCTGAATGGCCTGTGACGAATACCATTTCTTTTGCCTCGATCCGCAGATTGACATTGCTCAGTCCGGTGTGGCCGCCTGGATAGCGCTTGCTGACATTGTCGAAGTGAATTATCGGCATTATGAGTAGGATTGTTTTTTATAAGACACAGAGACACAGATGACACAGAGTTTTATTTCTAAAACTGAGGATATCGTGGGTAAGTAATTTGTAATGAATACAACCCCTCCTTGCTCTCTGTGTCTCTGTGGCTACTAATTTGTGGGGCTATTATTGCCCAAACAGTGCGTCCACGAACTCTTTGGCGTCGAATTCGCGCAGATCTTCAATGGATTCTCCGATACCGATAAAACGAATCGGCACCTTGACCTTTTCGGCGATCGCGAAAATCACCCCGCCCTTGGCGGTTCCGTCCAATTTACTGATCACGATACCGGTCAAGCCGACTGCTTCATTGAACTGCAAGGCCTGGTTGACCGCATTCTGGCCGGTACCGGCATCTACCACCAGCAGGACTTCATGGGGCGCGGCGGGGTCGATCTTTTTCATCACCCGGGCGATCTTTGACAGTTCATCCATGAGGTTGGTCTTGGTGTGCAGGCGTCCTGCGGTATCCGCGATCAACACATCGATATGGCGCGCGCTGGCGGCCTGCAGGCCGTCGAAGATCACCGAGGCGGAATCGGCGCCGGTGTGCTGGGCCACGACGGGTACCTTGTTGCGCTCTCCCCAGGCCTGCAGCTGCTCCACGGCCGCAGCGCGGAAGGTATCCCCGGCGGCAAGCATCACGCTCTCGCCCTCCTCATGAAACTTGTGTGCCAGTTTGCCGATTGTAGTGGTCTTGCCGGCGCCGTTGATGCCGACCATCAGGATCACCAGAGGCTTATCGGGGGCGGTCTGGATCAAGGGCTGGTTGCAGCTGGCGAGTATCTCCAGCAGCTGCTCCTTCAGAATGCGGCTGAGCGCCTCCGGGTCTGCGAGTTCCTTACGGCGGACCCGGGAGCTGAGATCGTCGATGATGCGGCTGCTGGCCTCCACACCGACATCGGCGGTGAGCAGCAGGGTTTCCAACTCTTCAAGCATGTCGTCATCGATGCTTTTCCGGCCCATGACCAGGTTCGCGAGGCCGTCGCTGAAGTTGTTTCGGGTGCGGGAGAGGCGTTCCTTCAGACGCCGGAACATCCCCTGTTTTTCCTGAGCTGATTGCTCGGATTCAGTGGATGTATCCTGACGCTGTTGTTTTCGTTTTCGGAATCCGAACATCTTGCTACTGGTAGTTTGAGTTGAACTCTATCAAAATCACGCGCTCATATTCTTCTGTCTGGAGATGGCCGCAGATTTCAGCTGGCTGTGCAATTGCTCGGACATTCTACAAGTCGGCAGTGCTATTTGAAACGGGATTTTCCCCGATCGGTTCACTGCGTCAATAATGAGGTTTTTTTGGGAATGAAGCGAATAATCATCAGTCTGCTCCTGGTCTGTGCGGGTGTAGCCGATACTTTAGCGGCAGGGGTATTGGAAACCCGGTTGGATAACGGGATGAAGGTGATCGTCAAGGAGGATCATCGGGCGCCCATCGCGGTAACCCAGGTCTGGTACAAGGTTGGTTCCAGCTATGAACACGGTGGAGTGACTGGTGTCTCCCACGTCCTTGAGCACATGATGTTCAAGGGCACCAAGGCGCACCCGCCAGGTGAGTTTTCACGCATCATCGCCGCCAACGGGGGCAGTGAGAACGCCTTTACCGGGCGCGACTACACGGCCTATTTTCAGACCCTGGCGAAGGATCGTCTGCCGATTGCCTTTGAACTGGAGGCAGATCGCATGCGCAACCTTCTACTGCTCGAAGAGGAGTTTCTCAAGGAGGTTGAAGTGGTTAAGGAGGAGCGTCGCATGCGCACTGAGGACAAACCCAACTCCCTGACCTATGAACACTTCAATGCCGGCGCCTACAAGGCTTCACCCTACCGGATTCCGGTGATCGGTTGGATGTCGGATCTGGATGCCATGCAGGTGGATGACCTGCGTGACTGGTATCGGGAATGGTACGCGCCGAACAATGCCACCCTGGTGGTCGTAGGCGATGTCGACCCCAAAGCCGTGGTTGAGCTGGCTGAAAAGTATTTCGGGCCGCTGAAGCCGGAGAAGATCAGTCAGCCGAAACCCCGCACTGAGCCCAAGCAGCGCGGCACCAAACGATTCGTGGTCAAGGCCCCGGCGCGCCAGCCTTATCTGATTATGGGGTACAAGACACCGGTGATCGGCAAGTCAGAAGCGGATTGGGAACCCTATGCACTGGAGATGCTTGCCAGTGTGCTGGACGGCGGCAGCAGCGCCCGGCTCAGCCGCAGCTTGATTCGCGGCAGTCAGGTGGCGGCTTCCGCGGATGCTGATTACAGTGCTTTTTCCCGTCTGCCAGGCATGCTCATGCTGGATGCAACGCCAACCCCCGGCAAATCGATTGCGCAGATAGAAACCGAACTGCTTGCTGAAGTCGAGCGCTTCAAGCAGGAGTTGGTCAGTGAAGAGGAGATGGAGCGGGTTCGTAACCAGGTCATCGCAGCCAAGGTCTTCGAGAAGGACTCGGTATTTTATCAAGCGATGCTGATTGGCAAGCTGGAAACTATTGGCCTGGATTGGCGTTTGGCGGATGAATATGTGGATCATCTGAAAAAGGTCACGCCTGAACAGATTCAGCAGGTGGCAAAAAAGTACCTGACGGAAGACAACTTAAGCGTAGCGGTTTTGGATCCACTACCGATCGAAAGCGACCGTTCGGCTAAAAACCCCGCTGGAGGTCGTCATGGCTCGTAAGCCTGTGTTGATGCAACTTTCTTTGCTCCTCTGTCTGATCCTTTCAGTAGAACTGCTGCTGGCGGGGCCGGTGATTCAAAGCTGGCAGACCAGCAATGGCGCGAAGGTGCTGTTTGTGCCGTCAGAGGAGATTCCCATGCTCGATGTGCGGGTGGTCTTCGATGCGGGCAGCGCCCGGGATGGAGGACAACCCGGTGTTACCTCCTTTACTAATACGCTGCTTGCCCAGGGTGCGGCTGACTGGAACGCTCAGCAGATTGCCGAGCGCATGGAGAATGTCGGGGCCAAGCTGGAAGTAGGCTCTCTGCGTGATATGGCCTGGGTTTCGCTGCGTACCCTCACTGAGTCGCAGGCAATGTCCACGGCGTTGGAAACGATGGCGGCAGTCATGTCAAAGCCAGTCTTTGCCACAGCGGACGTGGATCGGGAGCGGCAGTCGATTTTGGCAAGTTTGCTGCGGGATGAACAGTCTCCGGGAAGTATTGGCAATAAGCTGTTATATAAAAAGGTCTATGGGGATCATCCCTACGCGATTAATGTCGAAGGCACAAAGGAGTCGGTGCAGGCCATCAAGCGGGAGGATTTGATAGCCACTCACAAGCGGCTCTATGTGGCGCACAACGCGGTAGTGGCGATAGTGGGTGCAGTGCAGCGCAGTGAGGCGGAATCGATTGCGGAATCTATCACCAAGGATTTGCCCGCCGGCGAACATGCCCCGTCATTGCCGCAGGTGGCTCCTTTGGCCAAGGCGCTGGAGGAAAAGGTCGAGTATCCCTCCACTCAGGCCCACCTCCTGGTGGCCCAACCGGGTATCAAGCGCAGTGACGAAGACTACTTTCCAATGTATGTGGGTAACCATGTGTTGGGTGGCAGTGGGTTGGTCTCGATCCTCAGCGAAGAGATCAGGGAGAAACGTGGCTTGAGTTACAGTGTCTACAGTTACTTCATGCCGATGCGCGAGCCGGGCCTGTTCCAACTCGGCCTGCAGACCAAGAATTCCCAGGCCGGCGAGGCCCTGCAGGTCCTGAGGGAGACCCTGCGAAGGTTCGTTGATGCGGGGCCAAGTGCTGATCAACTGCATGCCGCCAAGCAAAATATCACTGGCGGCTTCCCGCTGCGCATCGCCTCTAACAGCAAGATCGTTGAGTATCTGGCGGTTATCGGTTTCTATGATCTGCCCCTTGACTACCTGGATACCTTTGTCGGTAAAGTGGAGGCGGTTACTGCGGAACAGGTTCGTGAGGCCTTTAAGCGGCGGATAGATCCGGACCGGATGGTGACGGTGCAGGTAGGAAAGCTGTCTGACTGATTGGCAGGACTGTGCCGAGAAAAAGCCTGAACCAGCTGCGTATCATTGGCGGCAGCCATCGGGGTCGAAAAATAGAGTTTCCTACACTGCCTGGTCTGCGCCCCACCGGTGACCGGATCAGGGAAACCTTGTTCAACTGGCTGCAGCCCGTCATCCAGGGCGCCCGTTGTCTGGATTTGTTTGCCGGCAGCGGAGCGCTCGGAATGGAGGCGGCATCCCGTGGCGCCAGGGAAGTCGTTATGATCGATTCCGCTTCGCAGGTGATCAGTCAGTTACAGCAGCATCAAGCATCCCTGGGGTTGCAGCAGGTCAAGGCGGTTCGGGCGGATGCAATCAGCTGGCTGGATGACGATCCCCAGCCCTTCGATATCGTTTTTATCGATCCGCCATTCAGCGCAGACCTGTTACCGTTGGTGTGTGGGAAATTGCAGGCGAACGGTTGGTTGGCCGAGGGGTCGAGGATCTATCTGGAGGACGATGCCCGCCGCTCCTTCTCCCACTTGCCCGTTGGATGGGAATTATTGAAGGAAAAACAAGCAGGTCAGGTCAGGTTCGGCCTGGCGCGGTGCTGATAATTGTCATTTAGTCTATGTTCATCTGCTACTATTATGCTTTTGCTAAATGCTGCGCAGCCATGCCAACAGTTGTTTATCCAGGTACATTCGACCCGATCACGAATGGCCATAGTGACCTGGTCGCCAGGGCTGCAAAGCTGTTTGGTAAGGTCATAGTAGCGGTTGCAGTCAATCCTGGTAAAAATCCGGCATTTGATTTGCAGCAGAGAATAGCGCTGGCAGAGGTAGTGCTGGATAAAGTCGAAAATGCAGAGGTGCGTGCTTTTGACAGCCTGCTGGTGGATTTTGTCAGAGATTGCGGAGCCGGTGTAATTCTCAGAGGGCTGCGTGCGGTATCTGACTTTGAGTACGAATTTCAGCTGGCGGGCATGAACCGGCGTTTGGCTCCAACGGTGGAGACTCTGTTTCTGACACCAGCCGAGCAGTTTGCCTATATCTCATCGGGACTGGTCAGGGAGATCGCTTCTCTTGGTGGGGATGTGAGTGAGTTTGTGCACCCGCAAGTACAGGCTGCATTGCGCAAACGATATGCAAGGTAATCCAGGTTGGGACGGTCTTGCTGTAGGGGCGCTTGCAGCTACAGACTGACCTGGGCAATGCGAGCATGCGCTGAAACTTCTTTCCTGATGATTTCTAAGTTCATGATTTATTGGAAAGGGGTCGAAATTGATTTGCACAGGTTCTAGAATTTGCAATTAAATATGATGATCAGGAGAAAACAATGGCGTTAATTATCACCGATGAGTGTATCAACTGTGATGTTTGTGAGCCCGAGTGTCCTAACGGTGCGATATCTATGGGTGACGAGATCTATGAAATTGATCCTAATCTTTGTACTGAATGCGTCGGTCACTACGAGACTTCACAGTGTGTCGAAGTCTGTCCGGTGGACTGTATACCGAAGGATCCGGAGCATGAAGAGAACTACGAGCAGCTGTACGATAAATACCTGAAGATAACCGGTGAAGCGGATTAACCCATGTTATACAGTCATCTGATGAAGGCCCCTTGGTGGGGCCTTTTTACTGTCCTGTGGCTTTTTTCGGGTCCTCTATTCAGTGTCGAGAAGCCAGCCAAGGCGGCCATAGCGACGGCGCATCCCCTGGCTACCGAGGCGGGCTTGCAGATCCTTCAGGCGGGTGGCAATGCCTTTGATGCGGCTGTGACCGTGAGCGCGGTGCTTGCTGTGGTTGAGCCTTACAGTTCCGGTATCGGTGGCGGTGGGTTCTGGCTCTTGCATCGAGCCAGTGACGGTTTCCAGACCATGGTGGATGGCCGGGAAACCGCGCCGCAGGCTGCCTATCCTGACCTCTATCTGGATGCTGCTGGTGAGGTGATTCCGGGTATGTCAATCAATGGCCCGTTGGCGGCAGGTATCCCCGGTGAGCCGGCGGCGCTGGTGCATATCTCTAAAAACTACGGGAAATTGCCTCTCAGTCAAACACTGGCCCCGGCCATTCGTTTGGCCAGGGAGGGTTTCAAGGTTGATGCTTACTATCAGAAGATGGCAGCTGCACGGGAGCAGCAACTCCAGGCATCTCCTGAGGCGAAGTCGATCTTTCTGCGTCAAGGAAAGGTGCCTGAACTGGACGAAATCATCCGTCAAAAGGAACTGGCAAAGACGTTGGAGGCCCTGGCCAGTCAAGGATGGGAGGGTTTTTACCAGGGCAAGGTAGCGCAACGCTTGGTGGAGGGTGTGCAACAGGCAGGCGGGGTCTGGACCCTGGATGACCTGCAGCAGTATCAGGTGGTGGAAAGGGCGCCCATCAAAGGTCGCTATCAGGATATGCAGATTACCAGCGCCGCGCCGCCTTCATCTGGTGGTGTGGTGTTGCAGACCATGCTGAATATTTTGCAAAGGTTCGATTTGGCGTCTCTCAGCGGGGCTGAGCGCGTACACCTGATCATTGAAGCCATGCGCAGGGCCTATCGAGATCGGGCCGATTATCTGGGCGATCCCGATTTTGTGGATATTCAGCTGGAGACGTTGATTCACCCCTGGTACGCGGCAGGTTTGGCACGGGACATCAGGATGGATCAGGCAACACCCAGCATTGGTAATACAACCAAACAGCCGGAAGGGCAGGATACGACCCATTTCTCCATACTCGACGAAGCGGGTAATCGGGTGGCGGCGACGCTGAGTATCAACTATCCGTTTGGATCCTGTTTCGTCCCACCCGGAACCGGTGTGTTACTGAATGATGAGATGGATGATTTCTCCGCCAGGCCGGGTGTGCCGAACGTGTATGGTCTGGTGGGCGGCGAGGCCAATGCTATTCAACCGGGCAAGCGCATGCTCTCCAGCATGACTCCCACTTTCGTCGACACACCTGAGGGAGTAGCAGTGCTGGGTACCCCCGGGGGTAGCCGGATCATTAGCATGGTGTTACTGGGGATTCTCGAGTTGGCTGAAGGAAAAGGGCCTGCTGAATGGGTTGCACTAAGCCGTTTTCATCACCAGTATCTACCCGATGAGATCCAGTATGAAGCGGAATCACTGACGGAATCTGTGCGCCGCCAATTGCTTGGCATGGGGCACAAATTGCAATCCCTGGACCAACCCTATGGAAATATGCAGGCAATCTTTTGGAACACCAAGACCGGAGAAGTGCTCGCGGCGAGCGACCCTCGGGGGGTGGGGCAGACGCTAATCCGCAAGATTTCCGGAAGTACACCGCAGTAATTGCAATGAACCGCAAAAAAATGGAAACTTGCGGTTGAAGTTGTGAACGAATTCCCTCAAGCTCCCTGCTGGAGGCCGAGGCATCCATTTTGTTTAATACGGAAGAGAGATCAAAAACGATGAATACCACCATGATGAAAACTGCTGCATTGTTACTGGGTCTGGGTCTGCTGGCTGGTTGTGCGTCCGGCGACAGGCTGACCAAACTGGAATCAGATATGGCTAATGTGCAGGCTACCGCTGATGCTGCCATGCAGGCTGCCAAGCAGGCTCAGTTGGATGCTGCATCTGCTCAGGGCACCGCTGATAGTGCCATGAGTGCTGCGAATGCTGCTCAGGCTACTGCAGATGAGTGCAACGAACGTTGCAGCCGCATGTCCGAAAAGGCTATGGCCAAATAAGCAAGTAAAACCAAACCTACCCCGGCATCAGTCGGGGGTAGTTTTAAGAACCCCGTTTAGTCTTTACTGCCGGGGTTTTTTTCTGTCTTGTTTACAGCTACGTCCTTGTCCCATAGATAGAGGGGCATGGGTATGCCTTTTCTCAACTCGCTATACTCTTGCAGTTGGGACCATTCGGGTTTTCTCCCGTCCTCGCGGAGCTGCGCCAGTACAGCGCTGACCAGTCCCGTATAGTTGTGGCCAATCTCCTTGATCTGTTCGGTTAGGGGATGGTGGGCCTCTACAAAGAGTTCTCCATTATGCCAGCCGGCTTTGAAGGGCTGATTTATGATGCGTACCGAAGTACCGACGGGTACTTGATGGAAAAAAAGCTCGATATCTTCCGGATAGAGGCGGATACAGCCATGACTGACGCGCATGCCGACACCAAAAGGCTTGTTCGTGCCATGCAGCAGATAACCACTGATGCCGAGATAGAGGGCATAGGCGCCCAGTGGATTGTCCGGGCCGGGCGGGACGACCGCGGGAAGTGGATTTCCATCCTCTTCATGTTCCTTGAGTATCGAGGCGGGCACTGTCCAACTGGGGCCTTTCTTCTTGCCGGTGATATGCGTTTCACCCACTGGGGTGCTCCAGCCTTCCCGGCCTATGCCCAGGGGGTAGGTCTCAACCTCATCGCGATCCTTGGGAAAGTAGTAGAGGCGTAACTCGGGCAGGTTAATGATGATGCCCTGACGCGGACCGGGTGGCAGTATGTACTGCTGTGGAATGATGATCTCGGTGTTCTCTCCCGGCAGCCATGCATCGACCTCTGGATTGGCGGCTTTCAGCTGTCTGTAGCCCAGTCCGTAAAAGCGTGCGATGTCGGAGAAGGTGTCTTCATAGCGAGTGGTGTATTTGAAGGTCTGTCCCACCAGGTCATTTCCTTCGGAAGGCATGGGAAAGGTAACGGCAAAGGCTGTATTCTGCAAGTATAGAAACAGCCCCAGGAAGAGAGTTATTAAGGTTTTCTTCATAATCAGATTGACATTCTGCTGGTAAATTCGTGCGATGTTACTCTAACTGATCGGGCAAGTGATAGCCTCATGGAATGTTCCAAAGGGATAAGGAGTCGATGAAATTAACCTGTTCGAATGCTGCCTGGCGATATTTTTGCCTCTGCATGATTCTGGTTTTCAGTCGCGTAACCACAGTTTTTTCTGCCAATGTCCAGGTAGCGCCCGATGTGCAATTAACCGCGCAAGAGCAGGCTTTGGTTGCTAGTCATCCTGCTATTCGCCTGGGGGTCGATCCTGACTGGCCGCCAATTGAGTTCTTCTCCACAGAGCAGGGTTATCAAGGTGTCACTTCGGAATATGTCCGGTTCATCGGTGAAAAACTGAAACTGGCCATGCAACAGATGGTTGAGTATTCGCTAAGACGTGGATGTTGACTACGGGCTGCTGTGGAAGGTGGTGTTGGCATCTCTGCTGGTGTTGGGGATTGCTTTGTGATGGTTGTTCCAGATGAGGCGGCAGAGAGGGGCGTTACGACGAAGTGAAGAACGTTATCATCTGGCCATGGATGCGGTTTCAGAGGCGGTTTGGGAGTGGAATTATAAGACGGGTGCGCGTTACTTCAGTAGCGGTTTTTTTTACCATCTCGGCTACAGTCAGGCAGAAATACCTCGGAATGATGAGGAGTGGAGGGAATTGCTTCATCCGGGCGATAGACAGGTGCAGTCGGTGATAGGTCGGTCTGCTGAGCTATCGGATCAGGCGCTGGAAATGGAATTTCGTGTTCAGAGTAAGCATGGCGGCTATGTCGATGTGCAGTCGCGAGGTAAGGTTGTCGAGCGAGACGCAGCGGGAAGTGCCGTACTCCGGAGAGGGACACTGAGGGATTTCACCACGCAAAAGCAGGTGGAAGCTGAATTTCGAAAGCTCTCCGAGGCTGTGGAGCACAGCCCGTCGATGGCGACATTGAATACGTCAATCCAAAATTTACCGAGGTAACTGGCTATACGATTGCCGAGGTGCTTGGCAAGAATCCGCGTTTTCTTCAGTCAGGCCTGACCGATGGCGGTGATGTCGATGCTCAGAAGGTCCAGGTTCAACAGACGGAATTAGAACAGATTCTGCAGAGTACACCGGATCTGGATTCGCTTCCTGCAACCCCTCTGGCTGAGGGTGATTCGTTACCAGTGTCTGCGGCTGGGTCAAAACGGGAAGGTTGGCATATTGTCTTTCGCCCGCTGCTGCAGATGATACGGACAGTAAATGATCCTTTGCGAATTCACCCACAAGGACTTCGATTTTCTTCGGCGGATCTCCAATCAAAGAACTGAAATCGTCGTTTCAGATGATAAGTTCGAGATGTTCTACTCACGTCTTTCCCGGCGTGTTCGCAAGCTGGGTATGTCCAGCTTCAGCGAATACTGTGAATTGATACGAGAGCCGGAAAGGGATGAGATGGTAAAATTGGTAAACGCCATTACCATCAACCTGACGGCATTTTTTCGGGAAAATCATCATTTTGAATACCTGAGTGAAACGGTGGTGCCGGAATTACTCAGAGAGAACGCTGAAAAGCGCGAGATTAGTATCTGGTCCGCTGGGTGTTCTACAGGTGAAGAACCCTATTCCCTTTCCATTAGCTTACTGGAGGCGCTCGCCGGCAACAATGGATGGAGAGCGAAAGTTCTGGCGACGGATATAGATTCCAATGTACTGGCCAGAGCCGCGAATGGTGTTTATGCCATGGAACGAGTTAATGGAATATCGAAGCAACGGCTTAAATGTTGGTTTCAGAAAGGCTCCGGAGCGCAGAGCGGTAAGGTGCGCTTGAAACCTGAAGTGAAACGTCAGATTGAATTTGGTCTATTGAATCTGATGCAGAATTGGAGTTTGTATGCACCCAAGGATGTCATCTTTTGTCGCAATGTGATCATCTATTTCGACAAGGATTCCAAGATTCGCCTGATTGACCGATACGCCGATTATCTGAAGCCGAGAGGTTACCTCTTCATCGGTCATTCTGAATCACTCTACAAAATTACCGATAGATTCGAACTGATTGAACAGACCATCTATAGGAAACTGAGATAAACTCTCAGATTGGAGTTGCATTGCCTTGCTTTGAAACAATAAACAGATATTGGGATCGTGCTCATCAAATGCTGGCCGCCAAGATTCTGCCTGGTGAATATTATGTTACTCAGCATAATGAAATCATAACTACGGTCTTGGGTTCATGTGTTTCCGCCTGCATCTGGGACAGGGTGTTTGGTATCGGTGGGATAAATCATTTCATGCTGCCACTAAGCCACAATGGTGAATGGGGAGGTAGTGAATTAGTCAGTACTGCAACTCGTTATGGCAACTATGCAATGGAGCATATGATCAATGACATACTGACACATGGAGGGCATCGTAAAAATCTTGCAGTGAAGATCTTTGGCGGAGGACAGATCATCAGTGTTATGTCGAATATAGGATCAAAGAATCTCGAATTTGTAGAAAGTTATATAAAGAATAAAGGCCTTGAATTTTTTGGCAAAGATGTTGGTGAGAGTTTTCCGAGAAAGGTGGTTTTTTTCCCGCAAAATGGGAGAGTAAGGGTAAAAAAACTAAAACAGCTACATAATGATACGTTGATAAGACGTGAACGTGCTTATCAACACGATATTGAAGACGCCCCAGTCGAATTGTCCTTCGAACTCTTTTAGGTCTATGGAGTATTCATGATCAAAGTACTGATAGTTGATGACTCAGCACTGATTCGTCAGCTATTAACCTCCATTCTAGCGAGTGATAGAGAAATAGACGTAGCCGGTGTGGCGTCTGATCCCTACGCTGCTAGGGATAAGTAAAAAAACTTAATCCAGATGTTTTAACCCTGGATGTAGAAATGCCGAAAATGGATGGAATAACTTTTCTCGGAAATTTAATGCGGCTCAGACCACTACCGGTCGTAATGATCTCTACACTGACTGAAAAAGGTGCGGATGTAACACTTAGGTCGCTGGAATATGGTGCAGTTGATTTCATCGCTAAACCAAAACTCGGTGTGCCTGTAGAGTTGCCAGGGTATTCTTCGGAGATTATCAGTAAAGTAAAAGTTGCGGCACTGGCAAATGTACTACCATTCAAGCGAAAGATAAGTTCGCAGCCACCTACGAACAAGAATTCAGCCGATGTCGTATTAAATAGGGCTTCTCAACGTCATTTTCAGACTACAGATAAAATCATTGGTATAGGTGCGTCGACAGGTGGCACTGAGGCAATCAAGGAAGTCTTGTCTGGATTACCCCCGGATATGCCCAGCGAGGCAGTGAAAAGAGGTTACGTCGATGAAGTCTTTTCACTTAGTAGAATTAGTCAAAGGTTGATTAATCTATTGGATTAATCATCTGTCTATCATTGCTGCAATGAATAACATGTCTGCATAATCCTTTCCGTCTTTTTGATGCGATCTAAGGTTTTGTTTAGTGAAGACGATAACAATATGGAATTTCAAGGGTCTATCCAGCGAATATCCTGATCAATTAAATAGGCTGACGGAATAATGGTGCCAAGAAAGTGATTAGAAATTTTCTCCGATCAAATTGGATTCCTTATGTAATCGCATTGGTCATGCTGCTTCTTGCCATCTTCTTCGATAGCAATCGGCTGACATATGTAGCAGTCATCCTTACAACAATGGTGTGGGCAACTACGGATTTCGTACGTCGTCAACGCGACCTTTCCGCTGAAACGGACATTAATAATGAATTGGATGCTGAATTGATGTCACAAATTAAGCATCTGGCTGGCGACTTGCAAGAGATAGTCTCAGAGCAGACTAAAAGGTTAAATACTGAATTAGAGCAGCTCAGGAGCCTGGTTAAAGACTCAGTCAATACATTACAAGGTAGCTTTCAGGAAATAAATGAGCAATCCCAGGGCCAACTGCAGTTAGTCCAAGGAATGCTGCTTAATGTTTCAGACCAGGCTGACAATGAAAAGAATAATCATGTCTCTTTCGCTGAATTAGCCGATGAAACAGATAAGCTATTGCGCTATTTTGTAGACCATGTCTTAGAGAACAGCCATGACACAATGCAAATTGTGGAGCAAATTCAGGATATGTCTATGCAGATGGATACGGCTGATGATCTGCTAACTGATGTGAAGGTGATTGCTGATCAGACAAATTTACTTGCATTAAATGCTGCTATCGAGGCAGCGCGTGCTGGGGATGCTGGAAGGGGATTTGCAGTCGTTGCTGATGAAGTAAGAAAGCTTTCTCAACGTTCAAATAGATTTAATGACGAGATACGCAAAGTAATCATTGGTTCTCGGGATAATATTAATGAGGCAAAGGAATCGATTGGGAATGTTGCTTCCAAAGATATGACATTCGCCATTCAATCAAAAGCTAGGGTAGATGAAATGATGTTACAGGTTGGCCAAATGAATGATTCAATGGCAGGCCATCTTTCCCAGGTTTCAGATATGTCCAACCAGATTAATATGATGGTGGGAAATGCAGTACGTTCACTTCAATTTGAAGATATCGTGCGTCAATTGTCAGGTAATAGTGAAAAACACCTGCTGCGACTCGAGAAGATTACTTCCAGCATTCATGATGGAATTGAAAACATGGGTTCTATGTCGGCTGGACAACCAGATCATTTGATCGCAGGATTGGTCGCAGTCAGAGAACATATGAGAGGACAGATCGAGGCTGATATGGACAACAAGCCTGTTACTCAAGCTCCAATGGATGAAGGCGATGTGGAACTTTTCTAAAGCATTCTAGTAGATGTACAGATTTATAATATAGAGATAAAAAAATGACTATATCGAAATCAGAATATCTCGATGGAAAGGGTATTAAGATCAAAATAAGTGGCAGGTTTGAGTTTACTCAACACCAGCAATTCAGAGAGGCTTATGCTGATGTTCAGCCGGAGAAGACCAGTTTCATTATCGATTTATCTGACACTGTCTACATGGATAGTGCTGCGCTCGGTATGTTGCTTGTTTTACGTGAAAGGGCTGGTGGATTTAACTCGGATATCACCCTGTCGGGATTCAACAGCGTTATTAAGCAGGTCCTGGAAATATCTCATTTCCAGAATCTTTTTAAACTTGAAGGAGGCCGTGCTGCATAATGTCAGTGCGACAGGAGGTGTGAATGTCTATTAGCAGCTCAATCTCAGATGATAGCAAGCAGGTTACAATAGCGGTATCTGGTCGTTTTGACTTTTCCAATCATCAAGATTTTATCCAGGCGTATAAAAACCATCCAAAGGGTGAGATGAATTACATAGTGGAACTTTCAGGTGCTGAATATATGGATAGTTCAGCGATGGGTATGTTGCTGCAATTGCGGGAATACAGCACCAAACAAGGTAATTGCGTAATACTGGCAAATTGTAATCAGGCAATACAGGAAATTTTGCGCATCGCAAATTTTGATAAATTATTTACTGTCAGTTAGCGCCCAGCCTATTGCTCGTGGGTTTTATGGCTGACTTGTAGTTGTTTACTGGAAACTGTTCAGTGGTTTCCGGTATCCTTGCCCTTTTTTCTACGGGCACTAATCATGGGCTTCAAATGTGGTATCGTCGGCTTGCCAAACGTAGGCAAGTCAACACTTTTCAATGCATTGACCAAGGCCACGATTGCGGCCGAGAATTATCCATTCTGCACCATCGACCCAAATATTGGTGTTGTGCCGCTTCCTGATCCTCGACTTGATGTCATCGCAGACATTGTAAACCCCCAAGCCGTTATACCAACTAGTATGCAGTTTGTGGATATCGCAGGCTTAGTGGCAGGAGCGTCAAAAGGAGAAGGTCTGGGCAATAAATTTCTTGCCAATATCCGCGAGACAGACGCCATCGCACAAGTTGTGCGTTGTTTTGACAACGATGATGTTGTGCATGTTGCCGGCAAAATCGACCCTATTTCGGATATTGAGGTTGTAAATACCGAGTTGGCGCTGGCAGATTTGGAATCTGTTGAAAAGGCTCTGGAAAAAACACTTAAACAGTCTAAGGCTGGTGATAAAGTGATCCTGGCCCGTAAGGTGCTGCTGGAAAGGGTAAGAGATCACCTGGATGAGGGGCGGGCTGTTCGCACAATGCAACTCTCAGAAGAAGAATGGCCGGAATTGCGCGAATTATTTTTATTGACGATAAAGCCCATCCTATACATCGCAAATGTCTCTGACGATGGATTTACTGAAAACCCCCACCTGGATGCAGTGCATGCATTTGCCACCCAGGAGAATGCCGAGGTGGTGGCGGTCTGTGCCGCCATCGAAGCAGAAATCGTGGAACTTGAAGAGGAAGAGCGTCATGAATTCCTGGCGGATATGGGGCTTGAGGAGCCGGGCTTGAATCGCGTGGTCAGAGCAGGATATGGTCTGTTGGGCTTAGAAACTTATTTCACGGCAGGTGAAAAGGAGGTCAGAGCCTGGACTATTCCGGCCGCTGCAACGGCTCCCCAGGCTGCCGGTGTTATCCATACCGATTTCGAACGTGGTTTTATCCGCGCTGAAGTTATTGCTTATGAGGACTTTGTGCAGTATCAAGGTGAACAGGGGGCTCGTGAAGCTGGTAAACTCCGTTCAGAAGGGAAGGACTATATTGTCAAGGATGGCGATGTTGTCCATTTTCGGTTTAATGTTTGATATTGACAGAGACGGAATGCACCAGTATATTCCCCGCCCTTCGTAGAGTTTTTGGCAAGGTAGCTCAGCTGGTTAGAGCACAGCACTCATAATGCTGGGGTCGGCAGTTCGAATCTGCCCCTTGCTACCATATAATCAATGACTTACGGATGCTTTGGCGTCCGTTTTTTTTGCCTGTGTGACGGATTTTGTGACGGGTGTCCTGGACCACCGAATCTTTGTGCCTGCCGATATAAACGTAGCGTTCTGAATACATTGCCTTTATTGTATTCCTGGACAGAGAATTCTCAAGAACTCGTTTTCAGGTATCTACGATGTTTACCACAAGGCAACCGCCCCGGATCCATCTTCCCAATGGCTGGCAGGGCTGCGTTAAGTCGGCGGCACTCAATGCGATCGCATTGGCCCTCTGGGTCCCGAAAATAGAATCAACAAACTCCTATTTTCGGGACCCATAGGTAGTGAGACAGCAATGAAAAGCATGTAGTTGCTGGCTTCATTTATTCGTATCGACCAGTTTCAAAATATGAAGCAACAAAGGTCCATCGGAAAATAGATAATTTAGGCGCGTGCTTCCATGCCGATTACTAGGCTTTTACCTAACACTTCAAGGGCCGCTTCGATCCGTGGGAGTTTTGATTTGTGGTGTGGATCCAAGAGGCGGCGAACCTCTTTTTCATCGGCACCGAGACGCTTGGCTAGTTCGGTATTTCTGATGCCGGCTTCTTTGACTGCCAGATAGAGGGCAGCCTTGACGGCCATCTGTGCGGGGATTGGTGCTATTACCTGACTACGCTTAGGCCTGGATGGATGAGGGATATCTTCTCCCCGATTGATCCGCCCGGCGATAGCCTCTTCTAGGGCATCGGTAGCCTCATGCAGGGCTTCTTCCTCGGATCTTCCATCGGTTGCAGCTTCGGGGAAGTCTGGGAAAGTCACAAGATAGTATCCTGCCTCATCGCGTTCGATGGCTACTGGATAAGCAAATTGTTCACTCATAGTGTGTCTCTGTTTGTTCTGGCTTCTAGATGCCGCAATTCCTATTCGATATCGGACTTGTCTAGTCCCAAGTTTGTGAGCATCTTGCTCAGTAGTCCGGGGCCGATCTCCTTCTTGCGGTTCTTCATGATGGTATGCCTGTCGCCAAGATAGAGTGTGCCATGGCTGCCTTTGCCACGCTCACGGACAAATTCAAGACGAAGATTCCGCTCCCTGGCAATTTTTCTTAGCTTCTTTAGGAGTTCGTTCCCATTCATTGCATTTAAGTATCGGACAAATATGTCCGTTAATCAAGAAATATGAGTGTGCTAGATTTGTGCTAACTTTAATGCACAGTGAACATGAGTCATTGATTAGTCAACTGCGGTATAAAGTGGGCAAACGCTGCAAGTGAGAGATTAATAAAGATAGTAAATGTTTGTATCCTGGCTACGAACTAGTGGGCGGAGGTTCGAATCCTTCCTGTCGTGCCATTTAAGTCTAGTAAAATCAAACGGTTATTGTTTCAGGCGATAGCCGTTTTAATTCTCCCCCCTATTCGTTTAGCTGTAAAAGCCTGGATATGAACTGATAGTTTTTAAATTTAGTCTTGATATCACCTGACAACCACAATTTCTCAAACTAACCAGGAGTAGATATCAGGGCAACCTGCCACAACAGCCGTAATCGACCCAGTCTGGAAGTTCAGGATTGATTCAGCAAACATCCGCTCCTAGCCAGGAGCGGGCATAAGCCAGTCGGTTATAATCTATATCTGAGTTCCCTAAAAGCGGGCATTAAAATCAAGCTAAGAAGCGCCGCTTACGGCGTCCTTTCTTGAGCGTCTAGTAATGTTTTTTTTAACAATCCAGTTTAGGATTGAGGTTAAAAATATTGCGAAGATAAAAACTGGCATTCCCACAAAAGCACTAACGAAACCACCCTGCACACGAAAGTAATTCGGAGTAACAACTCCATTGTCAATGGCATAGCTGGACCAAAATTTATAATTGTCCGTGTTATAGTTAATCCCGTATTCATTAGATGAAACCTTTTCAATACTGAAACTCTCATATTCACCTAGTGTATACATTTCTTTACTAGGATCGGTTAAGAGCATTGCGCTGAATATTTTGGGTGAACGAATATAGTCACTCCACTTAACTATTTTTGGGATTCCATTCTCTATAATAGCAATAGGAAATGTAGAGTGAACTTCATCTATATTGGTATAATTTTCTGCACTAACAAAATATGGAACAATATGAAATGAAAAAACGACTATAACGACGAATTCTATTAAAGATATAAAACTCTCAATTACTTTAGGCATCATATTAACATACGGATCTGTCACACATAACAGCTAGATAACTGATTCACTGATATACTAGTACACCGCTCTTGAAATCAAATTTCATTTGACTCAAAAAATATCATGACGGGAACTGCCTTCACAGTTTCATTAGTGTAATTAATATCGTGACCCAAAAATCTCTTTAACCCCGATTGTTATCGACCTTTTCTATGTCGGCTTTAGGG
>CAWCOA010000008.1:0-135550 GCA_963797085.1 uncultured Gammaproteobacteria bacterium
ACGGAGATAATGTTTAACCGACGCTTCTAACTCCAGGAGTCTCAGAGTGTTCGTGATATACGGGCGTGACTTTCCTGTCCGCTGGCCCGCTTCTTTATGAGTGAGCTTACATTGTTCGACAAGATCATGAAGACCTTCAGCTTCTTCGATGGGATTCAGGTCTTCCCTTTGGACATTTTCTATCAGCGCCATCAATCTGGCTTTCTGGTCATCAAGGTCGTTCCTGATAATCACAGGGACATTGGAGAGCATCGCTACCTGAGCCGCTCTCCAGCGTCGCTCACCAGCAACAATCTCATACTTACCATCTCGCTTGTCATAACGGACGACCAGCGGTTCGACTATGCCTACCTGTTCGATGCTGTCCGCTAGTTCCAGTAATTTTTCTTGATCGAACTGGCGTCGCGGTTGCCACCGCCCCCGCTTTAACTGGTCGAGATCGATATGGCGGTGAGAATAGCTTGCTGGGGTAGAGTCCATTTAAATTCACCTATCATGAGGTTCTACGTAGAACCTTACTCATTTTCTGCGCATAAATTCGCAATACTCAACCAGCCATTTTTATGACACATAATTCTGTGTAATAATCATATATTTATCTTATATTTCAGTTAGATATGATGATTTTAACAGTTGTTAAAAATAGCCTAGAAATACTCTCTAAGCATCTCATTAAATGCTTCCATGACCTGCTCCTTAGTTAGATCTTCGTCGCGATACACGGTTAGCTGCATCTCACTCTTTGATGCTTTAACAATATCCATAGCGGTTTTACCAGTAGATGTTGTATATCTCTTCATTGGTCCCTTGAGGCTCTTCTCGCGTGTTACGGATTTAAGTAGGTTTATCACCTCTCTTGCCGGTATCAATTTCTCCCCTGCTCCAATCCGCTCTTTCTGTAGACTTGCGATCTCAGTGGCTTTGGCAAGTACCTTTTTCTTTATTTTGGGGTTTTTTAGAAGTGGCGCTAAGGTCCGGCCATTGTTGATTGTGATCTGGGTTACATCAGCAAAGGCGGACAATACTTCCACCGGTAAATCCGCCAGCTTTAGCAAATAGCTCAGGTTCGCATTTGTATAACCGATGCGAACGGCCATGTCAGATGCATTCCCGTTATAGTAAAGATCTATTGCGCTCTTATAGTCCAACGCACGTTCATAGTCTGAGATGTCCTCCCTGTCACGGTTTTCCATGTCACTGAGGCGGAAGGCCTGTTCGTCTGTGAGATCTCGTACATCGACAAGATATTTAAAATTTGGATAGTTGTGCTCACGTAGCCATGAAATCGCCCAATGTCGACGAGCGCCCGCGATGACCTCATACTTATAACCGGTGTCACCCTTCATAGCGCGAACAACCGCCGGTATCTCTTGGCGTCCTTGTGACTTGATTCCTTCGACCAAGTCACGGCAATTCTCAATTGCAAGCAAATCGTATCGACGATTATGCTTACCCCACATCCGACACTCTGCCGGATCGATCCATAGCAACGCTTTGTCCTCTACATTGCCAGTAACCAAATCATTGAGTGCGTTTCCACGATGATCAATGTGGCTGATTTTTCTTTCTCTCACAGGCGTATCTGCGCGAGCTTTTTCTTCATCATCGTGAATAGAACCAAATAATCCTTTGTTAGACATCACCCTACCCTCCTTATACCGCGCCTTCTTGACGCAAAGCTTCTCTCTGGCTTGGCCACGTACGTCTAACCAAGGTTCGTATTTCCTTATTCAGCGCCCGCAAGTAAACCATGCAACGATCGTGGGTCTTCTTTGATGTTATCGGCTTATCGAGTTCAAACACTGTCATGAGGCGTGCCCCTGCATTATCAATCTCAGCGCTGTCCTTCATTACTGTATTCAACATTTCCGGACCAAATACACTTCGCATCATACTAGTGATCTCAACATGAGCTGACTTGTTATCGTCCATGTCATTAGCCACAACCTTTAGAAACTTATAGGAAGAAGTCATTCCTTTATCCTCAAGAGTCTTCATTGCTTCACACAACATGGTGAAGAAGTGTGCAGTTGATCCAAAATCAATCGTAGCTGGGCGAACTGGAACAATGAGCGCATTTGCAGCACGAAGTACACTCAGGGAAATCATTCCGAGTGCAGGTGGAGGATCGATGAGGACTATATCGAAATCTTTCGCTAACTCGCCAATACCCGTTCTCAATCGATCAAGCATCCGTGGATTACTTGGGAGCCTGGCTGCCAACTGGTATTCAATATCGTAGAGACTTAGGTTAGCGGGAACTAGTTTCAGCTGGTCCCAATAGGTATCCTTGACGGCGTATTTAATGCTAGGCTGCTCGGATGCAAGGTAACTGTAAAGCGTGTCACCTTCATTTAAATCGTAGTCAGGATTTATTCCAAACAAGCTCGTAGTAGACCCTTGGGGATCACAATCTATGACGCAGACCCGATAACCATCGAGTGCTAACGATTGTGCAATGTGGCAAGTAAGTGTCGATTTGCCAACCCCACCCTTGAATGATTGAACTGCCATGATGACGGGTTCATCAGTTTCTTCGTTTCTATAGGGAAGGGTACCGAAGACCAAACGCATCTTATTGATCTGTTCAAGAGTGTAGCCAACTCGACGACCCTTTACCATCGTAGGTGGCTCTAGCCCTTGCCTCCCTTTCGTTTCTGCTTCTCGTATGGTCGTAGTAGTACGGCCAACCATTTCCGCTGCCTGGGATATTGTAAATCGAATATTTAGGATTTTTTCTTTCTCAGGGGAAAAGATCTTCTTCCTGAGCCCATCAATCACCTTATAGGACATACTTTCTATGTCGCGAATACGATCTAGGCGAATTTCATCGTTTGGACCTATAATTAAATCGTTATTACGATTATGTTCTTCCTGTATTGCTCGCATATAGCACCTCAATTTCGCATATATGATATAAAACGCAAAACTTGCGATATAATAAGCAATAATACTCAATACTTGCAAAGTAATAAATCCTATAATAGGATTTCGAAAAATATATACATTAATAAACGTATGTTCATCATCGCAGTACGATTCCCGACTCTAAAATACTGCCATAAGCAGTACGGGCCTGGCTTGCCGTAGCTCAGAGGGACATCAATGTCTGAAACTATAGAAAAGAAGCTCGCGCGACTGACACAGCAAGCTACAGACAGAATGAAAGTTGCGGAACTGAAAACCGACCTGGAACCACAGACAGAAGAAACAAACATCCAACCAACCCGAAAAACCGGCAAATCTGCTCGATCTATCAGACGTGACTCCGAAGCGACTTTAAGGAGATTTGCGGAGGAGGTTGGTATTGAACAGTTCGACCTATTCCCCGGCAAAGAGTATCCAACACTTTTTACTCGCCTCCCACTTTTCCCACCCATGCAGCGGAGTAGGGCACGAGAACAACAAGCGCTTGCAACGAAAAATTCTGATTTCGTACGATTGAAATCACGCTGGGACAAAGGTGGCGTATATCGAAGCGGCCCCGCCCTAACAGTCGTAGACGAAGATACATTAGCAGGACTACTTCAACTACGGAGCATAGGCTTCTCTGGCAACGAACTGTTAATGCCCAGTAAGAAGATGGGCGGAAAAAATGAAATGGTGCGCAGCGGGGGAAAGAATGTAGTCGTTCACGCTGTCTATTGCATAGTCTCTGAACTCGAGACCCTGATCAAAGGGCGAGAACCTCCGAAAAAAGGGTGGAGCGGTACAGTTATCAAACGGCGTCGTGAATCAATCGAGCGCTTGGCTGCAACTAACCTACGATTCGAACAACCGAAGGGACTCGACATGTATAGGGGAAAAATAATCCCCATAATCGAATTGGACTGGGTCGGCTCCAAAGACAACGCATGTTACTACGTACAGTTTCACCCAGCGATTGTAAAATGGCTCGAAGACTATCGTTCGTATATCAATCTTGATATCCGTAGAGAGTTGACACCTTTTGGAAAAGCCCTTCATCGATTTCTTTCCAGCCAAACTTCAAACACGACATACAACGTCGATTTCGAAGTATTACTGGAAGCGATGGGGTACGAAGGCAGGATCGGTGAAGCAAAACGCCATGCAATTGGCCAGTTAAAGAAGTTGATCGTACTGGACTTCATCAAAGAATTTTTCTTCGCTGGCAATGGTCGGAAAGATCCATACCAGCTTTCAGTTAGATTTAAGTAGCAAGTCCGCACTTTTTTCCATCAGATTCCATTACACCACCGTTCAGTCCGCAATAGAGTGTCAATATTCGAGAGTGAGGCCGACTTGAATGTCCCGTTTCGCATCATGAGATCGAAGACTCACTTGGGAGGGTTACTGAGGTCTGCCGTACATACCGCACTCTTTTCCATCGGATTGTTCGTAAGTGCATTGATCAGAAGTGTTAAGTCACTGTTTTTTAGTGATTTTCGTTGTTGATCCATGATCCGCACTTTTTTCCATCTGATTGCTTTCTGCCAGTTACAGAATACGTAAGAGAGCAGTATGAACCGCACTTATTTACATCAGATTGGCTATAAGTGCGTTCTTTATAAGTGCTATGTTATTGTTTTTATGATTAATTTTTCACTGTTCCACTATCCGCACTTTTTTCCATCAGATTCCTTTTCAGCATCGATAGGCTATTGTGTTTTGACCGTCCAGATCTAGCATACTAATACACAATATTAACTATCTGCTTGCGGCAAATTTCTCAACCGTCTTCTAAGATGACAAGGAGCATCTCCGGAGAGCGGCCTTTTCCGGCTCCCTCTAAAGGTATACCGGGACGCCAGTAGAGCCTGGTGTCCTCTAGAGTCTATTGAACTTCACAATTCTCTCCATAGCCGGAAGAGGCTGAGGAGAGCGTTAGTAACCGCACTTTTTTCCATCGAATTGAACAATACAGATTGATGATATTTAGAGGGGCAGGGCGGAGTAACCGCACTTTTTTCCATCGGATTGGCCTTTTGAGTATTCTTAGAGGTTGCTTTCTTATTGTTTTTATTTGTTTTTTTTATCCAGTATTCGAATGCTAGCTTAACTCCGCCTCTGGCACAGTGCACAAGACGAGTAATCAGTCCTACCTTGCGTCAACCTGGTATCACGTGACTTTTCCTCGCTCTCCATGGTACGCACAGCGTCTATCTTTAATGTTTATCTTCGATTTACCGTAAGATTCGATTATTAGATATGAACTGTGAGTAATATCGAGACAGTTATCCACAATCCGCCGCACTTTTTTCTTACAACACCGCACTTTTAACGATCAGCACCGCATCATTACACATTTACAACCGCACTTTCTTCCATTGACTACCGCACCTTTAACCTATTTGGCGCCGCATGTTTTCCCATCGAGACACTTTGTAGGTTTTGTTAACTATATGAATAGTGCATCAATTTCTGAATACGAGATGCTTCTAGTACAAAAAGTAACTTTTAGTAATTTACAAGTACATAGTAAATAGTACCGGCGTAGTGTCCGCCGTTTATTTTCTTTTCTAGAAAAATATAAAAAAGCGTTGTCTACAAGTCTCTCTACAAACTATGTTTTTACATGCGGCCAATCAAAAACAAAACCTTACGCAATTTAATGCTTGAGTATGAAATTGTATTGGCAGTCTGTAAAATATCTATCGTCTGTAATGACTACCAGTCTTTTTGACCTTTAAGATTCATCCATATTGTTATTTCAATATGTTAGCAACTATGGCTTGTATCTCCATGCCTTTTTACCTTGATTCAATCGAGGCTTACAATTAGCTGATCAATTTTAGCTAGTAATGTGGAGATTACGAATTAGGTCTATGATCGACCGTATTGTGGGCGCCATGGTCAGCAGCGATTGTGGTTCCATTGTTCGACGCAAACAGCCTGTCGGTTCTGCAAACCCGTTTTGAAGCCACTAAATCTAGGCTCGTCCTGCCGCATTGACCCGATCCCGCAGCTCCTTGCCCGGCTTGAAGTGGGGCACATGCTCTCTCAAGGAAACCCGTATACCGTTGCCAACCCGCCCCTGGCAGGTTGAAAGGTTTGACTATGAATATGAACGAAATGGCGTCAGCAATCTATTCATGTTGTTTGCGCCGCTTGAGGGCTGGCGACACGTCAAGGTCACCGACCGACACACGAAGGTAGACTGGGCACAGTTGATCAAAGAACTGGTAGACGAGCACTACCCAAAGAAGAAAATCATCCTGGTCATGGATAATCTAAACACCCACAAGCTTGGCTCTCTCTATGAGGCATTTGAACCGGCAGAAGCCAGGCGGATTGCTGATCGCCTGGAGATCCATTACACCCCAAAACATGGGAGTTGGCTGGACATGGCGGAAATCGAAATCGGCGTCCTGTCACGTCAATGTCTTGATCGCCGCCTACCCGATCAGGAAACACTGAAACGGGAAATCCATGCTTGGCAGAACACACGCAATCAGAAAGCCATTCGAGTTGACTGGCGGTTTACCGCCGAAGATGCCCGGACAAAACTGAAATCACTCTATCCATCAATTTGAGTTGCATCCGTCTTAACTGATAGACCTCATGAGGTGTTAAGGATTTGTCACACACAATACCGAACACTATGCCATACTTTTAATTCTTGAATTGCAGATACCGCGTAAACAATGTCCCATAGGGACGAAGGAATAGGGGGAGTATTAGGATGATACGTTGTTTGCGAATAGCTTTTATCGGCCTGATCGGATGGAGTGGGGTCGCACTGGGGTTTAGCCTGGAATCGGCTGCGGTCTTCATCAATGAACTGCATTACGACAATAGGGGAGGGGACCGCAATGAAGCGGTCGAGATAGCCGGCCCTGCGGGCCAAAGCCTGACAGGCTGGTCTTTGGTGTTTTACAACGGAAGTACCGGGTCAGCCTATGCAACCACGCCTTTATCTTCGACGATCGTTGATCAGGAAACGGGCTTCGGCACGATTCTCTTCCCCGTTCCGCGAAATACCCTGCAAAATGGTCCTGACGGGCTGGCCTTGGTCGACCCTACGGGCAAGGTCCAACAGTTCCTCAGCTATGAGGGGGTGTTTCCTGCGCTGGATGGTCCTGCCCAAGGCTTGACCAGCACGGACATGGGTGTCTCAGAGTCGTCTGCGACGGGGCCCAATGCTTCGCTACAACTGAAAGGGGAGGGGACTGTCTATCAGGACTTCTGGTGGCAGACTTATCCAACCAGCAGCTACAGTCAAATCAACACCGAGCAACAGTTTGTTCCAGATGGAACCGGTTCAGGCCATGCCTGTGGTGCTGCGCCGAGCGATCCCTCTTTGTTATCGATCCCGGCCCTGCAAGGGGATGGAGCGATCAGCCCCATGGCAGGCGCTCATGTCACCCTTCGCGGTATCGTGACCGGCCGTGTCGAGGCAGCCGACGGCGGCGTGGACGGCGTTTTCATTCAAGATCCGCTGGGAGATGATGACCCAGCGACCTCGGATGCGATGTATGTACTCACTTCGCATCCACTCCCGCTCGATCATTGGGTGCAGCTGAGCGGTAGTGTCCAGGAACACTTTGGTATGACGGCCCTTGGCGATCTGACCGCTGTCGCCGATTGTGGGCCAGGCGTACCCGTTCCTTTGACGCCTGTAGTAATGGATCCCAATGGCCCCATCGACTTGGAGCGTGCGGAAGGCATGCTGGTGCAGATCGAGGGTCCTTTGGTCATCGTGGACAATGACGGTCTGTTTCGCTGGGGTGAGTTGGCACTGGGCTTTTCCCGCCGCTTCATTCCAACCAATTTTACACCGGCAGACGGCGTGAGCTTGGATGCGGATGCGAGTGAGCCCTTACTTCTGATCGACGATGGAACTTACGCCAGCTTGCCAAACACCGTTGGTGGCTATGACCCAGACCAGGGACGGCATCGCTTGGGTAGCCAGCTGGAATCGGTGACCGGTCTACTGGGTTATGGCTACAATAAATTCCGCTTACATCCTGTCACCCCACCCAAATTCCATGCGGCAAATCCACGTGTGGCGCCACCCGCGCCATTGAGCAACGGGATCCGCGTCGTTGGTTTCAATCTTCTGAACTACTTCAGCACCCCCGCACGGGATCCTGACGGCAATCTGCAGAAAATCTGTGGTCCGGAGCGAGATGAAGACTGCCGAGGTCCAGACAGTGAAGCGGGAGTCTCTCGGCATACCCAGAAACTGCTGGCCACACTGGTCGCGCTGGATGCCGATATTCTGGGCCTGGTGGAAGTTGAGAACACAGATGATACCGCACTGACCCAGCTGGTGGAGCAGCTGAACCAAAACCCGGTAGCAGGTGGACCGTACGCAGGGATAAAGACAGCTTTTTCCGGTTCCGATGCGATACGGGTGGCACTGCTCTACAAGATGGGTCGAGTGACGCCTGTCGGTGCGGCTCGGGTCACAGACCCCAGTGTGAATCCCGCCTACGAGGTGTTTAAACGCCCGGTTCTGGCACAGACCTTTCGGTCGGCAAGAGGACGCCAGTTCAATGTAGTCGTCAACCACTTCAAGTCAAAAGGGAGCTGTCCCAGTGACGATCAATCGGAGAACGCCGATCAGGGTCAAGGTTGTTGGAACCCGTTACGAAAGGCGCAATCTCAGCAGCTTCTGCACTTCGTGTCGAAATACCAGAATGACGCGCAGACACCCCACACGCTCCTCTTGGGTGACTATAACGCCTATGGGGGAGAGGATCCGATCAGGATCCTGACCGATGCGGGCTTTATCGACCTGATTGCAACCCAGCTTGGCGCCCCATGAACGTTACAGCTATCGCTACAACGGGCTAGGTTACCTGGACCATGCCCTCGCAACCCATGACCTGGCGGAGCAAGTCAGACGCGTGACGATCTGGCACACCAACGCAGACGAGCCGGTCAGCCTGCGGTACAACCACTTCACTTATGATCCACGTTGGTTTGTCGCAGACCCTTACGCGTGCTTCCGACCATGATCCAGTGATTGTCGATTTCCACGACACGTCACCAGGGTCAGGCGGTACGACCGGGCTCTATTACCAAGACGCGGAAGGCCTGGCCGGCGAAGCGCTCAGGTCCGCATTGCATGAGATCATTTCGACCCATCGCAAGCTCAGTTACCGCCAGATCTGGGATCTGCTCGCTGATGCCCATGCCGATCCCCAACAACCGGATCATTTGCCATTACTGTATGCCGGACGACTGCAACCGATCGAAAGAACGGTGGCTAATTTCGGTTCCGACCTGGATGCCTGGAATCGTGAACACGTTTGGGCGAAGAGCCATGGCTTGGGTTCCACTGGGTCGCGAGGCCCCGCCACGGACGCGCACAACCTTTGGCCGTCTGACGTGACCATCAACTCCTCGCGGGGTAATAAGGATTTCGATAACGGGGGTACACCGCACCATGAGGCACCGAATACTCGGTCGGATGGCGACTCATGGGAACCACGGGATGCGGTCAAGGGTGATGTCTCACGAACGATGTTCTACATGGCACTACGCTATGCAGGCGCCTCGGGTGAGCCTGATTTGCGGTTGGTGGACCGCACTGGAACGTCAGGTTCAGCGTTCGGGAAGCTATGTACCTTGTTGGAATGGCACCAACACGATCCGGTATCCACTGAGGAGCAGCGTCGCAATCAGGTGATTCAGGCGAGTCAGGGCAATCGTAATCCGTTTATTGATCGGCCTGAGTGGGTGGCATCGATATGGGGTGGCCATTGCCAACCTGAATAACTCAGTAAAAATGGTGTGGTCAACGCATTCCGGACATTTGACTGGTCATGGACTGGACATGAAACTCAGTCAGTTACCGGGCATTTGAAAAAATAGAGGGAGAGTGTATGAACAGCTACGGGAAAACATTCACACGTCTACTTTTGGCGATAGCATGCGCTGTCACTTCATTGTCGATTTTTGCCGTGGGTGGAGGACAGGCCCCGGAGGGGGCACAGCCAAATCTTTATGGCGCTCCTTCAGTATGGTCCAGTTCCATGAAGCAAGGTATTGGCACTTCTTACGAAAAATATGACCCGTCACTAGAGGCATTCGGTCATGCTGACACAGGAGCAGTCTCCAAGGTATGGTTTTCGATCGCAGAAGGTATCGTGACTGAAACCGCTTTCGGATTGATACACGATGCCCAATTGAAGGATATGGGATTCCTTATCACCGGCACCTCGGCGGGCGGTTGGTTTGACGAGGAACGGATCGATACGAATCAATCGGTAACTTACATCCATACCGATGGGGACGGACGACCGCTCTCTCCCGCTTACCGGATTGTGAATACGGATATTGACGGTCGATATCGCATCACAAAAGAGGTGTTTACCGATCCAAATCGCCAAACACTCTTTATGCGGGTGGCTTTTCAAGCGTTTGAAGAGGGCATCACACCCTACTTATTAGTCAATCCGCATATCGATAATACTGGAAATCAGGACGTGGGTTTTACCAGTGTGGATTATCTGGGCGCCAGAAACGTATCAAATAATCGCTATATGCTGGTTCGAAGTAGCCAAGGATTTGTCAAGACTTCTGCGGGTTATGTTGGGGTAAATGACGGGTGGAGTGATATCCATGCTGATTTGACGATGAACTTTGAATACGATGATACGTCTGCGAATCCCCCAGAAGGACGCGGCAATGTTGCCTTGACAGGACAACTGGCGACCGTCAATACAGCAACAGTGACCTTTGATATTGCTGTCGGATTTGGTCATACCTATGCAGAGGCAGAAGCCAACACCGTAGGGTCTTTAGGTGATGGCTATCACACGCTGTTGAAGCGATACAATGGTGACGGTCCTGCGGTCGGTTGGGAAGACTATCTTTCAGGGCTTACACAAATCCATTCCATGGTACCGGCAACAGGCGATAATGGGCGGTTATTGTATGCGAGTGCTTTGATGCTGAAATCCATGGAAGACAAGACCCACGCGGGGGCATTGATTGCCTGTTTGTGTGTACCTTGGGGAGAATCGGTTCCCGCAGATAGTTTCGCGACGGGTTACCGGGCGGTTTGGGTGCGGGACTTCTTTCAGGTCGGCATGGCTTTTCTCTCCATGGGCGACAAAGACACGGCAAAAGTGGCTTTTAAGTATCTGCCAAATGTTCAAGTCAAGTCCAATACACCGGGTGTCGGATCCGGCAATAAACCGGGATGGTTTCTACAAAAGACCCACGTCGACGGAACATTGGAATGGATCGGCCTGCAGAAAGACCAGGCCGCGATGCCGATCATGTATGCACATCAATTGTGGACAGCAGGTGTTTTGACTGACGCCGAGCTCAGTTCCTATTATTACAGCCTGTTGAAACCCGCCGCTGAATTTCTGTCCCATCAGAGCACGATTGATATCAACGGGCCTACCCATCACAACACAGGCACATATGATATCGATGTTACGCAACAGGAAAGATGGGAAGAGGAGGGCGGAAAATCCCCTTCAACCAATGCCGCTGTGATAGCGGGACTGGTGGCGGCTGCCGATATCGCAAATCATATCGGAGGATCCGAGGTGGGTGCCGCTGCCTGGTATACCCTGCAAGCCGATGCGATTTATCAGGGCTTGAATGACCTGTATACGAATTCCGGGTTCTTTGGCGATGGTGAGTATATCTTCCGGATTCCGATAGCAGTGGCCAAACCTGTATTAATAACGGTGGAACCTGTAAAGATCAAAGAGCCATTCTCGATGGCGGGTTCCTCGAGTTGGTTCGTTACGGCGTGTTGGAACCGGATGATTCCAGAGTGCTTGAGACCGTGGAAGAATATAACGATCAAAGCCTGGCTGATGATGATCGTGTGCGTTATGACTTCAATTTTGATGGGAAACGACTACCCCGGTTGGAGACGATACTCACAGGATCGCTATGGGGAAAGACGCCAGGATTGCACGAATTTTACTGGGGACGATTTTGATAATCGCGGTCGCGTATGGCCCTTCTTCACGGGTGAATATGGCACCTATGTGATCGATGATCTGTATAAAAAGCATGCCGGTAACATTCCTGCCAGCGATTGAATGATGTCAGAGACACCTATGCCCGAGCAATGGAACACTTCGCCAATGAAAGTTATTTATTGCCAGAGCAGGTTTACGATGGTGTCTGCAGTAGTGGAGGCAGCCGATTCATCAAGGGAGAAGGAACCAACAGCGCAACACCCTTAGCATGGCCGCATGCCGAATATATCAAGTTGGTGAGATCGATACGCGATGGTAAAAACGTCAGCAAACTGGGTGTGGTGGACGATCGATACCCACTTTCAGTAGACGTAACCGTTCAAGTCACCTTTGAATGCTCACAGGGCCACACGACTTGGGGACAAAGTGTCTACATCGTCGGAAATATCCCTGAGCTGGGAACTGGGATCCAGGGGCCGCTCAAATCTTGAAGCCAAGTGGTTACCCCACTTGGCGGAACACCTATAATATGCCAGCGAGTACTACATTCGAATGGAAGGGGATTAAGCGTTGGGAAATTGACCCTGCCAATCCGGAAGTGATTTGGGAGCCCGGGCAAAACAATGTCACAACGACGCCGGCATCCGGTTCAATGATCGTGACGGATTGTCAGTTCTAGCGAAGCTTTGCTGCAGGGTCAGCATCATCGAATCGATTAAGCGGTAATCGTCGCGGGTAGATCAGGCTGTTTGGAAAAAGCGCATCCGGTTTGGCGGTGAGGGTTTTAGGGAAGGGACACGCATTCTGGCCTAGATTACCCGGACATTGGACCTGCACAAAGCGGTCGATACCTTGTGCCGAGACGTTCAGCCGATAGTGGCGGTCGTTGTGACCCCGCCGCTACCGGCCGAGCAGAACGTCCTTGGCCTGGTTAAGTTTGGCGGCCAGATAGGTCGACCCGCCACGGTCCGGGTGGAGTTTCTGCATCAGACGGCGATGGGCCTCGAGTATCTTCTGTTCGCTCGCCCCGGGCTCAAGCCCGAGAATCTCGTAGGCCTCCTGCCGTGTCATCTGTCCGCCCGTCGCCTTGCCCGGTTTATCGGAACTGTCCGCATTTGGCCCAGAAGGGATTCAAACCTCCAGTGGAGGATGACCCTTCACGACCATGCTTGCCGACCCGAATTGCCCGCGCGATTGTGAGGGAGCGATGTTATAGCGGGGTGTCAGGCTGGGTAGTGTTGGTCGATCTAAATAGTCTGCCAGCTCATCCGCTTGTACATCCAGATAGCATCGTCCACCCATCGGATTACCTCTAAAACAGACTGTCATGGTCTGAGTAGTCGGCTGAATTGTACTTGATTGTCGATTGGATAGCAGCGTCATGCAACTTTCGGTTGAGTCGTTCCAGGCGACGCGATCGGGCATCACTGACAGGTAAATTTTCACAATAGTGCTTGGCCAAGACCAGATCCTTACGGATATGTTCGTGATACTTGGCGAGGCGTTCGATCGAATCAGCACAGCCATCGGTAGCGAGCTCTTCCCAAACTTAACCGCCAGCACCCAGTCGCCGGCACGTCTGGCGAGCGTCCCCAGCAGCCGTTTACCGTCATTGCATAGCCTGTCGCTATGAGACAAGAGTAGCTCAAGGGCACGCCTTTCATCGGTCTCCGACAACCAGCGGGCAAGGGCATGCAGATCCACCTCAAAGGCCTGAGGTTGTTCGATGGCCTGCGCCAAAGCACTATGGGCCACGACCAGTGAGAGGATATCCTGCTGGTTATGCGCCACCACTCTGATCAGTTTCTCTGCCCATCCATGGCGAACATAATCGAACCAGGCGGCAGGCGCTTGGGCGCCAGGTAGATCATCGACGCGTTGAAAGCCGAGTAGGTTGGTCTCCAACGTGGTCAAGCGGCAATCCGCCCAGCGTTTACTAAACAGTCGACGTACGGGATGCAACAGATCCAGGTGAGGTAACCCATCGAAGGGATGCGATAAGCCCTGCATCCGAAAACGGCTGATCAGCAGGGGCAGGTCGTAACTCTTGCCGTTATAGCTGACCAGCTTGTCCATCGGTGACAGGGCATCTGCAAAAGTAGAGAGCAATCCTGCTTCACCTGAAAACCGGGTGAGCAGAAACTGGTGGAGACTGATTTCTGATTCATCGACAGTCGCGATGCCAATCAAAAAGATCATCGTCCCGCTGCCCCCCGATAGACCGGTGGTTTCCGTGTCGAGATAGACAGCACGTCGATTGTCAGTTTCGGCTTCACCGGGTAAGCATGGGAGATGATGACAATCGGCCAGATTAATCCTGCCGAGTTTTCCGCTCAGCGGGAAGCGTCGCTGGATCTGTATGACTCCCTCTGCAATCAAGCGGCCATCGAGCCGGCTCGCCAGCTCCTCGTCTGACAAACGGGAAACCTGCAGAGGAGGTTGGCTGTGTAACCTTTCCGTCTTGATCTTCGCCAGACGCGAGTGCAGATCTGAAACTTCCGGGCTGGTGGCGGGTGCAGGCAAGACCACTGCCTGTCTGCGTCTGCAACCGTGCCAGTCGGTCTTTAAGTGGCATGATCGGTAAGCAACGCCAATACTTTTAACGCCACCTGCTTTGGCGAGTAACCCCGCACCTCGTCACTGGCCAGGATCGGACCGATACAACTGGGGCAGCCCTGGGCGCATTCGCAGGCGCTGACCAGTTGCTGCGCATCGGTGATGATAGCGGCCCGGCTCTCATAGAGCGGTGCGGTGATGCCGATACCTCCCGGATAGTTGTCATACAGGAACAGGGTGGGTGTGAACTGTTGCAGCTGTGCCGGGTCCATCGCCTCACCTTCGGTGTTGCACAGCTGACCCCGGCCACTGGCGCCCACGGTGGCAAACCAGCGGGCATTGCCATCCCCCACCGCACGGCCGATATCCCGAGGCTCCGAGAGCATGCGCATGGCGGCGATGATGTGCAGGGCATAACCGGCACCCAGAAAACCGTCCAGCGCCTGCTGTCTGGATGGGAAGGCGCGCATCCAGGGTTTCCGGATTGACCTGCCACCAGACGGCGGTGGTGTGCATCTCCTGATCGGGCAGGGCGATCTTGCCATAGCCCACATTCTCGTGGCTGTAGTAGCGGATCTTCTTGAAACCCGCGATGCGTCGGACCAGATGGACTTCCCCCTGGGCCACGGCATGCTCTGATTGCTGGTCTTCTTCGAAACGCTCCAGGATCTTCAGCCGGGTATAGTCGATGGCATCGGTGTAGTAGTCGGCCCGGGTGCGGGTGACGAAGGCCTTGCGTCCCTCCCAGTCGAGTCTCTCCACCTGGTAGGGGGCCGACTGGATCATATAGATGGCCCCGGGATAGATCGTCATGGGGGCGGAGCTGTAATCGACCTCGGCGATCACCTGCTTGGCGCCCCCCGTGGTATCGATCACCACGAAGTTGCCTTCTGCCACTGAGCGCAGACTGACACTGTTGGCGGGATAGCTGTCGGTCATCCAGTGCCACTGCTCACCTTCCCGATGCAGGAGGCCCTGTTCTTCCAGATAGGCGAGCATCTCAGTCAACTCCTCTTTGCCGAAGGACTCACCCTGCTCTGAACGGCAGTTCAAAGGCGGCACAGCGGATATGGTCCAGCAGGATCAACAGCTGATCCGGATCGATACGGGCCTGTTCCGGTGAAGCGCCGAGAAAGAACTCGGGATTGCGGATGATGTATTGGTCCAAGGGCAGACTGCTGGCCACCAGGACACCCACCGCGGTGCGCTGACGTCGTCCGGCCCGGCCCAGACGCTGCCAGGTGCCGGCGATGGTGCCGGGATAGCCGTTCAGGACACAGAGATCCAGGGAGCCGATATCCACCCCCAGTTCCAGGGCCGAGGTGGAGACCACGCAGTCCAGCTGACCTTCCCGCAGGCGTTTCTCCATGGCCCGGCGTTCAGTGGGCAGATAACCGCCGCGATAGGCCGCTACCCGTGCCGGATAGCGGGGGTCTTTATCGAAGGCATCCTTCAGGTACTTGGTCAGCACCTCGACCATCAGCCGGGACTGGGCAAAGACGATGCTCTTGAGTCCGCGCTTGATGCCCAGTTTGGTGATGCGGGTGGTCTGGGAACGGGCCGAGGCGCGAATCCCCAAGTCGGGATTCACCACCGGTGGATTCCACAACAGCAGATGTTTGGCACCCTGGGGTGCGCCACTCTCGGTGATGGCGGTTACTTCATGCCCTGTCAGCTCAGTGGCCAGTTCCGCCGGATTGGCGATGGTGGCGGAACAAAGAATAAATAAGGGCTCTGAACCATAGAAACGACAGATGCGTCTGAGACGTCGCAGTACATTGGCGACATGGGAGCCGAACACCCCCCGATAGGTATGCATCTCATCGATCACCACAAAACGCAGCCCCTCGAAGAACTGGGCCCACTTGGTGTGATGGGGCAGGATGCCCTGATGCAGCATGTCCGGATTGGTGACCACGATATCCCCCCGGGTCCTGACCGCCTTGCGGGCATCGCCAGGGGTATCGCCATCAAAGGTGAAGGCGCGTATCCCCAAGCACCGGCCTCGTTCAAAGCACTCAGCTCCGCCACCTGATCCTGCGCCAGGGCCTTGGTGGGGAAGAGATAGAGGGCCTTGGTCTGTTCCTGCAGTGCGGCCTGCAACACCGGCAGGTTGTAACAGAGGGTCTTGCCCGAGGCGGTGGGGGTGACGATGACGGTGTGCTGGCCGGCCTGGACCGATTCCCAGGCAGCGGCCTGATGGGTGTAGAGCTGGGTCAGTCCCCGCTGATGCAGAGCCTGAACCAGCCGAGCATCCAGTCCAGAAGGGAAGGGGCGATACTGTCCCGCTTTGGCGGGAATCACCAGTTCGCCGGTGATACGCGCCGCATACTGGGCGCGCAGTTGAGCCGCCATGGCATCGGCGGGGTCCTGTGGGGTAACCAGGGGCGGGGAGGCAATGGATTCGGCGGGTGTGCTCATGGGCTGTTCTCTATCGGTTCTCTTTGTGTAGAATAGAGAACAACAGGAGAACAAATCAAGGGCAATCATGAAACTGACCCGACGCCAGCAAGAGATCTATGACACCCTGCGTGACAATCTCGACCACTTCGAGCACCCGCCGACCTATGATGAGCTCTGCCAGCTGCTGGGGCTCAGCTCCAGAGGTTCACTGCATAAACATATTCAGGCGCTGATTCAGGCGGGTCTGGTGGAACCCATGGAAGGATTGCAGCGAGGCATACGCCTGGTGGAGCAAAGCACGGCAGAGGAGGGCATTCCTTACCTGGGTCGCATCGCAGCCGGCAAGCCCATCGAGGCCATCTCCAATGCAGAATTGATGAAGGTCCCTGACGAATTCCTGGGAACCCGACCCTGTTATGTGTTGCAGGTGTCCGGTGACTCGATGATCGAAGAGGGCATCTTCGATGGGGACTATGTGGTCATCGAACAGCAGGATACCGCAAGCAATGGAGAGATCGTCGTGGCCTTGGTCAACAATGAAGAGGCGACGCTGAAAAAGATAGAACAAAAACCGGGCAAGGTGATTCTGTACCCCGCGAACTCCGAGATGGCGGCGATGATTTACTCACCTGATGAGATCCAGATCCAGGGCGTGCTCAGAGGGTTGTTAAGGAGTTATCGTTGAGCAATCAATCATTGATTGACATGCTTATGTTCGAGTCGCGTAACATAAAAACAGCAATAGCTAATTTCAACCAATACCTCTAACGGCAGCTGACTCACAGCAGAAATCTAACAATCATGGCTAATATGTGGATATTTAGCTTGACGTTCATCCATACTGTGAAAAGATCAGACTCCAAATGTTCTTGAAGGTTATGTGTCGCACCCCGTGTTATATTCGATAGGCCATGTCTACGTCATTAATGCTCCACAGCTTCATTGCCTCTTTAACAAATGAATAGAACGACAACCATTGTAATCGCGTAACACTATCGACAGTGAGGAGCCGCTCTTGCTTCACAGACTTATTAGCAGTATTTGGGTTACCTCTGTGGTTCACGTCGGACTGCCAGGACTAGTTCTTGCTGGTCAAGTGAACAAGTGCGTAGAGATGATACCGGTTCAATTCTTTTTACCGAGAAACCATGTAAAGTCGACACCGTTGGAGAGGTCATTCATATAAAAGAAAGCGCCTTACCACTTCTGGAAGAGATTTCGGAACCACACATAGAGATTGAACAATCCAAAAAGCCTCTCCAGACCAGAATAATCATCAAAAAGAAAACATAAAAAATATGTCGCTGGATGTAAACGCATGAAACGTCGCTCTCTTTCGAACCGTATCAAAATCTTGTTGCAGGCTCTCAAGGAGGGGGCGCGGCACAATACCAATGTGTGAACGCCGTGATCAGGATCAGAGGAGCGTCGCAACTTGTTAATGATGGCTCTCTAGAAAAGGAACTAGCAAAAGACATAAAAGCGGTTCTAGGAAATGGTGAGTATAGGTACTCGGATAGAGCGTATCTCCCTTCACGGCAATCCGAGTGGTCTTTATTATCTGGAAAAAAATACAATGTCCCATTTTGCTTTGGGGCCAGTAGCCATCCCGTGGTAGACATAAAATGTAGGCATTGAATAGAGATTTAGGATCAGATTGTATTTCGTTATCAGCTATCGATTTACAGGTAATAATTCCGTACAAGATTATAAGGGCGGATTACTTATACTCCTGAGGTATATACATGACTGTTATAGACAGATATTGATGAGTGTGGCTTCTACTTTTAAATTAGTCGAATTAGTGCTGTGTGCTCAAAGCTGCCAATATGAAATCTGATTTTTTCAGCAGCATCGGCAAGGAGCGGTCAGTGACCGCACAGAAAAGCCACACTTTTGAACGGCCGGTATTACTCCGTAAGCATGCCGGTCGTGTGCTGGGTATCAATGGCAAGTCATCGGCCGGAGCTGCCGTTGGAGATCTAGATCTGGCAACGACCGCAATGGGTTGGTAACCGGTCGTAGGCCAGGAAATCCTATCGAACGGCAGCTTTCTGATTCCCCATCCGGCCGTTGTCGACCCAAACCGGTCAGTATGGCCGAAGCTAGCGATGGTCCGCTGAGCCGACACAGCAGTCATTAAGGCTAAGGGTGGCTAGTCAGTACTTTCGATCAATAGATGGTTTCCTGCTTGACAGATTCCTATAGCCGCTACCCTATAGCAGACCTAGCTTGTGATCTCGGTAACCGGGATTGAGAGCTTTTCAAATCATGTCTGATCTAGGTCCGTTCTGCGCACTCTACGGCCATTCTTTAGAACCAGGGAGAAAATCTTTATGAATCTTTGATATGTATTCAATCCCCTATCAGCGAGGTCCATTAACGGGAATCGGGGTTAGTCGGTCTCGAAATGTGCCCACACCAACCGTCAGTTCAAGTCTGAACGAACACAACTTAATCGGGCGCTAGCCGCCGCGCTTCTTTGCGATCTTTTCGGCGATGATGTGTACAGCTTCGAGCTCACTGCAGTTGTGTTCATGCATGATCGCCGCCCGCTCCGCCTTCTCATGCTTCTCCGGTTCCTTCCTGGCTGACAGCAGCAGACTACGCTGCACATCGGTCAGATCCTTGAACCGTGCGATCTGCTCCACCTCTTCCTTGGGCATTACCATGGAATAATAGGGGACCACCAATAATTGATACCCTACCGAATCCCTCCAAAAATCACTAGAAGAAAAGGCAATTCATAGCTCAAGTTCCTGTTGATCTGCATCGTTTTCGGACTTTATAGGTCGGCCTGGACTTCCTCGCCAAGTCCGCCTACCAAGCATTGCAGCGATCTCCTTCTGAAACCGCTCTGTCCCCAGCACGTAACCGCCATTGGTTGCCAAGCGTATCTCATCCACCAGGCCTGGTTCGAGTTCATAACGGAACAATTCTCGATAGGCCGCCTGACGTTTTTGGATACTGCGCCCTAGCCGCTTATACAAAGCATGGGGTCGTATTAAAGTAATGGCCGATCCTTGTGCATTATATCCATAACTTGACCATTGATACTCGCCTGGGTGTTTCACCATATCAGCCCGGACTGGATTCAGCTCGATGTAACGTTGACAACCCAAGAAATAATCTTCTTCACCTATCAGACAGGACCGAAACCTTCCCTCCCAGAGGGTACCGGAACGTCGATAGGTACGATTGACATACTGGACATAGCGCTGGCCCAGCTGTTTCATCACTTGAGAGGGCCCCTCACCCGTTGAGGGTGTCATCAAGAGGTGGACATGGTTCGACATTAGTACATACGCGTGAAGATCGACTGCGTACTTCTTGCAGGCCTCACCGAGATGATCAAGATAGAACTGGTAATCGTCTTCAGCGAAGAAACAAGCTCCCCGATTGTTGCCCCGCCATGCCGATGGGCGTGACATTGACCAACAGACCAGGGCGCAGATCACCGAGCTCTCGTCGCCACGCGTAGCCGTAGCTATCCGCCAACTGCGTTCCGGTCGTCTGATTCCGTGCGAGTACGATGCCGGAACGGAAACCCGCATCGTTCAGAGCGCCGGCCACAGCCTTGGCCATGCCACCGTTGCCATACAAAGCGACCGACAACTCGGTAGACACCCCATGTTCGTCCAACAGCTTCCTGACCGCGATGTAGTCCGTGTTGTAGCCGAGTAGACGGCCCTCATCGTTGACGATGGTGTTTACCAACTCGAATGTACTGGCCGACGTATCCAGCTCATCGAGATAGGGAATACAGGCCTCCTTATAGGGCATGGAGACCCCGCAACCGCGAATGCCCAGTGCCCGGATACCGGCGATGGCCGCCGGCAGATCGCTGGTGGAAAAGGCCTTGTAGACGTAGTCGAGCCCCAGCTCCTCGTAGAGGAAGTTGTGGAAGCGTGTACCGATATTGCTCGGCCGTCCCGCCAGCGAGATGCATAGGCGGGTATCCTTGTTGATCTGTCGCGTCATGATGGCTTTGCCTACTCTTTCGACTTTGAGCGCCCGCTCAGGTAGTCGGCGTCATCGTTGACATAGGCGTAGTAGAGGCCGATGAGCAGGCCTCCGCCGATGAAGTTGCCGACCAAAGCGATGCCGATATTACCCGTCGCCAGGGTTAGGTCGATACCTTCCCTGAGGCCGACGATGGAAAAAAGCACCGTGTTGGCCACCGAGTGTTCGAAACCCAGAAAGGCAAAGATGAACACCGACAGGATCATCACCAGGCTCTTGGTCAGATCGTCCTTGATCAGACCGTTGTAGACCAGCAACACGGCCAGGTTGATCATGAAGTTACACAGGATCGCCCGCACGAAGAGATCACCCCAACCGGCGGCGCCGTTGCTGATGTACGCCAGCTTGACGGCGACCGCATGGGACATTTCCTGCAAGATCTGCCCGTCGACCAGGGTACTGAAGCGCAGCATCAGGGCCATGAACAGCCCACCCAGGAAGTTGCCGACATAGCAGAGCGAGAGCAGACGCAACGCCTTCAACCAGCCGATACGGCGATGGTAGGCGCCGATGGAAACCACCATCATATTCGACGTGAGCAGTTCGGATTTCGAGTAGTGGATAAACACCAGCGCCCAGCCGAAGGTCATTGCCCCGGCGATCTTGCCCAAGGTGCGCAGCGTGACCTCCCCTGCTTGCACAGCATCGAACGCCGCGATAATGGCGTAATTCGTCGCATAGAACAGGCCGATGATAAAGCCCGCCATCGCGGCGCGCTGCAGATAGCGCCGGGCGAGTTCTCCGGACATGGCGGTCTTGGTCTCCAGCGATTCGAGCACCGTGCCGATGAAGTGCTTGCCGGGAAACAGCGGATTCGTGATGACGCTCATGCTGCCCTACCTTAAAGCGCCAGCGAGGTCAGGCACTTTTTCAGGGTCTCGGCGGATGCCGTCAGTGCCTTGCGCTCATCCTCGGACAGGGGTATCAGTACCCTTTCGCCGGCACCCTTGATACCCACTCGCACCGGGATGCTGAGGCAAACATTCTCGATGTCGTATTCGCCGCGCAGCCTGACACTGACCGGCAGCACGCTGCCCTGGTCTTCCTGGATGGTGCGGATCAGGTGAGCGATCACCAGGCCGATCGCCCAGTTGGTATAGCCTTTGCGCTCGATGATCCGGTAGGCGGACTGGCGCACCTTGGCCAGGATCGATTCGAGAAATTCAGGATCGCACTCTTTGCCGCATATGCGGTTTCCGAGGACCGGGGCGCCGCCGATATTGGCATGACTCCAGGCCGCAAACTCCGAATCCCCGTGCTCGCCCAGAATAACCGCATGCACCGAGCGAGGATCGACATCATAGTGATCCGCCAGCAAGGTGCGCAACCGAGTGGTATCCAACATGGTGCCGGTGCCGATAATCTTACGGGAGGGACGGTCCGAGAGCTGCTGCATGACATAGGTCATGATATCTACCGGGTTACTCGAAATCAGCAGGATGGCGTCGGGTGCATAGCGGTCGAGTTGCTCGGCGATGTTGCTGAACACCGCGGCGTTGCGGTTCAGCAGTGACAGACGATCCTCACCGGGCTTCTGTCCGACCCCCGCGGTGATGACCACGATCTGTGCCCGGGCCAGGTCCGCATAGTCGCCGGCCAAGACCCTGCGGCGTCCCACATAGCCCTGACCCTGCATCAGATCCATGGCCTCACCCTCGGCCCGTTTGCGGTCGAGATCGATGAGGATCAGTTCGTTGGCGATACGTTGCTGGAACAGGGCATAGGCCGCGGCCATACCGACCTGACCGGTACCGATGATGCCGATGGTGTGGGGATAGAGCATGGGTTTCTCCGGTGGATAGGGTGATTGTTCTCAAGATTACCAGTTTCGATCGGATGCTTGACCTCCCCGCTGTCGGGGAGATCAGGTCACAGACTATTTCGTGGACTGAGCCAGCCGACTTACGGTCTTCGGCTCATCCAGAGCAGGTTTGAGCACCAATAAGGCCGCGGTGGTGATCAGGGTGCCGACCAGGATGGCGACGGCGTACAGGCCCAGATGACTCACCGCGTTGGGGATGGCCAGCACGAAGATACCGCCGTGGGGTGCATGCAGTTCGGCGCCGAAGTACATGGACAGTGCGCCGGTAATCGCTGAACCGACGATCAGCGACGGGATCACCCGCAGTGGGTCCTTGGCGGCGAAGGGGATCGCCCCTTCGGTGATGAACGAGAGCCCCAGCACGCCGGCGGCCTTGCCGGCCTCGCGCTCGGCCTGGGTGAAGCGATTGCCGCCGATCAGGGTGGCGATGGCGATGCCCAGGGGCGGGGTCATACCGGCGGCCATCACCGCCGCCATCGGCATGTAGGTGTCGCTGGTCAGCAGGCCCACCGCAAAGGTGTAGGCGGCCTTGTTCACCGGTCCTCCCATGTCTACCGCCATCATGGCGCCTAGCAACAGTCCGAGGAACACCGCGTTGGTCGAACTCATGCCCTGCAGGAACTGGGTCAGGCCGTCCATGATCGCCTTCACCGGGCCGCCGACCACGTAGATCATCAGCAGGCCAACCGCCAGGGTCGACAACAGCGGAATGATCAAGACCGGTTTCAGCCCCTCGAAATGCTGCGGCACATTGACCTTCTCGCGGATCAAAAGGGCGATATAACCGGCGAGAAAACCGGACACGATACCGCCAAGGAAGCCCGCCTCCAGGCTCACCGCCAGCATGCCGCCGATCAGACCCGGGGTCAGTCCCGGCCGGTCCGCAATGGAATAGGCGATGTAGCCGGAGAGGATCGGGATCATCAGCTTAAAGGCCGCCCCGCCACCGATGTCCATCAGGGCCTTCGCCAGGGTGCCCTCCTCTTCGAAGGCCTTGATACCGAAGATGAAGGAGAGCGCGATGCACAGCCCGCCGGCCACCACGATCGGCAGCATGTAGGAGACGCCGGTCAACAGATGTTTATAAGGGCCGTCGATCTTCTTCTTGGCCGGCTTCTCTTCCGCGGTCTTGGTCGGAGCAGCGCCGCCGCTGAGAATAGCCTCCTGCTTGGCCTTGGCGATGACGTCAGACGCGCCCTTGACCGCCGCCCCCACCGAGGTGGTGTAGACCCGCTTGCCCGCGAAGCGGCTGGGGTCCACATGGGTATCGGCAGCGATGATCACCAGGTCCGCCGCGGCGATCTGGGCCTCGCTCAGCTGGTTCTTGGCCCCTACCGAGCCCTGGGTCTCGACGCTGATCTCGTCCCCCGCGGCTGCCGCGGCGTTCTTCAGGGCGTCCGCCGCCATGAAGGTATGGGCGATGCCCGTGGGGCAGGCGGTGATGGCGACGATCCTGTTACCGGCCTTGGGTGCCTCGCCGGTAGGCTCCGGCGCTGCGGCTACCTCTTCCGGTAGTTCCAGCCCCGGCACCAGCGCAAACAGCTCCTTGAGCACCCCTTCGGTGTCGCGGATCGCCCGGCTGGTGGATGTGGTAAGGGTCGGGATGTCGCCAAAGCGCTCGGTCTCCACATGGATGTCGGCGGCGATCAGCAGCGCATCGGCGGCGGCGATGGTCTCGTCGGACAGACGATGGGTGGTACCCTCGGCGCCGTGGATCTCGACCTCGATCTCGTGGCCCAGCAGCGCCATGGTGCGTTTGATCGCCTCGGCCGCCATCAGGCTGTGGGCGATGCCCGTGGGGCAGGAGGTGACTGCAATGAATTTAGCCATGTTGTTCTCCAAAATAATCAATGATTTGCCAGCGCGCGGATCTCGACGCGCGCGGCAAAGGATTCGACGACCGACATCGCCGGCAGGTTGGGCCCCACCTCGCCTAGGGCGGCCAGCGAGAAGGCGGTGGCCAGGCGGGCGCGCTCGGCCAGCTCCAGGCCGCGCAGGTCGCCGACCAGAATACCGGCCACCATGGCGTCCCCCGCCCCCACCGTGCTCTTGACCTCGATCTGCGGCGGCAACGCCAGCAGGGCGGCGCCGGCCTCCACGAACAGGGCCCCCTCGGCCCCCATGGAGACGGCCACCAGGCCGATGCCAGAGGCCACCAGACTCTTGGCCGCCACCAGCACCTCCGCCGGTGACTTCAGCTCCTGGCCGACCAGCTCGCCCAGTTCGTCGATGTTCGGCTTGATGATGTCCGGGTCCCGTTTGACCGCCAGGGCCAGGGGCTCGCCGCTGGCGTCCAGCAGCACCCGCTTACCGCGCTGTTTGAGCCGCTCCACCAGCTCGGCGTAGATCCCGCTCGGCACACCCGCCGGCACGCTGCCGGAGAGCACGAACCAGTCGGTGTTTTCGCACAGCGCATCCAGGGTCTGGTGCAGTTGGGTCAGGTCGTCCGGCCGGGGCGAGAGGCCCGGAAAGTTGATGTCGGTGACCTGATCCAGCAGCGGGTCGGTGATTTTCACATTGACCCGGGTACGCCCAGGCAGGAGCACACAGTGATCCTCTATGCCCTTGCGCTCGAACAGTTCGACGAAGGGCTCGATGTTGCCGCCGCCGAACAGGCCGGTGGCCACCACCGGCAGCCCGGCATCGGCCAGAAACGAGGCTACATTGACCCCCTTGCCGCCGGCGTCGGCCTGCTCCCACTCCACCCGGTTGACCCGCCCGGCGGTGAAATTGGCGATCCGCGCGGTATGGTCGATGGCCGGATTCAGACTCAGGGTGGCGATACGTGTCTTGCTAGTCATGTCCAACCTCCTAGCGCAGGCGCCGCACGGCGGCGGCATCGCTGCAACTGAGCGCGCGGCGGGCGCGTTCCTGGGCCTGATTCAGAGTCAAACCTCTAACCTGGGCCTTGACCGCGGCGATGCTCGGGATGCTCACGGAGAGCTCCTTCACCCCCAGCCCCGCCAGGATCACGACGCCTGCCGGATCGCCGGCGATACCGCCGCAGACCCCGACCCATTTACCGGCCTTGTCCGCGGCCCTCACGGTGCGATCGATCATGCGCAGCACCGCCGGGTGTAGCCCGTCGGCCTGACGTGACAACACCGGATGCATGCGGTCCACCGCCAGGGTGTACTGGGTCAGGTCGTTGGAGCCCACGGAGAAGAAGTCCACCTCGGCGGCCAGCTCCTCGGCCAGCATCACCGCGGAGGGCACCTCGATCATGATGCCTATCTCCACCGGCTCGGCGCCCATCTCCTTGCGCACCTGCTCGGTCAGGGCCTTGGCCTTCTTCAGCTCTTCCAGGGTCGAGATCATCGGGAACATGATGCGTACCGGGCCCTCGGCGGCAGCGCGGAAGATGGCCCGCAACTGAGTGCGAAAGAGCTCCGGCCGGTTCAGGCACAGGCGGATGCCGCGCTCGCCGAGGAAGGGGTTCTCCTCCGCCGGCATGGCCATGTAGGGCACCGACTTGTCGCCGCCGATGTCCAGGGTGCGGATGATGATCGGCAGGCCGTTCAGGGCCCGCACCATCTCGGTGTAGGCGGCGGCCTGTTCGTCCTCGGTGGGGGCCTGCTCGCGGCCCAGGAACAGAAATTCGGTACGCAACAGCCCGACCCCCTCGCCGCCGGCCTCCACCGCCTTGGCCGCCTCTGCCGGGGCGGCGATGTTGGCCACCACCTCGATGCGGCTGCCGTCGAGCATGATCGCCGGCTGATAGCAGGCGCGCCGCTCCTCTTCGCGCCGGGCCGCCAGCTCTGCCTGCACCTGTTGGGCGTTGGCCCGGTCGGCCGCGCTGGGTTCCAGCACCAGGATGCCGCTGTTGCCGTCCAGCACGATTTCAGTCTTATCGGACAGGTCGAGCAGGGAATCGCCGGCCCCGACCACCGCCGGGATGTCCAGAGAACGGGCGATGATGGCGGTGTGTGAGGTGGGACCGCCGGCGGCGGTGCAGACCCCCAGGGTCAGGGCCGGGTCGAGCCGGGCGGTATCCGAGGGGCTCAGGTCGTCGGCGATCAGGATCACCGGGGTATCCGGCAGCTTGGGCGCGTCTTCGATGCGCTCGGCCAGGAGTCGCAGCACCCGGCGACCCACGTCCCGCAGATCCACCGCGCGAGCGGCTAGCAACTGATCCGACTGGGCGGCCAGGGACTTGGCCTGGTTCAGATAGCTCTGTTCCCAGGCATAGCCGGCGCTGCGGGACTCTTGCCGAATCATTGTCTCGGCGGCGTCCGTCAGGCCGCTGTCTTCGAGGAACTCCGCATGGGCCTTGAAGATGGCGGCCCGCCCTGCGCCCGCCTTGCTCTTCACCTCGTCATGAAGCTCGGTCAGTTCGCGCTTGGCGCTCTCCAGGGCGCGGGCCAGGCGGGTCAGCTCGGCGGCAGCATCCCGGGCGGTGGGGGCGACTACGATCTTGCCCCGCTGGTACTGCCAGATCGGCCCGGCGGCCATGCCCGGCGAGGCGGCCACACCGGCCAGGGTCGGGCCTTCCCACTCGATCTGCGGCATTTCCGCAGCGGCCGCAGCGGCCTCCTCCTCTTCCTCGAGCCCGGCCTCGATGGCATCCTTCAAGGCAACCAACGCCTCCTGGGCATCCAGCCCCTCGGCCATCACCCGCAGGTTAGTACCCGCATCGATGCCCAGATTCAGCACCCTGATCAGGCTCTTGGCATCTCCCACCCGCTCCCCGTTGCGCAGCCGGATAGTCGCCTCGAAGCCCTTGGCGATCTCCACCAGGGCGGTGGCGGGACGGGCATGCAGCCCGTGGGGATTGGTGATGACGATGTCGAAGAATTCGGGCAGGTCATCCGGCAGGGGCTCCTGGGCCTTGGCCACCGCTTCGGGGGAGGCGGTGAGGCGCTGGATGATGTCCTGGGGATTGTTGGTGTGGGCCAGTCGGGCCGCCTCATCCGCATCACCCAGCACCGAGGTCAAATTGGTCAGAATCTGCAGATGCTCGTCGGATCGGGCGGCGATGCCGACCACCAGTCGCACCTGGTCCCCCGGGTTCCACTCCACCCCGTCCGGAACCTGCAGCACCGCGACCCCGGTCTGTTTGATCAGGCCGCGGTCCTTGGGCACCCCGTGGGGGATGGCGATGCCGTTGCCGAGAAAGGTGTTGGCCACCTGCTCCCGGGCCAGCAGACTCTCCACATAGGCGGGTTCGATGTTGCCGGCCTCGACCAGCAATTGGCCGACCTGACGGATCGCATCGGTCTTGTCTCTCGCGCTCGCGTCGAGCCGCACCGAGGATGAGTCTAATCTGATCATGTCGTTTCTCCTGGTCTCTGATCGATGATGATCATCAGAATGAGACGCCAAACTGCGCGCCAATCACTGTGGCATCCGGGATATCGCCGGTCCCGCCGGGCTGTGTCACGAATTGGACGTCCGGCTGGATGTAGGCGAACTTGGTGAGCTGGACGCGATAACCCAGCTCAAAGATCCATTCGTAGTCGGGACGGCCATTACCCAGGGCCTCCTGCTCGTCCGCATAGTCCTCGCTCAGCTTGCCGTAGGTGGTACCGAAGATCAGCCGGTCTTTGGGCCGCCCCTCGAAAGGACCCACATACTGCGCGCCAAGGCTGACCTGCAGTGGCACCAGCGCCGCCTCCTGTTGATCGGTATAGGCCAGGGTACCGAAGACATACAGACCCTGATCGGAACCCTCGGCCTCCTGGGTCAGCATCTGGTCGTACTGGGCGTAGTAGCGGATGAAGGTGTCGGTGACCTCGTCCGAGTTGTAGTTCGGCATGTCGAAATGGACGTTGTTCATGCCCAGATTGAAATGCCCCGGTTTGCCGTTCAGGGACCAGTCCCATTCCAACTGGGTCATCAGGGACATGCCGTCGCTGTCGCGAAAGGCGAAGTCGGTGCCGTGCTCTTCCGGGTCCCACATCTTCTCGGTGAGCTGGTAGGCGCCGATCTTGATCCGGAAATCCTCACTCGGTGCATATTGGAAACGGGCGCCCCAGACCGCGAAGGGATAGGAGGTCATCACCCCGTCGAACAGTACCGCGCGGATCTGCCCGTCGATACTGTTGGAGAGGTAATAGCCGTAGAAGGGTGAGCCGGCGAAGTCGTCGGTGGCGGTGATACGGCCGAACTTGAAGGCGTACTTGTCGTCCGCCCAGGTCTTCTCCAGACTGACGTTGTAGAGAAAATAGGTCTGACCGCCCACCAGCTGCATGACGCTGTAGATACCGCCCACGTCCTCATCGATGCTTCTGCCATCCCGGTGAATGCCGGACAGACTGAAGGTCCAACCGTCGAGGCTCAGGGCCTTGCCCAAGTCGACCTGCATGCCTGTGAACAGACCACCGGCGATATCTGAACCCGTTTGGACACCACCACTGACGTTGCTGGCAATGATCGAGTTGTAATAGGCGAAGAAGCGGTAACCCTCCGCTTCCAGCTCGGACCGGTTGCCGTTCCAGTCCCCGGTCAGGGTGTCTCCGCTCAACCAGTCGCCGCTATTGGCTGCGGCCGCGCCAGTGAGGGTCAGGCCGGCGGCGACCAGTGCAAGTGAAAGCAAGCTCTTGTTCATCATCTCTCTCCGATCTCGGTGGGAGCCGGCAGCGAGCACGGCTCGGAATCAACGGGGGCAAAAGGTTGGACGGCCCTGACGGGGCTCGCTAGACTGACTTTCGAGTCCCACTGCTGCCGATGGCCATCACCCTGCCTCTACCCTTGAGCCTATGAGAACCCAGCCAGATGAACGGATGATGTTGCGCCAGCCGCTGATCTTTGTAATTTTTGTAACATTGGCCCTGGCCGGCACCTTCGGTCGAGTCGAGGGGAGCGAGACACTGCGCATCCTGACCCGGGATACCAGCGCCATCGGCGGTCCTGCACTGCGCCATGGTCAAAGCTTCAAGGAACGCAGGGATATCGATTTAAGCGTAGACCAGGTGCCGTTCGACCAGCTCTACGATCGCATCATGCTCGGCTTCGTTACCGGCCAGGTGGATTACGATGTCCTGCTGATCCCCGCCGCCTGGCTGGCGGATTTCGCCCCCTATCTGGCTCCGGTACCTGAAGCGGTGCTGCAAGCCGCCCGGGTGGAGGACATCTACCCGGCCTACCGCAATGCCATGATGCGCTGGGGCGGTCGCTGGATGGCCATGACCATCGACGGCGACCTGCAACTGGGGGCCTATCGCAAGGATCTGTTCGAGGACCCGACCAGTCGAGTAGCGTTCCAAAAGAGCTACGGGCGGGACCTGGAACCACCGCGCACCTGGGCCGAATACCGGGATATCGCAGCCTTTTTCAAGCAACATGGCGCGCCGGACGGCACTCCCCTGTCGGGGACCCTGGAGGCCTATGCCCGCAACGGCCAGCGCATCTGGTACCTATTCAGCCATGCCGCGGCCTATGCGAACCACCCCGACCACCCCGGGTGGATGTTCTTCGATCCAGACACCATGCGGCCGTCCATCGACAACCCCGCCTGGGTGCGGGCCCTGAGCGAATACAGCGGGCTGCGGCCCCTTGGCCCCAGGGATGTGGACAAGCTGGACAGCGAAGGGGTGCGCACCTGCTTCGCCATGGGTGTGTCGGCCATGAACCTGGACTGGGCCGATACCGGGGTGCTGGCCGGGGACGCCCGTCACTCCCTCATCGCCGGCAAGGTCGGCTTCTTCCGGCTGCCGGGCAGCCGGGAGGTGTGGAACCCGGCCACCCAGGCCTGGGATCGGCTGGCCGAGCCCCGTTCGGTCACCTTCCTCGCCTTCGGCGGCTGGATCGCGGTGGTGCCCGCCGCCAGTCCGCGACAGGCGCTGGCCTGGTCTTACATCCGCTGGTTCGTCAACCCGGAAAACAGCACCCGGGATCTGCTCGACGGCACTACCGGCATCAACCCCTATCGCCCCTCCCAGCTGCAGGAACCCGGCCCCTGGCGCAAGCTGCTGGGGGTGAAACAGGCAGAGGACTATCTCAGGGTGTTGCGCGGCAGTCTGACGGCACCACAGACGGTCTCCGACCTGCGCCTGCCGGGCTATCGGGCCTACATCGCCGCCCTGCAAAACCAGCTCGACCGGGTGCTGGGCGGCGAAATCGACCCGCAGACCGGCCTGCGGGAGGCCGCCCGGGACTGGGAGGCCCTCACCGACCGGCTGGGGCGCAACAGCCAGCGGCGCCACTACCGCGCGGCTATGGGGCTGCCGGAGCTGGCCGAATGAGGCGCTGGTTCACCTGGCGCGCCGCGGGGATCCGCCGCCGCCTGCTGCTGATCCTCGGCCTCACCGCCCTGGCGATCGGACTGGCGAGTCTGGTGGCGTTGCTGGCCCTGCTGGAGACCCGCGGCGAGGTCGACCGGGTGGTGGAACGGGAGCTGCCCGCCTCCGCCGCCGCCCTGGTGCTGGCCCGGGTCGGCGAGCGGCTGCAGGACCGCACCCCGGCGCTGCTGGCCGCCCAGGGCGAAGAAGCCCGGCAGCGCCAGACCGAACTGATCCGCCTCGACCTGTTGTCCCTGGCCGGCGAGACCGAGCGACTGAGACACCTGGTTGCCGACGCCCCGACCGGGGTGGATGAGATCAGCGAACTGGCCGAAATCCTGGCGAACAATCTACGGGATCTGGCGCACCTGCTGGAAGCCCGGGCGGCGTTCGCAAACGACCTGCAACGGCAGCGGCAGGTACTCATCGAGCTACGCGAGCGGGTGGCGCAGAGTCTGGGGCCCTCGATCCTGGCAGTGGCCGATGTGCTCGGTAAATCCCAGTTACAAAACGACGAACTATTCCACCGTGCTGCGCAAGCCCAGGGACCCCTGCTCGAAGTGGAGCGCCTGGTGGACAGGGCCTTCGGCGGGTTGCTGCTGGCTACCGAGGCCGGGGACCAACACGACCTGCAACGCTCGCTGGATGGGTTCGAGCGCATCGGTCATCAGCTCGGGGCCCAGGTGCCGCAACTTCCCGCCGGACTGCGTCCGGAGCTGGCCGGGGCCATCACCGAGCTTGGCCGACAGTCCGCCGAGCAGGGCATCTTCGCCCTGCGCGGCGGCGAGCTGCAGACCATCGCCGAGGCGCAACGGCTGGTGCTCGCCAGCCGCCGCATCGCCGGGGATCTCAAGACCCGGGTCGACCGACTGGTGCAATCCGCCAACGAGAACATCGCCCGGGTCGCCGGCGCCATGGGCGACACCATCCTCGACAACACCCTGCTGTTTCTCGGGGTCAGTATCACCCTGGTGCTGCTCGCCACTCTGCTCTCCTACCGCTTCGTGGTGCGGGACATCAGCGTCAACCTGCGGGCGGTCACCGGCGCCATGCAGCGGCTCGCCGACGGCGAACGCGAGGCCCGGGTGCCGGCCATTGAGCGGCAGGACGAGATCGGCGACTTGGCCCGGGTGTTCAACGTGTTCAAGGACAACGCCTTCCGCATGGAACGGCTGGATCGGCAGCTGACCGAGAAATCCAACCTGCTGCTGGCCACCTTCGACAACATGAACGACGGCTTCACGGTGTGCGACGGCGAGGACCGGCTGGTGGCCTGGAACCCCCGTTACCTGCAGCTCTATCACCTGTCGCATCGGGAGATCGGCTACGGCACCCCGCTGCCGCAGATCCATCGCCTGCTGACCGAACGGGGGGTGCGGGCCTTCGACAATCTGGGACAGGAGGTGGAACTGGCGGGGTTGAGCGTCGGGCGCAACCGATCGCTGCGGCAGTTCGAGGTGCGCTGCCCGGACGGCCTGCGGGTGGAGCTGCGCAGCAATCCGATCCCGGATGGCGGCTATGTGACCATCCACAGCGACGTCACCGAGCGTCGGGCCATCGAGAACCAGCTGCATCAGGCCCAGAAGATGGAGGCGGTGGGTCAGTTGACCGGCGGTCTGGCCCACGACTTCAACAATGTGCTGGCGGTGATCCTGGGCAACCTGACCCAACTGGAACCCGGGGTGAAGAACGATGCGGCACTGCACGAGCGCTGGCAGCGCGCCATGGGTGCGACGGATCGGGCGGCGCGTCAGGTGGAGCGGCTGCTGGCCTTCTCCCGCCGCCAGAAGCTCGAGCCCGAAACGGTGGACATCAACGCGCTGGTGCTCGGCATGATCGAACTGCTGGAATACAGCCTGGGGGACGGTATCGAACTGGCGACCGACCTGGCCCCGGATCTGCCGGTGGTGCGAGTCGATCCCGGCCAGCTGGAGAACGCCCTGATGAACCTGGCCCTGAATGCCTCCGACGCCATGCAGGGCCAAGGCCGTATCGGTTTCAGCACTGCCCGCCGGGCTTCGGATGCCATCGAAATCAAAATCAGCGATACCGGTTACGGCATCGCCCCCGAACTGCTGGAACGGGTATTCGAGCCCTTCTTCACCACCAAGGCCCCCGGCAAGGGCGGCGGACTCGGACTCAGCATGGTGTACGGTTTCGTCCGCCAGTCCGGCGGGGAGATCCACATCGACAGCGTGCCGGGTCAGGGTACCCGCATCCATATCCGGCTGCCGGTGGCGTCACAGGACAAGACCCCTGCTGCAGCGGCATCCGGTTTGCTTGAAGTCTCCGCCCCGCCACGGGGCAAGGGCGAACGGGTGCTGGTGGTGGATGACGACCCGGATCTGCTGCAGACCAGCGCCGATCAGCTGCGGGCACTGGGCTACCGGGTGCTCATCGCCGCTAACGGTGTGGAAGCGCTGGAACGGCTGGCGGCTGAACCGGCGATCCGGGTGCTCTATACGGACGTCATGATGCCGGTGCCCTGGGACGGGATCCGGCTCGCCAGAGAGGCCCTCTCCCGACGCCCGCAGTTGGGCATCCTCTTCACCTCCGGCGAACCCCGGGAGATCAGCGACCCACCCGCCGAACTGCTGGCCAAGCCGGTAGCCTCGGATCGACTGGCAGTCGCACTCAGGCGCGTTCTCGATGCTCAGACCTTCTCCACATCCGCATCGAAGACATAGCCCGCACCCCGTTCGGTACGGATGAACTTGGGCGCTTGAGGATTCGGCTCGATCTTGCGGCGCAGGCGCAGGATCAGCACATCGATGGTGCGGTCGAACACATCCGCCTCGGAGCTGTGGGTGCGTTCCAATAACTGTTCCCGGCTCAACACCCGATGCGGCGCGTCGACGAAGGTCTCCAGCAGCAGGAACTCCGCATTGGTCAGGGAGACGGGGCGGCCGCTGGGATCGCTCAACACCCGGGCGCTCAGGTCGAGAAACCAGCCACCGAAGCGCCGGCACTCGTGCCCTAGGGTCTCGGCGGGATTGGGCTCCAGGGGTTGCCTGGAGGTACGGCGCAGCACCGCCTTGATGCGGGCGCTGAGCTCCCGTGGATTGAACGGCTTGACCACATAGTCGTCGGCGCCTAGCTCCAGACCTAGTATCCGGTCCACGTCAGACCCCATACCCGTCATCATGATAATCGGTATCGACGATGTCATACGCAGTCGCCGCGCGATGGTCAAACCGTCCTGATCAGGCAGACGAATATCGAGCAGGATGATGTCCGGTGTCTGCTCTCTGAGCGCTGCACTCATTTCCGCTTCACTACCGGTAGTGACGGCGTTCCAGCCCTGCTGTTGCATCTCATGGTTAACCAGTTCCCGGATGTCCGGATCGTCATCTACAATGAGTATTTGCATTATTCGGCAGCGGGTTCCATTCTGGAAGATAAATCAAACGGATAACAAACCCTAGCCATATGTATTCCTGAAGTATAACCCAGCCTTGAATCTCAGATGGTCTCTTTGTTCGGTGAGACTTTGCTCCCCCTGGTCAAGTAAATACCACGACACGTTCATCGGGTAAAGTAACTGTATTGAAGAGACTGAATATCACACTTGTCCACGACATATCGACGAGTGGAGTTGAGGGCAAGGAAATTCCTAGCGGATGAACTTGATCGTGGATACGATACGCTAGCAAACCATGTTGATTCGCCTCTGTTTTGAACAAAAATATTAAAATACAAGTTAGGACTTCGATGCTTGCTTCAGGGTGGCAACAGTCTATTGAGCCTTGGAGAGGAATGACCGCAATGAGTCATAACCGGGTATTCCTGTCTTCCATGCTGAGCGGCAGGTATGGGTCGGGTCCGGCCGCAGAGGAAATCAGAAAGCTGCCGTTCGGTGAGATTTCCTGGCCTATGTCCGGTAACGGAATCATAGCGGAAGTAGTCAGCTAAATCTCCAGCGGCAGCTTCGGCCGATGACTTGCCATTGATGCCCAGCCCACGAGCGGCAGCTTACGGAGTAATACCAGCCGTTTTAAAGTGCGTCTTTTTGATGCGGTCACAGATCGATCCTTGCCGATGGCTACCGAAATAATCAGATTTCACATTGGCAGCTTTTTCACATAGCAGACGATTAGATGTTGATCACCGACCGAGTGTTCATCGAAGACAGGCAGGTAACCACGGTATTGCGCTGAGGGTACTACATTTTACACGTTAATCCTGATCAGACCCGCAGCAGACTCTTGAGGCTCTCGCGGGCAGGGATTTAACAGGCGCACCTGGTTGGGCCGGCGTAGGGTCACTTCGAGGCCGTTCAGGCGCAACTGAAACAGACAGCGCCGTTATGAATCAATTGACATCGATTGATGTGACGTCGGTGCGACAATCCTTTCTCAGAAGATCGAACACTTAGGGTCGTCTTATACAGTAGTTGTTTCATCGTAGATCAGTTCCACGGTGCATACCTTCAAACGTGGTCGCTATAAAAGCGAATTGGACGATATACTGAATACTTCACTTCGATATTGAATTTTACGCAAAAGATCCCATGCCTGATTGACTCGGAACGAGAGGACCCATTAGAGCAAATGAAAGCAGACCATACCCTGGTCGATTTATTGCGCCATGGAGAGGTGGTCGGTGGTCATTTGCTGCGTGGTTGTCGAACCGATCAGCCGTTGAGCGATAAGGGCTGGGCGCAGTTGCGCCAGGTTACAGTAAATGGCAGAGCTTGGCAGCGGGTCGTGTGCTCGCCGATGCGCCGTTGCCAGGAGTTTGCTGAGGAGACGGCTCAGCGCCTGGGCCTGCCGCTACGGGTTGAGGAGGAGTTGCGGGAACTGGATTTCGGTGCCTGGGACGGCCTGCCCATGGAACAACTGTGGGCAGAATATGGCGACGAGGCCAGGGCCTTTCTCAGCAATCCCTTGAGTCTGACACCGCCGGATGCAGAACCGATTACCGAGTTTCGTGAGCGAGTGCTGGCGGCGTGGAATAGTTTGTTGGCAGAGCACGCCGGTGAACACCTGCTGCTTGTCGCCCATGGCGTGGTCAATCGGCTGATCCTCAGTCATGTCCTGTCCATGCCTTTGCATGCCATGTTCCACCTGGAGGTGGCCTATGCCTGCCTGAGCCGGGTGAGGGCTGCCGAGGACGGCGCCCGAGTCGTGTTCCATGGCGGGCAAGTCTGATACCCAAAGCCGTTGTCCTTCACATTGGCTGGGTACAGGTTGGATCATCATTCCTCGGATTATTCACCCGCCGACTGACCGGATACAACGCCGTTTCCTCAGCGGGGTAGGGCTTAAGCAACGGTTTGAGTTGGGTGGGATTTTGCAGTGCAGGATCGAGCCAGGTCGCAAAATCTTCCGGTTTGATAATAACCGGCATCCTGTCGTGGATCGGTGCGACCACCGCATTGGCATCGGTCACGATGATAGTGCAGGAATCGATGATCTTACCGGCTTCACTCTCCCAGTGCTCATATAATCCCGCGTAGGCAAATAAGGGTCCGGACTTCGGATGGATGCAGTAGGGTTGTTCCCCGTCCTGTACTGCTTGCCACTCGATAAAGCCTGATCCAGGGATTAAACAGCGTCGGGATTTGAACGCCGCTCGGAATGAAGGCTTAGTGTCAACGGTTTCAGCTCGTGCATTAATGGTCCTATAGCCGAACTTTGCATCCTTGGCCCAGGTGGGGATCAAGCCCCAGTGCAGGTTGACCCATTTTCGGCCTTGTTCGCCCACCCGAACGGCGATGACATCCTGTGAAGGCGCGATGTTATAGCGGGACGCTAGGCCGGGTAGCGCGGGCAGCTCAAAATAATTGGCCAGTTGGTCGGCAGTCACATCCAGATAGAAGCGTCCACACATCGGTAGGATTCCAGGGTTGTTAATCGAAATCAGGCAACATTTCGATCTGTCGGACCAGGACCTCACGCTGCTCCTGCAGGCGTTGAATCGACGCAGAGGCAACAGTTGCCGTGTCACCCGACAAGGCCCCTGACTCGTCATCCCATCGACCACTCGACCAGCGATAGGTCTCCTGCTCATTGACTCGTTTGCGTTGCATCGCTGCCGCGATTTCAGCATCGAGTTCCAGGAGCTGCTGTACCAGATCGTCTTGGCTGATCATGAGACGCGAGTCAGCGGTTAGCGAGGCAGGGCAGGGCGGTCAGCCCAGCTTTGCTTTCATGGCGGCCAACGGCACCGCCTTGATGACCGTCCGCGCGGGTTTGGCGGCAATCTTAATAGGCTCGCCGGTGGCTGGGTTGCGCCCCATGCGCGCCTTGGTGCGGGGTTTCACCACCTTGCGAACCTTCAGGCCGATATCCGGAATGGTGAATTCCCCAGAACCCCGCTTCATCAGGTGGCGGGTCACCAGGCCGTCCATCGCTGCAAAGACTGCGGCGACCTGTGCGCGGGTCAGGTCGGCCTCTTCAGCAATCGCGGTCAGGATCTGGGTTTTGGTTTGTTTGGTCGGTATGGCCCTGACTCGGGTGACCGCTGTGGAGGAGACTTTTTTCGCGGCACGTAGCCGTTTTTTGTACGCCGTGGTTTTTCTTGCCGTTGTCTTCTTTTTCAATGCCATGGGTGTCGTCCTTACGGGTTCCGATGAATAAACAAGTCCTTACTATAGATGGGAACGACCCAATGGCAAGGCTGAGTGGCAGAGTCTGGGGCGGACCCGCAGGCGATTGTCCAAGATAGTCGGCGCGGGTTTTGGGGAATTTTCCTCGAAGTGCCTTAATCATACGGTTTTCTAGACTGCATACCGTGCAAATACCAATATGTGGGATATTTTGTTAAAAAGGGGTTTTTTACCATAAGTGGGAATTGGCAAATATGAACTGCTAATGGACTCCGAGGAGGTGAAAGCGGCAGTGTATTAAAGCCTGATGTTATCAATCGCCTGCTTCGCGTTGCTGCCTTCGGGCGAAATGAGAAGCGCAATGTAGCGATCATCTGGATGTCGTTCGGTTCTGCGCTTCGAGTAACTGAAATTGCGAGCCTCAAGGTGCAGGATGTCGTGAATACCGATGGTTCGATCAAAGAGGATTTTCGGCAACCAGTGGCGTACACGAAAAATGGGGAATCGCGTCTTGCCTAGATGGTTGAGGATGAGCACCGAGAGGCGCTGGCTGAGTACATGGCGTATCGCGTCGAACGCCGACTCAGTGTGTCCGTGAGCGGCGAGTATGGAGGCCTTGATCCAAAGTCACTCTTGTTCCTGGCAAGAGGTCCATCAGGGTTCCAGTTTGCAAGAAAGAGTATGAGCGGATAGATGGCCCGGTTGTAGAATATTGGGTATGTAGCATTATGCAGCAACTCATTAGTCAGTTGATTAAAATTATTGGCGTGCTTGGTGGAAGCAGTCATTCCGGTCACAGGACATATGCAACAAGGCTGGCCGACAGAGGTGTTGATCTGGAGTACATCAAATACTGACTCGGTCACAAAACAAAACAGCAGTCACTCGCTTACATCGATTCGAACCCAAAGAGATTAAGGAACATACTCAAAAGTGTTTACTGGGAGATATGAGAAAAGACACCGGGTTTTGACGTGGATCTTAATATAGTCCATATTTAGTGCCAATATAATTCGAAATGGTACCTAATTATGAAATTAAGCCAGTCGGTCAAGCCTATCAGTTATTTAAAACAACATACTGCCGAAGCGATCAAAGAGGTCCATGAGAATCATGCGCCTATGGTGATAACGCAAAATGGTGAAGCCAAAGCTGTATTAATCGATTTAGCGGAATACGAACAAGACCAAGAATCGCTAGCCATGCTGAAGATGATTGCGCAGAGCAAGGAATCCTATGTCAAGGGCGATTTTAAGACAGCAAAGAAAGCCTTCGGAGCTATCAGGAGACGGATTAAGGATGCACAACGTTGAAGAAATACCAGGTAGTCATAACCGTCGATGCTGAGCAGGATATCAATGACATTTACTATTACATCGCTAAGAAAGACGCCATAGATAAAGCAGATCATGTTCTCGATGAATTAGAAACACTGATTCTCAATCTGGACCAGAACCCAGAGCGTGGTGTTTACCCGCCAGAATTATTGCGGCAAGGTATTAAAGATTATCGCGAAGTATTTTTTAAGCCTTACAGAGCAATTTATGAGATTACAGGAAATAAAGTGATTGTACATATGTGTGTTGATGGTCGTCGGGACATAAAGACATTGTTAGAGCGGCGGTTATTCAGATAACGATAGGAAAAGATGATGAAGGAACTGTATTCTGGATTGGTAGTGGCTGCAGTCATTGTATGGGTATTGGGCTATGACGTCACCCTGGCACTGAAGGCACTACTTGTTGTAGTAGGAGTGGTCGCTGCTTACCCAATTATAAAATGGGCACTGTCGAAAATACCAGAAATCGCATGTTCTTTTTTTCCTCGCCCAATCGGCTAATTGGGATCAATAAATGTGAGTGTGTGAAATGGATTCCGAGAATTTCATGGAGTGAATTGTAATAGCTATAACTCGATCTGACTCGAGTTATATCAAGTCTCAATTTGATCTGACAGTTCAAAAGCAGACATAGGAAATTAATGTCTTTGCTTCTCGACTCAGTGATGCGTAGCCTTCCACGACAATATATTTGGGTGTCTACTATGCACATTCCGGACATCGCTGTAATTTACTTAATAGACGGAAATCAAACCCATTGTGGTCATGCGGTCGCTGGTGTCTTGAATGACAGCTATCCGAGGATGAGCCGCCGTTCATCGTCTTGTAGCGACCAGCCGGACCGATGACTTGCCATTGATACCCAGCACACGACCGGTTGAATACGGAACCCGTAGGGTGCAAATATCAAAATGCTAACTTTCAAGCTGCTTCTCGATAGTAGAAATTGAGCATTCCACCCAGACGTTCGCGGCAATGTATTGGATCACTGATTGAACTGACCTTCGCAGGTGGCTCCAGCAAATGGTTGTCCATACCCTGATGATTCCGCTCCCTATGGTAATGCGCGACATATTCTCTGAGTGCCCGGCGAAGGGATGCCTCACCGAAAAGAATCATGCGATCCAAGACATTCCTCTTTTATCGAACGCACAAATCGTTCTGCGAATGCGTTACAGTTCGGCGCTCGAACTGGACATCGAACAGGCTTCACGCCCTCTCGATCCAGGTGCTCTCTGAAATCCTCCGTGTATTTTGTATCGCGGTCCATGATGAGGTACCGACTGTTTAAAAGAAAACCGTCGTCTACATCTGTCAGGTTGCGAGCCACCTGCTTCATGAATGCACCGTTGGGGGCCGTGGTCACACCGGCAATGTATACGGAACGTGTTGAAAGATGGATGATAAACAATACGTAGTAGGTCACCAGCCCTCTGGGTGTCCAAACTTCAACCGTGAAGAAGTCCGTGGCGGCCATCACATCCCAATGCACTTTCAAGAAATTCGCCCACGTGGTGTGTTTCTCTCGCTCCGGTGCGGGTTCTATGCCATGCCTGTTCAGTATATTCTTAACCGTGTTGGGTGCAATATTATGACCGAGATTGGCGAGAGCACCTTGGATTCGGTCATAGCCCCAGGAGAGGTTTTCCCTCGCCATACGTAGTACCAAATCGGTGATCTCTTGCGTAACGCGGGGTCGTCCTGGCCCCTTCCTGGGATAGGTCCATTTCTCCGCGATGAGCTTACGGTGCCAGGCAAGCAGAGTATCGGGTGTCACCAGCGTCTCGATCTCATCGAGTACTTTGCGGCCAAGGACTTTGGCTTTCACGGCCAGTCGCCGCCGTTGTTCATCAGTAAACTGAAGCCGCTGTCCTTCAAGTTGATCCTTAAGCACACGGTTCTCTTCGATGAGATAGTCGATGATCGACTGTTGATGGCGGTTAAGCCAGCCGGCCAAGGCGATAACCAGGAGGTGGAAGGGTTGGAGGACATGAGTCATTGCACGAAAAGATTATCCGTAATATTGTCTGATAACAATATCATACGGTTCATTCGAATATTTGCACCATACGCGATCTGGCATGCATTGCACCGCTCGAGACACGAAAGTTCCTTTTGGTAACCCGGACCGAGCATATCAACTTGCTCGGGGACTACACGATCGACACATCGGGGCAGCCTTGCAATCGATGCACTGGGCGTGGAACGCGAGGTGTTGCAGCTCGCAAACAGACCGATTTCCAGCTCAGATTAGTTGACAATAAGCGGGGGCCTCTGCTCAGATTACGTGCCAACAGTCTATCCGTGCGCAACAAGGACAGACTCGGGCAGATTGCCCCCCGGCGGGTTATTGGTGATAGTGGTAGCGAAACCGCCACCAGGAAGCACACGAGCGCTTGTGAATTCGTCGTGTTATCGCTCTTGTTCGTCAGCCGCCAGTTGAATATACCGATTCAGCGGTTTGGGAAAATACTCAATAAGTTATGGAAAAGAAATAGTTATGGGAGAGGTCCACACTTATTTACCCCGTCTGACGGTAAACGAGTTGTTTATTCACGATTTAATGGCAGCGAATCCACCTTGTTTTGCTTTCGGTTATGTGGAGGATCAAGGGTCAAAAAGTGGTTTCATCGCGCTACGGCCAGAAGCGCCGATTCCAGCCATTTCCACGGAACAAGGGTTTCGCTTTGGTCACTCAGTGCTGGGACCCGATACAAGCCCTGTGCTCCATTTTGCCTTCGAGTTTTACGGCCATGCCACCTATCACGGTCTGGTTCCTGCGGGTAATCCCATCATTCAAGCAGTGATCGCTACGATGCTGGAAACCGAGGACTATTTTTTCTTCGCCATTAATCCGGATCAGGGCGTCACGGCGTTTCGCTCCCGATTGGAGTGCGCGGATCTGGCCGGACTCAGGGCCAATCGAGAACTATTTAGCGATGCGATCTGTACTCCCGAACAGTATGAAAGGGCGGTGAAAGCCTTCACCAAGCATCCGGATCCACCTGGTCAGGTCATGGAATGGGTCTGCCGGAATAATTGGGATTATCTGGATTTAACGAGGTTTCCCCTGGAACTGACTCCTCGGACATAGATAAGGGCTGGTGATTTTTGCGCAGGAATTTACGGTTTGAGGTGGATCCACGAGGGTGAAACCGTAAGTTTCAAATGCCCCCGCTGGTCCTAGATGGCGGTTTGGGTAAAAACCGGCTAGGGCGTGTAAAACGTGCGGCAGAGGGGCTATAGAATAGTTTATTATTCTCTCTATACTGTGATAAGTATTATTATCACAGGATGCATATCAGTGTGACACGCCCCATCGAAAATGCAAGCATGCGCCGCCACCCCTTGGCGTGCTTCGACACCCTGCACGCTATCAACGACTGTGTTCCACCTGACGACTTATCTACCGCGCAGGCCAATGATTTTAATGTAGCACTCAGTTTCCTTAAGCACTACGTCGGCAGTGTGGGCACGTTTAACGCCTATCGGCGTGAAGTCGAACGCTTATTGCAGTGGTCCTGGCACATTGCCTTCAAGACCATCGATACACTCAAGCCGGACGATATCGAGGCCTTCATTCGTTTTTGTCAGCGGCCACCCAAAGCCTGGATCGGCTTGAAAAAGGCACCGAGATTCATTAATGCTGATGGGGTTAGAATACCCAACCCTGAATGGCGACCGTTTGTGGCCACGGTCTCCAAATCGGCCTTTAAAAAAGGTCACCAGCCCAACAAGAAAGACTATGAATCGTCCAATGCAGCGACCAAGGATAGGTTAGCAATCATCAGCAGCTTTTATCAGTATTTGTTGCTGGAGGAATACACGTTTTCGAATCCGGTCGCACTCATACGGCAGAAGAGCAAGTTTGTGCAAAAACGCCAGGGACACACCCAGGTGCGTCGCCTCAGCCAGCTACAGTGGCATGCCCTTATTGAAACGGCAGAAGCCATGGCGGCAAAAAATCCCGGCGCCCATGAACGCACCTTGTTCATGATCTCCGCCCTCTACAGCCTGTATCTTCGTATCTCAGAACTGGCCGCCAGTGAACGCTGGGTACCCACCATGAACGATTTCCATAAAGATCAGGACGGTCTCTGGTGGTTTACCACCGTGGGGAAAGGCAATAAGGAGCGCCAGATCGCCGTAAGTGATGCAATGCTAGCGGCACTGAAACGTTGGCGTAAATCTTTGGGATTATCTGTCCTTCCCTCTCCCGCTGATGATTCGCCGCTGTTCCCTGTTCATCGAGGGATGGGGCCGCTCTCCAATACCACACACATACGCGCCATCGTGCAGACGTGTTTTGACCACGCCATCCAGCGATTGGCCCAGGACGGTAAGTCAGAGGAAGCCGAATCGCTCATGGAGGCCACCGTACACTGGTTGCGGCATACTGGGATTTCTGACGATGTTAAAATACGGCCCAGAGAGCATGTCAGGGATGATGCTGGCCACAGTTCCAGTGCCATCACCGACAAATACATCGACATTGAGCTCAAGGAACGCCATAAATCAGCCAAAAGGAAGCGTATCTACAAGCCGTAAAAAGTTAACATCAATTATTCAATAAATAACAATGGGTTAAGTAGACTTCGCGGAAAATCTCGTCCGCTTATGTCCGCAGACCCAACAATGGCCTGTGTCCCACCGGGTCCCTGGAGTTTGACAGAAGTTATAATTCGCCACGGACACCACAAAAGAAAAGCCTATCCCGAGAATGAGATAGGCTTTATGAAGTTGATATATTTGAGCGCCAGATGAACATATCCATATCTACTACCATCATCCCTGTTAACATCCTTGTTTGTTGTTATACGATCATCCATTGCAGAATCATCTTCCTTGATGATTGATACTCTACATTCTACTATTCAGATATTCTGTAGGGTTAAACTGAGTCCTCTGTAAGAAATCACTTACAAAATGTAGTATTCGAAAGTTATAGAAATCTAGACTTCATCGGGCATGTTACGAAATACCCTCAGACCTCATCTGACAAGGATAGATCGTGAGAGCACAGCGAACCACGATCTATTCGTTATGGGTTTTACTTTTACTGTTCAAGTTTGTTTCTATCGGCTTTAGTTAACTTATTTACAATAAGCTTATATGACCCACTAGCTAAGTCAGTAATCATTTCATCAGGTACTTCATCTGTGAGAGAAATTGTTATCCAGTGTTTTTTATTCATATAATAACCCGGAATTATTGACTCGAATTCGCCCACTAAAACTTCAGCATCTACCGGGGCGCATTTCAGCGTTACTCTTGGGGTTTGTTCTTTCTGTGAAACAAGAGCAAACATTTTACCCATGACCTTAAATACCAACGCTTCTGTGCCGAAAGGATAACTTCCTTTAGAGCCGTTTAACTTAGATAGATACTTTTCGAGTTTATTTTTTGTCATCTCAAATATTGCTCGGTAGGGTCGAGAACTGGCGCGGTAGCCCTGTCCATCCTATTAATAAGATCGTGCCGAATCTGTGGTAACCCATATACATCATGCGGCCATTCGCGTGTAGCGATGGTGCAGGCCTCCGATATGAGGAAAGGCAGCGACATTACCCAAATGCGGTGGTTCAACAATGCGGATCTCAGGCGAATCTTTGTTCAACGCCAAATGCGTTCTGCAGGTATGGTAATAGCTGAGGTACTCACGCATGATCTTGCGTAGGTGCCGCTCATTGAACACGATGACGTGATCAAGACAGTCCCGGCGAATGGAACCGATCACACGCTCAACGAACGGATTTTGCCAAGGCGAGCGAGGCGCTGTGATAACCTCCTCGATACCAAGGCTCTTGATCCGTCGCTGGACAGTTTTGCCATAGATGCCATCCCGGTCTCGTAACAAATAACGTGGGGTGGAATCAAAAGGAAATGCTTCCACGATCTGCTGGGCTGTCCATTGGGCGGTGGGATGCGCGGTTACATTGAAGTGCACGATTTTTCGATGATCGTGGCTGAGAACGATGAACACATAGAGAATACGAAATGTGGCAGTTGGGACGGTGAAAAAATCAATCGAGGCGAGGTCAGTTACATGATTGTCTAGGAATGTCCGCCAGGTTTGCGAAGGCGGTTTTCGATACTTCATCATATATTTTGAGACTGAGGCTTGAGAGATTTCGATACCCAGCTTAAGCAACTCCCCGTGGATTCGTGGAGCGCCCCATCCGACGTTCGACGACTGCATTTGCCGGATAAGATTGCGTACTTCAACACCGACCGACGGCCGCCCTACGCCACGGTGACGACTCTTCCGGCACCAGTAGCGTCGAAAGCCTTCGCGATGCCAGCGCACTACGGTATCGGGGTGCAACGTGTGTAACATCGACCGCCATCCGTTAATATATTTGGAGAACAGAACCCAAAACAAACGATCAAACGCCGATACCCGCGGACGTGCCACCTTGGGCTTGAGCATTGCGAGTTGTTGGCGAAGTGCCAGATTCTCCAAGGCCAATTGACGGTGTGATTTGAATAGCGAGAAAACCGTTTTCAGTACTACCAGTAGTCGATTAAGCATACGCTTTATGCTTCAACAACAGTCGGAATAAGTCAACGATTTCAAACCGATTGGGTTTTCAGAAGGGACACGTGAAAAACGTGCGGAAAGTCCCGAGAGCGATTCATTTGGTGGGGTCATTGGGTAACCTGATAAAGTTGCTTCTCCCCGGCGAAACCCGGATACCATCGAGCGAATATGTCACCAAGGCGGCCATCGACCAGCTCAGCACGAACCTGTAATAGCAAATGCGCACCCATCGGAGACCAACGCATCTGCTGTGATTTCGACATCCGCTTGTCGATCAACTGGTTGACCGCGGACTCCATGAACGCCGTGGAAATGCGTTGACCATTCCGGTAACGCCGACCGTAGTTGACCAGCGAATCCAGATTGTTCTTGAGATAGCGCATGAGTTCCTTGATCAGCCGGCGTAGACGAACCGCAGGTCGCTTCCCCGTTATCGAGGGCAACCGGAGGGTGAACAACAATGCCAGGATGCGATTGATGGCGCCTCCACGATAGCCATGCCATAAACGCCATTTCAGTGATTCCAGATGCCGACAGAGTCGGTCGTGATAGGAGGTCGGAAATTGGCCTATTGCTTCTTTACCGTGCAGCACCCGTTTCAGCACCGTAAGGCGCCGGGTCAGGTGAAACCAATCAAGAATGTGAGTAGCCTTAGGCAGAGCTGACATCAGCAAACCTCTCAACCCCGGATCACCATCCGTCAACACAGTGATGTCGTCGGTCATTGGACCTAGCTCACACAACCTTTTCATCAACCGATCGCTCGCCGCCTGATTGCTATCAATCGTACGCACGAATCCCAAGCTGCGAGAACCTTTGTTTTTGCTGAGAATTCGACCCACGACAACCTCAAAACTGCCCTCTGAATCGGGGCGGCAATCGTGCACATAGCCACTGTCTAGGCCCACAACCGTCACTGGATCCGTCTTGGCTTTTGAACGCTTGACAGGTCTTGGTTCAACCGATTCCTGCAGCTCTGACTCCAGTCGTTGTCCAACGCTGAGCGTATGCCGGCGGACTGTCGATGGGGCATTCCCGGCATCGACGGGCAACAGCAACTCCAGAAGCTCGGCCGTGCGCGCATACGGAATTGTTGCCGCCAGTTGGCTCTGGATAAACGCCAGTTCCGGAGAGACCCAGTGCTCCAGACCAGCGATCTGGACAGTTTGGGCTCGGGCATGCTGGCCTTCACACGAACAAACATTGAGACGAGCTACCCGCACGGTTACGCTGCCAAAGAGACTCTTGAAATGAACGGAGTGGTAATCCTTAAGCGTCTGCCGACTCCCGCACCGGATACAGATCCGCTGCTCTTCAGTATGGCACTGGAGCTGTGATTCCACGAGTGCTTGCTGCACCCGGGCCAGCAACCGCTTTGATTCCGCCAAGGTTAATCCCAGGGTAGCTGCCTTCAGCGGGCCTGTCCGCTCAATCTTGGACACGATCAGCGGTGCGGTCGAATCGTCTTCGCTTTTTAGCATGATGGGGTACTAGGGACATCCCCGCGAAATGTCGCATAAAGCGCTGCAGAGCAGTGATACCAAGGCCTCCATAGGTGCCTTACTTTTCAAATTGTCGAATTCACCCCGTCAATGGACGTAATATGTCTGTCAGATTAATCATATTCTCGTCAAAACTGAAGCTATATGTGCCGTTGAGATTGACGTTCAGCCAGGCCACAGGGGATACCTTTTTCACCAACGCCAACATGGCTTCGTCTCCGATCGCGGTGTAGTGAGCCAACAGCTTGCTCAAAATCAGCGAGTTATAATAGATAATGGCGTTAGTCAGTAACCTGGCGCATTCATTCCAGATATCGATCTCCTGGTCAGATGAACCCCGGAACCTATTGCCATTGACTGAGGCAACGGCTCTGCGTAGCTGGTGATAGGCTTCGCCACGGTTCAGTGCCCGTTGCACATAACTGCGCAGGCTCGCATCATCAATGTATTCGAGGATATACAACGCTTTGATCATGCGGTCATACTCTGTCAGGGCCAGCAATAGCGGATGATTTTTACTGTAAGTCGAGAGCTTCCGGATCAAAAATGCTTGCGTGGTTGTTTTCCGTTGAAGTGAGATGACGATGCGCTGGATCGTCTGCCATTCCTGGACGACCAGACCCATTCTGATGGGTTTTTTCAACGACAACATGGGTTTGTTATCGTTGTCATCGTTGATGATAAATAACTGCTCAATCACGCGACTGAACTGAGCATAACGTGGTGCAAAGCTATACCCAAACAGATCTAGCAGCGCGAAGTTCACATGGTTTACCCCATGGGTATCCGTCGATAGGATATCCGGCTTGATCTCGGATGTGTTGTTGAACAGCAGGTCGAAGATGTAATGGGATTCATGCTCGTTGGCGCCAATGACCTTTGCATTGATCGGCACATGGTTGGCCACCAGGGTCATGGCCGAGACACCTTTGTTGGTGCCAAAGTACTTGGATGAGTAGCGAGTTTTAAAGGTCTCGAGCCGGGATTCAAATTTCTGGCCATCGGCGCTCGCATGCAACGTATTTTCCTGGATGTTGTAGTACTTAAAGATCGTCAGGTTGGCGATGGCATTGCTGAGCGTGTCATTGGCCTGGTTCAGAGTTTCCATACGCAGGTAATTGGCTTGCGTTAACCGCAGCTGCTCATAGGAGCGATCCGAGATATGCGCCATGCGGTAGAGACCATAGTTGGTGCCGTTGGCGATGATGGCTGCGATCAGGTTATTGGAGTTTACCTCTTGCTGGGACTGGATCTGTCTAACGTGTTCAAAGCCACTGAGGAACTGTGTTTCCTGATCCACAAACCGCAGTAGTTCAGCCACATTCACCTGTTTGACCTGTTCGAAGAACGGATTGTTTAACAAGCTCTTCACACCCGTCGAAGGAAACCGCCACTGGGTTTTTCCCGTTCGGGTGCGCATCACTACGTTCTGATTGTCACCTTTCTGTATGCGTTCTCCGACCTGAGTCAGTTTGCTGACCAGCGCTTGTTGCATGGATTGCATCAGTTGCTTCGGTGCAGTATTGAGTCGATCCAGCAGCGAGTGCTCGATCAATTCTATTTTCTGTTTCCAGGTTTGATCATCCACCAAGTCATCACTGAGACATCGGTACTTGAGTGATTGTGGAATATACAGATGCCCATCCAGTTTGTTCTGGATGAGCAGATAAAGGAGTACCTCATAGCGAGAGTGATTGATCGTTTCAGCCTCAGAGATGAAGGGCTGATGGCAAGGCTTGATCAGGCGTCGGTCAACCACATTAATAATACCGTGGGTTACAAGATCTGACTGGCTTTGCTTGATCTGTACGCCCAAAGCGTGGGTGGTTTCTGATGGCTGGAACTCGAGGGATAGGAAGATCGGACGCAGTGTCTTCTCGATCAGCTCGCTTTGTTGGTCATAGTATTCCCAGGCATAGTACTCCAGAGAACGCTTCTGATCCGAGAGATAAAGGCAGAGTGATTCGATGTCATTTGAGCAGATCAGATTTGCAGCTTGTTGCCGTATCACGCCAAATGGCACCGACTCATCGATCGATTCATCAATGAAGAAGCGAAGCAGTTTCGCCGCCTTACCGACATTGGCGGCGGCATCGTGCCATTCACGATAAGCAGCGTCTTTGGCATATGCCTTTGCGCTATTCCGCAGTTTCCGGCAGTGATACACAAAGGCATCCGCCATGTGCTCGATCACCTGGCAATACCGGACATGGAGATAACAAACCAGGTAGAGATAGCGGGTCGCCTGGTCAAAGCGTTTAAGTTTCGTCGCGGTGTAATAACCGACCATAGACGCATAATGGTTCAGATTACTTAGTGACAGATTCAGCTGCTGAATGAGATCATCTATATCGTTGATAAACAGCTTGATATGCCGATGGGCCTTGAGTTCTTTCTCCAGCTCAGTGGTAGAGAAGCTTTTCGCCGAATTGCGGATCACAGTCAGCGTGCTGGGTGCTTCACTGCCGAGCATATTGTCCAGACTGGCCGCCAGAGGCTTTGTGATCGACTTTTAAAGAATCTGACTGACCCTATCTCGCTCAGCGTGAATGGTTGTACTTATGATTTGTTGGAGCACATAGTATTTGGGAATGGCAATGTGATTCTGAGCAAGGTAATCAATGCAGTCATCGAAGAGATAGCGAGCTTCAATACTTGCGCTGGCAGTCTTAGCGGAGTGTTCCGTCAAGGCTGGCAAGCATTTTTTATCGTAACTCCTGTAGTTGACCAGTTCGAGGGTTCGTTTATAAAGACGAGAGCGTTGGGACCGGGTCAAATTATGCCTTTTAATCTTAATGCCGGGATAAAACTCGTTCGCGATAAACCGTAAGTCATCACTGATTTCGGCATAGCCGAAGTTCAACACCACGGGTTTTACTTTGAAATAGCCCAACAGCAACACGAAGTAAATGCGGCTATAGCGATCACGGATCGAGTGGAAGACCTCCATTTCCGGGTCGTTCAAAGAGAAATAGAGCCTTTTTTCTTCTATAGTGAGCTTTGGTGGACCGAATAGATCATGAATCTCAGAATCCAGAAGAATGGTCAGTCGCTTGCTTCTCAGGCTCATCTCGGTACCTAAAAAGCCTGATCATATCTTGAATTGGCCAGATTCTAGCCAATTTGGAGGGTTTGTTAAAAGTAATGCACCTCTGGAGCCCTTGGTATCACTGGGCTTCAGCGCTTAATGCGACATTTCGCGGGGATGTCCCTAGTACCCCTGTATGTCGCTCCCGCCACGGAACTTTTCACCATTTACTGACGCTACTTTACGGCGAAGTTGATGGTATGCCTCACCTTTATTTAGCGTCTGCTGAACAAATCGTCTGAGCTCCTGATCATCGAGGTAGCTCAGCAAGTAATTTGCTTTCACCAAACGATCATATTCGCGAAGTGCCGCCAGCGTTTTGTTACTCTTGCTCAACGTACTCAGCTTTTTGACCAGCGTGCTTTGCGTTACCTTTTTTCTGGCCAATGAGCATATGATTCGCTGTATCTGATCCCACTGTTCAACAATAAGCTGATAATTGATCCCCTTCTTCAATTTGATAAACGGCTCACCACTTTTTACATTGGCATCAATGGTGAACATATCATAAAACACGCGTTTGAATCTCGCATATCTCGGCGCAAAGGCGTAACCGAATAAATCGAGTAAGGCGAAATTGACCTGATTTGTTCCATGGGTATCGCTCGACAAAATATCCGGTTGGATATTGGACGTATTGTTGTAAAGCAAGTCAAAGGCGTAGTGGCCTTCATACTCATTGGCGCCGATAACTGTAGTGTTCAATGCGACATGATTGCATGACAATGTCATCGCCGAAACACCTTTGTCCTTGAAATACTTCGATGAGTAACGCGCTTTGAAGGTATTGATTCGAGTTTCAAATTTCTGGCCATCGATACTGGCATACAGTTGATCTTCTTCTATGTTGTAGTACTGAAATATCGGCAGCTTTGAAATAGCATTCGCCACTCTATCATTACTCCCATGAACATTTTCCAGTGTGACGTAGCTGTTCTCCGTATGCCTTAACGTTGCAAATGATCGATCGGATATGGTCGCCATATTCCCGAGACCATAATTGGTACCGTTAGCAAAAATACAGGCCAGGAGATCGGTCGTTGACACCGCCTTTTTCTGCTTATTTTTTGCGATATGTTCAAAGGCCTCGGTGAAATGACACCGGCGGTCAACGTATTCCATGACGCTGATAATGCTCGTAAGCGGAAGTTGATCAAAGAACGGGTTGTTAATGGACTCTCTGGACTTTTTTACGGGGACAGACCACTTCAAATCACCTGCCCTGTCCTCCAGAACCACAAACCGATTGTCACCTTGTGTAATCCCCTTGCAGGCTGTATCTATGCGCATCTCGAGTTGAGACTCCAATTCTCCAAGTGTGCCGGAAATCGGTTGGGACAACTTAATCAGTCCTGCCTTTTTTATCCATTTACCGCTATTTTTCCAGTCTTTTTCGCTAATAAGATCATCTTCCAATCTTTTATGCTTCTCACTTTCCGTGACATAGACATCACCCTTGCCAATGGAATTGTTTACCCGTTGATAGAGATACCATTCGTAGCGTTTTTTGTCGGCGATATCGTCCTTTATTAAGTAGGGTTTCAGCTTCGTGGGGATTGTCCTTTTATCTACCGACCGTATTTGCCGAAATGATGTCAATTCACTGCCCGCCAACTCGACCTGCTTGGTAAAGGCGTGATCAGTATCGCTAAAATCCAGGTCTAAGCAGAGAAAGGCGTCACGTAAATTATTTCGTATTTTTGAGATATTCTTATCACAATAGGTCCATTGATATTCTGTCTTATCCAGGCCCGAATGTTCTATATGCTTACACAAATCACTGACGATGGGTTTGGGGACACTCTTGAATCCTTTTCGCCTAATCGTTCCAAACCGAGTGCCATCCGAGATATTTCTGTCTACGTACATCTGTAGCAAGGGTAAAGCAGATTTCAGATTTTCCATGAGTAAATTGGCATCGGCCATGGCACAGTTCTTTCCATGGTTTCGAGCGGCTTCCGCGTGTTTTCTTGTCCAGTAACCGAACGCCGCAATGAGATTATCGTTGATTTGCTGGTAGCGAAAATAAATGTAGCACAACAAATACAGGCACGCCTTTTCTTGGGAGAAGCGTCTCAGTTTGGTGACGCTGTAGTAATGCACCAAGCCAGAATAGTATTCCAGGTTTCTCGGCGATAAATCCAATTTCTTAATCGCCACTTTTGCTTGGGGGTAGATGTCCACCAATGCCCGATGGCTTTCTATCTCCCTATTGATCTCACTGAACGAAAAATCCTTCGCAGGCTTTTTGAGTTTTCCCAGCCTGGTGATTGACTCACTGCTGGAAAGCAGGTCGACTAACCGCTGCTTCGTCTTCTTCCGCAGGTAGCCTGCCAGAATGGTTTCGATTCGCTGAGACTCCGCGATCAAAACACGGCTAACCAAATCTTGTATTACCGTGTACCGAGGCAGTGCAATTCGCTCTCGGGCGAAGAAGGCCAGAGACTCATCGAACAAATAGCGAGGCTCGGCACAGATGGTGGCGACGTCAGCGAGATGCGTATCCAAATATGGTTTTATGTCACCGTCAAGATTCCTATAATGCAGCATGCCCAATAACTTTTTACGTAGATAGTAAACTTGGGATTGGGATGGATTTTTTCGCGGCAGTTTTTGCTCGTGATAGTAGCGGTTGACCACATACTTCAAATCATCTTTGACATCTCGGAAACGAAACTGAGCGATGAGTGGCTTTTCCCTGAAATAACCGAGCAGCAATATGAAGTAGACCTTCGAGCTCAGCGATGACTGTTGGTTCACAGCCTTGAGTTCCTCATCGGCCAGACTGAAGGATTGCTCACGCTGGATGTGGTTCAGTCGGGGAAGACAGTAAAGTTCACTGATTTCGGATTGAGAGAGAATGTGCCGTCTTTTATCGGTTTGTTTTGACATAATGAATCACCTGTTGAAAAGTGATCAATTATGCTTTGAAAACGGCAAAATTGGGGTGACAACGCAAGTGGTCAATTATTAACCAGCCTCGCAGCCCAGTAACCACGGGGCCTCTGGAGGCAGTTAGGAATTTACGAGGGGATGGTCACAAAACCCGAAGGTGAAAAGCTGGCTGAGATATCACAAACGTTTCCATGTCCATTTTACGCCGACCAGTGCATCGTGGTTAAACATGGTAGAACGATTCTTTCGCGAACTGACTGATAAGCAGTTAAGGCGGGGAGTGTTCAGCAGCGTGAAAGAATTACAAGAGTCGGTCATGACATTCATTGAAAGACACAATAAGGCTCCAGCACCTTACATCTGGACCAAGTCTGCAACCGATATCCTGGAGAAAGTGAAACGTGGGAGAGAAACGCTCAATAAGTTACAGACTGTTTGACGAGGTACACTAGCGCATCCACACCGACCGCAAAAAGCGCCTCTCGTTTCTCGCTCTGCTTTTCACGGCGGGTGATGCGTACCATTGTGCAGCTTCCAAGGGGATAATGACATGCTCTTTTTCAAATTTGCCGTATTAGTATTACTACTCATAAAACCAGCCAATTCCCTTTATGCTAAAATGTATAAATCGGTTGATCAGCAAGGAAAGATTACCTACTCAAATGTAGCACCTCCGTCTTCAGCGCAACAGGTAACAACAATAAAAGAAAATGGTGATTCCCTCAGCCACGCTTCTTTAGCATTTGCCGCAGGAGTATACTTTCGTGAGGATAAAAAAAAATACATGGAACTTCATGACGATGGTTCTTTTTTTCTGCATGAAGGAGCAAGTCGCCAATATCGTGGACAATATATAATAAACGGCAAAAAACTCACCTTGTCTTTAGAGGGTGGAAAAACAGTAAGTTCTACAATTGATAATAACGTTCTAATAGATCCTCACGGTCATAAATGGAAAAAGAAACTGTCCCAACCCAAAGGAAACGGTTCAAATGTTGCGTCGCCTTCTTCCGCGCAACAGGTAATAACTGCCCAACAACAGCCAGCCAATAAACAACCGAAGCCAGGTGAAGCTGTATTAAATGGGCCACTTGTCGCATCGGGTACAATAAAAGACCAATCCAACAGAATCCTTTCTAACGTGCGAGTATATGTCACTGAGATTCTTCTAGCTGACCGCGAATATAATCGCAGACGTTCTGAGGTTGTTCGTGACGGCAATTTTAAGATCACCTGTGAGAATTGTTCAGCAATGACGCTAAGTTTCGACAAGGAGGGGTACTATTCAACCAAGGCCGAGGCCCTGTATTTCAAGAAAAAATTTGGTGGCGGCCCCCTTCCAGAATTACTGGTTGTTAACCAAGATGGCACGATTCCCGTTGTTGAACAGAAGGATATGGAAGTAACCCTTCAACAGCTCACCAATGACAAGCCTGCTAAACTGGTATTCAGTCAGGTGACTATAGATTCAGGACCTAACTGGAAGAATCATGTTGCAGTGGTTGATGGAGTGAGTGGGCGCATGAGGGGCAATATACCTCTTTCTGTGGTTCAGGCTAAGTCCAGTTCTGGCGAAAATTCTCTGCACATACGATTGGAACCAGCCTTGGATAATTCAGGTCAACTTGCTGCCATATCAGCTAAAACTCGTCCTGTTCCGGCACCGGCTATACTTGATTTTTCTCGGGCTGATGGTGGAATTATCATCTATCAGCCCTCGACCAATGTACAAGACATGGTATTTCGTGAAATGAAAATAGCCCCTAAAGACGGTTATAAAACTAGCATCCAAGTAAAACCTAACCGTGGTGGCAGTATTTATTTCTACTGTATGATTAATGGGATGTACGGTAAGGGGAGTATGTCTGGCTTGCGATTTGATCATGGTTCACGGAATAGGAAAGGTGTTGCTCTAGGAATGAATCTGTATATAAACCCAGACGGCACTAGAAACCTGGAAAGTTCATCTTTTTAGAAAAAAACATTTTCATATAATTTTGCACAATCGGGATAGGGAGCCGCTCTAGCGGCCTGTATGGTCCATAAATAGCATCGCGATATTCAGGCGGCTTCGCGATGATAATAACTCAGCATGCCACCCAGTCGTTGACGACACTGAACCGGCGCGGTAGAAAAGGCAACGACGTTTGTCGGCTCCAGCAGTTGATTGTCTACACCCTGGTGATTGCGCTCACTGAGATAATGCGTGTTGTATTCGCGAAGTGCATGCCGAAGCGACCGTTCACCAAACAGGATCAAGCGTTCAAGACATTCTTCTTTTATAGATCGAACAAACCTTTCTGCGTAGGCATTGCATCGCGGTGCCCGTGGTGGACATCGCACCGGCTTGACGCCTTCTCGATCGAGGGTGTTTCTGAACGCCTCGGTGAACTTCGTATGGGGAACACTAGAAATCCTTGAGCACATATTTTCTTTACAATTGAGTCAAATTTTAAGCAGCCAGTTTGGCTTCATCAATGAACTGTCCCAAAGAACGATCAAGTTGACGCATGGCGTTGGCAATGGGTCGGTTGGGTGCTTTCGGACAACCATTCATCAACTGAGAGAAGCCGGGCCGGATAATGCGGTTATGCACCTTGGTCAGGAACAAACAGATACGTATGCCCTGGTCGGTCACGGCATATCGATGCGTGCCGGGTATCTTGATAATGACGCCGTGTAACCGCAGTCGCCGCAGATCATAGGTCATGCGTCCGGGGGTATAATCTTCCGGCGCCTCACCCATCAGTTGCGCGACATGGGGGCGCAGCGTGGCGTTGCGGAAACCCTGAGGCAACCACATGAACAGGCACAAGGCCTGAAACAACGCCATGGCCCGCGGATCGCCAAAGCCCAATGCCGAGGCACGCTGCCCATCCACTATCCGCGGTCGGTTGACCTGATCAAACACCGCTTCGCCCAGTTGACAGTCCTGAGAGATTTTTTCGACGTCCAATAAGCGTCGGTTGGCGGCAAAGCCGATCTCCCGTAGCGCGGGTAGATTCTGCAGGCGTCGGCCGATGGCGAAGTCGCGGGTGTTGTTGATGGTGGTCTCGGTGCGCAGGGCGCGATCCTCCTTGAAGTACTGCTTGATCTTGGCGGCCTTGTAGCTGACATGCAGCGAGGGAATGACCCCTTGGGTCAGCACCCGGGTGTGAAAACGCCCCGGTGTGCGTTTCGTGATGCGCCGATCAAAGATCAAGCTGACTTTCTCCGGGCGGCCCAGGTCAATGTTTTCCCGGATCACTTCTTCGAACAGGTGCCGGCCCGACAGCGGGCGATCGAACACCTGGGTGCGGGCAAACTCCGCCTGCAGAATGGATAGCTCGTATCGATATCCCGCCGCCCGATCCGCCGGACTGAACGGGTGCGGCAGGCGGGCGAACCATTTGCGTACCACCGCCTCGATCTTCCTCTCATCCAGGCCATCCAGGATCTGCTGCAGCTGGCTCGGCTCGGCACAGGTGCGAATCCCGTTATCCAGGGCCTCATAAGCAATGCCGGCCTTTTGCAACTGGCGTTTGGCATACTCATGACCATTAAGGCAGATCCGCGCGGTGTAGGGGAAATACGAGGAGAATTTGATAAACAGAGGGCCGAAGTCCTCGTCCACCAGATAAAAATAGTACTGGTTACACATCACCGTGGAACGGTACAGCCAAGGAAAGGTTGTCCCGGTGCGTTCGCTGACCTTCTTCCTCACCCGGAAGCCGGCGAACTTCTCCTGGGCAATACCGATATAGAGTACCCCTTCGGTCTCATGGAACGCTTTCAGACGCGCCAAGGTCACCTCGTCCTTGCGTTGCCCTTTGGTAAAATGCACTATCTCCAGCTCATGCTGTTTGGCAAAGGTATGAATCTGCTTTACAAAGTCTTTGCTCATCGGCGCCATCAATGTGGTCGAGGCAACCTGCGCCCCACGGTGTTCGCGGAAAAAACCTACTACACCACCGCCAGTCTGCAGGCGAGGCTGATAGGCGTTAAGGTACAGCCGATCAATGCCTTCGATATCCAATCCCACCTTGTCCTCTAACAATTCTCGTAGCGTTTGTTCTATCATTGTTGCAGGCCCCGATTGACACTTGGACTGATTGTCCTCCCGCCGCCTAGCGGCTATATCAGAAGTCTAGCGCTTCTACACGATCAATCGGGGCCGCTTCACGTCTCGTTGGTCTGAGGCGGAGCCTCGCTAGCATTTCGTACAAAACTCGGCGATTTCTAGCTCAACCATCTGATTCTATAGAATTTTTTCAACTGTCTGATTTTTGGACAGGTCGGAGATTATTTCTTTCTTAATATCAGTATGATAGGAGATCGTACCGTGTGGGTGGCGAATTGTTATTCAAGCTGCTACAGGGAGCTGATAAACCCCTCGGCAGTGAGTCTGCCAACGGAATTTATTCAACTTGATTGGCAATTTGGTCACAACGCCAGCAACTTCAGCCGGCGTATCACCGCCAAGTGATCTATGGGTGCGGTGTTTATTGTAATAGGTTTGATAATTCTTGAGCTTTCTCTCCAAATCAACGGCGTTCCAGAATAACGTTTGATCAAGATAATCACGGCGAACGGTTCCGATGAGACGCTCAATAAAGGGATGCGAGGAGGGCGTATAGGGAATGCTTTTGACTTCGTCGATATCCAGAATGCGAAGGTTAGCTGCCCATTGATGGTAGGTGAATAAAGGGTCATGGTCTGAGCTGAGGTACTTTGGGGTACCCATAGTAGAGATAGCGCTATTGAACATTCGACATAAGGCTACACCGTCCACATCACCGGCGTGCACGCCAAAGCCAATGATGCGCCGAGTGAATTGATCCATGACTACGAGCACCCAGTGAGTCTTGAGCAGAATAGACTCACACCGAAACAGATCCACACTCCAGAGACTATCTTTCATATGGCCGATGAAAGTCAGCCATGAAGGACCACCATCCGTATCAGGGTCCGGATAGTAGTGCTTGTCCAGGATCCGCCGGACAACATCCTTGTTGATATCAATACCAAATAACTTTGAGATTTGTTCTGCGACCTTTGGGCAACCGTACCTTGGATTTCGACGCTTCATTTCAACGACGACCAGAATCAGTTCCTGGGATGGTCCCTTGGGTCCTGGCTTGCCTTTTTGACGAGCGGTATAAAGCAACCGATATTTCCGTTTCTTGAGTGCTTCGTGGAAACTCAGCAGAGTGGATGGCCTGAGAATAATCGCAGACCGACAGATATGGTGCGGACTGAGGAAAAGCGACCAGAATCCCAGCAGGAAACGATCGATCACTGACAGATTGGGTGCACGTTTTCGTGAACGGCTGATCACCAGGAGCTGCTGTTTCATAAGCAAACTGTCAGCAACAATGGCTTTTGTGCCACCCGGACCCAAGAGCTTGGCGAGAGTGGTCAACAGATGTATGAGTAATAAGGCCAGGTCCTTTATAGTCAAACAGGGTAGGGCAGACTGCTATCGGGTGCAAGATCTGTCAATTGTTTGTTTTTACACAAGAAGTAAGATTTCGCCACCCACAGGCGATTTACCACCCAAGATGCACGGATAAAATTGAAATCACTTTATCCATCAATCCAAAGTTGATGGAATACTAGGACAGCGTAGTGCGGGAAAACCGCATGCTGCGTTGGACGTGGCGGGGGCTGGAAACGTGCCTATGGGTAACGCGCCAGTCCTCGACCCTACCGGTGAGAAGAGGCAGAGAAATAGTTCGACTACGCTCTGCCTCTTACTCTACTCAAGGTCAAAGGACAGTGGAAATATTTCTATCGCGCGTTGGATAAACAAGGTAATACCATTGATTTCTTACTCACGGCAAAGCGCGATAAGAAGGCAGCTTTGCGATTTCTGACCAAAGCAATTGCGCGGAATGGTAAACCAGGCCTCATCAATATCGATAAGAGCGGTGCAAACACGGCCGCGATCAAAGACTACAATAATGACCACGACAAGCGTATCAAGATCCGGCAATGCAAGTATCTCAACAACATTATTGAACAGGATCACCGGCACATCAAACGCCAATCTCGTCCGATGCTGGGATTCAAGAATTTCCATTCCGCACAGATCACACTGGCCGGAATTGAATTGATCAACATGCTCAAGAAAGGGCAAATGCGGACTACGCGTGGATACCGTCTGTCGCCTGTAGAACAGTTCTATGGTTTGGCTGCGTAACCGGCACGTGTAATCGTACTAAATTTGAGTACTTGCTGAGTTTGCGACAGAACCACCGTTTCTGGCACGATCTTATTTTTGGACCTTACAGCCAGCATGTCGTGTGCGCAGCTCAAAACACACAGTTAAGGCAAACAGCGCGGACGGCACCGCTGCCAGTGCGTCACCTCGCTCCCATTTCGTTAAAGTTCACGGGTCGAGAATAAGGCAGTTTTTCGAACTCCTCGGCAGAAACCGGCCTCGAAAACAGATAGCCCTGCCCATAATCGCAACCTGCCGCAGTCAACAGATTCCGCTGTACTTCCGTCTCGATGCCCTCGCCGATGACCTTCATCCCGAGTTTATGCGCCATGACGATTATCGCTTCGCATAGCGCCATATCGTCGGAGTCTGGTTCCAGGTTTCGCACAAAGGATTGATCGATTTTCAGATAGTCGATATCGAACTTTTTGAGGTAAGAAAGTGACGAGTAACCCGTACCGAAATCATCTAGTGAGACCTGAATCCCCGCATCGCGAAATATGAGCAGTTTATCCGTTACCTTCGCAGCTGAATCCATCAGTAATCCCTCCGTGATCTCGACCGAAATGGCTGGACCGGATAAGCCCGTCGCCTGCAGATGACTGATCCAGTCTTCCACATCGAAACTCGCATGGCGGTATTGCATCGGAGAGGTGTTGATTGTGACCTGAAAATCAGGGTGAATTGTATCGCGCCAATGTGCGCACTGAAGTACTGCGTTCCTGAATACCCAGTCGCCGATCTCGATGATCATTCTCGTTTCTTCAGCGGCGGGAATAAACTCGCCTGGACTGATTAACCCACGTGTTGGGTGAAACCAGCGGAGCAGGGTTTCCGCTTTGTATACTGCTCCGGTCGTCATCTCCACGATTGGCTGATAATGTAGTAGAAACTGCTTTTCGGTTAACGCGCAACGCAGGTCCTTGATCAGCAGTGCCTTAGACAAGGCAAGTTCTTGCATGAAGGGCATGAAGTATTGATAAAGGTTGCGCCCTTTTTCCTTGGCCGCATACATGGCCTGGTCGGCGTTCTTGAGCATATCGTCCGCCTCGGTGGCATCCTCCGGATAAAGAGTGATGCCGATACTGGTTGAGATATAGGCCGTCTCCTCCCCGAGTTCGAATGGCTGGCGAAACCTTCTCCAGGATTTCGCTTGCGACGCGCTCAACGCTGCTTACTGTCTCCAGCCCCCCCATGATGATGGTGAACTCGTCACCACCGAGACGGGCAACAGTATCTGCCTCGCGTACACAGAGCTTTAGGCGTGTTGCCACTTCTTGGAGCAGCATGTCGCCCAAGCCGTGGCCGAGTGTGTCGTTGATGTCTTTGAAATGGTCGAGGTCCAGGTACAAAAGCGCTACTTTGTCACCGGACCGATGCGCATTTCTGATTTCCTGCTCAAGGCGATCACGGAGCATTTGGCGATTGGCCAACCCGGTGAGCGAATCATAGTTCGCCTGATTCCAGATCAGGTCTTCTGATTGTTTTCGGGATGTGATATCCCGAAACATCCAGACACGTCCGTAGTATCGATCGTCCGCGCCGAACATCGGCGCAGAATGTCGTTCAAAGATCCGACCGTCCTTCAGACTGACCTCCTCTATACTCGTCTCGTGCTGGTGTTCATAAAGTTCGCGTACCCTTTCTTTGAACAGCGCGGGATCAACGAGCTTATCCAAAACAGACTCCAGAAGGCGTTCATCCGATGTTGATTCGACGGTATCAAGAGGGATCTCCCACAAATCGATGAACCGCTGACTGATCGATATGACATTGCCGTCGGCATCAACCGACAAGATTCCGTCGCCAGACGCTTCCTGCTGGGTTGTCAACAGGGTGTTCTTGAACTTTATTTCATCTTGCGCCCGCTTTTGCTCGGTAATGTCTTCGGCAAGTGATGCCACGCCCACTGCCTCACCGGTCTCGTCCGTGATCGGAGTGTTATACCAGTCACAAATAACTACCCTGCCATCCTTCGTTATGTTTTCGTTGATCTTTCGCGTTCCGCCTTTCTGGTCCAGCAACGACTGGAAGGTATCGCCAACGTCATCCTTTTTCGTGGCGGGTACGATCAAACCCACGGCGTGCCGGCCCAACGCTTCTTTACGGGTAAAGCCAAATATCTTCTCGGCGGCCTTGTTCCATTGCACACAGCAGAAGTTCCTATCCCAGGAGATTGCGGCTAAAGGTGTATTCTCGAGGTGAAGAGACAATCTTGCCTCACTCTGCATGAGATCCGACTCGATTTGGATGCGGTTCTGAACATCTTTCAATAGCATTCCCAGAATCGCTGTGGCAGGTGTGAAAGCAAGAATAAGCGGCAATGCGACTGTCTCCATCACTTTCCGGACTACCTCCACCGGCAGTTGGGTGAATAGGAGAACCTCGACTAGATGGACAACGAAACCAAAAGCAAGCAGCCGCAGGGCACTGACTTTCATCCAACCTCTGGACCAGGCATATCGGTAAGCCAGACCAAGCAAGGCGCACATGACAATGACGGAAACACCGATGTATACCCCGGCACCACCTAACCAGATGCGGTATCCACCGGCAATTGTTACGGCGATGAAGGATACGAGCGTTCCACCGAAAAGGCCGGCCATGCTGAGAATGACTGACCGAGGGTCGAATATGACGCCCGGAACGACTTCGATGGGCAGCATCATTCCAATGACACAAATCCCCCCGAACAGCCCACCCGATAGCATTTTCCCTACAGTCTTATTGTCTCGCCAATAACGTGCAATCAGACTCTGTAACATGCTGAGTGCGAGCAGGAGGGCAGCCGCCTTGATCAACTCAAGTGTCATGTAGTCCTAATCCCTGGTTCTTCCGATCCCGTGCCCGGAGCAATGGTCTATCGTGAGACGGCCCATCATAGCGCAGCGCAAAATGTTTTTATTTTAGCATACTCGATCATCACCAAACCGCTTTTCGCTGTCAAACTGGAGAGCACCAAAAACCCGGTGGATGCCAGTCATAAGTTACCGGAAAACCCTCTTGTAAGTCTCTGATTGCAAGATCATCTGAGACCGAAATAACGGGGAGTAATCTGGGATCACCGGGCAGCAATCGGTGTCCATCCACCGGGTTTTTGGTGCTCTCATGAAGCTTGAACAGGCGCTCGGCGAGGAGCAGGACTGTCTGTTCCCGGGCTCGGAGGACGACTGGGCCACCCAGCCACTCCCCGATGGACCCATGACCGTTGGTATCGATGGCGGTATGGTCCGCGCACGCCACAAGACCGGGTTTTTTGAAGTCATCGCTGGCAAGAGCATCGTTGCCTTCAAGCGGGATGAAACCGAAGATATTCCTTCAGCAAAACGCTTTGGGTTTGTGCAGACCTATGACAAAAAGGGTATCTGGGGTGTCAAGGTACAATGGCACTTACTTAAGCCAATTAGCATATTCGTATTCAATGAGTTATATCTGTTTCATAGGCCATGCTTTGATTGCTAATCATGCACATTCTTAAAGTTACCAGGGATTCTGGCCATAATGCACTGAAAATATCATTAGCATAACGAGACGGTAACATATTGTATCTTATAACAATATTACCTTTAAGTAAGTATCATTGGGGTCAGAGTAAACTTTTCTGTTGAGCCTTGTCATCAAGTCGTTTTCTCGGCCTGCCCATCTTCGCTGATCTTACCCGACGTTTCAGATTGACCTCTATCTCGTCCTTGAATCGTTCCGATCCCAATGCCAGCCCTTTATTTACAGATTCGCGGATCTCCTTGATCATAACTTGATCCACGTGAGCAGTGAAGAGATCTCGATAGGCCTTACACCTTGCTTCTACCGAGTTACCAAGTTGCAAATATTCATGTTGGGGAGTGAGCATGGGTCCAGACTCACCCAGACCATTGGTTCGATAGCTGGACCAGCAGTAGTCAGCTGGATCGACCACCATCCCTGCCCTGATTGGATTGAGTTCAATGTAACGGTAACACTCGAGAAGATATTGTTCACTCTGTACAAGTCCGGATTTATAACGACCTTCCCATAATGTGCCGCTGCGGCGATAGCATTTATTGAAGTACCGTACATACTGCCTTCCGAGTGACTGCATCGTCTTTGGTAGGCTATCTCCATTGCAGGGGGTCACAAGCAGGTGGACATGGTTTGTCATGAGTACATAGGCATGGATATCCATTCCAAACTTCTTAGCGTACTCCTCCAATCATCTAAGATAGGCAGAGAAATCCTCATCACAGGTAAAACATATTTGACGGTTGTTTCCGCGCTGGATGATGTGCTGGGCAATGCCAGGAGGGTGTAAACGAGTGAGTCTGGCCATGTTGCTACTTCCCTGTTTGGTAGGGAAATTATTCTAACATAGAAAGTTTACTCTGACCCCACATACTGTTCAGTAGAAAACACCCGTTTTATTGCTAACGATTCGCATCACCGGAAAAAATAAAGTTGCAGAGCATAGCGGCGCAGCTTTATTTTTTCCGGGTGAATGCGGATTGTTATAGCTTTTAGTCATAGTGACTCCAAAGCCTTAAAATTTTAACCGCATGCTCGCCTTCCAAAACCTGGTAGACAAGCCGGTGCTGAATATTGATTCTGCGAGAATAGGAGCCCAACAAATCGCCAACGAGTTTCTCATATGGAGGAGGATTCTGGTAAGGATTCTCTTGAATGATTTCAAGTAGCTCTTTAGCTTTATTTTTCAAATTAGCTGCAGCAAGTTTTTTTGCATCCTTTTGGGCTTGCTTTGTGTAGTAAAGTTGCCACATTACCAATCAAGGTCCTTGTCACACTCTTCTAACGGTGCCTCCATTCCACTTTGAATCGATTCACGCATGCCGGGTACAGACAAAAGAAACAGGGTTTCATTTATTGAGTTCCAGTCATCTTCAGATAACAGGACAGCATTTCCTCTCTTGCCTGTGATCACTATTGGCTGATGAGTTTCAGACGCTTCGTCAATCAAGCTGTAGAGCTTTGAGCGTGCCTCGGTAACATTTAGGGTAGTCATATTCACCTCCATATGCCCAGAAGCGTACGCCTTGACGTACGCCATGTCAACCTAAGCTATCGGCTGGGCTCAGTGGCGCGAGCGACAGCGAGCATCCACTGTAGCCCTTTGATACTTATTATGACCTCCCCCCTGCTATAACCAACTTAGGAGCGAAATCCAAAGTCACGGCAACAAACAGGAGGTCGGTCAAATGAGATTCTATAACACTTTTCACACCTATTACTGCGGGATCGATTTGCACACCAAGATGATGTACGTCTGCATTCTGAACAACGAAGGGGAAATTTGTTTGCATGAGAATATCCCTACTCAACCTCATCGGTTCCTGAAACTGATCGGTCCTTATCGTGACGATCTGGTGGTTGGCGTGGAATGTATCTTTTCCTGGTATTGGCTGGCGGATCTGTGTGCCGAAGAAGAGATTCCATTTATCCTTGGACATGCATTATATATGAAAGCCATTTATGGTGGAAAATCCAAGAATGACAAGATCGATTCCGAAAAGATCGCTAAACTCATCCGCGGAGGCAATTTTCCGTTGGCCCATGTCTATCCTCAAGGGATGAGGGCCACTCGGGATCTGCTGCGTCGGCGTAATTACTTTGTCCATCGTCGGGCCGAGATCCAGGGCCATATCAAATTGGTCAACTATCAGTACAACCTGCCCAGCATCCAGACGAAGCTGGCGCGCCATGCCAATCGGGATGAGGTTGCCGATCGCTTCCAGGACAGCAGTGTGCGCAAGGACGTGGAGGCGGACATCCATCTGATGGACTGTATGGAGGAGGAGATCAAGGGCCTGGAGAACTTCATCATCCGCTATGCCAAGGGCTATGATCCGCGTACCTACTACCGCCTGCAGACGGTGCCAGGTATTGGCACTATTCTGGCCCTGGTGATCCTCTATGAAGTGGAGAATATTGCTCGTTTCCCCTCGGTACAGCAGTTCTGTTCCTATGCTCGCCTTGTGAAGTGCCCGAAAGAGTCTGCCGGCAAGCGATATGGATTTTCCGGCAGTCGCATTGGCAATGCGCATCTGAAATGGGCCTTTGCCGAGGCGACAGTCCTGTTCATGCGGGAGAGTGATCGCGCCAAGCGCTATGTAGCCCGCATGGCCCGAAAACATGGTAAGGGTAAGGCTATCTCGATTCTCAGCCATAAGCTGGGACGTGCTGTCTACGCCATACTGCGAAAAAAAGATAGCTTCGATGAAAACTATTTCTTCTCAAACTAAATAATGGGGGATACGGCTTGAGCTACAATCGCATAACTGTCTGCACAGAGGCCGAGGATACTGTCGAGGCCGATCCGATTAGGACGCAGGAGCCTGAGGTCTCACTATCTCAAGCGCCCGACAACCTCGCTTTGAATAGACAGGCCGAATCACCCACCCAAACAGGTTGACAGTGGCTGCCCCTTGGCTGAGCTGAGACATAACTGGACACCGTAAGGTGAGCCCGACGCTTTGACTGGCCAGTGCATGGGTAACCGATAACGTTCTAGTGCGCAGCCCCTGCTGTAAAACATATGGGGCTGCAATCGACAGCCATCAAGCAGCATCGATGGACTGTTGACTGACACTCGATAGATGTTTGTGTGCAGTCGCTTCGCGACTAGCCACATCGCGAATGATACGGCAGTGGTCGATGTTGATTTGTTAAAGAGCCATCAAGACAAAATGCCTTGATCAGGATTACTTTGGCACTTGACAGAGGGAGGTCATATAGAGGTTATGTGTTTCACGCAGCGGACAGACGCTTAACCTGTAATTTGCCCCGATGCTGTTCGGCTTGCCAGAGATCGTACTGCGTTTGCTGATTCAACCAGCTTTCTGAGGAAGTGTTGAATGCAATCGACAAGCGCACAGCCATTTCAGGGCTAATACCAGACTTGCCGTTGATAATGCTGGAAAGCGTTTTACGACTGACACCAAGCGCCTTGGCCGCTTCAGTTACTGATAGGCCTAACGGCTCAATGCAAAGCTCTTTGATGACTTCACCAGGGTGCGGGGGATTGTGCATTAGCATGGTACGGCCTCAATGATAATCTTCGTAATCTACTACCTCGGCATGTACGCCGTTGAACAGAAAAGTGACACGCCAATTGCCACTTACTCGAACTGACCAGGTTTCTTCTCTATTTCCAGTTAGTTGGTGTAAATAGAGACCTGGGAGATCCATATCGCCCGGCGACGTTGATGTATTTAACCGACCAAGAATCAATTGAAGACGCTTGGCATGATTCGCTTGAATTCCGGACTTCTTCCCCGTTTTGAAGAAGCGTTCAAGACCTTTGTGCTTGAAACTCTGGATCACGTACAGAAGTGTAACCCGTTACGTTACGCTTGGCAATATTTTACACAAACAGGTGATTATGTAGCCGGCACAAATCTTGGGAATATACTGCCGGCACAATATTGGTAATATGCTGCCAAATGTTCTATATATGTTCTCATGGATAAGACTATAGAACAACCCGACTCCAAAGTTGAGCAATTTTGGCAGCGATATCTGAAACTCTGCCGGACATTCCGGGTCCCTGAAAAGGCCCTGCCCTGGTATCGGCGCCATGTGCAAGCCTTCATTGATCAATATCCCAGAATTCGTTTGAACGCCCAGTCGGCGGATAACATGCAGCTTTGGCTTGAGGGTCTTGGCCGTAACGATCAATTGACTGGATGGCAATACCGGCAGAAGGTCGATGCCCTGCGTCTGCTCTTCTGTCACATGCTCCAAACCAAATGGGCCATGGAATTTGATTGGGACCGTTGGTTGATGGCTGCACAGCCATTGGAACGGGATCATCCAACCGTCGCCAGAACGTTTGAAATGATTGAGAAGGCGGTAAACAATCCGAAAAATGATTTGGGGAAAACCTTTCCAGATCTTTATAGAAAGTACCTGGCGGCTATTCGGATACCGAACTATTCCATCAACACAGAAAAGAGCTATCTGAGCTGGATCAATCGATTCCTTCGCTTTCACAACAAAACACATCCTCAAGATTGTGCTGAACCAGAAGTCGCCTCCTTTTTAGAGTATTTGGCGGTTCAACGCAAGGTTGCAGGCGCAACGCAGGCTCAGGCTTTGAATGCGATCGTCTTTCTCTTCTCAAAAGTCCTGGATAAACCTTTAGGTGAAATTGGCCCATTCAGGCGCCCCAAAAAGCCTAAACGGATACCAACCGTATTGAATCCTGATGAAATTCAACGGCTGTTCTCCCAGCTCCATGGCATGCATAGTCTCATGATCCGGCTGATGTACGGAACCGGGATGCGAGTCATGGAATGTGTTCGCTTGCGTATTCTGGATCTGGATTTTTCTTATCGCCAAATCGTTGTACGCGAAAGCAAAGGCAAGAAGGATAGAGTGGTGCCAATGCCGGATGTCTTGTTGAGCCTGTTGCAAAAGCAGGTCAAATGGGTGGAACAACTTCATTGCAAGGATCTCGATGCGGGATTTGGGTCGGTATTCTTGCCAGAAGCCTTGGCCCGCAAGTACCCGAATGCCTTGCATGAATTACGCTGGCAATATCTGTTTCCTGCAAGCCGTCTGGCGCAAAACCCCAGGACAGGCATCATGCATCGTCATCATATTCATCAAAGCGCGATTCAGAAGGCTATCAAACAGGCCGCCACGAAAGCGAATATGCTGAAAAGGGTTACCAGTCACACCATGCGCCATTCATTTGCGACCCATCTGTTGGAGTCCGGTTCGGATATTCGAACGGTTCAGGAACTACTGGGGCATGCGAACGTTGAAACCACAATGATATACACCCATGTCGTCAAACGAGGCGGTCATGGCACTCAAAGTCCGTTGGATAGATTGAGCTTGGGTTAATAGAGACAGAATCCATGCCACATAAAGAAGCAGGTGGTTTTGTGTAAATGCTTCCCCCGCTTTAACCCTGTCCTGAAGGGGAAAGGGATTCCATTTAAGCTGTTCTTGTGAAATCTGGAAACAAAAAAAGGCCAACCATCACTGGTTGGCCTTTTTCACTATATCTATCACTATTGGTCCGGGCGAGATGATTCGAACATCCGACCCCCACAACCCCATTGTGGTGCGCTACCAAGCTGCGCTACGCCCGGAGAGAGCGGGAATACTAGGCAGTTAGTGGGCTGATGTCAATGCTGCCCGCTACCTTCTCAGTATATGCAGCACCTCTTCCAATTCAGTGCGCAATTGTTTGACGATCTGCTGGCTCTGGTGCTGATCTTCCTTGGCGGTATCTCCGGAAAGCTGCTGCCTGGCGCCGCCGATGGTAAAGCCCTGTTCGTAGAGCAGGCTGCGAATCTGGCGGATCATCAGCACGTCATGACGCTGATAGTAGCGTCTGTTGCCGCGCCGCTTGACCGGCTTCAGCTGCGGAAACTCCTGCTCCCAGTAGCGTAGAACATGGGGCTTCACCTGACAGAGATCGCTGACCTCGCCAATGGTAAAATATCGTTTGCCCGGTATGGCGGGCAGGTCTGTATTACTGCTGCTCGGATCCAGCATAGGCTTCTACCCTTGCTTTTAGTTTTTGTCCTGGTCGGAATGTCACCACTCGACGGGCGGAGATGGGTATCTCTTCGCCGGTTTTGGGATTACGCCCCGGTCGTTGCTTTTTTTCACGCAGGTCGAAATTTCCAAAACCAGAGAGCTTGACTTGCCCCCCCAATTCCAACGATTGACGGACCTCCTCAAAGAACATCTCCACCATTTCTTTAGCTTCACGTTTGTTGAGGCCAAGTTCTTCAAACAGCCTTGCGGCCATATCTGCTTTGGTCAGTGCCATATCCTAATCTCTCAACTTCGCATCTAATTCCTTGGCCAACCCATGCAGTACGGTGTTGACCACATCATCCACTTCCTGATCTGTAAGAGTGTGGGATTTTTCCTGTAAAATCAATCCCAATGCGAGACTTTTTCGACCTAAATCTACGTTTTCACCAGTATAGACGTCAAAAAGTCGGATGTCTTGTACATTTTTCAGCGCCAAACCCCGGATACAGGAGCGGATTTCTTCGAAGGTGACTGCCTCATTCACCACCAAGGCAATGTCGCGGCGTATGGATGGATACTTCGAAAGCGCCTCAAATGCAGGCAGTATACCCATTTCCACAGCCTGTAATGTGATCTCGAACAAGTATGTAGAACCTGAGAGGTCGAGGCGTTTTTCCAACTCAGGATGCAGCATGCCGATCCAACCGATCGATTGGCCCCGAAAGTCGATTGCAGCAGTTTGCCCTGGGTGCAGGGCCGGATGCTCTGCCGGCCGGAAAATAAACTCATCATATGCACCGGTAAGCGCAAGAACTGCCTGCAGATCCGCCTTGAGATCAAAGAAATCCACAGGACGCTGTCTAGCAGCCCATTGCTCTGGTTGTCGAGCACCGGCCAGCAGACCCGCCAGCATGGGTTCCTGAATGATCCCGGCAGGATCATTTTGAAAATTCAGGCCGGTCTCGAAAATCCGTATCCGTTCCTGTTGGCGGGATTGATTGTACAGCGCGGTCTGCAGCAACCCAGGCCAGAGACTGGTGCGCATCACCGACATATCAGCCGATATCGGATTGGCCAGTTTCACACCCTGGATGTTCGGATCGATCAGCTGTTGTATGTCAGGGCTGACGAAACTGTAGGTGATGACTTCCTGATAATCCCGGTCGACCAGAATTTGTTTGGCCCGATGCGGGTCAAAGGCCGCTTCCGGCTTACCCCGCATATCCATGCCTGACATGCCGCGATGGCTGGGAATACGCTCATATCCGTAGATGCGGCCGATCTCTTCGATGAGATCCTCCTCGATGCTGACATCGAAACGGCAACTCGGCGCCTTGACCTGCCAGCCACCCTCGGTTGCAGTCAGAGTCATCTCGAGACGGTTGAGGATATCGGCGATCTCATCGTCCGATACATCGACCCCGAGGATTTTTCTCACCCGCGCTGAGCGCAGCAGGATCTGTGGTCGTTGTTCGATTTTATCCGGATTGCTGACTTCGACGACAGGTCCCGCCTCTCCTCCCACGATATCGATCAACAGGGCGGTGGCGCGCTCCATGGCCTTCGCCTGGAGCTGCGGATCGACACCGCGCTCGAAGCGGTGAGAGGCATCGGTGTGCAGACCATAGGCCCGCGCCTTGCCGATGATTGCCGTGGGTGAGAAAAAGGCGCTCTCCAGCAGGATATCGGTGGTGGTTTCAGAGACTGCGGAATCCTGCCCACCCATGACACCCGCCAGGGCCAGGGGGCGTTCGGCATCTGCAATCACCAGGGTTCCGGCCTGCAATTCGATAGTCTGGTCCCCCAACAGGGTAAGATTTTCACCTGCTTCGGCCATGCGCACCCGGACAGGTGCGCGGAGTTTGTTCAGGTCGAAACCGTGCATCGGCTGACCGAGTTCCAGCAGTACATAATTGGTAACATCCACCACCGGGCCCAGGCTGCGGATATCGCTGCGGCGCAGCCGCTCCTGCATCCACATGGGTGTTTCGGCCTTGACATCTACCCCGCGCAGCACCCGGCAGAGATAGCGCGGGCAGGCCTCGTCCGCTTCCAGACGCACTTCGAAGCGCTCTTCGATAGTTGACGTAACCTGATTGATTTCTGGGGGTTTCACCGCACAACGATTGATCACACCCACATCCCGCGCGATGCCAGCCATGCCCAGGCAATCGCCTCGATCAGGGGTCAGATCCACATCGATGGTGTGGTCGTCCAGGGCCAGATAATCCCGAAAATCCCGGCCGATCTCTGCGTCCGCCGGCAGGGGCATGATACCGTCCGAAGCATCCGCCAGGCCCAGCTCGCTCGCGGAACAGATCATGCCGAAGGATTCCACGCCCCGCAGCTTGGCCTTCTTGATCTTGAAGTCGCCCGGTAATTTTGCCCCAACGATTGCGGTCGGCACCCGCATCCCCTGGGCCACATTGGCGGCACCGCAGATGATCTGCAGGAGCGTTTCAGCCCCTGTATCTACAGAGCAGATACGCAGCTTGCTGGCATCCGGGTGGGGCTCGATGGAGAGCACTTCGCCCACCAGCACGCCACTGAAAGCCGGCGCTACCGGTTCCACCGAGTCCACTTCCAGGCCGGCCATGCTCAACTGATCCACCAGCTTCTCGGTCGAAACATCCGGGTTGACCCACTCTCGCAACCAGGCTTCGCTAAATTTCATCTTTATTCCTGTTTATTATCAGTTATCTACGGCGCATCGTTAAAATAATTATTAACTATTTTCCGTGACTGTCATGCAAACTGTTTTAGAAACCGCAGATCATTCTCGAAGAACAGCCGCAGATCGTTGACGCCATAGCGCAGCATGGTCAGGCGCTCCACCCCCATGCCGAATGCGTATCCGGTATATTTCTCGCTGTCGATCCCCACATGCCGGAACACCTCGGGGTGAATCATGCCGCAACCCAGCACCTCCAGCCAGCCGGTGTGGCTGCAAACCCTGCAACCCTCGCCGCCACACATCACGCACTCTATATCCACCTCCGCCGAGGGTTCGGTGAAGGGAAAGTAGGAGGGGCGGAAACGCGTCTTCAAATCGCGTTCAAAATAGTTCATGAGAAAATCGTCGAGCACCCCCTTCAAATCGGCGAAGGAGACATTCTCGTCCACCAGGAAGCCCTCCACCTGGTGAAACATCGGGGTATGGGTCAGATCGGAATCACAACGGTAGACCCTGCCCGGCGCAATGATCTTCATCGGCGGCTCACCCTGCTCCATGGTGCGGATCTGAACCGGGGAGGTATGGGTGCGCAACAGCAGATGGGCGTCGAAATAGAAGGTATCGTGCATCGCCCTGGCGGGATGGTGCGCGGGAATGTTCAAGGCCTCGAAGTTGTGATAATCGTCCTCGATCTCTGGCCCCTCCTTCACCTCGAAGCCAACATGGGCGAACAGGGATTCGATGCGTTCCAGGGTGCGGCTCACCGGGTGCAGCCCACCCACGCCGATTCCCCGCCCCGGCAGGGTCACATCGATCCGTTCAGAGTTCAGCCGATTGGCCAGGGCCTGCTGCTCCAGCACAGCTTTGCGCGCCTCGATGAGCTTCTGCAGGGATTGCTTGGCCTTGTTAATGGCCTGCCCGGCCTGCGGGCGCTCCTCTTTTGGCAGGCTGCCGAGCTTTTTCAGCTGACCGGTGAGCAGGCCGCTCTTACCGAGATACTGTACCCGGACATCATCCAGGACTGTCAGTTCGGCAGCATTGGCCACTGCAGTCTGCGCATCCTCAAGCAGGTTTTCTAAGTCCAATGGCGCTTGATCCATTTATCGATCCTCAGGAAAACGAAAAAAGGGGAAAGCCGTGAAGGCCTTCCCCCTTTGAGTGTCATTGTTTGTGCGGGAAGAATTCCCGCAAAGCACGACAAGTTAGCTGGAGAGAGCGGCCTTGGCCTGTTCTGCCAGCGCGGCAAATGCCGGCTTGTCGTTCATAGCCAGGTCCGCCAGCATCTTGCGATCGATCTCGATATTGGCAATGCTCAGACCATTGATCATGCGGCTGTAGGTGAGTCCGTTATCCCGCGCACCGGCGTTGATACGGGCAATCCACAGGGCGCGGAACTGACGTTTTTTCTGACGGCGGTCACGATAGGCATATTGACCGGCCTTGATGACCGCCTGCTTGGCGACCCGGTAGATTTTACTACGGGCACCATAATAACCCTTCGCCTCTGCAAGCACTTTTTTATGACGGGCGTGTGCTTGTACACCACGTTTGACTCTTGGCATCTTCTATATTCCGTTTCGTTGGTGGTTAGGCGTATGGCAACATACGACGAGCTACCGCCACATCGGCCTTGGCCAGAGTGGTTGGAGAACGCAACTGACGCTTCCGCTTGGTTGGCTTCTTCGTCAGGATATGCCGACGATGCGAGCAGTTTCGTTTGAACGAACCGGATGAGGTGCGTTTGAACCGTTTGGCCGCACCCCGATTAGTCTTGATTTTTGGCATTGCTTCTACTCCGCGATTTGTGGCGCGCCCTCAACTACAAGAGACGCCAGATTGGTTATTGGGTTTCTCAGAAACCCTTACTTTTTCTTGGGGCCCAACACCATCACCATCTGACGACCTTCCATCGCCGGTCTCTGCTCCATCTGTGCGTATTCCGCCAGATCCGCTTCCACCCGCTCGAGAAGTTTCAGTCCGAGTTCGCGATGCGCATGCTCACGACCACGAAATCGCATGGTGACCTTGGTCTTGTCCCCTTCATTCAGGAAACGTATCAGGTTGCGTAGTTTTACCTGATAATCCCCTTCTCCCGTCCCTGGCCGGAATTTGATCTCTTTGACTTGAACCTGCTTCTGCTTCTTCTTGGCGGCCTGTTTCTGCTTCTTCTGCTCAAAAACAAATTTACCGTAATCCATGACGCGGCATACCGGAGGCTCCGCGTTAGGCACGATCTCCACCAAATCCAATTTAGATTCTTCAGCTGTCTTTATGGCCTCCAGAATCGAAACTATACCCACCTGTTCTCCATCTGCGCCCACCAGGCGTACCTGGGGTGCTGTTATGTCTTCGTTCAGGCGATGTTTTTTTGCTGCAGCGATAGCTGGCTCCTCCTCAAAGTTCTATCCCGAAAAGTAGAAAAGCACCGGAAAGCCGGTGCTTTACACTCAGTTCACTCGTTCTGTGGTCTCAGCATGCATGCGCAGGATGAAGTCATCCAGGGGCATACTGCCCAGGTCTTCACCCTTGCGAGTGCGCACAGCCACTGCGCCCTGCTCCATTTCCCGGTCACCCACGACCAGCAGGTAGGGCACCCGCATTAACGTGTGCTCGCGGATTTTAAAGCCAATCTTCTCATTTCTCAAGTCCATTTCGACACGAAATCCTTTATCGCGCAAGCGTTTGTGGCAGTTTTCCACATATTCCGTCTGTCGATCGGTGATATTCAACAAAACCGCCTGCACCGGTGACAGCCACAAGGGCATGGCGCCGGCATAGTGTTCGATCAAAATTCCGATGAAACGCTCGAGGGAACCCAGGATGGCGCGATGCAGCATTACCGGCACCTGCTTGCTGTTATCCTCGGCGATATAGTGAGCGCCCAGGCGCTCCGGCATGGAGAAATCGAGCTGGATGGTGCCCAACTGCCAGACCCGGCTCAGGCAGTCCCGCAGCGAGAACTCGATCTTCGGGCCATAGAAGGCCCCCTCCCCCGGCTGCAGCTCCCACTCCAGGTCCTTTCTGATTGAGCGCATCCTCCAGGGCCTGCTCCGCCTTGTCCCAGGTCTCATCCGAACCAACCCGCTTTTCCGGGCGGGTTGAGAGCTTTACCAGGACATCTTCGAAACCGAAATCCCGGTAGACCTCGAACAGCAGATCGGTAAAGTCGGAAACCTCGGAGAGGATCTGCTCCTCGGTGCAGAAGATATGCGCATCGTCCTGTACGAAGTTGCGCACCCGCATCAACCCGTGCAGGGTGCCGGACGGCTCGTTACGGTGGCAGCAACCGAACTCCGCCAGGCGCAGGGGCAGATCCCGGTAGCTCTTCAGACCGTGGTTGTAGATCTGGATATGCGCCGGGCAGTTCATCGGCTTGATGGCGTAGTCCCGGTTCTCGGAATGGGTGGAGAAGATCATGTCGCCGAACTTGTCCCAGTGACCCGACTTCTCCCACAATGAGCGATCGATCACCTGTGGAGTATGCACCTCCTGGTAACCGTGATGGCGCAGTTTTTCGCGGATATAGTGTTCCACGGCGAGATAGATCTGCCAGCCCTTGTCGTGCCAGAAGACCATGCCCGGCGCCTCTTCCTGGGTATGGAACAGATCCTGCGCCTTGCCGAGCTTGCGGTGGTCGCGCTTTTCCGCCTCTTCCAGGCGATGCAGATAGGCATTCAGCTCTTTCTTGTCGCGCCAGGCAGTGCCGTAGATGCGTTGCAGCATCTCGTTGTCGGAATTGCCGCGCCAGTAGGCGCCGGCCACCTTCATTAATTTGAAACCCTTGCCCAGCTTGCCGGTGCTCGGCAGATGGGGGCCGCGGCAGACATCGAACCAGTCTCCCTGGCGATAGATCGAGACCTCCTCCCCTTCCGGGATGATGTCGCTGATGATCTCCACCTTGTATTGTTCGCCGATCTCGCCAAAGACCTTGATCGCCTCGTCCCGGTCCCACACCTCGCGCTGCAGCGGCAGATCCCGCTTGACGATCTCGTGCATGCGCTGCTCGATCTTTTTCAGATCATCCGGGGTGAAGGGCTCCTGGCGGGCGAAGTCATAATAGAAACCATTCTCGATGGCCGGCCCGATAGTCACCTGGGTGCCCGGATAGAGTTCCTGCACCGCCTGGGCCATGACATGGGCGGCATCATGCCGCATCAGTTCGAGGGCATCCTCTTCGTCGCGGCTGGTGACGATGGCCAGGCTGGTGTCAGCGTCCAATAGATAAGAGGTATCCACCAGTTTGCCGTCGATCCTGCCCGCCAGGGCGGCCTTGGCCAGACCAGGGCCGATATCGGCAGCGACATCATGCACAGAGACCGGTTGATCAAATTCACGGCTGGAACCGTCGGGGAGTGTGATTACAGGCATTGTTATCCCTCATCAGTGGTGACCCATACGTGAGGCCACATGAACAAAAAAAGCCGGATCCGCAGGTCCGGCGCGCATTACGGGATCTCATCGAAGGCTGTAAATGACCAACAGCGACCCGCTTCTTATCAATTGGCGCGAAGGCTAACACATCTGACAGTGACTGATAACCCTTGATTATTGAGTGGCCGGAGTCCCAATAATGTTTACCATCGAACATTCAAGTAATCCGTCGGATCGGCCGATAGTTCCTGGTGCCAGCAAAGCTGATATCGAAGCAAAACGGCACACTGATAGCCTTATCAGTAAATAAAGCCTCATCCAAAGCAGATAGATACTGAACACCATTAGCCTGATTCAGCAACCAGATAGATTAAGGACAACACCAGAATGGAAGGCACTTTACCAGTAATCAAAATAGCTTCGATATCCGGAGAGAAAGAGTGCAACAGCAGGGACCAAGCCTCTCTCATCGATGCGGCCTTCCAAATCCCTGGCAATTCCCACCTGCAACTCGATACACATGGTTGGAGTGATAAGGCATCGGCGTATCTCGATCATGCGGTAGCCAGATCACCACAGGATCTACGCAGCCATGTGCAGCGCGTGTATCTGCACATCGAGAGACGGGATGGAGACGCCATATTTGGGGCCTTGGTGGATATGTTCATCGCCTTGCAGGACGCCGGACGACCGTTACGACAACGCCTGCTGGAAACATCCCGCGCGGTTATCGATGAACAGAGTTACCAATTTCTGCTCCAGCGTCTGGAGACCGGCATCAGATCGACCGATGCCATATTGCCTTGCAGGAGGTCACTACTCAGTAAAGGACTTAGTGGCACGGATCAACTGGTGACCAAACAGGCAGTCTCATGAACCCTTGCCTCGTGATCCCTTGCAAGAGGCACAGGAGCATCTCGAGTATGGACAGATCGATGAGGCAAGAGAAGTGCTGGAAGCGGCGATACTCAAGGACCCTCAGCGCCCGGAACTCCACCAGGATCTCCTGGAAATCTACCGACAGCACACGGGCAAAAGAAGCGTTCCAAAGCATGCGGGAGCGCATCGATACAGACTCGAATCCTGCAGCCGCTGCCTGGCAGGCACTGGCTGACCTGTTTGTCACGGAGACCTGATTGATGGCTCCAGCGTCAAGGCCCATTCAAGTCGCTGCCATCGGCATGGATGAGCGCATGAAAAATGCCCTGCGCCTGTTTTTTCAAGGACCTTGTAAAAACCGTTGTGTGTTGGTGGAGGAAGATTCAGCCGAGACCAGCATCATCGATCTGGACAGCTATCAGGGCCAGATGCATTGCGATGAGTATCGAAAACGCCACCCCGATCAACCGATCATTCTGATCTCTCTGCACGAAAACCAGGCGGAGAATGCAATCCTGTTGCGCAAGCCACTAAAGGCCAAAGAGTTGCTCTTGGCCCTTAGTAAGACCCAGCGCAGTCTGCCAACACAGCCCAAGCAACCGGCCGCGATCGAGCAAACAGTCTCCAATGTAGCTAAACAAGAGACGACCCCAAAACCACCGATATCTGATCAGAGGAGTCAGTAACGCTGCAAAACGCCAGCCTAAGCGGGAAGCAGCCAAGGCGCCATCGACCCATGATGCCGCCATGTATCTGGAAGACCAGGACAGCAAGATCCTGATCGGCACCGCCCCTGATATCGATCCAAACGATACACAGCAACGGATCAATGCCCAATACCGGCCAGAGGATTTTCTGCAGAGCCATTTCGCACATGCCTGCGAGAGAGCGGACGCAAAAAATCGCTGTGTGAAGATAAAAACACCCCGCGGATCGATCTGCCTCTCACCGCATGAGCAACAAGTAGTGGTGGAGTTCAGTGATTCTCAGCTGCGTACCTTGTCGGTCATACCGATCTCCGACAGCGGTGTTTCCCTGCGAGTCCAGGAAAGCGATGACCCTATCGAACCGAAGTATGCCGTATCCACCATCAGCCGTGATGCCTTGTTATGGAAGACCTCGCTTTGGGCCTCCCGAGGCAGGTTTCCAGCTGATACCGATTTGAATACTCCGGTCTTTTTACGCCGCTGGCCAAATCTGACGCGACTGCCGCTGTTTCCCCATGCACTGCGTATCGCGGCCTTGTGGACCAATCAACCCCACTCCCTGCTCGATACTGCAAAGGTCCTGGGAATACCGCAACGTCATGTCTTTGGTTTCTACAGTGCGGCTCATGCATTGGGACTGGCATCCACCGGTCGTCGCGCTGTCGACACCTTGATAGAACCCTCGCCTCCGCAAAAGAACCGTTATCAGGGACTGTTTGGCCGGATCTTGAAGCACCTGCGAAAAGCTAAAGGACAATGAGCCAGTAGAGATGAGTAACCATAAGATCATTTTCACCGGCCCGGTAGGGGCCGGCAAAACGACCGCCATCTCCTCGATCAGCGACATGCCGCCGCTAACCACAGATGAGGCCGCGAGCGACATGACCAGAAACCGCAAGTCGGGCACCACGGTGGCAATGGATTACGGAGTAATGAACCTGCAGGCAAGTGAACGTATCCATCTATACGGGACCCCAGGACAGGAGCGCTTCGACTTCATGTGGGACATACTCACTGAAGGGGGCATTGGCCTGGTCCTGCTGGTCAACAACTCCCGCCCCGATCCCTTCCAGGATATGCATTTTTTTCTCGGCGCCTTCAAGGCGTTTATTGATCAAACCCGGGTGGTGATCGGAATTACCCGCACCGATGAGAGAACCCATCCTAAAGTCGCCGATTATCACCTGCAGCTGTCCGATTTCTCACACAAGCCCCCCATCTTCGAGGTCGATGCCAGGGAACGGCGGGATGTATCGCTACTGGTCGAGGCCCTACTCTATTCGCTGGACCCAGGACTGGTAGGTTGACATGAATAAATACCATCTGGCCGACAATCTCTATCTCGCGGTCACCCCGGCCGGGGCCTATTATGCCGTCTCCGAATCCACAGTGGATCCGTCCCGGCAGCTGCTGAGGTCACTGTTGAGCTTGCAGGCAAGCCCGCCTCTCTCCCTGGAAGGGTTGAGAGAATGGTTTGGCAGCGATAATGATGAAGCGTCCCTCGAACTCCTGCATCACGCACAAAACCTCGGCTGGGTTGAAGGGATGGAGACCCCAGTAAGCGCACCGGCCGGCGCCCTCGAGGACATTATCCCCGATCTCTTGCCCGCCTTGTCCGGCAGCCACAAGGCCTTGCTTGCCGACAGCCAGGGTTTTTATGTCTCATCCCAAGGCTTTGCTCACGAAGCCGCCGAAGAGCTCTCGGCGCTGAGCGCGGATATCGCCTCTCTGCACGAGCGTCATCATCGGCTGTTGAAGAACAATCTCGGGCTGGCCAGCAATGCATGGGCGCTGATCGATGCCGCCGGTAACAGCCAGGTAGGATTCTGGCCCCTGTTCGTCGGGGATCAACGTTTTGTTCTGGTGATCGGCGGCCTACCGCAGTTCAACCAACCGGCCCTGACGACCCTCATCTGGGCCCTCAGTACCAGATACGGGGCCTGACGATCCGACATGACCGGCCTCAATTTAACATATTTTTCGACAACCCGGCGTAGACCGGGCCAACCAACGACTGACTCATACCTGATGAAAGGAGAACCACGATGCGTGCAGACATGCTTAATTCAATATTAAACGAACTGAATGGAACCTCGGCGGACATCGAAGCTTCCGGTGTCGTCTCTACCGACGGCTTGATGATGGCCTCCCAAATGCCGGCCGAGCTGGATGAGGATCGGGTCGGCGCAATGAGCGCGGCCATGCTCTCCCTCGGTGACCGTACCGCCCAGGAATTATCGCGCGGCACCCTGGAACAGGTGCTCATCAAAGGTGAAAATGGTTATGTACTGATGACCGGCGCCGGTAACGAGGCGGTAGTAACCGTCATGGCCAAACCTAAGGCGAAGCTGGGGCTTATCTTCCTCGATGTCAAAAGAGCGGCAGAGAATATCGCCAAACTGGTCTAAGTCTGATAAGGGAGATTGGATATGACGGAGAAAGCATTCTTTTTTCAACGCATGAACGACCATGTGCAGTACCTGAAAAAGATTCAGGCGACACTCGACAGCAAGGGCGATTTTCATGGAACGGATTTCCATGATTGTAAACTAGGCAAATGGCTCTATGACACCGGGCCTGCCGAGGCAGCCGCCGTCAGTGACGAGGCAAAGGATATGTTCGATACCCTGCTGGAACCCCATCAACGCTTCCATGACTCGAGCCATGAAGCGGTGGAGAAACATCTGGCGGGTGACAGCCAGGGCGCCAAGGCTGCAGTCACGGAGATGTACAAACTCTCCAATACACTGATCAACATCTTGCTCAAGTTGGATAGTCTATCGAATTGATCCAACCTGTCGATGGCGAATGCGGATTATTTCTTCATGCCTATGTCTTATGGATAAAGGCCATTAACAGGTAAAGCAATCGCAGCTAAATACACCCTTGGGGCCGGGTATGGGAAATTCCATTCATACCTGGCACCCTCGGGAGTCTCCTGTAGCCCATGGCCATGCACGACGTTATCATGTGGATTTACACAACAGGCACGGCTCCATGTCTCGCCCCCTTGTCACAGAAGATGACCTCACCGGCTTCATCAGCAGCCACTCGATCTGTGCTGCCTACTTCAGCGGTCCAGATTGCGCCGTCTGTGAGATATTGAAACCCAAGCTTTTGGAGCTGCTGCAACAGCGATTTCCCAAACTGACGGTCGGCGAAGTCGACTGTGCGGCGAGTCCACAACTGGCCGCACAACAGATTGTCTTCACGATTCCTACATTGATCGTCTACTTCGAAGGTAAAGAGGGCATTCGTAAATCCCGCAGCTTCAGTCTCGCTGAATTGGCGAGTGAACTGGAACGGCCCTATTCGATGCTGAGCGTGGAATGAACGGCATGTCGAGGGCAGGTGTGTAGGTTAGCCGTTTCAGATCTTGAATTTACCCGCCATTGATTGCAGCTCTGTTGCCAGAAGGGCCTGTTTGGCGCTTGATGCGGCAGTCTGTTCCGCACCCTGAGCGGAATGAGCAGAGAGATCATTGATTGCCAGCAAGTTACGATTGATCTCTTCAGCCACCGCCCCCTGCTCATCAGCGGCTGTGGCGATCTGGGTGTTCATCTCGCGGATACGGGCCACCGCCTGGTTTATCTCAAGCAGGGTCTGGTCGGTTTTTTCAAACTGCTGAAGAGTTTGCCGTGCTTTGGTCTGTCCCAGCATCATCGCCTTTGCGGCACCTTTGGTCCCTAGCTGAATCCGCTCAATCATGCCTTGAATCTCCTGGGTCGATTCCTGGGTGCGTCCCGCCAGGGTCCGCACCTCATCGGCCACCGCGGCAAATCCCCGCCCCTGCTAGTCCCGTAATCACCTCCTGCAAACTATCCCCCAGCTTGTTGAAAGCGGCGATAATCTCAACCAGTTCATCTTTGGAATTCTCTGCGCAGCGAGCCGTCAGGTCACCTGCCGCCAAACGGCCTACCAGATCACCCAGTTTGGATACCGTACGGCTAATGCCACGAATGGAAACCAAGGACAACAGCAGCAATAGGCCAATACCGACCGTTATCAACCCAATAGAGGCATTGCGTACAAAGTGGCCACGCACCACTGCATCCTGATAGGTTGCCTCGGTCAATTGGTGTTGCAGCTCGCCGAGCTTTTCTTCGACCACATGCGCTGCCTCGAAAGCGGGGCTGGTCTGCTTCGCTATAAGACTCATGTATGCGTTCAAACTAAACCGAAGAAAGATGCATAATCCGACTGGGATAATACTGTCTTTTTATTTAGCTTTTCGAGTAAGCAGAAAAATGAAATACTCTCGCAGTCAGGCAGTTAGGCTATTTATGGATGGACGCAGCATCGCTGCAGGAGACAGCGCGTCGGAACGGGCTGACCACCGCACCTGCTGCCTAGCACATGGCGCAGACTAGAGAAACGTATCCACAAAACCATGGTATTTCTGTGTTATAAGCAGTGTGCTGAAATTGAGAGAACCTATGCAATGGAAAGAAGAGTCGGGTTAGTGTTCCTGCTGTTGTTGGGTCTGAGCCAGATCCAAGCTGCTGCATGGGCGGGTGGTGCCGGCTGGACCTCTTATGGCCAAGTCGTCGAGCTCAATCCCACCACCGCCGGGCGGTTTTTGGTGCAACTGAATATAGCCAGCAATCCCAGTGGTTGCAGGAATGAGGTTTGGTTTTATCGTGATTACACCGGTAATGGTGTCGAGTTGATGTTTCATGCCCTGTTGGGAGCGATCACTTCCGATAAATCAGCACGAGTCTATGTGACCGGCCGTTGCGACCTCAATGGCTATTCTGAAATATCTTCCGCAAGCATTGCCCCTTGATCGGCAAGCCAGCAATCTGCTGATCGGGATAAGCAACGAGGTCCGAAATGGTCATCCGGCCTGACTGTGTTCTTCTTTAAGATAACGACACAGTAGACCATTGGGCAGGCCGGAAACCGGCAGCTTGACCATCACCTGATAACCTCCGCCCGGTGCCTCCTGGAGCGGATTGCCGTTGCGGTCCAACATCTGTTCCAGCTTGAAACTGTGATTCCCTTCCGGCGTCATGAGCTCGAGCTGGTCACCCACTCGCAGTTTGTTCTTTACATCCAGCGCCGTGAGGCCGCTGGATTCATCGATGCCAGTAACCTCCCCGACAAACAGCTGCCGGTCACTCTGGGAACTGCCGTAGCGATAGTTTTGCAGCTCCTGTGATTCATGGCGCTGGTAGAAGCCATCCGTATAGCCCCGATTGGCCAGACTTTCGAGATCGGCCATCAGCTCGGGGCGAAATGAATGACCCGCGGCAGCGTCATCTATGGCCTGTCGATAGACCTGGGTGGTGCGCGCGGTGTAGTAGTGGGACTTGGTGCGGCCTTCGATCTTCAGACAGTCGATACCGATCTCCACTAACTGCTGCACATGTTCCACGGCGCGCAAGTCCTTGGAGTTCATGATGTAGGTGCCGTGTTCGTCCTCGAACATGGGCATCAATTCGCCGGGACGCCCTTTCTCCTCCAGGTAGACGACCTGGTCGGACTCCGGGTGATGGGATTGGGCGTTCAGATCCTTCCCCAGGTCGGGTCCGTCCACGGACTGGCTAACCTTGTAGTCCCAGCGGCAGCTGTTGGTGCAGGTCCCTTGATTGGCATCCCGGTGATTGAAATAGCCGGACAGCAGGCAACGCCCGGAATAGGCGATGCACAGAGCGCCGTGCACGAACACTTCCAGCTCCATGTCGGGACAGGCCTGACGGATATCCGCCACCTCGTCCAGCGATAGCTCCCGGGAAAGGATCACCCGCGAGACTCCCTGCTGCTGCCAGAAGCGCACTGCGTCGGCATTCACCGTATTCGCCTGTACCGAGAGGTGGATAGGCATCTCCGGCCAACGCTCACGCACCAGCAGGATGAGTCCGGGATCGGACATGATCAGGGCATCCGGGCCCATCGCAACCACCGGCGCCATATCGTCGATAAAGGTCTTCACCTTGGCGCCATGGGGCATGACATTGCAGGCCAGGTAAAACAGCCTGCCTAGGGCATGGGCCTCGCGGATGCCGATCGCCAGGTTGTCTTCCAGGAAGTCGTTGTTGCGTACCCGCAGACTGTAGCGCGGCAGCCCTGCATAGACCGCATCCGCCCCGTAGGCGAAGGCATAGCGGGCATTTTTCAGGGTGCCCGCCGGGGAGAGTAATTCAGGTTTCTTCATTGTTCCTGCTGAATTTGGATAGAAGGGACTATTTAAGCTCCACTTCCATGAGATGCCTCATGGTACCCAGTATCAAGGCATCCCGTTCGACTACAATGGTGACTTTATCCCCCACTTGCCGATCCATCAAAGCAAGCCGGATATCGGTGTAGCTGGTTATCTTCAGATCATCAATCTTTAAAATGATGTCCCCTTCCTTCACCCCCGCCTCTGCGGCTCCGCTGGTCTGACTGAAGCCGGAAATTTCCGGGGGCGAGTCCTCGGTATCGAGAAACACACCCAGTTTGCCGGAAGGAGGTAGATCGACGGGTTTGGGCATGACCAGATAATCACCCATCTCCGGATCGACTGCAGTACCGGGCCGGGCATTGATCACGATAGCCGAGGAAACAGGCACCCGGCGTTGCAGTCGATTGGGAATGCCTGAACCATAGACCAGATGACCGACACCGGCCAGCACCACCATATGCCCATCGGGATGTTCCCGTAACCAGGATGCCGCCCGCTCAGCCATGCTTTCATCCCACAGCAGCTGGACGTCCAAGAAGCGCTCAAAATCACTGCTTTCGGTTTGCGGATGATGCTTGAAGATATCCTCCAGGCGTTTGCGATAGCTTTCATCATCCCGGTCGATTTCTTTCGGAATCCTGATCTTCTGCGCTTCCTCCAGGCTCTCCAGGCCTCCCTCGCGAACCTTATCAGTGATCTCTTTCTCGATATTCAGCGCAATCAAGGGTATGCCATGCTCTCGGGCATAGCTGAAGATCGGCCGATAGAGCCGGTAGTCGAAGCGCCAGCGCTCGAAATATTCGGTACGCCGGATGAATTCGGCCTCATCAATCTTGCCGGCGATGTAGTCATCCAACACCGGCTGAAAGGGTTGCTGAAAAAATTCCAGACCGATGGCCAGTACCGGATAGCGGGCATGCTGATTTTTTATCACCGCCAGCTGATTCAGGTGGTGTTCGTAACGGTCGTGGGACTCTCCGACAAAAATCACCCGATTGTCAGACACCTTCTGAACCAGGCTTTCCATCGTCATCAGACTCGACAGATCTATAACCGTGGGGTTTTCCCCTTCCGTCGCCTCAATCCCGCCTATTGTGATCATCAACAGACCAGCCATCAAAATTCTTCTTATCACTGATAATCTCTCCAAGCCTGTGAAATTGTCTTTCGATCCCGCCTGCAACTGTTAAAATGCGGGGACTATGCGCTCTATGACCCAAAAAACCGTCTACTGGTTCATCCTGTTGATCAGCATTGCCGCAGCTAACAGCCACGCAGCAAGCCCTACCATTCAACATGAGATCGAAGTCACGCTGTCGCCTGAGGAGCAAACCCTGTGGGTAAAAGACCACATCCATTTACCCGAAAAAGCCCCGCTGGAATTCACCCTCCATGCAGGACTTGAGCCTCGCATACTATCGCCGGGGGTACAACTCACCAAAACCAAAACGCTTGCTGTCCGCGCACCGCTTCAGGCGTATCGACTGACTTTGCCTGATGATGTACGAGATTTCACCCTGGAATACGGCGGCAAGATTGCCCACCAGATCCGCACCCGATCCGAGAGCCCCGGACGCAGCCAGCAGTTACTCTCCGGCACCATCTCCGGAGAGGGGGTTTTTCTTGACGCGGGTGTCGCCTGGTACCCCGTCTTTCCAAATACCCTGCAGAGCTTCAATCTGACTATTGAGCTTCCGGAAAATTGGCTGGCTGTCAGTCAAGGGACTGGCCCTGCGGAAAAACGCCGACAGGGCAAACGGATTGTCAACTGGCAGGAAACCAACCCGCAGGACGACATCTATCTGATTGCCGCGCCTTTCCATTATTATTCTCAGCAAGACGGACAGGTCCAGGCCCAGGTCTTTCTACGCCAACCGGACCCAGCACTGGCCCAGCGCTATCTCGAGGCCACGGAACACTATATTGCCCTGTATCAGGCCCTCATCGGTCCCTACCCCTACACCAAGTTCGCCCTGGTGGAAAATTTCTGGGAGACCGGCTACGGCATGCCATCCTTCACCCTGCTCGGATCACGGGTGATCCGGCTGCCCTTCATCCTGCATACCTCCTTCCCCCATGAGATTCTGCATAATTGGTGGGGCAACGGTGTCTATGTGGATTATCCAAGCGGTAACTGGAGTGAGGGGCTAACGGCCTATCTGGCGGACCACCTGCTCAAGGAACAGCGCGGGAAAGGCATCAATTATCGTCGTTCCGCCCTGCAAAGATACAATGATTTCGTGCGCTCCGAGAACGACTTCCCGTTGAGGGAATTTCGCTCCCGCCACACCACTGCCAGTCAGTCGGTCGGTTATGACAAGAGCCTGATGCTGTTCCACATGCTGCGCCGCAAACTGGGAGACGAGGATTTCATCGCAGGTTTACGCTACTTCTTTAAAAACAACCGCTTCAAGACCGCTGGATTCGCTGAGTTGCAGGATGCCTTCACAACCGTCAGCGGCAACGATCTGAAGGGGTTTTTTACCCAGTGGACAGAGCGCACGGGAGCCCCCGCACTGGCGGTCAGCGATCTCAAGATTATCCCCTGGAAAAAGGGCTATCAACTCACCGGATCACTGGAACAGACCCATGATGGCGATCCATTCCACCTCGATGTGCCAGTGATTGTTTATCTGCAGGACAGAGCCAAACCTATCAGGCAAAGTATATCGACCCAGTCGAAAACCCAAGCGTTCTCTATCGACCTGCCTGCCCGGCCCTTGCGTCTCGATATCGACCCCTGGTTCGATCTGTTTCGGACGCTACATGTCGATGAAGCCCCTCCTACCTTTAGCAAACTGTTTGGCGCTGAAAAAATCCTCTTCATACTGCCCGCTGATGTGGCCAAAGCGAAATTTGAAGCATACAAAACCTTGGCTGAAAATTGGAGCAAAGGCTATCCAGACGCATCCATGGTACTCGACCGTGACCTGGAAACATTACCCAAGCTGGGAAACATCTGGTTGCTGGGTTGGGAAAATCGCTTTTTTGATAAGGCCCTGGAGCAAAATAGCGTCAGCCAGTTTCTGCAACAAAAATCAGGTTTCAAACTTGCTGGAAAGTCTTTCCAACAGAACACAGACAGTCTGGTTATGCTGGGAGACGGCAATAAAAGCACAAATCAGATAATAGGCGTCATAGCCAGTGACAATACCAAAGCCCTGCATGGGCTGACCAGGAAAGTCCCCCATTACGGCAAATACAGCTATCTGGTGTTTAACGGAGAAGCCCCAGACAACCGTCTCAAAGGGCAATGGGAGATCGCCGAATCTCCGCTGCGCATAAACCTTTCCGCTACTGGAGCGGCAATTGAAGCCTTGAAGCCAACGCCCCTTTGGCCAGTTTCAGAGAACTAACCCAACTCGAATCATTCTCCTTCGAACTGATCCATAGCGGAAAATCTGCGAAGACGGATTCTCGCCTTGGTCAGCAAGGCCGGGAGAGCCAGTCCAAATCGATTATGTGAATTTGGATCCTATCGCTATTTTTCAATCCAGGCTTAATCTAACCGTCTGAAAACCTGTTTCAGGGTGCTGAGCGATGGCAGGCGCCGAAAATGGAACATCCTGTACAAGAGTTCCAGTAAAAACAGACCGGCAATCAACAGATAGTTGATCAGATTCGTAAACAGAGACCAGGTATCAATAGGAGCAAACAGGGCCAGAACGATCGACTCGATCAACATGGCGGCAAAAAACAGCGTCCAGACCCAGGTGAGCCGACGCGTGTATTTCAGTACAACCTCGTCACTCTCTCCTTCCACCCGCTTGGCAAAAGCGCTGATAAGGTCTTCCTCTCCAGGCATGAGTGTACGGCCAAAAAGAAACAGCAGACCGCCGGCAATCAGGATAGGTGGCAGATAGAGCACAGTTGCATCATTCAGAAACAGACTGATCACCGCAATTATGGCTATGGCAGGAGCCGACAACTCAGTCAGCCGCCGCTGTCCAGCAATGATAATCAGTAGTGAATGGGCAATTGCAAGGATTAGCAGAAGCCAAACAGCAGCTTGGGTATAGCCCTGCAAAATGGTCAGATGGAGGCTGATCGGATAGCTGAGGGTCAACACCAGGGTAAGCACCCTGAGCCTTTTGCTCCCTCCTGATGATACTTGCACGGCAATGCTACCTTATGCGCCTAGTGAGACCCACTTTACACAGCGAGTCTATAGGCAAACAGCACGATATTTGGAATACTGCTACCTTTTGCATCGATATTCCCCCATTTGAGCGCAGGGATCATCTCACAGCATGGTCAGACCCTGTCAACTGCGATGCCGTCAGCGCCGGCCGATGGTCAGGAGCTGCTACAGGATAAAGTCAATCATGAAGGTACTGTTTGTCTATTCCAACCGGGTGCGTGATTTGCTGCCGGCGCCCCCCATCGGGCTCAGCTATGTCGCCTCGGCCACTGAAGATGCTGGCCATGAGGTCCGCTTCGTCGATCTACTGATGTCACCGGGCGGATTGCAGAAGTTACAGGGCGTGCTGAACTCATTCCGGCCTTCGGTCGTGGCAATCTCGGTACGTAACATCGATAACGTCGTGCATCAGCGTCTGAAGACTCACCTGGATGAATTGGCGCGCCAGATCTCCATTATCCGTGAAACCAGCCAATCCAGCATCGTTCTTGGCGGGCCTGCGATCTCGATACTTGGGAAGCAGTCTCTGACCCATATCGATGCGGACTTTGCAGTTCTGGGAGAAGGCGAACTGAGCTTCCCTGCGTTGTTGCGTGAACTGGATGGAGAGCAGGATTTCAGTTCAGTACCTGGAGTTTGCTACCGCATGGACGGCGAAATTGTCGAAACTCCAGGGCAGCTGTTAGCGCATTTTGGCCCCTCAGGCATGGAGCGTTGGATCGACTGGAAGATCTATGAGCGCCAAGGAGCCACCTGGCCAATCCAGTGCAAACGCGGTTGCCCCCTGCACTGCACCTATTGCACCTATCCCACTATCGAAGGCAGAACGATGCGCAGACGCCCGCCGTCAGAGGTGGTGGAAGAAATCACACGGGTTGTTCGCAGCGTCAATCCCCGCTGTTTCGAGTTCATTGATTCGGTATTCAATCAACCGGAAAGTTACGCCATTGAGTTGTGCGAGGAGATCATCCGCTCCGGCCTGCGCATCAAGCTGACAACCATGGGAGTGAACCCCCGTTCCATGTCGAAGGAGCTGCTCAGCGTGATGAAAAAGGCCGGCTTCAACTCCTTGATGATAACCCCGGAGAGCGCCAGTGACCGGGTACTGGATGAGATGCGCAAAGGTTTCTCCCAGAATGACGTCAAACGCTGCGCGGAACTGGTTCGGGAGTCCGGCATCCCGAGCATGTGGTTCTTCATGCTGGGGGCCCGGGGTGAAACCAGAGAGACGGCGAACGAGACACTCAGATTCGTAGAGCAAAATCTGAACTGGAATAACTGCCTGCCCATGTTCACCACCGGCATCCGAATATTGCCCGGGACCGAGTTATCCCATCAGGCCAGGGCGGACGGCTATCTGCAGCCCGACCAGGACCTGGCCGAGTCGGTTTTCTATTTCTCGCCCAAGGTCTCGGAGCGTTGGTTGCTGCGGCGCGTCAATAAAGCTATCGCCAAATGCCCGACCGTGGTACATGCGGCCGAGGATCCCTCCAGCAGCTCAGTGGGAGGTCGCATCTTCAGTCTGATGCATTTTCTGGGCGTCTCGCCCCCCTACTGGCGTTTTATTCCACGATTCCTCTCGCTCCCTTTCATACATAATGCCCGGAAACGGCAATCAATCCGCATGCGTCCACCCCACGCCAGCCCTTGATCCGAAAGTTTCCTGTCAGTCCACCCGCGGGTTACATTGGTCTTTCTTACAGTGGGGATTACCCCCACACGAAACAAACCGATGTTTGCTGCCAGACCCTAGATCGACCAGCACTAAACCTCTCATTCCTGGGAGATTTTGGTGTATAGTTCGGCGTTCGGCCCTTGCGGTTGTATTTTTATCTTTATACATAGACGGAATTTCAAGAAAACCTGAACATGGCTGAATTATCCCCAGAAGAACTCGAGGTAGCGAAACTGATTGTCGATACATTGAATCTCGAGGATCTAGTAGCTGAAGAGATTGACCCGCAGACACCGCTTTTCCGTGATGGTATCGGATTAGACTCCATCGATGCTCTGGAGCTTTCCCTCGGCATCAAACAGAAATATGGTATCCAATTGAAAGCTGACGATGAAAATATCGCCAATGTATTCTCATCCGTGGCGACGCTCAGCCAGTATATCCAAACGCACAAATGAGCATGGAGTTTACGCAGGATACGCTCGTCCCTGTTGACCATCCATGCCTCGAGGGCCATTTCCCGGGAAATCCAGTCGTTCCAGGGACCATTATTCTGCAGAACATTCTCAAGGCCCTCGCTGAGAAATGGCCTGCTGTACGCATTTCCAAAGTTATAGCCGCAAAATTTCTAGCGCCATTGAAACCCGGTGAGCAATACTCGATGCGGATCACTCGACAGCCGGGGATTGTACATTTCGAATGCAGTCGAAAGGGACTCTTGATCGCCACCGGGCGCCTCGATGGATAATCGATTTGAGCATAAACTGGAACCAACAGCGGGAACGAGGCAGCAACAGCGCCCTGCAACTTATATTGTGGATTGCCCTCAATCTGGGCCGCAGTAGCGCCAGACTCTGCCTCTATCCCATCACGCTCTATTTTTTCTTGACCGGATCCGCCCAACGCAAGGCGTCGCGGCAGTTCCTCTCACTCGCCCTGGAGAGAACACCCCGGCTATCAGACATCGCAAAACATATTCATACCTTTTCCTCCACCATCCTCGATCGGGTATTCCTGCTGGCGGAAGATAAAGACACCTTCGATGTCACCTACCATCATCCCGAAATTGTCGTTGATATGGCGCAACAAGGCAGGGGCTGCATCCTGCTCGGCTCGCATCTGGGGAGTTTCGAAATCCTCCGCTCGATGGCCAAGCTGGAACACAATATTCCAGTCAAGATCCTCATGTATCCACAACATAACGAGCGCATTACGCGGATTTTCGCAGAAATCAACCCGGCTATGGCGGCAACGGTGATTCCCCTCGGCAGAACCGACACCCTGATTCGGGTCGCCGATGAGATTGAAAACGGCGCCTTGGTGGGTATGCTGGGGGATCGGACTGTCGAAAACGACAAGCTGACTCATTGCACATTCTTCGGTAAAGAGACGGCCTTCTCCGAGGGCCCGATGCTGCTGGCCTCAGTGCTGAAAGCACCGGTCATTCTATTCTATGGCATCTACCGGGGAGGCAATCGCTACGACATTTATTTCGAACTGTTCGCGGATCAGGTGACCGTCGACCGCAACAACCGCTCAGCCGACATCCAGAGATGGACCCAAGGCTACGTCGATCGCCTGGAACACTATGCACGCCAGGCGCCCTACAACTGGTTTAATTTCTACGACTTCTGGGATGAGGATGAAACTCGCTCTTAACAGGCTCCCGCTGCTAGCGCTGCTGTTATGTTTCACAACACTCCATGCCGAGATGGCTCCTGATCAGACAGCCTGGTCCCTGGAACGCCTGATGCTGGATATTGCAGCCATTGAATCCCGCTCCAATCGCTTCACTGAAAGTAAAGAGTTGGCAATCCTTGAGCTGACCTTAATCCAAACCGGCATCCTGCATTTTCAGTCTCCTGATAAGCTGGACAAGCAGATTTTGACCCCGGTGGCCTCTTCCTTTGAAATCGATGGCCCGCGACTCACGATCAAATCTGCCGGAAATCCTGATCAGGTCATGATGTTGGACGATAACCCGCAACTCCGTGCCTTCGCCGAATCACTGCGTGCCGTCCTGGCGGGAGATCTTCCTGCATTGCAGCACCATTTCCACACTCGACTGGAAGGCTCCTCCGAACATTGGCAGCTCATTCTGCAACCCGTCGACAAACTACTTGCCAGGCAGATCAAGCAGATTGAGGTGCAAGGCGATGCCACGGAAATCAGGCAATTCATTGTTCTGGAAAATGGCGGCGACCGGACCACAACCTCTCTTGAACCGCTCAGTGACTAACCGGCAGAGAGTCACCCTGGCAGTTTGGCTCGGCTTGCTGTTGCTGGCGCTCTGGTGGACCTTCAACAAAATCAACATACGTTCGGACCTCAGCCTGTTTCTGCCCTCAGGGGCAACCCCTGTGGAACAGCTTTTACTGAATGAATTGAATGATGGACCGGTAACCAAACTGCTGCTGGTTGCCATTGCGGGGGGCGGCGAGGACGAGCGGGTGGCCGCCAGCCGGCAATTGGCGCAGCAGCTTCGGCAGAGCGAAATGTTTTCCCGGGTGGACAATGGTATGTTCTCTGTCAGCGCCATCGATCAGAGACCACTGTTCAAATACCGTTATCTGTTGAGTCCGCATATCAGCCCGGATGCGTTTACCAGGCAACGGCTCAAGCAGGCCCTGGCAGAACGCCTGCAGGAACTGCAGGCGTCGATTCCATCTCCCTTCAAGCAGTTGCTGCCCGCAGACCCCACCGGTGAATATCAGGCCCTGCTTCGCCAATGGCTGCCGGACTCGCGTCCACATCTCACTCAGGGCGTCTGGTCGTCAGCAGACAGCAGCCGCAGCCTGCTGATTCTCGAGACCCATGCCAGCGGCTTCGCCATCGATGAACAACAAGAGGCGCTTGAGCTTGTACAAAGTTCTTTTCAGGCCCTTGACCAGAGTGTTCACTTAGACCTCATCATCAGCGGGCCCGGTGCGTTTGCGGTCCAGTCTCGGGCCCTGATCCAGCATGAGAGCCGCTTTCTCAGCCTGCTCTCCTCTGCCAGCATCATGCTGCTGCTGTTGCTTGCCTACCGCTCAAAGCGCTATCTACTTCTGGCCGCCGCACCACTGGCATCGGCGTTCCTGGCAGGGATAGTCGTCACCAGTCTGCTGTTCGATGAGCTGCACGGCATCACCCTGGCCTTTGGCATCACCCTGCTCGGCGTGACTATCGACTATCCTTTGCATCTGTTCAGTCAGCTGCGGGATGGTGAGTCGGCAAGCCGCGGTATGCAGCGAATCTGGAGTACACTCCGGCTCGGTGTCATCACCACCTGTATCGGTTATCTGGTGCTGATAACCACCGATTTCACCGGCCTGCAACAACTCGGGGTGTTCACGACTGCCGGCCTGTTGGCGGCGGCCTCGAGCAGTCGACTGATTCTGCCCTTGTTGACCCTGCGACACTCAGCATCAACCGACCTCACCGGTATAAAATTCTTGGTACCCTTGCTGCAGCCCGCACCGCTACTCTCCTGGTTGCTCCCCCTGCTGGGTCTGCTGGTGGCTGTTTCATTGTTGTTCTCACCCAAATCGCTCTGGCAGGATGATATCGGTACGCTCACGCCAATCTCCGCCGGGATGCTCGAGCGCGATCGACAACTCAGGGCTGAGCTACGGGCGCCCGAACCCAACCAGCTTGTGGTCATCAACGGCCATGACCTGGAAACGACCCTGCAGACCGCTGAGAGATTGAGCGAGCTTCTGCAATCACTGGTCGATCAGGGTGTCATTGGCGGTTTCGACCCGGCCAGTCGGTATCTGCCGAGTATCCGCACCCAGCAGCAAAGGCGTTCCGCAATTCCTGCGACAGAGGTCTTGGAAAGCCGCTTGAATGCAGCACTTGCGGAACTGCCGTTCCGCAAGGATGGCTTCGACGCCTTTATCAGCGGACTGGATGAAACCCGCCGCCTGGCGCCATTGAGTTTTGACGACCTTATCGACACACCACCCGGCATGCGGCTTAAAGCCTTATTGAGGGAACGCGATGGAGGATGGCTGCTGATGACCCCTCTGATTCAGGTCAAAGACGACACTGCTGTGGCAGATCTGCTGCGCAAGCATCTGCCTTCGGCACAATATTTCAACCTGAGGACTGAAACCAGTCGACTGGTCAGCGATTTCCGCCAGCAGATCATTCATCGTCTGGCAATCGGGGCCCTGGTGATGCTGCTGGTGCTGGGTATCGGCCTCAAATCACTGAAGCGCGCCATGCTGACCGTTCTGCCGGTTATTCTGGCCATGCTCTTGACCATGGGCCTGCTGCATTGGGCTGGAATAGCACTGACCCTGTTTCACCTGGTCTCACTCATGTTGGTGCTGGGCATCGGCATCGACTACAGTCTGTTTTTTGGCCGCACGGAGCCTGATATCAATGAGCGGACACGTACCCTGCACGCCCTGGTCATCTGCGCCCTGAGCACCAGCATCGTATTCGGCATTCTGGGCAGTTCCGATATTCCTGTACTGCAGGCGATAGGCCAGACCGTGGCGATCGGTGTGGCATTCAGTTTTCTGGCCACCTATGCCCTGGCCCCTAACAAAACCCTTCCGCAGACATCCGGGTAAGATTTCATGCTGGATATTTTGCATCCCAATACTTTGAAAAAAAATTCAACCCATGAGCGGTTCACTCCCCCTCTTTCAGCACAGCCTCGATCAGCTTATTGCCTGGTACAAAGGCAGGCCCGTAACTGCCGGTGAATTCCTCAACGACTGCTGGCAAATTGCAGAGCGCCTGCCCCGCTCTGCCCATGTGGTGAATCTTTGCGATGACCGTTACCACTTCATGGTGGGTTTTGCCGCTTGCCTGCAGCGGGAACAGTTGACCCTGTTGCCACCCAACGGGACACCTGGGGTGATCAATGGATTGGCCAAAGACTACCCGGACTGCATCTGTCTCACCGACAGATCCCTGCAGGGCCTGGAGATCCCTCAGTTTCTAATCACACCATTGGCGGCCGAAAACCCTATCGCTGGCCTTGCTGTACCACAGATTGAACAGTCCAGACTGGCGGCTATCCTCTTCACTTCAGGCAGCACCGGCAAACCCATGGCCAATCTTAAATACTGGGGAGATCTGCATAAAGGTGCTCAACTGGCCGCCGAGCGGTTTGGCATCCGTGCGGATGAAGTCAGTTCCCTGGTTGCAACCGTCCCACCTCAGCATATGTACGGTCTGGAGACATCCATGCTGATTCCCTGGTTCGGCGGAATCGGTGTACACTCCGCTCGTCCGCTGTTTCCCGCAGATGTACGGGATGCTCTTGCTTCGATGGAGGCGCCACGGGTACTGATCACCACCCCACTGCATTTGCGCGCCTGTGTTGCCGCCGAGTTGTCATGGCCGGAGATCAAGTTCCTCATTTCAGCCACCGCGCCGCTGAAAAAATCGCTCGCGGAAGCAGCGGAACAGATGCTCAACACCCAGGTGCTGGAGATCTATGGATCGACGGAAACGGGGTCGATTGCCTCGAGACGTACCATTGATGGTGAAAAATGGCGCTTATACGAAGAGATGCATCTCTCAAGAATGGATGCATCATTCCAGGCACGAGGTCCTCAGTTGCCCCAACCCGTTATTCTGGGCGACCGGCTGGAACTTCTGGAGGCGCCGTATTTCAAGCTGTTGGGGCGTCATTCAGACATGATCAAAATCGCCGGCAAGCGGGCATCCCTGAATGACCTTAATCACCAGCTCAATGAAATAGCGGGAGTCGAAGACGGCGCCTTTATGCTGCCGGACAGTGATAATAGTGAGACCAGCCGATTGACTGCTCTGGTGGTGGCGCCAAGCTTGAGTAAGGAGATCTTGCTTGCGGAATTAGCCAGGTCCCTGGACCCGGTATTTCTGCCCCGTCCCCTTTATCTAGTGGATAAATTACCGCGAAGCAGCAGCGGAAAGCTTCCCAGGGAACCGCTCTTGCAAATGATCACAGAGTTACAGGAGCCCCATGGTAATGGCCAGTTCAGCAAGTCTGACCAGTGACAAATTGGCGATATATTATGTATCCAGAATAAGATTCCTGTCATGGAATATGAAATCTAATAATCATTGTGCGCATACGGGGTTAATCGTTAGAATGCCGCATTTGTCTGCCCCTGTAGCGGCGCAAGGATGTGCTGGTTTCATGGTCTGTGGCGATTGACCTGATAATGCCAATTACCCCGTTAAGTATTTCCCGCTACACCCTTGCAAACGCCCTCGGTAGAGGTGTAAACGACTCATTAAACGCCCTCCAGTCAGGCCAGTCCGGACTGCGTCCCTGTGATTTCGAAGATGCCGCCCTGGAGACCTGGATCGGCCGTGTTGACGGCCTCGAGCAGACTCCACTGCCTGAGTCCTTGAGACAATTCGAATGCCGAAACAACCGTCTGGCGCGCCTGACCCTGGAATTGGATGGTTTTTCCGACTATGTAGCGGATCGGGTCAAAGAGTACGGAGCACAGCGCATCGGCGTCTTTATCGGCACCAGTACTTCCGGCATTCGCGCCACCGAGAAGGCCTATCGGCAACGCAACCCGGATACGGATCAGCTGCCGGAAGATTATATTCCTTCCCATACCCACAACATCTTCTCGCCAAGCTGGTTTGTCAGACACTACCTCGGCCTTGGCGGTCCGGCCCTGGCCATATCGACCGCCTGCTCATCCAGCGCAAAAGTCTTCGCCGCCGCCCATCGCTATATCGAGTCGGGACTCTGCGACGCTGCGGTGGTTGGCGGAGTCGACAGCCTCTGCCTGACCACTCTCTACGGCTTTAAGTCACTGGATCTGATTTCAACCTCGCCCTGTCGGCCCTGGGACGCCCAGAGAGACGGCATCAACATCGGTGAAGCCGCTGGATTTGCTTTTCTACAGCGCGTCCAACCCGGATACCGGGGAGCACAGCTGCTCGGCTATGGAGAGAGCAGCGACGCCTATCATATGTCAACACCACATCCGGCGGGAAAAGGTGCCGCCCTGGCCATGCGCCAGGCCATTCAGCGCGCCGGGTTGAGCAGCAAAGAGATCGATTATGTGAACCTGCATGGCACCTCAACCCGTTCCAATGATGCAGCGGAGGACAGTGCCATAGTGGCGACGCTGGGGGCAGAGATCCCCTGCAGCTCGACCAAGGGTTGGACCGGTCATACCCTGGGGGCGGCGGGTATTACCGAGGCGATTTTCTCGCTGCTCAGCATGCAGCATGGATTTATTCCGGGCACCCTGCAGACTCAGCGGCTGGACCCGGAACTGCAGGCCCGAATCGAGCGAAAAAACAGGCCAGCCAATCCAACCCACGTGCTCAGCAACTCGTTTGGCTTTGGCGGCAACAACTGCAGTCTGTTGTTTGGGAGAAGCGCATGAAGCCGGTCTTTGTCCGGGCGATAGGCGTTGTGGCCCCCGGGCTCTTCGGCTGGCGGGAAGCACAAGCGATATTCAGCGGTACCAGTCGCTACCGATCTGAGGCGCTACCCATACTCAAACCTGATATGCTGAAACCCAACGAGCGGCGGCGCACCAGCAACACCATCAAACTCGCATTGCAGGCCATTCATGACGGCCTTGGCCCGCGCTCCCTGAGCAACGACCTGGCCACGGTCTTCGCTTCAGCGGAAGGCGATATGGAGATCGTCGATAGCATCTGCAGAGCCCTGGATACAACCGATCGTCCCGTTTCGCCCACCCACTTTCATAATTCCGTGCATAACGCACCGGCGGGCTATGCCTCGATTGCTGCGGGCTCGAAGAATGCATCCACCAGTATTGCGGCGCTCAACGGCAGCTTTGCAGCCGGCCTGCTTGAAGCAGCGGTACAAACCTGCACTGATCGACAGCCGGTCATGTTGGTTGCCTATGACTATCCGGTGCCGTTTCCTCTGTCTGTGGCCATACCAATCACCCAGCCCTTCGCGGTTTGCCTGTTGATTTCGGCAGACCCCAAGGCACAGCGCAATCTTGCGCGTCTGGACCTGCAACCAGCGCCGGACTCCGTGGAAAGCCACATGGCAAATGAACTGCTCGAAGAACTCAGATTGAACAATCCAGCTGCCAGGTGCCTCCCGCTGCTGCAGGCTCTGACTACAAGGTCTCAGCAACAACTCAACCTGCCCTATCTGCCGGGGCTCAACCTGACTGTACAATTCAAGCCATGTTAGATCGGGTCGGTCTCTGTCGACTGATCCCCCATGCTGGAACCATGTGTCTGCTGGATCAACTCATTTCCTGGGACAGTGAATCAGTAATCTGCCTCAGCCATTCTCATCAGTCTGCGGACAACCCCTTGCGGGACGGAGACCGACTGGCCGGCATCCACGCAATCGAATATGCCGCCCAGGCGATGGCGGTACATGGTGGTCTGCTCGCGCGCGAAACCGGTGAGGCGATCCGGCCCGGCTTTCTGGCCAGCCTGCGCAATGTGCAAGTGCAGGTCGAACGCCTGGATCTGATCGAATCACCACTCACCATCTCCGCCAGGCAGTTATTCGCGGATGCAGGAAACATGCTCTATCAGTTTGAAATCCATGCGCAGGAATCACTCATCGCCAAAGGTCAGGCCGCTGTCATCGCACAGGCCGGGGGATCTCGATGAAACGCGCATTGGTCACCGGTGGCAGTGGAGATATCGGTTCTGCAATCTGCCGGCGTCTCGCCGACCAGGACATCCACATCGTCGTCCATGCAAACCGCCAACTGGAACGTGCTCAAGCGTTGTCTGACAGTATTTGCAGTAATGGCGGCTCGGCCGAGGCGATCTGCTTTGACATTACGGACGTTTCAGCAACGCAACTCAAGCTGCAGCAACTCCTGGAACAGGGCCCGGTGCAGACTCTGATACATAATGCTGGTATCCATGATGATGCACCCATGGCAGGCATGTCTGCAGTCCAGTGGCAACGGGTTGTCGATGTCTCTTTGAACGGATTTTTCAACGTCAGCCAACCACTGCTCCTGCCCATGATGGCGACCCGCTGGGGCCGCATCATCAGCATTTCATCCATCGCGGGCGTCATGGGCAACCGAGGGCAGGCCAACTATGCAGCGGCCAAATCAGGGCTGCATGGTGCGACCAGGTCGCTGGCAATCGAACTTGCCTCCCGCGGCATCACCGCCAACGTAATCGCACCGGGTATTATCGAAAGTCGAATGACAAATGAGATATTCGACCGGGAGGCAATCAACCAAGCAGTGCCGATGAAGCGAGCCGGCACGCCTGAGGAAGTGGCGGCCCTGGTGAATTTTCTCGCCTCCGATGAGGCGGCATACATCTCCGGCCAGGTGATTTCAATCAATGGGGCCATGGCCTGCGTATGATCAGCGCTGCCGTCATCCCTGTCTATAACGAAGCCGCCACCATACGCCGTGTGGTGGAGAGTGCACTCAAGGAAACCTCGAGGGTGATCGTGGTGGACGATGGTTCTGACGATCATAGTGCGGAGCAACTCGAGGGACTGAAGGTTACCCTGCTGCGTAACTCTGAGAACATGGGCAAGGGCTACAGTCTGCAGCTAGGCTTGCAGCATGCCCTCTCGCTGGATGCCGAAGCTGTCATTACATTAGATGGCGATGCGCAGCACGACCCCGCTGAGATCTCACGATTGTTGCAGGAAGCCGCAGCCCAACCAGAGAGAATCATAATTGCTGCCAGGCTCAAGCAACGGGAAAATGCGCCGCGGCTACGTCTGTTTGCGAATAAGTTCGCCGATTTTTGGGTCTCCTGGGCGGCCGGTTATCCGGTGGTGGACTCGCAGTCGGGTTTTCGCCTCTACCCGCGCAAGGTACTGGAGTCGGTACATGTTCAGGTTAGCCGGGAGAGAGGCTTTGTCTTCGAAAGTGAAATTCTAATTGAAGCGGCACGACACAGAATTTATAGTATCTCGGTGCCTGTCGAATCGATCTATCGAATTGGCGGGCGGGACAGTCACTACAGGCCCTGGACAGATACCTGGCGCATCGTATGCATGATCGCAGGACGTCTGCTAAGCAGAGGACTTTATTTAAGGGGTTTATTCCAGGCCATTCACCTGATGCCTGACCCAAGGAAAGTTGATTGAAGGAACATCCTACCTACAATATAACCCACCCTAAATTTGACTTTCATTCCACATAAACTAGAAAAGGGAGCAATCTGATGAAACATCTAAGTAAAATACTCTTCGGGGCAATACTGGTCGTTACACTGGGTCTGACTGGCTGCCGTACCGCGCCGCTCTACAACGTCGAACAATCCCCCGTAGAAGTCAGCTCACAGGCCACGCTCAAAGACATCAAAAAGGCCATCATAGTGGCTGGTGTCGGCTTGGGTTGGAGAATGAAAGAAAACCAACCTGGCATCATTACAGGCACCCTCAATCTGCGCAAGCATATGGCCCAAGTCGAGATCCCCTATTCCAAAACCGATTACAGCATCCTCTACAAGGACAGCGTAGAACTGAACTATGACGGTTCCAGTATTCACAAAAACTACAATGGCTGGATTCAGAATCTTGATCGCGCCATACAGGCCAGCTTTTCAGCGCTGTAAACGCCGATTGTGACCCGCAGCGGGGGCCACTGCCTCCGCCAAGCTCATATTGACCCTCATAACCTCCATGTCCATTGAGCCTGGCCGTCATGGCATAGACTGGGACGGGCTGTTTACCTTCTTACTCAGTCTACTCTTGTTGGTATTGGCCCTAGGCCTGCCGTTGATCTTTGCCTACTTTCATGCCATGCGTATCGCCATGACGAGTACCTGTGACGAGCAGGCTGACAGCAGCTTGCTGGTATTTGGTAAACGCCTCATAAACACCAAGATTGACCAGGATTATCGATTACGCCTGGACAAAGCCGCACAACTCATCGCCAATAACCCGGCGAGAAACGTCATTCTACTTGGCGGGTCTCCCTGCCAGGATTGCTTGAGCGAGGCCATGGCCGGTCTAACCTATCTGGCAACAAAGGGCCTGGCTAGTCACAGCAACATCCTGCTCGAAGAAGGCTCACGCAACACCCTGGAAAACCTGCGCCAGGCGCGAAAAATGCTGAACTCGACTGCTGCCAGTCCAGCGCTGTTGATTACCAATCGCTACCATCTCGCCCGTGTCCGAATGATCGCCGACAGCCTCGGAATAAAAACTGCCTTGTGTCCAGCCGAAATCAGTTTTTCCTTCACAGCGTCAGGCATGGCTAAACTGGCGTTCGAGGCCTATTATCTGCTCTGGTTCAGGGTGGGTAAAGCCTGGGCGCGATTGACGGGCAATGCTCGCATGCTGCGTCGGGTGACTTGATTGAATAAAGGACAGCCCATGCATCGCCTCACCTGCCGGTATTTTTTGAGTCTGTCACTACTGCTAGCGGCCGGCAGCGTTTATGCGGAGGAATCTCTGCCCGACCCTGCCGAAAAACCGACCAGGGCCTGGCACCTGCTCGGCGGTTTCGGCAGCTCTCATCCGGGCTGGGGGAACACTAAAGAACGGGTAGAAACCATTGATCTTCTGTTGCGCTATGAACACCCTCAATCCGAGCTCAAGGGTAGCGGCTGGTATCGCAATCGGCGTTCGATCTTCATTGAAACCGCCCTGCATTATCTCGAATCACCTCAAGAACCACCTATGTTCGGCCTTTATTTCCAGTCCTGTTGGACCTTCAGGCCTGGACAGACGATGCAGCCCTATCTGTTAGTCGGAGGCGGGCCAGTCTATACAAGCGCCGAGATCCCAGGCACCAGTTCTGAATTCAAAGGCTCGTATCAAGCCGGTGTTGGCATGCGGTTAAATCTGAAAACTAGCGAGATCACTATGGAGTACCGTTATCACCATCTTTCGAACGGCGGCTTGGATGACCCTAACGACCCACTCAATTCAGATAAGCTGCTGTTTGGCTTGAAGCTCGATTTGTAACCAGTCCTGCTTCAGACTAAAAGCTTGCAGGCATCCGCTATCGTCTTTACCGCCCGATCGCTTTGGCCCACGAACGGATTGCTCTGATCCCACACATAGCCAGCCAGCACGGAGCAGATCTGGTCCTGAAATATTTCTTCTTTCCTGGGGCTGAAAAATATTGTTGGCAAGAGATCGTCATACCACGCGGTTACGAAGGTGCGGAATGTATTCACACCCATCATCAGGTGCTCTGTATACTCTTTCTCCCAATCCGGCTGATCGCCTGCCAGCTCCCGGATCAGAGTCTTGGCGGCCCGGTTGGCGGACTCCATGGCCAAGGTGACACCGGAAGAAAAAACAGGATCAAGAAACTCCGTAGCATTCCCCATCAGGGCAAAACCGGGGCCATGCAGGCGTTTGGCGGAGATGGAGTAGCCCTTGATCGTTCTCACCGGAAAGACAAACTCTACTCCGGACAATCTCTCACGGGTAGCGGGGCTGGTATCGAGGATTGCTCGGAGTTTTTCATTCGGGTCAGACGGGAAACGCTCCAGATACTCGGGTTTAGCGACAATACCGATAGAGGTCCTGCCATTGGCAAAGGGAATGATCCACATCCAGGCATTGTCCGGATCATCCATCAGGCAGACCCAGATACGTCCTTCGGCTTCTCCCGCTGGCCGATGGTCTCCAGTCACATGGGTAAACATCGCTGCACGGTTTGGCAGGCTCGAGGCTTCATCGAGACCCAGCATACGGGGCAAGACGCGACCATAGCCGCTGCCATCCAGGATAAAACGGGCGGATACATTGATCTTGTCGCCATCCGGCCCTGCAAGCGAGGTCACAGAGTGGCCGTTATCCTCGAATTCGACCTTGGTTACACCATATTCCCAGAGAATTGGAACCCCCCTCGACTCGACCGCATCCGCCAGGGTTTTATCGAATTGGTCCCGGGATACCTGGTAGGTATAGCTCCAGCCATTGGTGAATTGTTGAGAAAACTTGAAGGTACAGGTCTCGTCACCACGCTTGAACACTGCGCCATCCTTGATGATGAAACCCTGATCACGCACGACATCCAGCAGCTCCGCCTCCTGTAGAAGATCCATGCAACGAGGCAACAGGCTCTCACCAATCACAAAGCGGGGAAACTTCTGTTTTTCAACGATCAACACATCCAGACCGGCCTGCTGGAGTAGCGATGCCGCCGTCGACCCGGCGGGCCCGGCGCCAATTACCAATACATCTGTCTGCCTATCCATCATCGAATATCACTCATGCCTTGCGTCGTAGTATTGATATTCAGCGCTAATTAGTTAGAGTCCAGAAACACCCCTCCCTGGGGTGTTTCTGGAACGGAATCGAAAAATGCGATTTTCCGATTCCTTCATTTTCGAAGGCTTATTGCCTTTGAAAATGCTGGCACGTCCCTGTGCCAGATTAGTTTCCGTCCTTTCTGGACGGAAGCTAATTAACCCAGGCTCTGGCGTTTCTGAATAACCTCAACCAGGGAGCGTCCTCCTCCCAGTCATCGGGATGCCAGGAGTTCTGGACTGTCCTGAAGACCCGTTCCGGGTGCGGCATCATGATGCTGACCCTGCCGTCCGTTGAACTCAGACCGCTAATCCCCTCCGGTGAACCATTGGGATTGGCAGGATAGCGGGTCGCGACCTCGCCCGTGTTTTCGATATAACGCAGTGCCAGCAACTGTCTGGCAGCCGCGAGATGCTCTGGGTTCTTGAATTCGGCACGCCCCTCACCATGCGCTACAGCGATTGGCAACCTGGAACCGGCCATACCCTGGAGCAAAATAGAGGGTGAATCGACCACCTCCACCATAACGAAGCGCGCTTCGAACTGTTCAGAACGGTTGCGCACAAAATGCGGCCAGTGTTCCGCTCCTGGTATCAGTTCATGCAGATTGGAAAGCATCTGACAACCGTTGCAGACACCCAAAGAAAAGCTGTCAGGGCGGGTAAAAAAGGCCTGGAACTGATCTCTGGTCCGGCTGTTATAGAGGATCGATTTTGCCCAGCCTTCACCGGCGCCGAGCACATCACCGTAAGAGAAGCCGCCACAGGCCACCATGCCTTTGAACTGGCCCAGAGAGGCGCGTCCTTCCATGAGGTCCGACATGTGCACATCCACACAATCGAAGCCGGCACGGTGGAATGCGGCAGCCATCTCCAGCTGGCCGTTGACCCCCTGCTCCCTGAGAACAGCTAAGCGCGGGCGCACACCGGTTGCGATCATGGGTGCAGCCAGATCCTCATCCTGATCAAAAGAGAGTTTTACCTGCAGTCCCGGATCATCTTCTGCGATCCGTGCATATTCCTCCTCGGCAGATTCAGGATTGTCACGCAGGGCCTGCATGCGCCGGGTGGTTGCAGACCAGGCCTGTTGGAACTCGACCCGACTGCCGCTCAATACCGGCTGGCCGTTGCGGCTGAATTCAATCCGCCCCTGCGTGTTGAGGGTACCGATCACATGACTGTATTTAGCCAGGCCGGCATCACTCAACTGTTTGAGCACATCATCCGTATCGGTATGTCTGACCTGGATGACCGCACCCAGTTCTTCACTGAACAGGAGGGGCAAGTCTTCCTCGAATAGATCATCAAGTTCTATGCTGACACCACAGCGCCCGGCAAACGCCATCTCGCACAGAGTGACGAACAGCCCGCCATCGGAACGGTCATGGTAAGCGATAATCTGTTCAGTCTGGTTCAGCTCCTGGATCAGGTTGAAGAAACGTTTCAGCGCGGCAGGGTCCTTGAGGTCTGCGCCGTGATGTCCCAGCTGTTTATAGACCTGAGACAAGGCCGATGCGCCGAGACGGTTATGGCCTTTGCCGAGATCGATCAGGATCAGGTCCGTATCACCCAGGTCGGAGCGCAGCGCTGGAGTAAGAGTGCCGCGAACGTCCGCCACCGGGGCAAAGGCAGAGATCATCAAAGACAGCGGGGCCGTTACTGCACGTTTTTCCCCCTGCTCGTCCCAGACCGTTTTCATCGACATGGAATCCTTGCCGACCGGAATGGAGATTCCCAACGCCGGGCAGAACTCCATAGCCACGGCCCGGACAGTTGCGTAGAGCCTGGCATCCTCTCCCGGATGTCCCGCCGCTGCCATCCAATTGGCAGACAGTTTGATGTCGGAAATTTTGCCGATCCGGGCCGCCGCAATGTTGGTGATCGCCTCACCGATAGCCATGCGACCGGAGGCCGGTGCATCCAGCAACGCCAGGGGGGTCCGCTCGCCCAGGGCCATCGCCTCGCCGCTGTAGCCCATCAATCCGGAGGCAGTCACGGCAAGATCAGCCACTGGCGTTTGCCAGGGTCCGACCATCTGGTCGCGGGTCACCATGCCGGTAATCGATCGATCGCCGATACTGATCAGAAAGGTCTTGTTCGCCACGCAGGGTAGATGCAGCACTCTCAGAGCCGCCGCATGCAAATCGATCCCCGCGAAATTCAGCTCCGGCTTGCGGAAGGTCCGGTGACGGATATCTCGCAACATGCGCGGTGGTTCCCCGAACAGCAGGGGCATGGGTATATCGATGGGGTTATTATCGAAGTGGGCATCCCCCAACACCAGGTGTTCCTCACCGGTCGCCTCACCGACCACCGCGTAGGGGCAGCGTTCCCGTTCGCAAATCGCCTTGAACTCTTCCAACTGGTCGGCATTCACTGCCATTACGTAGCGTTCCTGGGATTCATTGCACCAGATCTCCATGGGTGACATGCCAGGATCGTCATTCGGCACCGCGCGTAATTCGAATTTCCCTCCCCGGCCGGCATCATGCACCAGTTCCGGCAATGCATTAGAGAGACCGCCGGCGCCGACGTCGTGGATGAACAGAATCGGGTTGTCGTCGCCCCGCGCCCAGCAGCTGTCGATCACTTCTTGACAGCGGCGTTCCATCTCAGGGTTGGAGCGCTGCACCGAGGCAAAGTCCAGATCCTCCGCCGAGGTACCGCTGGCCATGCTGGATGCGGCGCCGCCGCCCAGCCCGATCAGCATCGCCGGACCACCCAGCACCACCAGGGGCGAGCCACTGGGAAAGGTGGTCTTCTCGATATGCTCAGCACGGATATTACCCAAGCCGCCGGCCAGCATGATCGGCTTGTGATAGCCCCTCAATTCATTGCCATCGGGTCCCGGCACCCACTCTTCGTAGGTGCGAAAATAACCACAGAGATTGGGCCGGCCAAATTCGTTATTGAAGGCCGCCGCACCGATCGGGCCTTCCAACATAATATCCAACGCGGAAACGATCCGCCCAGGCTTACCCTGATCCTCCTCCCAGGGCTCTTCGTAACCTGGAATCCTCAGGTTGGAGACGGAAAAGCCGCAAAGGCCGGCTTTCGGCTTGGAACCTTTGCCTGTAGCCCCCTCATCGCGAATTTCCCCTCCAGAACCGGTGGCGGCACCCGGATAGGGCGAGATCGCCGTGGGATGGTTGTGCGTCTCTACCTTCATGAGGATATGGATATCCTCCTGACCGAACTCATAGGTGCGATTCGCCGGATTGACCACAAACCGCTCCGCATTCGGTCCGCGGATCACCGCTGCGTTGTCCTTGTAGGCTGAAAGGACGTCTGTGGGTGAAGACTCGGTGGTATGCCTGATCATCTTGAACAGGGACAGATCCTGGCGTTTGCCGTCGATGATCCAATCCGCATTGAAGATCTTGTGGCGACAGTGTTCCGAGTTGGCCTGGGCAAACATCATCAGCTCCACATCGGTAGGGTTGCGTCCCAATCCCTGAAAACTCCCGACCAGATAGTCAATCTCATCACCGGAGAGCGCCAACCCGAGGTCTGCATTGGCCTGCACCAGCGCCGGCCGGCCAGCCTCGAGGACATCCACCTGGGTGTAGGGTTTGGGATCGGCATGCGAGAACAGACCGCTGGCGTCTTCCAGCTCTGTCAGCACGACTTCAGTCATCCGATCATGCAGGAGTTGAATGGCCTGATTCAAATCAGCATCACTCAGCTCATTGTCACCACTCAAAGTGTAAGCAATACCCCGTTCAAGACGCTTGATACTCTGCAGACCGCAATGGTGAGCGATATCAGTGGCCTTGCTTGACCATGGGGAGATGGTTCCAGGCCTGGGGACCACCAACAGCAGCAGCCCTGTCGGATCATGTTCAGTCAGCTGTGGGCCGTAGCAGAGCAGACGCCCGAGGATCGCCTGTTCCTGACCATTCAGCGACTGATCCAGCTCCGCGAAATGCATGTACTCTGCATATACAGAGATGGGCTTGCCAAGTCCGGACTCAAGGCGGCGAGTGAGTTTTCTAAGACGAAAATCGGAAAGTGCGGGGGCGCCACGGAGAATCAGCATCGTCTGGCCTTTACAGCAGTTAAGTTGGAAGCCAATGATACTAGAAAAACAATCAGGAGTTGATGGTTTCACATGTAGGCTTGATGGAAACACCTCTGGCAGCAGGACCTTATCTAATTCTCGGAGGTCAATTTAACCTAGTGCCAGCAGAGAGCACATCAGCAAGGCCGCGCTATCCATTCATGTGAATCAACGATGTTTGAGCCCATGATCAGAATAAAACTATACTGACGAGATGTCATAACGATCAGCGTACTGATCAGTTCTATTTATCGGAACCACCAGGAGAGCTAACAAGATGAACAAAGTCCCTGTAGCGAAACTCAGCGAGCTGAAGGATCGGCAACCGGCCTATGCGCTGGTTGGCGAGGTCGATCTGGTCGTCGTGCGTTTTGATGAGCAGGTCGCTGTCTTCTATGGACGCTGCCTGCACCGGGGCGCCTTGATGGCGGACGGTTTTGTAGACGGCAACAACCTGGTCTGCGGCGTCCATTACTGGGATTATCGTCTTGACTCAGGGGTTTCCGAATATGCCAATAATGAGGCGCTGCCGAAATTCAATGCCTGGGTGGATGAAGATGAGGTATGGGTCGATGCCGATGAGATCAATGCCTGGGCAGAAGTGCACCCCCAACCCTACAGGCGTGACGAATACCTGGGTCTTTACGCAGATGTCGGACATGGAGCGGTCGAAGAACCCTACACCGGCTTGATTCAGAACTATGCAAAGCACGGGTTGAGCAAGACCGGACATCACGGTCAGGTACAGGCCATGGGAGTGCCGCGGCGTGAACTGCCCGATTGGGACGATATCCAGATCCTCACTGCCCAACTGCATCGCATGCCCCTGTTGGACGAGGATCCTGTGGGCACCAAAGTGGTTATCGGGCCGAATGCAAAAAAACCTCTGACACTCAAGATTCCCCTGTTCGTCTCTGACATGAGTTTTGGCGCTCTGTCGGAACCGGCAAAGGTCGCCCTGGCCCGAGGAGCTGAACTGGCCGGCACCGGAATCTGTTCAGGCGAGGGGGGCATGCTGCCTGAAGAACAAAATGCCAACTCCCGTTATTTCTATGAACTGGCCTCCGCGCGATTTGGCTTCGACTGGGAAAAACTCAACAAGGTTCAGGCTTTTCACTTCAAGGGAGGGCAAGGCGCAAAGACCGGCACCGGCGGACACCTGCCCGGCGCCAAGGTCAAAGGCAAGATCGCCCTGGTTCGAGGACTCGATGAAGGTGAGCCGGCGATATCTCCGCCGCGCTTTCCGGACTGGACCGAGCTGAGCCAGATTCGCGATTTCGCCACAGAGGTCAGGGAACGCACCGGAGGCATTCCCATTGGCTACAAACTCTCGGCGCAGCATATCGAAATGGATATCGATGCGGCCCTCTCTGTAGGTGTGGACTACATCATCCTGGATGGTCGGGGCGGCGGCACCGGTGCTGCACCGATCATCTTCCGGGACAATATCTCAGTGCCCACCATCCCCGCCCTGGCCAGGGCGCGCCGGCACTTGGACCGTATCGGACGCAAGGACATCACCCTGGTGATCACCGGCGGACTGCGCAAGCCGGCCGACTTCATCAAGGCCCTGGCCCTGGGCGCGGATGCCATTGCCGTTTCCAATGCCGCCATGCAGGCGATTGGTTGTATCGCAATGCGCGCCTGTCACACCAACAACTGCCCTGTGGGCATAGCTACCCAGCAACCGCACCTGATGGATCGACTGATAATCGACAAATCCGCCCAACAGTTGAAGAACTTCTTCGAGGCCTCAGTCGAACTCATGCAGGTCATGGCCCGGGCCTGCGGGCATGATCACCTGTCGAAATTCAATCCAGATGACCTGACCACCTGGAAAAAAGAGATGATGGAGCTTTCGGGCATCGAGTTTGGTGGGATTCACTGGAAACCGTAAGGACACAGGAGCTATGAGAAGCACGGAGCAGTTGCCAAAAGCTCACAGAGCACACAGAGAAAGTGAGATTCTCGAAGTGTGATCAGTTGTAAGAACCTGGACGTGAACAGTTTTCTAATTTTGTCTTGATAACACTTGAGAACATAATGTCTCAAACAAGCCTCAGCAGACCAAACCATCACCCTGAATTTTTTTACTGTCGAGCAATTCCAGTTACTGGTTCGCTGATCCTCCAATGACGGACATAGGCCAGGAAATCTCACCTATTGGCAGTATATGGACTCCTCCTTAGTTGCAAGCATTCCGTAGATACGGTCTCCTCAATGCTGCGGCCATGCCGCAGTTGGTAAGACTGAACCTCTTCCTGGCCGTGGTCTGGATAGACCCACACATCATAGTGACGGTGGACCGAGCGGTGCGCCGCGCGCCAGATACGGGCAACGGCGTCATCGATGCCCTTGAGGGTCCAGTTAGCGAACAGGGAGGACGGACCGCGGCGATGGGCTTGCTCGTCGTAACCGAGCAGGTTGAGGTGGATGATAGGCAGCCCGCGGGCGATGTCGATCATGGCTCCGATGTTGGCCAGATCACGCAGCAGGATGGAGACTGCTACCCGGGTCGGTACGAACTTCAGTTCCTTGAGGAGATCATGTCCATCAATCAGGCCGCGCACGAAATCGACGATTGCCAGCACCAGCTCCACTGCCAGCAGCACGGCGGTGCACACAAAGCTGTAGAGATTACTGAGGATCAGCAGCGCTGACGACCAGGGGATTTGCAACGCGCAGGTTTGGTCCCCAGCCCAGCGCCGACGGGCAGGAGTGGGCCTCGACAGCCCCGCCGATATAGTTGTTGACGTAGGAACTGCCGTCCTTGAGCAGCGGCTCGTTGCCCTGCTCTTCCAGTGCCCGTTCCACACCGACCGCAGCCGTGTGCGCACAATGCGTCCGGAGGCGCGCTCACGGAAGCTGAAGCCCTGCACTGCGCCTTTCACCCCGTAGAAGAGTTCGCCCTGATAGGCCGCGGTGGCCGCCGGCACCCCGGCATATTGGCGATGCAGGCGGGAGTGCTCGCGCTGGATGAGCCGGTTGAGAAACGGCCTCTCGCCGCGCTGCAGGGCCTGTTCCAGTTGGGTATGGGAAAGGCCGTCGATCTGGATCATGACCAGACCCGGGGCAGTCGGCGGCGCCTCCGATCTCGGCATGCGCAGCAGGGTCGCCAGCCATTCACTACGGCTCGCGCTACGGGCAGCTTGCGCAGAAAAGTTTCGATGCGGCCGATCACGGCGGCGTCCGCTCAAGCGGCCCGGTCTCGCCGAAGGCGGCGCCGGCCGCTCCCACCATACCTTTTAGGATATCCCACTCGGCTTTGAGGAGGTTAAACACCCGTTGCCATTGTTCGTACTCTTGCGGCCGGGCAATAAAGGCCTGCGCACACAACGCCTCATAGCAGGCCAGGGCCTTGTCCGCCGTGCGCGCCATGGAGAATACCTCGGCGGTCTGCAGCGCGCTGCACCGCAGCTGTTGCATCTTTTCCGGCGACAGGCTGGCTATCCATTGCAAGGCGTCTGTGAATGTATCGACGGTTTCGTTAAACAACAACCGGCCGTTGTGCCGGTCCCTGACCACCTCCCGCGCACCGGGCGCGTCCAGACCCACCACCGGTACGCCCGCGGCCATGGCTTCGGTCAGCACCATGCCCTGGGTTTCGCTCCTGGAGGCGAAGGCGAACACATCCATGGCGTGGTAGGCATCCGCCAGCTCGGGCGCTTGGAGGATGCCGGCATGATGCAGCCGTCCGCTAGACCCTCTGCACGCTGGAACACCGCCCGGATGGCCGGCTCAGACGGCCCCTCGCCGACCAGCAGAAAATGTGCGTTGGGTGCGGACTTGAGGAACCGCCACCGCCCCGGCCAGGAAATCCAGGTTCTTCTCCGGCGCCAACCGCCCCAGATGGCCGACCACGAAGGCCGCCTCGGGGATGCCCTTCTGTCCGAAAGCCTGCCCCATCGCCGCGTGCAAAGCTGTGCCAGATCGACACCGGTAGGAATCACGGTCGACCGGTGCAGTGACGCCCCGCTCGCAGCAGCAGGGCCGCAATGCTCTCGCTGGGGGCGAACACCTGGTCGCAGAGGTTGGCGTAAGCGGTGGCCAGTTCGATGACGAAGCGCTATCATGGCCGGCGAGTCGAGCGGCACATAGTGGGTGTACTGTTCGTACAGCGTGTGATGGGTGAACACCAGCGGCACGTTCGCGGTGCGCGCGACGCGCAGGGCCGTCATGCCCAGCAGAAACGGATGGTGGGCGTGCACGATGTCGGGGCTGAAGGCGTCCAATTGCTTCTGTAAGCAGCCCGGAGACGCAGGCAGACCGACGGAAAAATCGCTGCCGTTGAAGTGCTGGATGGCGGGAATCCGCAGCACGTCGGTCTCGTCGGCTCGGCTGGTGTCGGGGAATTCGGGCGCCACCACCAGGACCCGGTGGCCGCGGCGGCGGATATTCGGCGCTGAAAGCCGCCACCGAGCGTGCCACCCCGCCCACGTGCGGCAGATAGGTGTTGGTCATCATGACGATATTCATCGTATCCTTGTCACCTCGAGGGCGGTCTGGCCCGGCTGGCACTTTTGCGGGCGGAAGCCGGGCAGGCGCACCTCGATGCCGGGTGGCGCTGTCGTGCCACTCGCCCATCCACGGCGACCCGGATGCGGTCCTCCGTCCGATACGTCGATTGCAATCGTCAGCGGGCCCAAAGGCGGTCGGCGCGGGGCCAGAAAGTTCCGCCCCCGACGTCAAGCCAGCGTGCCGGAAAAGCCCGGAGCACAGGATCAGCGTCGGCCTCCTCGCGCATGAAACAGCGTGCGCAGCATCATGACCCATTCGGCCGCGGCCCAGCACGTGCTGGCCGTCGCCCATGCAGCCGCCGCCGGTATGGGGGTGGATGGCTTCCGGCCATTGTCCGGTGGGGGAGGCCAGCGCAGCGACGGTATCGAGCAGTCCAGGTAGCGCGGGTCGCCGGCGCGCAGCAGCACCTGGGCGAGGTGCAGCGTCAGGTAGGCGTTGATGCCGGCATGGATCATGTCCTGGAAGAAAGCCGCCGTGGACGATGCACTTGTCCAGCAGGAACGCCGCCGTATCCAGCAGACGCGGATCGTCGCGGCTGGCAGAGCTGCAGCGGATAATCCGCCACCAGCGAGCCGATGGCGCCGGCATCCAGACGGCGGGCGGGCGCGGCCGGCATTGCGGGGCGCGCGAGGCGTCGGCGCTCCGGAGTCAGGTTGCGGTCAACAGTCGGTCTGAAACGCATCGGCCTCATCCAGGAATTCCCGGCTGCGGCTCGTCGCCCAGAGACGTCCAGCCAGCGGGCGCCGCGGCGCGCAGACCGGCAACGCCCCAGAAGTCGTCCCAGTAGTAGTAGTCGTTGGGCCCGAGGTGTTCGGCACTGAAACCGGCGGGTAATTGACGTGGTCAAGCTATTTTGTACAACCCAGTTAAGCTACTTTCTGCATTTCCAATAATTGCTGTTCATACTGATTGGGACTGATATATCCCAGGTATGAGTGCAATCGGTGGCTGTTATAAAACATGGAGATATAGTTCAATATATCCTGTTGGGCTTCATAGCGTGTCTGATAGCTTCTCCATTGCACCGGTTCTTGTTTCAGACTGCCGAAGAAGCTCTCGACCACCGCCCAACAATCCCCTTTCCGGCTCATACTGTCATTAATGTCATGGGCCTTGAGTAATTGGCTGAAGGCCTTGCTGGCATACTGCGATCCTCGATCCGAATGGTGGATCAATCCCGCTTTCGGTCTACGCTGCCAGATGGCCATTTTCAACGCATCACATACCAGTCGGGCTTTCCTGCGTGAACTCATGCTCCAACCCACCACTTTCCGGGAACAAAGGTCAATCACGACTGCCAGATACAGCCAGCCTTCCTGCGTCCAGACATGGGTTATATCTGCGGCATAGACCTGATCTGTCTGGGGTACATCAAACTGGCGTTCTACGAGGTTTTCATAGACAGGCTGTTTGTGATTACTGCTAGTAGTCACCTTGTGTTTCTTGCGCTGCCTGGTCTGTACACCAGCCTCTCGCATCAGTTTCCTTGCCTTGTTGCGGCTCACCGGAAAACTCAAGGCGTTCAATGCCTTTTTCATTCGGCGGCTGCCATAGCTATAGCCAGAACTTTTGGCGATGTCCTTGACCCACTCCAGCATCTCCTGGTGCTTTGAATCATCCAATTTCTTGGCTTGACTAGTTTGGTAGTGGTAATAGCCACTATGGGTTACACCCAATACCTGACAATGCAGGCTGATGGGATAGGTATTCTTATGTTGGGTGATAAACGAATACTTCATTTCGTTTCGGTTGCAAAGAATACCGTGGCTTTTTTTAAGATATCTTTCTCTATTTCCAGGCGTTTTACCTGTGCCTTGAGCTTTTTGATCTCCTCCTGTTCAGCGGTTAGTTTCCCATTCCCTCAGAAGGCTTGTCCATCATCAACCTGATGCTCTCTTATCCAACGACCTACCAGGTCAGGTCTGATGTCAAGACTTTTGGCTGCTTCAGATCGGGTATAGCCTTGTTCAAGAACCAGGCTGATCGCATCTATTTTGAATTCTTTTGAATACTGCTTTCTTAATGTCATGTTCACTTACCTCAGTTAAGATAATTATGCTTAACTGAGTTGTACCAATCCATTAGACCACCTCACTCTTCAATTTATCTGTAATCATTCGCCATGGTGCCTGCTGTTGTCCTTTCAATAACTTACGGAAAATCTCTTGGCTGCAAGCTTGTTACGGCGTTTCTGAACCAGAATATCAATAGTGTCGCCGTCTTGGTCCACGGCCCGCCAAAGCTAATTTAGCTCACCATGTATGTGATGAACACCTCGTCGAGATATACAGTATCACCAAGAAGTCCTTGTCGCTTTTCAACTTTCGAGCATATTCCGGTCTGAACCGGTTGCACCATTGCCGTATAGATTCATACGAGACGGTAGTTCAGCATTCGGTCAGGATATCCTCCACATCCCGCAGGCTCAGACAGAAACGAAAATACAGCCAAATGGCGTGACTGATGATTTCTGGTGGGAATTGGTATCCATGGTACAGCTGCTTGGCATCTTTCATGCCTGTAGTCTGGCCGATTTGACGTGAAGTTGGCAGTACCTATAATTTGCTTATTCCTTCTCAGAATTGGGCTATGTGTGATCGTCCACATTTGCAGCACTTATTACTGGCTATTCTATTCATACAATACGATAGCTTACCTGGTAACCGACAGCTGGCAACCAATCTTCCGAGTTGGCCTGCACGTGCAAACGGCCTCCTGCCATTGCGATCTAAGATGCGACGATATTTCTTCTGGATAAGACGCCAATGAATCTAAAATTATTCACCATACTTGCCCTGATCGCGCTGGCGGCTGTATTTATCGTGCAAAACGCAGAGGTTGTCGAATTGCGTTTTTTGTTCTGGAAAATGACTATGTCACGCGCCTTGATGTTTGTATTTCTGGTGCTGACCGGCGTTGCGGTAGGCTGGCTGCTGCACGGTCATATGATTCATAAGAGGCAACATAAAGAAACGAAAAACTAAAAATCCACGTTCTAAGAACGTGGTTTTGCTTTCGCCCTTGAAGGGCGTTTAAGGCGAGCCCTCTGAGAAGGCTCGCCAGTGTTGCCACCTTTTATCGATTTATGCCACTTCAGACATCAAGCTCTAGAGCCTGCGCATAAATTAAAAAATCCCTGAGTCAGGCCCAAGCAAAATTCGAGAAAAAACCAACGCCATCGTCAATTGATGACTACCAACAACGATAACATTATTTAATTCATGGTTTATTAGTCAATTTTCATCAAATAACCGAATTTTGGGCAAACCTATCCCTGGGCTTGTGTTTTTCTGGTTAGTCTCGCCTTCAGTGAAGGTGTCGTATGAGTAAGTGATAGGCGATCATCGTCTTATCCAAGTAGGCTTGGAACGATTCATTCCCTCGTTTGCTCAGACGGTCATCTCCCAGATCACACTTTAAGCGTTTTATCATCCGCTCAACCGAGGGCCGGCGGCGCATGATGGCTTTAAACCGCTTGGCCATGGGTGGATCGTTTGGATTGATATGCGGCAAGGTATCAAAAGAAACGGTTATCGTTCGCCCGGACTGGGTTGAACGGTTACAGCAATCGGCTCGTTCCATGCAGCTGGCACAGAAGGATGTGCCATCATCCTGCCGCGGTGCTTCATAGATGAATTTCTCGCTGTCGTATCGAATGCCTTTGTAGTCCAGTTCATGACCCGCTAAGCAAATGGGTACGCCATAAGGCGTAATCTTCTCTATCCCTCGCGGTAAATCTATCGTGATGGGTTTTGTGCGCCGGGGGTTAAAAGATGCCTTCAGTTTGACTCCCAAGTCGTCTTCAAATTGCACCTTAAGATCGGCATCATCACAGGCGCTATCATAAAGCACCCGTTCTATTGAGGCGGTAAGCTCTGGGTATCGCTCAAAGACATCCTTGGCATGGGGGAGAAAAGTCTGACCATCGTGGCTGGCGGCATCCATGATAGCCACGGCGTCTATGGCGATGCCTTGCTTAGGCAGACCGATAACGCTGGCTTTATGGCCCCAGTACATCTTCGTCTTGGATTTGACAACCGTTCCCGCTCCGTCATCGCTCAACTCCCAGTCGTGGGGACAGCTTGACCAATCGTTGCAACGACATCCTTTAGTCGCTTTCGATTGAGACTTCTTCTTGAGTTTCCCTTTCTCGTCTTCGTACGTTAGTGTTTCAAAACCCGAGTAAGCGTGGTAGTGCGTTGTATCACCAACCAGTTCTTTTTCTTTTTTGATGACACCGGTTTGGAGATTGGTCTTGACCTCTGAAACCTTTATCTGATCCCAGATTCCCGCCTGACGCATGACTTGGTCAAATTGCTCGAGTTTGCGCAGGCTGGGGACTTGGCGATAGCTGTACCGGTTCGGTTTGTCTTTCTCTTTGGGTGAAAAACCACAAACCCGCGCAAAGCTGGGATTACTCTTAAGCAGTAGGTGCACCTGCTCAGGCTCGGCGGGAAACCCCATCAAGGTCGCGCCCATAAAACTCTTGAGCAAACTAAAAAAACACTTCGGCTTGCGTCCTAACAGACGTGGAGGCACTACCCCGGGAGCAAGATCCATGGGGTCGACAGTAGGGATCTTGCATGCCACGACCTGTCCTTGATAGATGATCTGCGGCGGTTGTGCTGGCGTTGGCTGCATCGTTGCTCGAGCAAATAATAAACGCTGCTTGGCCGCTTCTTTTGTCTCCGGTGTTGATTCGCTGGAACCGTTGGTGGCATCGCGCTCTTCGCTATTAAACGCATAGAGTGCATCGTAGTAGGCCGCGGCGTGGTGACGATATGCCTCCCAAGGAAAATGGTGCAATATCTCAAACCACTCGCCATCAATGGTGTTGAGCAAATACCGATCGTCTGCGTGGACCTCATGGATGAGCAGTACTTGGTGGCCTTCGACAAATTGAGGTGATAGCATGCAACGGTTCCCTTTTTTTGTGATTTTTGGTGGATTTAGTCGTCTCCGGAATTATAAAGGAAGGGAACATCCTTTTTTGTAAAAACTCACCGTTGGTTACTGCATTTTTCTTCTGAAAATCTGAAAAACAGCTGCTTCACAGGGTTACGCACTTCTTCGATAGTCGCTTATTACAACTTCATTCTGCTGAACTGAATATCAATGCCTTGTTTTAAAAACATTTATTGAATTTATGCGTTGGCTCTCTAGATTTCTTTCTACGCTTTCCTGATATTTCACATACTTGCGTATCATTTCAGCATCTACTCCAACTGTGTCAACGCAGTATCCTTTCGCCCAGAAATGATTACCCCAGTAGGGTCTTTCCTTCAAATACGGAAATTGCCGAAATATCTGTATAGCCGTTCTACCCTTCACTCGACCCATTAGTTCCGATATGGCCACCTTGGGCGGAACCTTGATCAGTAAGTGAACATGATCTGCCTGAATACTCAATTCAATCAGTTGACAACCTAACCGCTCACTATGAACTCGTATGCTTTTACCAACTTCATAGCCCACCTTACCTTGTAAAACTCGATACCGATATTTCGGCACCCAGACAATGTGATATTGGCAATGCCATAACACATGCGATAATTTCTCAAATCTGCTCATGCTGCTTCTCCTAACTCTGTTGTGGCGACAACTTTGTTAGGATGCATGGGCAGGTTCTTAAGGCCAAAGCCTCGAACCTTCCCACGTCCTCAGGACGTGGTTTTTATAGGTAATAAATAAATCAGACGTTTATTCCACTTCCACAAGGATATGCTATAGACTGGGGGGAATTGGGCAGGAGGCTTCCTTCCTCGTCCCGCTCCATCACCGAAGCCTGGTCGAACCGAACACCATCAACGCGCATTTCAATCACCCAGTGCCCGAGACAACCCGGAATGCAATCTCGGACTACCGGGTGATTGAGTTCAACAGTTCAATATCACCTGGCCTAATACATACGTCGCCTGTGATCACGATAACGATTAACGTTACACGAACCCACGCATCAAGTTGAGACTGTTAGATCGCTGCAGACGAACGAACTAGTCAATCTTAACTGTACGCCGCTTGGTTTTTGCAATCTTGGGCAAGGCCAGCTCCAGCACACCATCCTTGAACTGTGCCTTGACTTTTTCGGTATCCACATCACCCGGAAGAGTCACTGTACGAGCGAAGGCACCCTGAGATATCTCGCAACGATAATAGTCACCCTTCTCCTCTTTTTCTTCGTGCTTCGTCTGCCCTTTGATCGTTACCGTATTCTCTGAAACGGTCACATCAAGGTCATCCTTTTCGACGCCCGGCACCTCGGCACGCACCACTACCTCCTCGTCTCGATCGATCACGTCCACTTTCGGCATATGTCCTTCGAAAGGTGCAGCCAGCTCACCCCAAGACGGCCGTTCCCTGTGAAACGGCCGCATCCAGCCACGTGGCATGAAATTCCCGAACCAACGATCCATCTCATCGAAAGGACTGAGGACATGTCCAGGACGGCGGACCTCGATATCCTTGTTTGATTTTTTCTCTTCTTTAGCCATGACATTCTCCTTTGCGAATGCGGATTGAAATTTAGAACAGCACCTTATTAACGACAGAAAAATTTATTGCAATTATTATGACTCCACCCCCACCTGAAAAGTCACTCCGCCACTTCTTGTCAGTAACCACCCATTCCTTCCATTCCGGGCGGCATATGCGATTCCTGTTTGGGCGCCTCAGCAATCATGGCCTCCGTGGTGATCATCAGTCCTGCAATAGAAGCGGCATTTTGCAAGGCCACGCGTACCACTTTAGTGGGATCCAGTATGCCCCTCTCGATCATGTCGCCATACTCGGCAGTCTGGGCATTGTATCCATAGGTTCCCTTCTGTTCCCTGACCTTGTTCAACACTACCGACGGCTCCAGCCCTGCGTTCGCCACGATCTCCCGTAGCGGTTGCTCCATGGCTCGAAGTACGATCTTGATACCGATGTCTTGATCAGGATTGTCGCCTTTCAGGCCCTTGGCCTGCACAGCCTGGACAACCCGCACAAGCGCCACACCACCCCCCGGTACCACGCCTTCCTCGACGGCTGCACCTGTCGCATGCATCGCGTCTTTCACGCGGTCCTTTTTCTCCTTCATCGCCGTTTCCGTCGCAGCGCCCACCTTGAGTTCAGCCACTCCGCCAGCCAGCTTGGCCAAGCGCTCCTGCAGTTTCTCTTTGTCGTAGTCGGATTTGGCGTCATCGATCTCACGGCGAATCTGCTTGATGCGTCCATGGATTGCCTCGATAACTACCCTTGCCGCCGACCAGTGTGGTTGTGTCCTTGGCGACGATAATCTTCCGGACGGAACCGAGCTTATCCAGGGTCGCCTTTTCCAGGCTCAGGCCAGTTTCCTCGGAAATCACCTGGCCACCGGTCAGAACGGCGATATCCTGCAGCATGGCCTTTCGCCGGTCGCCGAAACCGGGCGCCTTGACGGCAGCAACCTTGATGATACCGCGCACTGCATTGACCACCAGCGTCGCCAAAGCCTCGCTTTCGACGTCCTCGGCAATGACCAGCAAGGGTTTCCCCGCCTTGGCGACGGCCTCCAACAAGGGCAACAGCTCGCGGATATTGGAAAGCTTCTTCTCATACAGCAGAACAAACGCATCCTCCAGTTCCGCGCTCATATCGTCGGGCTTGTTGATGAAATAGGGTGACAGAAAGACCACGATCGAACTGCATGCCCTCGACGACCTCCAGCTCGTTCGCCATCCCGGTGCCTTCCTCCACGGTGATGACGCCTTCATTGCCCACCTTCTCCATGGCCGAGGCGATTAGACTGCCGATTTCCTCGTCACCATTGGCTGAAACCGTCCCCACCTGGGCGATCGCCTTGCTGTCTGAGCAGGGTACTGAAAGTCGTTTCAATTCCTCCACTGCGGCATCGACGGCCTTATCGATACCGCGTTTGATATCCATGGGGTTCATCCCAGCCGCCACCGATTTCAGACCTTCTTGGAAGATGGACTGGGCCAGTACCGTGGCCGTAGTCGTGCCATCACCGGCGATTTCCGAGGTCTTGGCGGCCACCTCTTTTACCATCTGCGCACCCACGTTTTCGAACGGGTCCTACGAGCTCGATTTCTTTTGCTAGGGAGACGCCATCCTTGGTCATCGAGGGACCGCCGAACGACTTTTCTATCACCACATTACGTCCCCGCGGCCCGAGCGTCGCCTTGACCACTCATGCAAGAATACTTGCGCCCCGCAACATGCACCGGCGTGCATCATCCCCGAATCTCGGTTCTTTGACTGGGATCGCCCTTTGCCTCTATATGTAAGCCTATTTTTCCAACACGGCCAGAATGTCCGTCTCGTGCATCACGAGCAATTTGTCACCCTCGGGCCCAATTTCCGTACCGGCGTATTTGCCGAACAATACCTCGTCGCCGCCTTTCACCTCCATTGGGACGACAATGCCCCCCTCTAAAATCCTCCCGTTACCTACTGCGAGAACATCTTCCTGAACTGGCTTTTCAGTTGCAGTATCCGGTATCACGATACCACCTGTGAACAGATGTTCTTCCTCCTTGCGGCGGATGTTCATCGACTAGTCCACCATATCATGGATACTGTCGTCGTCCCATCTTAGCGTTCCCAGCTGGCATGCAGCACAGTGTCTCGATCGGAGTATTCAAAATCTAACCTCCCCTGGTAAGCATGGCGCAACGCCTCCCCTGTACCCTTTGTTAGTCGATTTATTTTCCTTTCAATATTTAGGATAGTCTGTGTGTGGTAAAGCAGTTGCCTTGAGCAATGAGGCCACCCATTCAACGATAACTTGAGTTAATATGACCCTGTCACTCAACTGCCTCAACGCAACCCATGACTGCAAAGAAAGTACGCACACTGCACATCCAGCGCTATCTTTTGAGCGGGGTCGTCACGCTGATCCCGCTTTGGGTGACCTGGCTGATCTTCGAATACGTCTTCAAGCAACTCTCCAAACTGGGTACGCCCTGGGTGCGGGTCTTTTCCAAGAGCATTCAGGGCGAATACCCTTCCGTTGCTCAATGGCTTCTGGAACCCTGGTTTCGAAATACCTTTGCCGTGCTGCTGATACTGGTGGGCCTCTACCTGGTCGGATGGCTGGCCAGCCGCGTGGTTGGACGCCGCCTGCTCAACGCCTTCGATGCTGCTGTCGAACGCCTGCCCATGATCCAGAATGTCTACCGTCTGGTGAAAAAGCTGATCTCGGCGCTCCAGCAAAAACCCGAAAAGGTGCAACAGGTCGTACTCATCGAATTCCCGTCGCCGGAGATGAAGACAGTCGGATTCGTGACCCGCACCATGGTGGACAAGCACAGCGGTCAAGAGCTGGCAGCGGTCTATGTACCGACCACGCCAAATCCCACATCGGGCTACCTGGAGATCGTGCCGATCGACAAACTCGTTTCCACGGACTGGAGCATGGACGAGGCGATGAACTTCATCATCTCGGGTGGCGCCGTTGCACCTGAACACGTGCCCTATACGAAGCGTGGCACAGACTGACATGAGAATATGACTTCTACTTGAAGCTGCTCGAGCTGCACCACCACCCCCAATTTCCACCAGGTGGAGGTAGGATGTGAGTCTCAATCCAGACTGATTTTCTTGCATCAATGATGCTGCTACCCATTACCAGATCAAGTTGAATACACTTATGGGGCTCTTGCATATCAAAAAAGTATCTATGCAATGGCTGATGTATCGAAAACGTTTCGATTTAGGGTGATCTATGAGTATTCGGGTTGGCACATCTGGTCTATGAGTATTCGGGTTGGCACATCTGGATGGAGCTATGACCATTGGAAAGGACGCTTCTACCCTGAGGGTCTGGTAAAAAAGCCATTGGTTCCATTTTTATGCGCAACATTTCAGCACAGTTGAGGTGAATGCAACCTTCTATCGCCGCTTCGCTGACAAGACTTATCATAAATGGCGGGAACAGGCGCCCGATGGTTTTCGTAATGTCCTGAAAACACCACGCCTCATTACCCATCGGTACCAGCTGAAAAATGTCACTGAACTGATTACCGATTTCAGCCGCTCATGCCATCTGCTCGGGAAATTGGGTGCAAACTATTGCAATCCAGACTCTCCTGATCATCAGTTAACGGGCTTTCTTACCGGCAAATATGTTTATCTGCGATTCCATGGCAGTAGGCAATGGTATGCCGACAAGTACAATCTCAAGGAGTTGCTGTCAATTGCTGAAACCGCAAGACAGCTGCAGGATCAAGGGGCGAAGGAAGTCTTCATCTTCTTCAACAATGACTTTGAGGGGTATGCCCCGGCAAATGCCGCTGACCTGCTGCAACTGCTGTGACGATTGTCCCAGTGAGTGAACGAACGATAATATCGTAGCAGGAAGGCGCCTCCTCGGACTAGCCGGGATTTACGATGAAAAATGACGCCTCAAAGCTGTCCGGTATCGGCTTCACCAGCCAGGTATTCATAACGGTTCATTTATGCTGTCACAGCACTGGATAGTTGTTGATTTGCTATCATTTAAACAGCACCATCAGACAGCCAAGCAGCATGACAAATGTCTCATCCTTAAGCGAAACGAAGACCTTAAAAGCATTCAATCAACACAGACCATGAGTATCAAGATGATCAAGGGCTGTCTTTACATACTACCGGCCATTTTCTGCAGCCTGCTGACGAACGGGGCGTGGGCAGAGACCGCCAACATCGAACGTGGTCGCCTGTTATACGAAAACCATTGCCTGGCCTGCCATGAAAGCCAGGTACACATACGGAACAATCAAAAAGTACACACCCTGGGTGGCGTCAACCGGGAAGTGATTCGCTGGTCTGAAGAGCTGAAACTCACATGGCGCGCGAATGAAATCAACGATGTCTCCCACTACCTTTACCGGACCTACTATCTCGGCAACATCAAACATCGAGGTAATCCTATGAGCTTGAAGCTGACCTCTTCCGCCTTTTTAGCCGATAGTCCCATTCCCTCCCGCTATACCTGCACCGAAGCGGATATCTCCCCGGCGCTGAGCTGGTTTGGCATTCCTGCCGGCACGCAGAGCCTTGCACTGATCGTGGACGATCCTGACGCACCCGATCCGGCGGCGCCGAAAATGACCTGGGTACACTGGGTGCTTTACAATCTGCCCCCCGAGACGCAGGGACTCCCGGAAGCCGTCGGTGCAGATGATCTACCCCAAGACACTCTTGAGGGCATCAACGACTGGAAACGCACCGGCTACGGCGGCCCCTGCCCGCCCATCGGCAGACATCGCTACTTTTTCAAACTCTATGCCCTGGACCGTCTGCTACCCGATCTGAAGCAGCCCACTAAAGCACAACTGGAACAGGCAATGCAGGGGTATATAATCGAACAGGTGGAATTGATGGGCACCTACCAGAAATAGCCTATTTAGCAACGCAACCGATGACTGCACAGCGCATAGATATCAAAGACCTGGCCCTGACGAATTGAGGGGTTTCCCGCATCGAATGGGCACTCCAGGAAATGCCGGTGATGTGGCGGATATCCTCCAGCAGGAAGGCAACAAGGGCCTGGAGGCCCTACCGGGAATTGGCCGGGGCATTGCCACCGCCATCGCAGAGATCGTTACCACGGGCCACTGGGCCCAGTTGGAGCGTCTGCGAGGCAGCCTGGATCCGTTCCATCTATTCCTGACCGTACCGGGAATTGGCCCGGAACTAGCCGCGAAGATTCATGACGAGTTGGACATCGATACCCTGGAGGCTTTGGAGAATGCCGCTTTTGACGGCTCACTGGATAAACTCAAGGGTATCGGCGGCCGCCGCCTGACGGCGTTGCGCGCTTCCCTCGCCGTCATGCTCGGCCGGGCTCGCCGGGAAAGGCGCTCACAGCCGACGGAAGGACCAGATGTCTCCCTGCTGCTGGAGGTGGATCATCTCTACCTGGAGCAGGCCTTCACCGGAGAGCTACCCAAGATCGCACCCAAACGTTTTAATCCGGAGGGTAAGGCCTGGCTGCCGATCCTGCATACGGAGAAAGCAGGCTGGCACTTTACCGCCATGTTCTCCAACACGGCCCGCGCGCATCAGCTCAACAAGATCCATGACTGGGTGGTGATCTATTTCTATGACGATCACCACCAGGAGGGTCAGCAAACCCTGGTCACCGAAACCCATGGCCCCCTGCAGGGAAGGCGGGTGGTACGCGGACGTGAATCCGAGTGTCAGCACCACTACCAGACTTGAGTGCTACCCTTCTCTTTTGCGTGTGAGGGGGACAAACACAACACCCAGCACGTCGGTTACCGAAATCCCCCCTGATTCCTCTTTCACTGCAACCATCAGCTCCTGGTGGAAATAGGGCATACCGATTGGGATGACCAGCCGGGCGCCCGGTTTCAATTGGTCTACCAGAGATTGAGGGATATTGGGGGATGCCGCAGTCACGATGATACCGTCAAATGGGGCCTGCTCCAGCCAGCCCTCATAACCATCCCCCACCCGGCATTCCACATTGCTATAACCCACCTGCTGCAGTGTTTCAGCCGCCCGTTTCGACAGCGCATCGATGATTTCAAGGGTATAGACCTGCCTGACCACTCGAGAAAGAGCAGCAGCCTGATAACCTGAACCTGTGCCCACCTCCAGAACCACATCATCTGCTGTGGGCTCTAGGAGATCGGTCATCAGGGCAACGATATAGGGCTGGGAGATGGTCTGCCCTTGTCCGATCGGCAGTGGCCCATTGTAGTAGGCTTGGTGTCGATCACCCACAGGTACAAACTCATGCCGGGGTACTGTCTTCATAGCCTCAATAACCCGGCTGTCGAGTGCTGTCCGTCCGATCATACTGCGGGTGTACTCCACCTCCATCTCTATTTCGCGCAGCATCTGTTTGTTGTCTGACATCAACAAGCTCCACTGTTAAAGCAGGAGGTCGAAATGGCTACAGAAACCGAGCTTGGAGAATGCTTCCCTGACTGTGAAGTAGGGGCCGTGCCGCCACTGGGGCATGTTTATGGAATCAAGACCCTTTGGATCCGGACACCAGTCTGGGTAGAGAGGAACGGATCATTTTTGAAGCCTGCGATCACGAGCACCTAGTGGCGGTCAATGGTGAGCAGTTCCATGAGTTGATGGCGCTGGCGGAGCGGGGTGAGTTTAACCAGCAGATCTGACGCTGGACTGACAAGGTGACAGGAACCGGTGGCCTCCCTTGCCGCTCCATGAAATATGATTTCCATATGGTATGTCTAACTCATGGGATTATTGACTAGTAGGACGTTAATGGCCGCGAGGCATCATCCACTTCTTTTTCCGCATCGAGCCAGTCCTGCACCTCATATCCCGACACGAAGCCCCGTTGCTCAGCCTTTAGATAGGCCAGTTCCTCGATTTTACGATGACGCTCTTCGTCAGAGGCGAAAAATGAATTTATAATCGGGGGATTATTCGAGCCTTCTGTCTGCCCATGGGTATCGTGTGACGCAGAAGTATCAGCTTTTTTCATCCTTGATACCTTGCGCTTCGTCCTCGGTTGGTTTCTACTTGCTTTCTTTCTAGTCATCATGCTGCTCTCCTTTGTGACTGATCTTCTTTTGTCGAGACCCTTAAACTCGTTTTATAATTTTTGCAATCTTCGATCTCGATAACCTGTCACGTATTGTTCATTCCCGTTCCCCGCTATTCTTCCCATTGTCGAATCCCAACCTAATCTTCCTGGATTGAAAGGTCATGGTGAATCCTGTTTCGGCCTCACCAGCTGGGGACAGACAGCGGCTATCTCTTGATACACCCGCCAGGGGTGTTTTTCATAGCGTCGGGAGAAGTGGAAGGGGATCAGGTGCTGGACCTGCGCCTCATTGGCGATTTCTCCACAGGCAAGGGTTGTCAGATGTCCGGTTCGCCGGGCCTGCGCGCGCTCCTGTTGCAGGAAGGTCGCCTCACAGAAGAAGGTGTGAGCGCCCTGCGCCAATGTCCTCAATCTGATCCGGTTATCTAGGGTATCCGCAAAATCTGTCGCATACACCAGCTTGCTGCCCTGGCTTATCAGTATCAGGTCCTCGGCGAGCTTTGCCACCAACTCCGCACGGCCATCGGGAAGCGTAATTCTAGCTGTCTCCTCACCAGCATAGAGACACTCCTTCAGCTCATTCAGCCACGGGCCGGGTTCCAGTTGCCTTTCGAGTAATCGTTCCTTGCGCACGTTGATCTGTTTAACGGGCTGATAGGCGAAGGCCAGAACCGGCGTGCCATGGTCCAGAGTCACGGCGCGCACACAGAAATCAGGTTCCGCCAACAGTACACCCTCCCGCACAGCCTCTTCACCACAGGGGTTACAACCTGGCTGCCCGGCCTGGAAACGGTATCTTTTCAAACAAGTGCCATGCAGTTCTGCCACCTCGAAGCGAGGCCCCCGTATGCCGATCCGGTCCCAGTGAATCCCACTGATGAGTCCCGCTATGTTGTCCGCTAGACCTGGCGGTCCATACAGACGGCAGACACTGCTCTCGCCGATGCGGGAACGCAGCAACCAGAGAAAGCCGCAGATGTGATCCACATGGGTATGGGTAATAAAGACATCACTCACCTGATGGGCAATACGTGCCGGCAGACGCGAACCATCTCCGAGGTCAAACAGCAGGCTGCGCCTTTGGTGGCGCAGGCGCAGATGCAGTAGCGGATCACCGAACACACCATTCACCAGTACCGCCATGGCGGTTCCCACATGCACCAGAGGCCGCACTCCACCATTTGCTTGTATCGCCGCATCCGGCAGTAGATCCGGCGGCGGTATATAGCGCACCAGCCTATCGGCAAATGGCTTGTTCGTAGTCAGCAGACCAGCGGTATCACGGCAGGCATCCCGCACCAGTAAGGTGTCGGTCGGCCGATGAGGGGCGGGCAAACGCACGCTGAGTGTTCCGTTATCGGCGCCGGTCACCTCACCCATCACCACAGTAAATTCCCGTTCCAGGAAGGCCACCTGCTTGCCCAACCAGGCTTCCGGCGCATTTCTGGGCGGGGTTCCAACCGTTTGTAGTTGCTGCAAGGGAACAATCCGTTCCTCTGCCCCATCAAGGTAGTGATCCCAAAGCCCGGTGCGCTGCCGGGCACGCGTCATCTTGCCGGAACGGCTGGCTTTTTCTACAGCCTTGATATATGCCACCTCGATACCCAAGCTTTGCAGCTCATGCACCAGCAGTGGCGGCTGGGTCGGACGCTGCAATACCAGCACTAGATCGATATCCGCTGCCCGAACCAGTGAAGTGAGCAGTTCGGCACCGGCAACCCCTCTGATCACACCAGGGGCATCCAGTAGCAAGGTGCCAGCAGAGACTTCATCAGCCAACCTGCTGACTGCCGACACCAGGGGCAGGCGGAATCTGGCGGCATCCAGAGAACAGATCGCCTCCATCCCCCTCAGTGACCAACCCGTTTCCTCCCAACTCCCCAGGCAGACCGTGCCAGGCGCGCCAAAGACCGGTGAGCCCGGGTCCGCACTGAGACACCAGACCGAGCGTCCCAAACCCGATAACTGTGCTGCCAGATCCGCAGCCAGAGTGGTCTTGCCGATGCCAGGCTGGCCGAACAGCAATACCCGTCGATCCCGGCTCAACAGATGCCCGGTAATCAAGGCAGGCTCAGCCTCGAAGCATGCTGGAGAATCGACCTGGTTCATTTACCTCTCTGTTCTGAGCATAGCGGAAGTGGAAGCTTTCTCTGCTCTAGCTTTTGATATCGAGTTCAAACCTGCCATGCATCAGCTTTGTCACCCCTGTTCCCAGGGAAGCACACTCCCGGTCCATGGTCTGTTGCAGCCAGTTCTGATCCTGTTCTGTCGGATAGTGCAACCGGAACTGCCTGATCTGCAGGGGCGTCATCGTCAAGCTCAGTAATCTACCGGATCGAGGCTCCATGGTAACGAAGTACATCAGGGTCAGATCATCCCGGAACGTTTCATATCCGCTAATGCCCTCGTAGTCATTGAGAAAATCCCCACAGCCATAAAAAATGGGGCGTTCCCAATATATCTCGATAGCCTTGGGATGATGGGAGGAGTGCCCATGCACGATATCCACCCCCGCCCGGTCGATCAGCCAATGGGCAAACTGCCGCTGTTCAGATGGAATCTGGTATCCCCAATTGCCACCCCAATGGATGGAAACCATCACCAGGTCTCCCGGATGCTTCACCATGGATATCCGGTGCGCCACTCTGGCGGCCTCATCCTCTGACAGTGCTTCCAGCAATGCCACCCCCGGCTGCCGGGGCTCGGCCTGCCACTTCCCGGGTACACCGCTCGACAGGTACGCAAATGCTAATAGCAGCAACCTGCCCTTCTCCGGCAGCTCGAATATCACCGGCGTCTCTGCCTGAACAGATTCACCTCCGGCGCCAGCGCTTCTGATACCAGCCGCTCCCAGTGACTTCAGGGTATCCAGCAGGCCATCATAACCCCAATCCAGCACATGATTGTTGGCCAGCACACAGGCATCTATCCTCGCTGCCGTGAGGCAGGGCATATTTTTCGGATGCATGCGGTAGTTGATGCCTTTTTCGGGCCAATAGGCGTCGCTGCTGGTGACCGCGGTCTCGAGATTGATGATCCGCAGATCCGGATCGAGCTGCTGAAATTCAGTCAGCGCATCACCCCAGATATAGTCAAAAGAGACCGGCCTGGATATGGGACCGTTTGCCTGCTCCGCGATCTTCACATAGTCTCCGGCACTTTTCAGATAATCCTCATGGATACGCGGATGGCTAGGATGGGGCAATATCTGGTCGATTCCACGACCTGTCATGACATCGCCGCACAAAAAGAGGCTCTTCCGGTGGAAGGATACATGGTGGTGTCTTAGCGTAAAATAGGTTGGCATAGTGGTCTGGAGCCAATCACCTATATTCAGGAGCACCACTCATGTCCACGAGCCTGCTGTATCACACCTGGGGAATCCGGGGTTATGACTATGTCCATACACGCTACGAGAAAGGGAGCACAATCTTCAGAGTGGAGCAGGAGGATTCCAGCCTACGCTGTTCATGCTGTAAAAATCGGAAGGTGAAGAAACGGGGCGTTACCGAACGCACCTTCAAGGTCACGCCAGTGGGAAATCGCTCCGTTCTCATCGAGTTGCCTGTGCAGAGAGTCGAGTGCCTGGCATGTGGTGCTGTGCGCCAGGTCGACGTCCAATTTGCCGAACCAAGACGAAGCTATACCAAGAGCTTCGAGCGCTATGCGTTAGATTTGTCCCGCCACATGACGATCCAAGATGTGGCGCACCACCTCCAGGTGGGTTGGGACACGATCAAGGATATCCAGAAGCGCTATCTGCATCGGCGGTTTGATAAGCCCAAACTGGGCAAGCTCAAACGGATCGCCATTGACGAGATCTATCTTGGTAAACGTAGCGGCTATTTGACGGTTGTGATGGATCTGGGCAGTGGCGCTGTGATTGAAGTCGCTGAGGGTAAAGATGCAGCGGCCCTCAATCCTTTCTGGAAACGACTGAAACAGAGTCGGGCGCAGGTTGAGGCCGTGGCAACGGATATGGGGCCTGCCTATATCAAGGCAGTTCGTGAGAATCTGCCGAAGGCCACCTTGGTCTTCGACCACTTTCACGTCGTCAAACTCTACAATGAAAAGCTCTCAAATCTGCGCCGAGCGGTGGCGAATGAGGCGGATGCCCTGGGAAAAAAACCCTCAAAGGGACGCGCTGGTTGTTGATGAAAAATCCCTGTCACTTGTTGGTGGAGAATGACGAACACACCCGACTGCAAGAAGCGCTACGGCTCAATCAACCCTTAGCCACCGCCTACTACATGAAAGATGACCTGCGCCAAGTCTGGAAACAGGAGGACAAGGAGGCTGCTGCATTCTTGCTGGATGACTGGATCAAACGGGCTGCCGTATCAGGCATCCGAATGTTGCAACAATTTGCCAAGACTCTCGCAGCCTATCGTTCGGGTATCCTGGCCTACTATGATTTCGATAGACTTTCTACCGGCCCACTGGAGGGCACAAACAACAAGATCAAGACGCTTCAGAAGATGGCCTATGGGTTTCGGGATATGGAATTTCTCAAACTGAAGATCAAGGGACTTCATGAATCCAAGTATGCTTTAGTCGGATGAACCCAAAAAGAGACAAATGCTTTCTGGGGATGTTGCAGCGTTGTCGGGAATCATGCCGCCTGTGCATCGCTCAACCACACCGCCCGTGGTAAAACCCAACGCACCCAGACCGAGCAGGTGAAGAAACGGCCGCCTGTGCATAGCTCGCCTCCAGTGAGATCACCATTAAAAAAACCTTTCTTCATATCTTCATATATTGAGTCTAGACCGCATTCTTGACCCACTATTCCCGCTACCTGAAAGACCTTTGGTGCTGATCCAGGCGCAGAGTTCGAAACGCTCAGTCATAACCAGGTTGATATTGTGACAGCCCCAGGTTTGAAGGTTCAGCATCAGCTTGTTTTCCTGGTCATCACCTATGCTTTGATACAGCGCTGTTTAAACAATAGGCACTATGGGCATAAGATGACGAAACTGGTCCTGCTGCTGACCCTGACAGTTGCGGCCTGCTGGTAGACAACTATGGCTGAAACGAACATCTATCAGCTGCCGGAACTACGCCTGGAAGGTGACAAGGCCTTGATCGATGTATTGAAGGAACGCCGATCAATACGGGAATAATCAGCCCAGCCATTGACCCTGCAATAGGTTGCTCAACTCCTATGGTCGGCCCAGGGAATCACCTCGCGGGATGGTTTTCGCACCGCTCCGTCCGCTGGCGCACTCTATCCCCTGGTATTACATCTGGTGGCTGAAGCGGTGGAAGGGCTGGCTCCCGGTAGTTACCGATATGATCCTCACAGCCATACACTGAAAACAGTCGTTGCTGGTGATCTTCGCCCCGCCCTTGCACATGCCGCACTGGATCAGGGATGGATTCAGCGGGCATCAGCAGCGGTGGTGATAACTGCGGTTTATTCACGCACAACCAGGAAATATGGCAGCCGGGGCTGAGAGGGCTGCTTTTCACTGACCGCACAACCTTGGAGACGACCTTGTGGTCATTGCTGGGATAGACAACGGATTACCCCACAGACACGCCAATGACAGATATTGAGTGCATACAATTTCTCCAATGAGTCCTACCTCAATTGCAATTGCGGTGGCTGGGATTTCGGAAGGTGCGCAAACAGGTATGCAAACGTATTGCCAGACGCATCGGGGAGTTGGGTCTGCCCAGCCTTAAGGCCTACCGGTACCACCAACAGGACAACCAGGATGAGTGGCGGATGCTGGATGGCCTCTGCCGCGTCAGTGTTTCCCGCTTCTACCGTGACAAGCGGGTATTCGGCATGTTGCAAGACGAGTTTTTGCCCTCTCTAGCACAAAAGGTGCTGAAACAGGGTGGTACTAAACTGAGGATATGGAGTGCAGGCTGCGCCTCGGGCGAAGAGCCCTATACCCTGGCACTGCTCTGGACCTTTACCCTAAATGCCCGGTTTCCTGATCTCAGGCTGCACATCGCGGCGACAGACACTGCCCCGGATCTGTTGACGCGGGCCAAAGCGGCCTGTTATGCCTATGGGAGTGTCAAGAATCTGCCTGAGAGCTGGCGGGAGAGGATCGAGGATCAGCACAATACTCGCGTCGAGGAATGGCTGGCTCCGCTTCGTGAGCAGGGTATCGATCTGCATCTAGACATACAGTGGCATCGGTTCGCTTTTCTGGCGATTATCCGCGAGGTGCTCCGACATGGCCACGATCTGCTCATCAAAACTTCTGAAGGCGTAACCGGCGCCGGGGTCGTCCTGTTCCACCCCACCGACCGTCACCTGATGCGCAAATGCCCCTGCCCGGTCTGGATGGTCAAACCGGAGCCGCACCCTGCGTACAAACGCATCCTGACCGCGGTGAACCCGTTTCCGGATGAGCCGGCAAATCACACATTCAACGCACGAATTCTGGAGCTTGCCGCCGCGATAGCAAGACTGGACGGGGCGGAACTCCATGTCGTGCATGCCCACCAGGAATATAATGCCATTACCCTGGAACACCTCGGTGTCGACGTGGACGACATCGAAGAGCGGAGCCTGGCGCTGCGTCGGCAAGGCCTGGATCGGTTGCTGGCGAGCCTATCGGTAGCGGAAACACGACCCCACCTGGTGCTGGGCCCTCCCAAAGAAGTGATCTTGCAGCTTGCCTCTCGCGAGGGCATCGAGTTGATCGTGATGGGTACGGTTGCGCGCACCGGTATCCCGGGACTGTTGATCGGCAATACGGCCGAGAGGATTCTGGATGGCGTCGAGTGCGATGTCCTCGCCATAAAACCTGCGGGATTCGTCACCCCGGTCACGCTCACCCATGCGGAGTAGCGACTGCATCATGTGTAAAGATGAATTGGACTCGAGAATGGACAACAGGTACGCCGCCAACCTTGCTTTGACGGAGTATCAGACAGCCTGAAAAACCGAATGATGAAAATCATCCTGCTCCTGCTGCTAGGGCTGCTCGCCCTGTTGAATGGTTGTACGTATCTGCAACAGCCCTCCTTGATCTTATTCCCTTATGCAACGCTTGGCCAAACACCTGAGGAGTGGGGACTTGCGTATGAGGATGTCTTTCTGGATACCGAAGAGGGCGTGCGCCTGCATGGCTGGTACATCCCACGTCAGGGAGCGAAGCAGACCCTGCTCTTTTTTCATGGTAATGCGGACAATATCTCCCATCGCGGCGCCTCCGTGGAGATCTTTCACCGGCTTGGCCTGAATATCTTTATCTTCGACTACCGGGGTTACGGTAAAAGTCAGGGCAAACCTGATGAGAATGGACTCTATCAAGACGCCAGGGCGGCCTGGCGCTATCTGACCGATGAGCGAGGGTTCGATCAGCAAGATATCATCCTGTTCGGTCGATCGCTTGGCGCGTTTGTCTCTGCTGTGAAAAGAGGAAGGTAAACAAATTCTCAATCTGCCGGAAAACGAAGCCCCCCTTTACCTCATACCTGCTGGGAGAACCCGATGAAACGCACCATCTCCACCAGGCTGGGGATTACACTGGCCCTCGTTCTCCTGCTGGGTGGCAGCGCCGTCTAGAGAATGATTCATTTGGTGGGGTCACTGGGCTACCTGATAAAGTTGATTTTCCCCAGCGAAACCCGGATACCATCGAGCGAACGTATCACTGAGGCGACCATCGACCATATCGGCACGTACTTGCAAGAGCCAATGTGCTCCCATCGGAGACCAGCGCATCTGCTGTGATTTCGACATCCTTTTATCAATTAACTGGTTGACCGCAGACTCCATGAGCGCCGTAGAAATGCGTTGACCGTTCCGGTAACGCCGACCGTAGTTGATCAGCGAATGCAGATTGTTCTTGAGATAGCGCATGAGTTCCTTGATCAACCGGCGCAGACGAACCACAGGTCGCTTCCCCGTTATCGAGGGCAACCAGATCACCATCCGTCAACACGGTGACGTCGTCGGTCTTTGGACCTAGCTCACACAACCTTTTCATCAACCGATTGCTCGCCGTGTGATTGCACTCAATCGTATACACGAATCCCAGACTGCGAGAGCCTTTATTTTTGCTGAGAATACGACCGATAACCACCTCAAAACTGCCCTCTGAATCGGGACGGCAATCGTGCACATAGCCACTGTCTAGACCCACAGCCGTCACTGGATCCTTCTTGGCTTTAGAACGATCGACAGGCTTTGGTTCAACCGCTTCCTGCAGTTCAGATTCCAGTCGTTAGGGTAGCTGCCTTCAGCGGGCCTGTCCGCTCAATCTTGGACACGATCAGCGGTGCGGTCGAATCGTCTTCACTTTGTTAGCAGGATGGTAAATTTCATGTCGTCTCCGGCAGCATTTGAAATACACCATGATCCTACTTATTGGTCTAATGTTATCAATCCATTAGCCGGCACCCCACCAAATGAACCGCTCTCCTGGCTCACTACACCGCGATCGGAGACGAAACCATGTTGGCGTTGGTGAAAAAGGTATCCCCTGTGGCCTGGATGAACGTCAATCTCAACGGCACATATAGCTTCAGTTTTGATGAGAATATGATTAATCTGGCAGACTTATTACGTCCATTGACAGGTTGAATTCGACAATTTGAAAAGCAAGGCTCCTCTGGAGGCCTTGGTATCACTGGTCTGCAACGCTTTATGCGACATTTCGCGGGGATGTCCCTAGTACCCCTACTTCAGTAATCTTAACCTGGGCTTTTCCGTTAGTTCTATCGATTTTCCTGCACTGTTATTCCGGTAATCAGCCGCCTGACAGACTGTGACAAACTCAATGAACTGACTGCTTACCGTTGATGATGCTGGGGTTGCAGGATCCGACAAACCTTCTATACGGTGGAATTAACGAGGTATTCTGAATGGAAAACTGGAATGAATATACGCGATTCTTCACCGCTCTCCTGGTCATTCTTGATCCGTTTATGGCGATCCCAATACTCCTGGCTCTGACCGAGGGTTATAGCCAGGTAGAACGAAACCGCGTGGCGCGCATCGCCACAATAACGGTAGCCACAGTACTGATACTCGTTGCAGCGATGGGTGAAACCTTGCTCCATTGGCTGGGCACCAGTCTAGGTTCATTTCGAGTGGGCGGCGGCATCGTTCTGTTCCTGATGGCCCTGGCGATGCTGCAAGCCCAGTCAGACCCGGTACGCAGCACACCCGCGGAAGCCAAAAACGCAGCGAAAAAAACCAGCATCGCCGTGGTGCCTCTGGCAATACCCCTGTTGGCTGGACCCGGCGCCATGAGCACTGTCATCATTGCCATGCATCGTTCATCAACGCCCTACCACCCCTGGATGATATTGGCGATCATTCTGCTGGTTGCCCTCATCTTGTGGCTGGTGCTGCGGCTCGCACGCCCTATTGGGAAACTATTGGGAGAGATCGGCCTTAATATACTGAACCGTATCTTTGGCCTGATTCTGACCGCCATTGCGGTGGAGGTGATCGCCAATGGACTAAAACAACTGTTCCCAGTGTTGGCTCAAACCTAACCATATTATTGGTCAACTTACCTAAAGCAAATGGATTCACTGCAATGAGTTAAGCTGCCTGCCATATGGCAGACAGGGTTGCAGAATAAATTCATCTAGCGTCTTTTTGTCCCGACTCGAGTACGGTCGGCGGTGTTGTAGAACTGTATATCGAAAATTGCCTGAACCCGCTTCTATAGACCCATCAAGTTATTCAAATAAGTGTTATTGTTCACCTACTATCAGTGTGTAGAGGCCGGGGATGATCGAATGATGCTAGGTATCATTACGGGCCTCAATCAAGCCATTGAATCTCCTAAACTTCGAACCGAAGATTAAGTATTCTCAGCAGAAGGTTGGTTGCTGTCGTATGTAGCTACCATGCTGAATGGGTAGCCGAATAACAAAACTGCTACACGCTATATGGAAAACATCGTTCAACTATTCAGCGATCTTTGGACTACTCTGGCAGAGCTGCTGACCTTCGAATCGGCAAAGCTGCTGGAGCCTGAGATGGTCTTGCGCCTCATGCTGCAGTGCCTTCTGCTTGTCGCTTCGGCCTTCTTCTCCAGTTCGGAGACGGCGCTTTTTTCCTCTCCCGGCTGGAATTGCGTGAGCTGCGCCGCAGCCGCAACCCCAAGACCGATGCCCTGCATGCGCTACTCGACAAACCCCTTCGCCTGATCATCTCCATCCTCTGCGGTAACGAGATCATCAATGTGGCCGCCACGGCAAACATGACGGCGATACTGATTCACCTCTATAGTGGCGAGAAGGTTGTGCTGCTGAATATACTGATCATGGTGCCGCTGTTGCTCCTGTTCGGCGAGGTCACACCAAAGACGATCGCTGTGACCAATCCGGTGCAGCTCAGCACTCGGATAATCGTCACGCCGATGACAATCTAGCTGCGTCTGGTCGTCCCATTCCGCTGGCTGATCCGCTTATTATCCGAACGTATCACCACGCTGCTGGTAGGCACTGAGAAGGCGCCGGAAAATATCCTTCAGGTCGATGAATTCCGGACTCTGGTGGAACAGGTGGTGGAAAGCGGCGAGTTCCACGCGAACGAGTTACATTCTGAGTCAATGGAAAATACTTCAGTAAAAACTGAGCCGCAAGATGACGAAGCGGGCGAGCCACCTGAGCGGGAGGGCGACAAGTGATGGAGATCCTGTTTATTCTGTTGGCCATGGTGGCGCTACTGTTGTTACAGGGCTTTTTCTCGGGTTCTGAGATCGCTCTTGTCAATGCGGACAAGTTCAAGCTGCGTCATCTGGCAAACCAGGGCCACAAAGGGGCAAAACTGGTGACAAAGATGTTTCATCATCCGGAGGTCATACTGGGTACGACCCTGGTCGGCACCAATATTTCACTGGTAGCACTAACCACGCTGGGCACTCTGCTCATGATACGTCTGTTTGGAGAATTCGGCGATCTTATCGCCTTCTTTGTCTATACACCGCTGTTTCTTATCTTTGGCGAGGTGGTGCCGAAGAGTGTTTATCAGCAGCAAGCCAAGCTACTGGCGCCGCGCGTCATCTTCCCATTGCGTGTATTCTCGCTGCTCTTCTACCCCCTGGTGTTCGTCTTCTCGCGTCTGGCCCGCATCGTGGTGCGCCTGGTCGGTGTCAAGCCATCCCATGAGAGTCTATTCGTCACCCGTGAGCAGGTGCGCATGATACTGGAAGGGGCGGAACAGGCGGCAAACGTCGACGTATTCGATCGTGATCGTCTGATCCGTGCCGTGC
>CAWCOA010000009.1:0-143306 GCA_963797085.1 uncultured Gammaproteobacteria bacterium
AATAAAAGGCGCTCTAAAGCGCCTTAAGCATATGATATTATTGTATTTATATAGTGGAGGCTGAGCCCGGAATCGAACCGAGGTACACGGCTTTGCAGTCCGTGGACGTTTGATTTTTCACCTTTATAATCTGTTAGTTATAAAATTTAAGTGGCGACTCACTCCTTTGACACACTCCGCAATGGACAAGCCGTTTACTTCTAGTTCACTGCTCCCTACTTAGCCAAGCAGTGAATGTTCGGTAGAATACAGACTGATTAACAATTCCCTATGCATAGTGAGTTTTCGTGTCGTATGAATAAGTAAGTCGTTCCACCTATTGCAGAAATCCAAAACGGGAAGCAAAGAAATGGCATGTCCCTGATAGAACAGCGATAATTTCTTTTCAGACATAGTTTTCAAGGAGGCAACCACATGAGCATCAGTATCGATAGGATAACGGTCAACCCGGAAATTCTCAACGGCCAACCCTGCATCAGAGGAATGAGATTGACAGTTCGTCGGGTAGTAGAAGCTGTTGCGACTTACCCGAACTGGAATGATCTTAAAAAAGAGTATCCCGAACTGATGGATGAAGATATCCGCCAGGCGCTAGAGTTCGCCGCTCTCAATCTTGATGACGAAGTCATCGTCAGGGGCGCTGCTTGATACGAATACTGCTTGATCAGGGCATACCTCGTTCTACTGCGAGATTATTACGGGCACATGGCTGGGACACACTGCATGTGGGCGACATCGGGATGTCATGTGCAACTGACGTTGAAATAATTGGCAAAGGTCTCGCTGATCAGAGAGTCATTGTAACTCTTGATTCCGACTTTCATGCTTATCTGGCAGTAACCGGCGCGCAATTCCAGTCCACGATAAGAATTCGCATCGAGGGATTGCGAGGTGATGAACTGGCTTCATTATTGATAGATAGCTGGAAAAACATCGAACAACAACTTATAGATGGAGCGATGATTACGATCACCGTGAATAATATACGTATCCGCAGGCTTCCTATTGGTGAGGACAATTTGTCTTGAAGCAAGCGACTGGGGTCTCCTTCCCGATATCTCATCACACACAATGACACACCGCCAACCGTTCGTAATTAAGATGTAGGCCGTCAATATCTGGAAATTGCACTATCTTTACAAAAACAGACAGCTGCACCGATCGCAATTCGTGACTATCCCTTCCGAAGAAAAAATGTTGTTAACGGCTCACGGTAACAGTGAAAAATCAGATTCATATTTACTAAGTCACTTCACGATAGCTCAAATTAGCAGGGGTGCACCCGATAAACACTTGGTGGTTACAGTTGCACCATATTCTTGCCACTCGACTGAGTAGAGTCAGACTGTGTTAGGCGGGCATAGGCGGAATTTCGCGAATTTTTCCGTAAAATATTAAATAGATAAAGCACTAAAATAAGCGCTCTATCTAATTGATTTTATTAATGGAGGCTGAGCCCGGAATCGAACCGAGGTACACGGCTTTGCAGGCCGCTGCATAACCACTCTGCCACTCAGCCATATAGGAGTGAAATGTATGTACTACCTTGAGTAGTACTGTGCACTTAGAAAAAAGCCTCGGAGTTGCCGAGGCTCTGTTCAATTGGAGCGGGAAACGAGATTCGAACTCGCGACCCCAACCTTGGCAAGGTTGTGCTCTACCAGCTGAGCTATTCCCGCGTCATTCAGAAAGAAGGCGTATTTTAGCGGTCCGTGGCTGACTGTCAACCCTTTATCGCCATTAGCTGAATCTACTGGCCTTCAACGATAATCGTTCAGATAGGGGAGTGTAATCGTCAGTACCCCATCCCCGACAGTTCTTTGTATATTCTCAACATCTGCATTCCGGGGAATTGATAACCGACGTCGAAAACTACTCGAACTGCGTGAATAGCTATAGTAGCCTCGCTCGCTCTGTTCCTCACGCTGGACAGAACGATCATTTTCTATCAGGATGCTTCGTCCTTGAATAGATACTTGTATCGATTCTGGATCAAGATCACCGCTTGTATAGATATGTAGCTGATATCCCTGGTCATTCCTGCCCTTTTCTATCCTGACCCGCCCATTGTATCGATAATTGCCGGCACTGGGAGGTATAGGTCGTTCAAACCCCGGGGCAGGCATTGGTTGTGGAATTTCAGCATGCACCATGCAGGCAAGTCCGGCCAACACAAGACCAGACCCTAACAATATAAGTTTTTTCATCACTTACTCCTTACAGCGACTTCTCTGCAGTCGCGACAGAACCACTGGAGAAGGCCTCAATTCTGGGTCGCTGGTCTTCTGGCGATAATCCAGCATTGTGGGCTCTTTCGAGAGTGCATCACAATCATCGTTGCCAAGCGAACCGATAGCTTGCGGTCAGAGTCTATGAAATATACGCACTCCTTCTAATTATGCCATGATTTCGCAGTCAGAAGTCACCTCAAAAAATGAATCCTTAAATGTTGCAGTCAAGCTATTAAATATCTTTCTGTGTAGAAAGACGAAAATCGATAGCACTATTTAAGACACTTCTTATATACTTGAATACAAGATATTTGTTGTGCAATTTATGGTGATTTGACAGCAGGCCTCGGTTTAGCGGGTGCTTTACTGGGGGGAAGACGAAAGCGTGAGGTTGAGGATTTTTGAGCGGGGTTTTTTACCAGTTCAAGTGGTAGCTTATGAGTATCACCATCGCGCTCCAGAACTGCCTCTACCGTGTTTACAGAGGTAACACGCCATCCTGAGAGGATCATTCCTTCTGAAAGCCGCAACAGCGTATTATTAGTCTGGTCCCTGACGACGGCCACCCGGGAGTCAGGCGAGATTACGACACCTTCTAATCTAAGTTGAGGCAGGCCTACCTGTTGCGTGAGCTCATTCTCAGGTTCGGGCTGTTCTTCAGGGTGCCTGCCTTCAGTAAAAAGTGGCCTGGCCAAGATTTCACTGAATTGAGTGATCTGAATCGTTTTACCTCTGTTTCCCAAAAATAGATTCGGAGTCACTTGTTTGGCTCTGGCGGGCTGTTCCAGAGAATCTTCTATTATAGGTCCTTCATGTGAGTATCTGACCCATTGTTTGAAAATTAAGATTGCCAGCAGAATACATAGCAATGTCAATATAATGGTTACCCCATTGGCTATGTGGCGGATACTCATGCGTCACCGCCCCTTATGTAACCGGATATTTCAAACTGAATATCTAAATTACTTGTTACTTGTGGCTGCGTATTGTGTCGAACCGATCTACGCCTTCTGATATTTCTGCTGCGTAAAGTCAGATTATCGATAACAAGAAATGGGTTTCCAGTCTCTATTTTGTAGAATACTTTTACCAAGGTGTCGATATCGCCTCTCATACGTACCTTAAGCGTAATTTGCGGGATACTTTTATTCTGGTTATTTGCAATGATTTGAGTACTGAGAATTTCACCACCATCAGGTACTATTATACCTTTGATAACCCTCTGTATCTCAGCTGCAGCCAGTGCTTCACTCTTACTTTGCAGATAACGTTTATCTGACAGACGAAAGTTCTTAAGCCGGTTGTATTCCGGTAATAACGATTCACCTTCAAGTGAATTTCGCTTCAGTATAGACAAGCGTTGACTCATTTGAGTAATTTTATCTGAATAGTGCTGATTGACTGACCAGATTGGAATGGCGACAGTTGCAACCAATGCAATAAGCAGAACCACAAATAATGAGATCGCCAATAGCTTCTGTTGTCTTTTTGTCAGCTGACCTATCACAATACCTGTTCCTGCTTAATAGTGACTGACAGATGAAATCTCTCAGTATTTGACTGCCTATTTTGTGTTACCGGAGATCTGAATTGCGCATTAGTAAATAATTCCGAAGACTCGATGATCGGTAGTAATGCTGCAGAGGATATCGACTCACCATGAATATTCAGTTCATTGCTCTTGATTTCCAATTGGTTGATCCAGGTATCATCAGGAACAATTTGCGTCAATTCATCAAGTATCTCAAGAATTAGTATTGAAGCCTCCTTCTTTTCACCGAGAAAAAGCGCCTCCTCTTTTGCTATTTCGACCTGCTCTCTCAGTTTTGTGGTTTCAGCGGCCTTCTTGGTATAGAGCGACAACTCAGGCTCTAGCATTTTGATATGTTGTGTTTTGTTCCAAATTGGTAATATTACCGCGATCAAGAACAACAGAACCAAAAGAATACCCAATGAATAATTCACAATCCGCAGGGCATTCATCTTTTTTGCCCTTTTTTCAGAAGGCAATAGATTAATTGGAAAATGCCCTCCTGTTTCGAGATTTTTTACCGTGACGATATGTGGCTGAAATCCGGTACTTTGCAATTGATTTATTAGTGGGGAAACCCTGTCTTTCGGCACCACAATAAGTTTAAGTTCGATATTATTCTTCTTTTTATCCCGCGAGATCACATAATAGTCATAATAAACCTGCTCAGCGGAAAACGGTGTCAAACGATCCATCTCATACGACAATACTTCACGCAGATTTTCTTCAGTTGCTAAAGGGAATGCTACATTTTTTTCAAGTACGAGATTTTGTGGCAGACAGAGAATTTTTTCATTCGCACTAGGCTCCCTAATGACCTTTCCGTTCTGATGAGTTAGAAGATCAACCAACGGCAGCAAACCAATATTATGTTTTTTATTACCAATCGTTCTGTAGATTTCGACATTCTCACCATCTATTTCCAGGACGAGTTTCTTGGCATTAAAAAGGACATGCCTGAAAGACAATGGTATCGTTGATGTCAACTCATCTTTCCACCAGGTCCAGAATTCGGACAGTGGCCTGCCAAATTTATAACCTAGTGTTGATGTTGCCTCTTTCATTGTTAAAAAACCTTAGCTCTGACTTGATTCTTGCCACGAAATGATAGAATAGTGTTTGTTGCCTTTTCTGGTTGTGTCAACATCTACCTCTAAACCAGCACTTGCACCGCCACTGGCTGTTGCCCAGACAGAAATATGGAACACCTTACTGAGGCTACCCTGTAGAACATTACTTTGTGGTTGCCGATCACTCTCTTCGCCATCTTCAGAATATTCGATATCAGGTTCATCAATTTCAGAGATCTGATCAAGATTATTATTAAACAGGGCTGCAAGTTCGAGCGGCGCAAAATTCTGGTTAACAAAACTCAAACCAGAAAAAACCGTGATATATGGCGAAAGCGTATTGTAGATACTTGTTTCCATCCCTAGAACATAACGCAGTTCACCAATGCTGAAAAACTTCCTATCGGGAGTACCATAGGTCAATTTCTCTATTTGATACTCCGCATCCTCTGCCCCATTCAACCGCCTTAAGTCATCAGAATCCCTCCAATCCAATATGGCATCGACAATTTCTAATCGTTTGCTGTCTTCCATATCAATCAGGGACAACAACTTTTCCAGCACTGAAGCTGATGCCGTGTTTATGTCCACAAGTCCTGAGGAATTTCGGATCATGACCTGCACAACGCCATCATCGAAATCCATGTAACTTAAATCCCCGTTATACGGCCATCGAGTCGCATCGTCTTTGTTAAAAAGCTCCAGGATCGCGCGATTAAGCCCTGCGTCAGCCAGTGACCGCGCCTTGGCATTATCCAAGTGATGACGGGCAATCTGCATATCAATTCGCACATTTCTGGAGTGGCTTACACCAATAACACTAAGCAACACCACTATCCATAAAACCAGTACCAATGCTACACCACTATTATATTTAGTATTCCTAATTGTGGGATATTGTAATTTCATTGGGATTCTTAATGGTTAATCAAATCAATAATCTTGCATAGTCTAAGTATTAGAATTGCGAAAGCTCGGATTGTAGTTGTATTACGAATTCTCTATTTATGCCAGCTCCCTCCTTAGAAACCATTACAACTTGAACAGCAGATGGAAGAGAGATAAATTCATCTTTCCATTCTACAAACCACTCTTCTTCAGCGTTGTTTTCAGGTTTACCATAAAAAGAAAACCTTGCATCCTTCAAGCCAGTGAGAATCTCTCTATACGGGCTTTCTTCATCAACTGAAAACTCATCATCTCCAGGACTATGGGGTTCATAGAATAGCTCCATTGATGTACCGTTTTGACTTTTATTCACGACCAACATGTATTCGAAATATTCACCGACCTCGCGTCCTTGCGGTGAAGGTGCAATAAACATAATGCGCTCTTCGTCCCCCTGGAAAGCGAGGGCCCGTCGAGTGTCTTTTTTCCAGTAGATAGGATATATGTGTTCAAGTTTATTTTTAATAAGGTCTATTGCTGATCTAGTGGCCGTATTATTATTTATATTTTTAATTGATGCGTCCCAGCTTTTGGTCCCGAGTCTTAAAGCAGAATATGAAATTGTTATAATCAGCGATAGAATTGTTATGGATACCAGAAGCTCAAGCAGCGTAAAACCATAACTGATTCTTTTTACTTTTTCTGTTTCGGTGGGCCATGCCATTTAGACTATATATTTTTGTTCTTATTACTTTCAATTTCGATTTAGATTGGGATAAGTCATTATCCACGACCGTCCAGCAAACTATTGTTTTGCAGCTTTATACTACTCAAGGTTATATTTCTTTGTTTTCCTTTTTCAATCCAGCTTACTTCTACATCAACAACAAATGATGAGACAGGTAAAGTTTCTTCGTCATTTTCGATCCATGGCAAATAAGGACTAATAGTAGTTTTCCAGGTATATATTTTTCCAATTGCCCCAGATTCCATGCTGGGAAATATTTCTTCGATTGTGCCGATTTGCGCCATTCGAGATTCTGCGAACATCACTGCATCAACATATTGCTGAGATAGTATCGTATTCGACACACCGCTTGAGAATATTCTAAGCAATACCGTTACCGAAAGAGCCAGGATAACGAAAGCCACCATAACCTCTATCAGAGTTATTCCGGCTACGGTTGAATAAGCGTTATATTTTCTCATCATGCGGGCCTTCCAGCAATGTAACCTTTCCAGTCAACCAATCAACATCGATAGAGAAATTATTATCTTCTGTACTTAACAGAATCAATCCACCCGTCGAACTACCATCCACAAAGAATTTTATTTCACTGTGATTATCATTGAAATCATTAACAGCGATGCTTTTCACAGCCAACCTGACATCTCCTGGCAGACTAACTTCAGCCCCACTATCTTTATAATCGCTTGAATAACTGTTTGTCAGAGGATTAAAAGTAAGACTGGTTTGTCGACCTTTCAAAATAGCCATATTTCTGACATATTTTATGTCATGGTAAAGGTCATTAGCCGTTGCCTTGAGTGTTACTGAAGGCATTACACTGCTTAAAAGTGGCGGAACAAGCGAAAGCAGCAGACTCATTATTACGAGCACTATGAGCAATTCAATAAGTGTAAATCCTTTTACATCATCTGCTGCAAACACCGTCACTCACCAACTAACAATGTCCTTATTATCATCCTCTCCTCCCTCGGTACCGTCCATGCCGTACGAGTAGAGATCATAAGGTCCATTGTCTCCTGGAGATTGATATTGATATTCACGCCCCCACGGATCATTTGGGAGGGTTTTTTTCTTTAAATAAGGTCCATGCCAGTTTGATGCGCCTGCAGGCTGCTCCACCAGTGCAACAAGCCCCTCATCGGTAGTCGGGTAGCGCCCCATTTCAAGATAGAAGAGATCCAGGCCTGCACCGAACTCCTCGATTTGAAGGTGTGCTGTATCGCTTTTTGCACCGCCCAAGTAACTCAAAACCCTAGGCCCCACCAGTCCGGCAAGGAGTCCAAGTATTACGAGTACCACCAACAGTTCAATTAGTGTAAAACCTTTGTTAGTTTGTTTATTGTACTTAATATCGTTCGTCATTTGATTTCATCTGTTAAAATACAAGTTGATTAACACCCAGGATAGCGACCAGGATCGACATCACAATTCCTGCGATCAATAACCCCAGCGTCAATATCAATATTGGTTCCAGTAAAGCAAGCGCTCTCTTGACTGAGGTCGTAGTCTCTTTGTCAAAAATATCCGCCACTTGTTCCAGCATTTCTTCTAAATTTCCGGACTCCTCGCCAACCTGGATCATATGGATGGCGAATGGAGGAAAACGGGTATGTTCTGCAAGTTGATCAGCCAGCCTTTGACCAGCCTTCAAACTGTCAACAACCTTCCCGATACCCTCTGAAATAACCCTGTTACCGACTACATTTTTCACAATTGAAATTGCACTAAGTAGTGGTACGCCATTCGATAAAAGCGTACCCAACGTTCTAGAGAATCTCGCAATCTCAACTTTTATCAATAAATCACCAATAACCGGCATTTTTATAAAACGGTTATGCCAACGATATTGTCCGCTGGGTTGTGACAACTGATACCTAAACCACCACCAGCCCAGCACCATCAAGATTGCAAGCAGCCAGCCATAATCCCTGAGTATGTCGCCTGACATCATGACTATCCGAGTCGCCAAGGGTAATGATGCGCCCATCCCCTCAAACAATTCAGAGAATTGAGGTATCACGTATGCGAGAAGAACGAAGATCGATATGACCGCGACAAATAAAAGAATTGCCGGGTAGATAAAGGCAGACACCAGAGTGTCATTGACTTCTTTACTTCTCTCCATGTGCTCAGATAATCGCTCGAGGACGACGTCCAAGGCCCCACCTGCCTCACCCGCCTTTACCAAACTGATGTAAAACGTAGTGAAAGTACCATTTTGCATTTCCAGAGCCGAAGCGAGGGAAGAACCATTTCTAACATTGTCCAAAATCTGTGAGATGGTTTTCGCTATGAGTGATTCTTCCTCAGTCAGTGAAATGATGATTGACAAGGCTCTATCTAACGGCATACCCGCCTTTAACAAGGAAGAAAGCTCTCTGGTAAAAACAGCAATCTGCTCATTAGAAACTTTTTTTCTAAAAAGTGAGAATCCATCTCCCGCACGACTGCCATTCGTGGATGCACTGACTCGTATCGGTACCTGCCCAAGGCTGTGAATCCGCTCAATGGCGGCTTCCTGAGAATTCTCTTCAAGAACTCCTGTAACAACCTCTCCGTCAGGAGCTACTGCCTTGTAGGAAAAAAATGGCACTGCTATTTCTCCTGGGTGATACGCAATACTTCTTCGATAGTTGTCACGCCAGCAGCAACTTTACGCATACCATCCTCGTACATCGTTTGCAGTCCTTCTTCTCTAGCAGTACTGAAGATGATGTCTTGATCTGCGTTATTCGTAATCAATTTACGAAGTCGACTGGACATGGCCAAAAGTTCAACGATTGCGCTCCTTCCAGAGTAGCCGGACTGCCCGCATTCTTCACACCCGACTGCATGATAAACAATTTTTGTATCATTGAGATATGCAGACAGTTTCCAATTATCAATCTCCTCATCAGACAATTTATGTGGCCGCTTACAATGTTGGCACAGTGTTCGGATGAGGCGCTGGGCGAGGATAGCGTTGACCGTGGATGACAGTAAATAGCTCTCAACACCCATATCCATGAGACGGGTAATACTACTCAATGCATCATTTGTATGTAGCGTGGAAAGCACAAGATGGCCAGTCAAAGCCGATTGAACAGCAATCTTAGCTGTCTCCTGATCTCGCATTTCACCAATCATGATGACATCAGGATCCTGACGAACAATTGATCGCAGAGCATGCGCAAATGTCAATCCGATTTCAGCTTTTGCCTGAATTTGATTGACACCATCTATGTTGTATTCTACAGGATCCTCTACTGTGATTATTTTCCTTTCCGGTTTATTCAGGTATTTTAAGGCCGCATAGAGTGTCGTTGTCTTACCACTTCCCGTTGGCCCAGTAACTAGTATAATCCCGTGAGGATTATTCAGTGCCTCTATAATCTTTTTCTTAAGACTGTCTTCAATGCCAAGATAGCCAAAATCCAGTTGGACGTCATTCCGACGCAGTAGTCTGAGCACAACGCTTTCACCATGCAGTGTTGGCAGCGTTGACACACGTAAATCGATGGTTTCACCATGTATGCGGATTTTAAAACGCCCATCCTGCGGTAATCTGCGTTCCGCTATGTTCAGATTCGCCATAATTTTTATTCTGGAAATTATGGCTGCAGCTTCCTGACTTGACGGTGCCTCCTCATCTCTTAACAGACCGTCTACCCTGAGCCTTACTCTGAGGAGATTTTCAAAAGGCTCTATATGCACGTCAGATGCCCTACTGACTACCGCTTTTTGCAAAATCTGGTTGACTTTTTTTATGACCGGCGCTTCACTGGCAAGCTCTTTTAGTTGCTCCACGTCATCTTTCAGCAATGCATCATGTGCACTGCCCGCGTGTTCGCCTTTGAACTTACCCGATCCTGCTTCACTGGTAAGCGTTTCTAGTGATTGCTCAATATCCGATAAGACACCAATTCGTATGTCTATTTTTTTATGTGTTATCAGGTCTAACGCATCAAAGACATAGTTATTGGTTGGATCAACAAACGCAACGACTATCGATTCATCATCTTCTTCTAAGAGTAATACCTTATTCTCTTTTAAGAACTTGATAGATATGAGATCACTATCAATCAATTCATCAGGAAATTCCTTTTTTTCTACAAAAGGATAACCCGTGTAAGTCGATAATGCCTGCGCTAATTCCTTATCAGACAATAATCCGAGTTTGACGATTAGGGAAACGATCGATTCTCGACCTGCTTGATCTCTAAACAGGCGCATCGCCCTGTCAGCATCAGCCTGTCGTATCTTTCCCGAATCAACCAAAAAAGGACAGAGGTCTCCTCTAGTCTGGGAATTGTTTGATATATTTTTCAAGTCACTGCTTTGGCCTTGAAGTATATCGTCAACAATCTCATTCATACTTTATTCTGACTTTAAATTAAATATCCATACAAATCTTAGTTTCATAGCAACCAGCTATGTTCCCTTCAGTGCATTAGATAAATAACTAATTCCTATAATCCGACTCAAGCTCAGCAGCCTCGTTCAGCTTACTGCGCAACTCTTTAGATAATTCATAGACCTCATTCGGATTAGTCACTACCCGCGGCGTCAGTGTCACTATCAATTCAGTACGACTGACATTTTCAGTCGTACTGCTAAACAGGTTACCCAAGATCGGAATATCCATCAGACCAGGTATTCCATCCTTACCTGAGAGAAGATTTTCTCGAATCATGCCACCAAGAACAATGGACTGTCCGCTATGCACGATTACGGTACTATCGATTGTTCGCTGGGATATTGGAGGATTCTCCCCACTTGCTGCCGGACCTGGGCTACTGACTTCCTGATTGATCTCAAGGGTAATCATGCCGCCTGCATTGATTCTCGGCGTGACCTGCAGTAGCGTACCCGTATCTCGATATTGAAATTCTGAAACGATAGGTGAATCTGCACCAATCGTACTCTGGGTAGTCCGGGTGTTGATGGGTATCTGATCACCAACCCGGAAAGTAGCTGTCTGGTTGTCAACCACCATGATATGTGGGGCGGACAAAAATTTAACTGAGGATTCAGTCTCCAGAAGATCGAATAATGCCCTTAATTCATTAGCGCTGTTAAATATACCCAGAGAAAAGCCGGCACCACCAATACCGGTCGGTAAAGGAGCATCAAACCCGATATCGATCGGATTACTATTCGAGCCTCCCTCGAGAAACCATCTTATTCCATAACTTAGGTTATTTGATAATTGTACCTCTGCGATCGTTGCCTCTATCAGGACCTGTCTTGGGGCGACATCGAGACGGCGGATCGTTGATTCAATTTTGTTATAATCCTGAGAACTGGCAAGAGTCAGTATTGAATTATTATCGTTATCAGCGATGATCGTGACAGGATAGCTGTTATCACTTTGCCCGTTATCTGATGCACTCGGACTGCTCCTGACAGGAGAAGTTGCAGGTTTTCCTGCGGAATCATCTGCGCCTTTAACTGCAGTTGTAATAGTTTTTGGCTGTGACTGGATGCTCGAACGCTCCGGTGTACGAATGTTAGAAAGTTTCCGAGACTCCCTGCTGGCAATTGCGCTGACTTCATCTCGACCTGCATCCTGCCCGAAAATTCTTTGCAGAATTTCAGCAATATTCTCGGCTTTGCCATTTTCCAGGCGATATACATAAAGACGACGTCCAGGTGCTTTATCGATACCGAGATCAAATTGCAGAATCAGCTTTTTAGTTTCTGCAATATAACGAGGCTGATGACTTACTACCATTACGGCGTTGAGCCGTTCGATAGGTATCAGCCTTACAATACCGGCCATTGGCCCACCTTCACCAATGATGTTTTTCAAATCATCGACCATGGTTTTTGCATCGGTATGCTGCAATGGAAATAGGCCAATTGACATCCCGCTGAGCCAATCAACATCGAACATATTGATTGTGTCAATCATGTGATTCGTTGCACTGGATGAGCCGGACAGTAAAATCAAATTTCGCGCATCGTCACTTTTAATGTTTTCCTTGTCTTCTGTAATAGTTTGCAGAATCCTGACCATCTCACTCGCGGCAACATATTTCAGCGGTACGATTTGTACACCATGTCCAGATTTTCTTTTGTTGCCTATTCCACCAATCGAAGGAGAACCCAACATCTTTTTTGCATTCGCGGAAGGTACAATTTTGTACAACGCCCCCTCGCGGATGAGTGCAGCTTGGTTTAACTCTAAGATGGATTCAAATATTGGCAGTACATCGCTCGTGCTGACCGGCTTTGTGGTATGAATTGTCACAATACCTTGTACGGCCGGATCGATCAGATAGTTCTTGTTGAGTATTTCTTCGAATATTATTTTGATGACTTCACGCAGATCCACCGCTTCGAAGTTTAAGGTAATTTCGCCTTTACCATTTTGACCTGCATCTCCTCGATCAATTTCGGACTGCACGAACCTCCCGCTGCCCTGCTGTATAAATGGCTTGACCTTATTTTGTACAAGCTCCTCTTGTTCAAACTTACCAGTGTCATCTTGCAAGCTGCCTATTTTCGGCCTTTTATAAGCATATTCTTCAGAAGGAGTGGACGCTACTGAAACACTGTCTGCGGCTGTCGTTTTATCAGGTGAATTGGCACAAGAGACCAACAGAAAGGTGAGACACGCAGTGGTAAGTAATCTTATATATTTTATTTTCATAATCTTATTGTTCAAATAACTACATGACGAAGAGAACAATCCCAACCCCGGCAATTATAAGACACCCTCTTTCGATTGATTGAATCCAAATTTATTAATTTCCAGCAAACCAGTTAATTTGAGTTCTTTAAATACCCAGACTCTATTATCAATGAATACTATATTGCCCTTCAAATCACGTGTATCCTAATTTATAGAAAGAAACTCAAAATGACATGCGTTTAACCTGAGCACCATCTAACTTATCCTTAGTGCTGGATTTAATAGACGAATTTATATGTAATTTAGATTGCCAATATTTCGCACCCAAATAACGATAATTCAATAATCCATCTGGCCGCTTGTGAAATATTTCCATTTTTAATATTGCTAGCGGATCTTGAGGTGAAATAACATCTCAAGAGATTCTAAGTGATCCGGCAGTAGCTATACATTCCACCTATCATGTATATCTTACAGTTCCTGGTACCACTTGAATCATGGTCAATTCGGTAGAGTATCATACACGATGCACCTACCGAGCCACATGAGTGTCCGGACCATCCTTATAAAAATGTCGATTATATCTTTATTTTCAACAAGTTATACGGACATTCTTAATTATCTGTTACACTAAATCCTACATTCGTATCATCTCACACTACATTTCCTCTTAGATAGGTAGTAATTACCCTATGTAGTTTGCATTATATGGCTCTGCACTATAGTCCTGTTACCATGGCGTGGAATAGGCACATGATCAACGCACAACCTCAACAGTCGATTGGGTATCTCGGGCTCCCAGAATATCCGGTTGAAGCAATAGGGAAATTCATCCAGGTAACTTTGTAGGTACTTCCTGCCCGTTTCATGGTAAGCACCCAACAGAAAACGTGTCAGGTTGGCAATCACATTACGCACCCAGGGCAACCAGTTCTTCGCCTATTCAGATGGCGTGACTCGTTTGATGTGGATGACATGAGTGCTCAGGCTGTTCAACGTTGGCAAGGCATCGGTGCGTGCTGTTTGGTTGGATTTCAGTCGCCGCCGGGCAAAATCTTTGACTGTTTCAACATTCACCGACTCCACCGCTTCCATGGCCATAAAGCCGGGCTTTCCCTCCCGGTTCTCACAGCCAATCAATACCGAAGTCTTGCCTTCGGCTCCCCGGCCCCGTTTTCCGGGACGCTTACCTCCAATCAACGCATCATCCAGTTCGATAATATCGGATAGCCGATACAGTGCGTCATGATGGCTCATTAGCTCGTCTCAGCTTACTCAACACCCGATAACTTGTGGTCCAAGTCGTGCCGATCAGTTTGGAGAATCGCAGGGCCGAAATACTGCCCTTGTCGGTGGCAACCCAGTAAATGGCCCAGAACCACTTGACCAATGGCAGTTTAGTACCGTGGAAAAGGGTGCCCGACGTCACCGAAGTCTGTTTATGGCAGGCTGCACACTTTAAAACTATTAAATGCAGTATCCACCCTGTCTATCCTGGTAGTGATTAAATTCAGTGAAAATCGTCGACACTGGTAACCAATAGTAGCGGTATTTTCTATATTGGTTACCTATGGATTAATGACCGCCCGTTGGATTAATAGATCGGATCAGCAGATCGGTAAATGCTGCCTTCCCCCTTAGTATTATCGTGAATCCCAGGCAGACAGAGCCTTTAGTTTACCCATAGAATCTCTTGAGATGGAAAATTCACCGCCGGAAAGTATTGTTCTTTCACGCATCATCTCGAAATATTCCCGGTTTAATTCATTACTCAAACCACCTTCAGCTATCTCCAGCTCTATGGTTTCTTCAACATCGTTATAACCGAGAACAACATCAAGAGTATTGATCGAACCATTGTTATAAGCGATCGTTCCAAGAGTATCTTTTAATATCCGATATACAATGGATTTCATTTCAGATGTCAGGCTTTCCTCCGCGATATCGATCTTGACTTTTATCTTTAAGCGATCTGACATCTCTTTGAAATCTGATATCAGTGTATTAGTAGCAGCTAGTAAGCCAAAATTATCTAAACTGGGTGGTCTTAGATCGATAGACACGGATCTTATTTTATTTACTGCATCCTGTAGGATAGGCAGAATATCGTCAGGTAAAGAAAATGCTTTACCCTGCTCGCTCTCATTGGCAGTCCTTATACAGTTTTCAAGATGCACCTTGACTGCCAATATGGTTTGCACGATATCTTCATGTAGCTTCTCAGAGATCCGCCTTTTTTCATCCTCTTGCGCCGTTATCATTTTTGAAGACAGAATTTCCAATGTCTTTTGGCGTTCCTTAGATTCATATTGCTGCTCATTAATGATCTTCTCACCTTTTTTTATAAAGAACATCAATATTCCATAGAGCGCTGTCATTACAAGCAACACAAATGTCAAAACACTAATCTGAGTCCTGTTTGATTCTGCAATCTCCTCGCTAACATCAGCATAGATCTCAAAAACCCCAATAGGCGGCAGCAGTCTGTTTGTTTCAATCGGCACATAACTCTGTGCAAGATTCGCATCTTCCGACTCATTATCAAAAATATTAAGTGTATCCCGGTATATCAGTTTGGTTGCTGGTTTACCTCCTATCGCCGAAATAAAGCCTGTATTATCTTTTTGTAAATTACCAATCTGAGACTTTTTCGTGGAATAGACGACACGCCCAAAACGATCATAAAGTTTAATGCGCACAAGGCTTGATTCTGCTACAAGACGCTGGATTGTATTTGCCAGATTGATATGAATAGAAGGAATTGGCTGATTATCCTTCCTGGCAGATTCTACTTTGTTGAAGTATTCAATGAAGTGGTCACTCATCGAATTGGTGATTGCTATAGCGAGTGCCGTATAGCTATTCTCGCTGGCACTCTCAATAGTATTGATGGTCTGCGCACGGAAAAACAAGAAGATAATGATCGAAGTTATCGCAACCGCGACAAAGCTTATTGATGCATAATTCCGAGAAAGGCGATAATTTTGGCGATCTATAGATACCATTTAATTGGCTCCCATCTCGTTGAAGGCAAATAAAACATGAGTTTTTAAACAAGAATCTGATAAGGGATATTCGTTTCTAACAGTTCAAGCAATATCCTACCCATCAACCAGGTTGGATGTTTAATCAACTTAGTGAATAAACACCCACATTCCTTATCTTCTTGTTCTGCAATTTTAATAATTTTCGATGAGATTTCCTTTGATAAATTAATCCCTCAACAACACTTAAAGCTGATATCCAAATGAATAGACTATTGAATCAAGGTATAGACCATTCAGTTACCGCTTCCAATTTTTTACTATTGCTTTTTGCTGGCTTAGCAATATAGAACCCTTTAGATAAAAATCTTTGATCGGGTGCTAGACTGATTCGCGGGTAGACTGACGTATAATTTGCGTTATCAACCATATCCTCAATCTTTTCGACAAAATAGTCCCTAAAAAAATAACCCCTGGTGAGTTTAAGTGCACCGCCAGCAGCCTTTAACGCAAAGTAAGCGTTGGCCTGAATCTTTTTTGCAGTAGGAGAATAGATGCGTTTAGCTCTAAACCAACCTGTTGATCTTATTAGAAGCCTAGTTAATTTTCCTGGCATCTCTTGAGGATGTATAAAATAGGTTCGATCAATAACAGATTCGGGTACGTCACTCGAATTCTCACCAATCAGTGTGGTAGATAAATATATACGCTGAGGAAAATGATCACTCGGAAATGCGTCAACAACTTGCTTTAGTAAGTTTTTTTCGCCCCAAATTACAATGACGCTCTGCTCGGTAAAATGGGTAATTGATAAATCCTCTTGCCTGTCTAAGCCTAACTGGAGGTTCTCTAAACTTGCTCCAGAATCTTGCATTGCTGCCGTTAAGGCTCTGGACGCAGTTTCTGCTTTAATATCCCCTGAGATGTAGACTTGTATGACTTTATCCAAATCTAAGGATTGGCTTTTTATATCAGAAGCAATTCCTTCACCCTCAAGGGTCATGCCCCGATTGGTGTAGAGTGAATAGAAATCATTTTCAGCAATCACAGGCAGGTCCGTGGTTGGAAACAGACAAGGTAACTGATTGTTTTCACAAAATTGATGGACTGGCTCCCAGGGGCCCACGACAGTGCCACTGATAACAGCATATACAGGCTTTTCACTGTAATAGGTCTTCAGCTGCTCACCCCATGTATCTGGTGCTCCATTGAGTTCCCAGACATGTAGCACCCATTTTCGATAGGGCTTGAAGGTCCACTCTTTATGCCAAGGCGCATGCTCAGCGCGACTGGTTTCATGGCGTGTCTCAGTATTTTTTTGTTTGATATACTCACGCAGGACATCGAGCAGAGCCTTCTTTTCCTCTTCACTCACAGCGTCGCTGATTACAGTTGCAAAATGCATCTCCTTGTCATCCACCCCTGGAGAGAGTTCTACCGATAAAATTGATAAATAATCTATCAGCTTGTCTAAGGACTCATCATCCAATGGATAACGAGGCATCATTGGGTCGAGCAACTGCCCATTAGCATCCACCCCGGACCTTATCGCCAGCTTGAGTGAATCTCTCGTATAGGCTGGGCGTTGAATAGGAGCAGATTGTGGCTGGCTTGTCGGAAGTTGCATTGGATTGAAAAGCAGTTTTCCTGTCACTGCAGGAACGACCTGCTGCCCTTCGAGAGAGCCCATGCCACTGCGTCGATGGCAGGTGCCACATATAACCTGCTCGCCTGTTATGGATATATCTCCTTGAATCACCCCAGACATTGATTCACCTGATGGCAATACACCGTCCATATACATCCGGCGACCGACATCCCTTTGCGATATGTCTACCTCGCCATCAATATTGACGATCGACTCCGTCTGCTGAGACGAAAATACGTCAGAAATAAAAATGGAGGTCAAGAGACCTCCAAGAATCATCAACGATTGCATCTTCATTATTATTCGGGATTAATTTGCGACAAGACGTCTGTATTCACTGACTATTTCCTCTGCACTTGCAATTCCGTTGATACGAATCCATGAATCAGACTCGCTCCCTCGGATAAACGTCAGCGGTTCATGATTCATCTTGGCACCTCGAAAAGCGCCGAAAGCACGTTCCGCAGCAACAATGTCTTCCATTTCCCCTGTTAAAAATTGCCATTGGGGGCCTGCATTGAAGCGTTCCGCATAAGACTTTAGTTTATTCGGCGTATCATATTCCGGGTCAATTGAGATGGAGATCATTCTGACATCCTTACTCTCTTCACCCAGTTCATTTTGCAACTGATAGAACGAAGCTGATAGCACCGGGCAAATTGTTGTACATGTGGTAAAGATGAAATTCAGCATGATTGGTTTATCTGACTGTAATTCAAGCTCAAGCGTCGTTCTCTCCCCATCCATCGTGACCAGGGGAATTTTGGGAATCTTGTACTGATGTTCTGTTCGAACATATCCCTTCTTATTGGCGGCTGCTCTACGCTGCTCAACGTAGGCACTGAGATCCTCAAGTTCCGCCCGTTCACCTTTGATAGACGGTAAATGACAGTTTGCTTCGGTAGGGTATTGCTTCTCTGGAGAATATTTAGCATAAAGCGCGGCCATACCGCTACTGGCCATCACTGAAGTAGCCAGCAAAATGGAAATTGACGACGATAACGCCACGATCGCACTTCCCTTACTGATCAATCTTGCCATTTGCTGCATTTTTACTTCTCCATGTCCCTTCAGATCTATTCCTCTATTCAATAAGGAACGAAACGAGTTCGGGATAAAAAAATTATTTTTTGATACTGTGTAATATCGCCAATTACCCAGGGAACAGGCAAGTAGTAAAAGTAGTAAAACAGCACACTACTACTACCACCCTGGTACTACTCCCCCCATCTTGAGGATTCTCCAGTGCCGCGAAGCATTCTTGGTATCGTAAAAACGACTGAAAAAGCCGACGATTCCTCACTCACTGTGATTTGTCATGTTTCAGGTAGAGTTTTTTTTAGCCACTCTTCGTTGATCGAATAAGCCCTGCTTCATTCCACCAAGCATGATAATTACCAGAAAAAGTAAACCGACCATTCCTCCGCCACCGCCACCACTTGAGGAAACAGTCGTAGTGGTAGTTTTGACGGCCACACCACCAGGGTCGGAAACCGCACCATTTGCACTCCCGTCCCCATCATTCACGCCGCCATCCTGAATGGTCAATTGAATGCAATAGGATCCGGCCTGCAACCCAGATACATAGGCAGGATCACCGTGAGCAGGACAGATTCCCGCTTCTCCTGGGGCTGATGCAATTGCATTGTTTGCATCAACGACAAAATCCTTCCATCCTTCAGTGGTGTTATATTTCCGGTAAACTGCATTCACAGGTAGCTGATCCAGCAAGCTGATTACAATACGCGTTGTCTGCCCCGGGTAGGAGAGACCAGTGACTTCAAAATCGAACATCCCCCCTTGATGTTGAAGACTATCCACCGGATCCGCCTCCAGTTCTGGAGTCGAATTGATATATGCCTCGAATAAATCAGTGATATCAGCGGCCCCGCTCTGTATGGCAAACGCCACCCAGCCCAACCGCAGGTTAAGCCCGGGTTCCGCACTCATCAAATGATCACTATCCACACCCTGTATGATGGGCAGGACCTCTCTTGCAGATATGGAGTCCAGATAATCGGGAATTCCGTCCTCGTCTTCATCATCAATCCCATCCACATCATCCATTGCACCATCGCCGTCACTATCTACTGTTGAAGACAGCGAGGCTGGATCTCGACCATGTTCAGCAACAGATCAGTTGAGGTCGATGTGGCAGGTACCCCAGTGTCGGTAACCACCACACTGATCCGATAATTTCCTGCAGCTAAGATCGATGGGTCTGCAATGGTCATTTGATTACCGACAACATTGGCTGCTGACAGAATCGCACTGTCAGTCTGACTCCAATCGAATATATGCGTGTCATTGGTGTTGGGATCGACTACATCGGCGGTCACCACAACCTGGCCGTTATCACCATAGATGGTACGCACCAACTGCCCGGCTTGATTCGCATGCAGACGTGCGATAGGCGCTACCTGCTCACTCACAATCTGTATACTCAATTCGGTCCTATCGCCAGCTACTGCGTTAGTGAGTGGACCCATGGATATGACCACTTCAGTAGGCCCATCGGGGATGGTGTAATCGATAGAGCCTGTCGTTCCGGCGTGAATTTTTATAAACTCAGCATCAGCCACTGGTACTCCATTGATCGCATATTCGATGGTCACCGGATATTTCGCGGCATCACCGTTCAGGTAGGCATTCAAGGTCACCGTGGAACCCACTTCGGCCAAAAGACCCGGTCCAAATGTCGCCAATGGGACCACATCTACAATTTGTTCAGCAGTAACTGTATTATTGTCGGTATCCGTCACTGACCAGGTAATAACATGGTGGCCGGGTAGAAACGGACTACTTTGATCAGCAGTTGGTGTGAGAGATCCATCTTCAGCATCTGTGGCCGTAACAATACCCAGATCCACACTTGTCAGCACACCGCTCGAAGCCACTTCGATGGTTAGAACATCCGCAGGGATCGAGATAACGGGCAGAGAGCCTGTCAGATACATCACAGACATCGCCAATGCCATCGCTATCGATGTCAGACTGATCGGTATTGGCAATCAATGGGCAGTTATCCGTGGCATCCAGCACGGTGTCATTGTCATCATCCGTGTCACAGACGTCTCCCGCACCGTCGTTGTCGTTGTCCGCCTGATCGACATTCTCGATCAGCGGGCAGTTATCTGCCGTATCCAGCAAGGTGTCGTTATCATCATCCGCATCACAGACGTCACCCGAACCATCGCCATCGGTATCGAGTTGGTCCGTATTCGCAATCATCGGACAGTTGTCAGTTGCGTCAACCACGCCATCGTTGTCGCTGTCGATCTGGCTGGTAGAGCAACCATTTGCATCCACCACCTCACCAGTCGGAGTATTCGGGCAGATGTCCACGTTATCCAGCACACCGTCGTCATCACTGTCGAGCAGGATGACTGGGCAGCCATTCACATCTACCGTCGTACCAGCCGGAGTACCAGGGCAAAGATCTAGGTTGTCAAACACACCGTCACCGTCACTGTCCAGCTGACTGGCTGAGCAACCATCAGCATCCACCGCCTCACCAGCTGGGGTATTCGGGCAGATGTCCACGTTATCCAGTACACCGTCGCCATCACTGTCGAGCAGGATGACTGGGCAGCCATTCACATCTACCGTCGTACCAGCCGGAGTACCAGGGCAGAGATCTGCGTCATCCAACACACCATCGCCATCACTATCCTGGGGAAACACGCCGGGCTGCGTCACTATAGTCACTGCATCGGTGTAGAAATATTCAAGTTCATCGCCAGTCTCAGCTTCCGTGACAAAAACCTGCGTGAACCCCCCAGTCGGGTCATCATCGATAAACCCACGAAATTCCCAGTCCAGCCCGAGTGGACCAGCGGCAACAACGCGACCGTCGTTAAGCGTAAAAACTGGTTTTGCCCCGGCATTGTTATCCTTAAACCAACCGCCGAATGCCACCAGAGTGAATCCGCTGGTTTCTACGGCATAGCTCATATTCGTACCAGGAATGCTCAGCAGTCCCGGCAGATTCATCGCATACAACCCTTCTTGAGTATCTCCCCCGTTGGTAACGATGCTGAAGCCAGGGTTTAGAGGGTTGGTCTGGAACCACCTGACCCCGAGATTGGACACTTCTGGTAATGATTCGGGGCTTATCGCAGCAGCCCAGGGAGTATCAACGCTATTAACGGTAGGTTCAAAACCCTCCGATTGGGTCTCTACCGCAAAACCGAGACCCGCCAAGGCTGTCTGAAAAGCTGTGGCATCGGTAAACTCGAGCAGGGCCGCCTGGGCATAGGGGCTAGCGAATAACGCCAGTGCGCTCAACAACACCTTAATAAATCTCCTGCCGAACTGGGTGAAAACCCCTTTGGTATTTCTTCTATCATCAAACTTCATAGGTCTTATCTTCTGGCCATTATTCAGTGTGGGTTTCTTCTTCCTACTTTTAGTTAGAGTCCAGAAACACCCCTCCCTGGGATGTTTCTGCAACGGAATCGAAAAATGCGATTTTCCGATTCCTTCATTTTCAAAGGCTTATTGCCTTTGAAAATGCTGGCACGTCCCTGTGCCAGATTAGTTTCCGTCCTTTCTGGACGGAAACTATTTAATCCCCTCTGCCTAACCTTATCCCTGAGGATGATTTTGTATAAAAGGTATTCGTACCTGGGACTCAGGCGCGAAGCCCTACAATCGCGCTCTGAAAAATGACATCGTTGGGGTTCGTATCTCACCGCCAACCTACATGAATTAACTTTAACGACGCCCTCTCTGGAGAGAACGGATACTGTTAACCCTGGTTTTCTACCAGGTTATGTTGTTGAGGAGCACTCGCGCCGCAGGTACGGGCGAGTGCTCCGATGGCTGCTCAGTGGTGATCTGTTAATATCATTCGCACTCACCTGAGCATCCTTTCTTCCACCACTATTGCACCGGGGCTGTTTCTGCCCCCTCGATACCGAAAACGGTAACCGAAACCGGCGCGGCACCGAACCGGGCACTGAAGGTCTTCATGGTCTTCTGCCAGCGGTTCTTGGAGGCATTCCAGTTCATATTCTTCGTCACGCTGCTGCCGTCCGGCAGATTGTGAGTGACTTTCAGCCCTGCCTGACTCCCCAGATCGGTGGTCGCCAAGACGACAACCTTGTCCTGAGATGCAGTGTATTTGGCCTTGGTCACATCGATGGTAAGATCGTAACCATTGCAGTCCTGGTCGACGCCGTCATGCTTGACCTCGGCCGCACCGGGATAAACAGAGTTGTCGCCGTCGTTGCAGTCGACGTCATCCGTAAAACCGTCACCGTCCGAATCCAGCGGACCCGTGACGATCGTGCAGCCATCAGCATCCACACTCTCCCCCGGCGGGGTGTTGGGGCACTGATCCAGGGCATCGCTCACACCGTCGTTGTCACTGTCCAGTTGGCTGGCGGAGCAACCGTTGGCATCCGCGCTCTCGCCCGAGGGAGTGTTGGGGCACTGATCCAGGGCATCGCTCACCCCGTCGTTGTCACTGTCCAGCTGGCTGGCGGAGCAACCGTTGGCATCCACGCTCTCGCCCGATGGGCGTGCCGGGGCACTGATCCAGAGCATCGCTCACCCCGTCGCCGTCCGTATCTGCCGGTGCTGGCTCCTGGTCATCCTCCAGCAGAGTCACTGCGAGCCGACGCCGGCGTACCCAGTGTGGCACCGCCCTGTACATTGCTGAGCGTCACCGTGAAGACCTCGTCACCTTCATACAGACTGTCGTCGAGGATGGTTACATCAAAGCTTCTGCTCATCTCCCCTTCGGCAAAGTCCAGGGTACCGCTGGCGGCAGTGTAGTCAGTCGCCCGCCAGCGCTGTATCGTCAGCGGTTGCAAAATCCACAGACACATCGCCGGTATTGCCACCGCTGCGCGTGACCGTCACCGTCAGGCTTGCCACATTCTCGTCCACGCTGTAGCTCGTGTCGTTCAACTGCAGGCTGCCCGGATTTCCACCTCCGCCCTGGCTGGCCGCGAGCACGTCATAGGCCGCCGCCACATCCATCAGGCCATGGCCGTAATCATCGTCCGGGCCACCGGCCCCAAGGTCAGCGGCCGTGTCCATGAGGGACGCCTCGATCTCAGACACCGTGGCATCCGGGAACGCACTCTTCAGCACCGCCATACCGCCGGCCAGATGGGCGACAGCGAAGGAGGTGCCGGAGACGATGTTGTAGAACCCGGGCATCCGGTCGGTGGTCAGCACGCTGTCGCCGGGGGCGACAAGGCTCGGATAGATGCCGCCGTTGCAGGCATTGGCGCCGCGGCTGCTCAAAGTCTCCACGGAAAATCCAGAATTGACCGCGCCGACGGAGAGCACTGCCGGGTCGTTGGCCGGGCTGACACTGGAATCGGCATCCGGGCCATAGTTGCCGCCGGCGAACACCACCGCGATATCGGCCGCTTTGAGCAGGGCAATGTCGGACGCAAACTCCTGATTGCACTGGTTCACGGTGTGAGACAGATCCCAGGAGTTATTGACGATGTGCGGGTGCGTCGTCGGTGTTCGAGTTGCCATCCGGGTCCAGCACCCACTGAAACGCCTCGTGGATTCCGCTCAGGGTCGCCTCGTTGGAATCGTCGAAGATCTTGGCCGCGATCCACTGGCTGTCCGGGGCCATGCCGACCTGATAGCCGCCCGCTGCCCCGCCGACGATCAGCCCCAGGACCTGGGTGCCGTGGCCGTTGTTGTCCGCCGGGGTGGCTGTGCTGCTCGTAGGGGTCGAACCAGCTGTTGCTGCCACCGCGCCAACGGCGGCCCAGGTCCGGGTGGCTGGCATCGACACCGGTGTCGAGGGTCGCCACCACCACGTCCTGGCCGGTGTTGCCCAAAGCCCAGAGCCGATTTGCACACCGGTATGCATCAAGATTCCACAAGTCGGGCGCCGTGGGTGGCGTACCGGTGCCTGGCGCCTGGATGGTGGCGTCCAGCACGATGCGGTCGACATACGGCTGGGCCGCCAGCTCAGTCAGCAGGTACGCAGGTATGTCCGCCACCACACTGTTCTGGGACCAGAGCAGTTTCAGCTTGCCCTTCTCCCCGTGGTCCCTCAGGAAATTCCTGACCTGCTTCTTGGAGTCCTTGGCCTTGGCCTTGAGGTTGTCTACCAGCATCTTGCGCATCAGTTTGCGCCGCTCTTTCTTGCGCTTCTTGGCATCGTCCGGGTAGCGTTCCCGCGCGGTCCGTTTCACTTCCGCGCGCAGGGCCTTGATGTCCACCTGGTCCACGAAACGGATGATCACCGGCAGGTCGGTCTGTGCCGGGTTGGTCTCGGCGGCCTGTTGCAGGGCGGGTCCCAGGGATACCCGCCTGGGCGGGAAGCGTGCCACAGGCCAGGGCGACGGCCGTGGCGAGGGTCAATAGATACTGTTTCATAATAGTCAACCTCTTATTTTTATTGTACTGTCAGGTGCTCGACCTTAAATTCCCCGATGATAACCGAGACCTTCTCTCCAGGTTTCACGTGGCGATCGGGATTACCGAACAGCATGTAATAGATCTTGTCGGCCTTGATGTTCTTACCCCGATTGGTGGGCCGGAAAGAGCCGACCTTGGCTGCCTGGGGTATCGGCAGTTTAATATCCGACTTTTCCGCGACCAGATAGGGCTTGATCCGATGATCGAACAGCGGTAGCGACTTCTCGGCGTCCAGCACCTTGAAACGGAAGTCGAGGAACATACCGGCGCCGCTCTGGCGTATACCCAGCAGTTCCACACCCCAGCGCTCTTTCAACGCCTTGACCACCTCAGGATCTAGCTTCTGGCTGGAGAAAGGCATGGGTTTCGGCATCGCCGGTGGCCTCCAATCAGCGGGAGAAACCGGCTTTTCGGTGGCCGGCGCGGGTGCTTGCTCAGCAACCGGGCTGGCTGGCGAGGTGTCTGCATCGGCGGCTTTGACTGCGCTGGCAAAAAATCCGATCAGTACGGCAAAAAACACCAGCAGCGCGATGACCACCAGAACCGGTCCCTGATCCGTATCATCTGGCGCTTGTTTGATCTCATATCGACTTGATATGGCTGGTTTATCGTTATTCTTGGATCGAACTTCTCGATCCGCATTGAAAAGGTTATTCATAATGCAAACCTGCATAAAAAACCCTCCGTGGTTTGCTGAAAATTATTGGTTTTATAAAAACCCCCGCCCGAGGGCGGGGGGTGACTCCTCTTAAGAAGACGCTGCTATATTCCGTCTCCTGTTCAAGGCACGTGCACCGCGTCGAGGTCGAGCGCCATCTGCCGTTAGTCCTTCGGCGGTTCCTTCAAAGTACACGGACCAGATTCCACCATTGTTGAACACCACGTCCTCGTCCTGAACGTTACCGACACCCGGCACGCTTACAGTAGTGTTCACGAAAGACAGGTAGAAGTGAGTGGCATCGACGACGGTGAGGCCATCAACGTTGCTGCCACCTACGCCACTTTGGTCGCGGTCGAAGATACGAGTGCATGTAGCGCCATCCCAACGATAGATATCGGAGTTGTCCCACGCGTTGCCAAGGCCTGGTCCCACGCCACTCGCCGCGGGAAGCGCGGTATTGCCTGCAGTGGTGAAGTACAGCACTCCGCCAACAACGTCGAAAGCATCTATATCGAGCCCATTATTGCCCTGGAGTCCGCCACAGACCGTGCTGCCCTGGAAGGCCAAAGACCAAGTGCCGTTGTCATAGAAGCCGATGTCCTCGTCTTCTAACGTAACACCGCCGTTTGTGACCGCAGTATTATTGTTGAACGAGATGTAAAATCTGTTCGCGTCCACCACGTGCAGGCCATCCATATTACCGCTGAAACCCGAATCCAGGATTCGGCTGAATACCGACCCGTCATAGGCATAGATGTCTGCATTGTTATTTGTACCGGTTACACCAGGCACCACAACGTTGTTGAGGGTTGAGAAGAACACCGAACCAACCGGCGCTGCTACCGTCACAGTGTATGTCTGCGAATCGGTCAGACCATTGAAATCGGTCACGGTGACCGTCACAGCGTTGTCTCCGAACTGCGCCATGGTAGGCGTCCAGTCGATGACACCGGTTGTCGCGTCGATGGTCATGCCATCAGGCATTACATCCAGCGAGTAGGTCTGAGTGTCGTCCAGGTCGGGATCTGTCGCAGTCACGGTGTAGCTGTACGACTGACCCGCGGTTGCGGTAGTGACCGGCGTGCTGGTGATCATCGGCGCGACGTTCACCAGGGTAACATCAATGGTGTACGGTCTGCGTGTCGATCGCCGCATACCAATCGGTCACAACCACCGTCACATCATAAGACGCTGCATTGTCCTGCACGGTCGGCGTCCAGCTGATTAGGCCTGTCGACCCATCGATAGTCATGCCGGCAGGTCCCACACTCAGCGAGAAGGTCAGGACATCCGGCGCACCGTCCACATCCGTGGCCTCCACGTCATAGCTGTAGAGGATGCCGGTCGTAGCCGTTGTAACCGGAACGCTGGTGATCACCGGTGGATCGTTGACCGCAGTCACCGTCACATTAACAAAGGCGGTGGCCGTAGAGGTCACGCCATTGCCATCGGTGATGGTGTAGTCGAACTGATCAGTTCCGTTGAAGTTCGCGTTCGGGGTATAGGTGACACAGCATGTATCGCTGGTGATCACCGCTGTACCGTTGCCGGGAACCGTAACCGAGACAATGCTCAGCCCCAGGTTCCCTCGGAGGATCGTTACTGGGATCTAAGTCGTTGGCAAGAACATCGATGAGCACAGCAGTGTCTTCAGCCGTTGTCGCCGTATCATTCACCGCTACCGGCAACAGGTTGGCATCACCAACCGTCAGGAAGCGCAACATACCGCCCACCGTGTCGCCAACAGCAAAGTTGTCGATGTCGGAGGGGTTGGTCATGTAGCCGTTGCCGTCGTAGACCGCATAACGCCCTGCACTGGTCGGTGCAAAGATGGCGTCCTTGGTCTTCAGCGGCGGCAGCATTGCTGAGTACTGGCTCCGCGGGGCCATAGCAACAAACGTGTCGCCATCCTGATAGTTGTACTGCAGACCGTCCTCGGCATGAATGCTCATGCGCGGACCCTGAAGCACCGGCACATGGGTCTCACTGGCTGTGCTCAGGAAACGGATCAAGGTGTCGCTGCGGGAGTTGGCACCCGGAACCGAGGCCAGTCCCGCAGGGATATCGGAAGTCACGCCAGCTTCATAGGGTTCGCCGTTGATCAGGAACCACTTCGCATGGTAATTGATCGGCGTGTAGGTCAAGTCGCCAGCGGCCACTGCGGCATTATGCGCCGGGTCGATGTCGCTGTAGAACAGCACCACCTCATTGTCGTAGGGCACTCCCGGGTAGGCCTCGGCGGAGGTGCCGGTGGCAATGTCCTCTGCCACCTCATCCTTGGTGGCAGCACCATAAAGGCCCATGTAGACCTGCTTCTGGGGGTGAGTACCGCTGTGATAGAGGAAGGTGCCCGGACGGTCGACACTGAAGCTATAGGATTCAGTGCCTCCACCCGCAGCAGCCTCGGCGCCGAAGGAGCGCACCCGCTGAGCGGAGTTGGCGCGTCCTCCAGTGGAGTTGTCATTCCAGGTCGGACCAGCACCAGTCGAAACCGGCATGGGCAGACCAGGTATGACCAACGAGGTCGGCGCTGGCAGATTGTTGGTCAAGTTGATCATCAACTCGGAGTCACCGACCGGCACCGTGAGCCTGGGCCCAGGCACGGAATAGCTCACCCCGGTACAACCATTAACCACGTCAGCCTCTGCGTAGCCCCACATGGGCACGGAGCTTCCGTCTGGCAATGACTTAGTCATCGGCCCTGCGCACAAGTCGTAGGTTACAGCCGCGGCGGGTCCTGCCGCCAGCAACAGAGCAACTGCCGCAGCGGTAGGCTTGAGTATGTTCTTCATTGTATTGAACCTTTTCATGATTTTATCCTCCCCTTAATCGATCGGTACATAGGGAGGCAGCACGACTACCGCGCTCAGGGTGCCACCCGGGAAGATATCGAAAGTGGTCAGTTCCTTCTCGGCGTGGGAATGCCAGACGAAGAAATAGCCACCGAAGGGATTGAGACCGCCCTCACCCGGAGGCAGGTCGCCTACGTCGCCCATGAAGGGGCTGCCGCTGTACCAGGGTCCCAGGGACAGCTCACCCACACCGGGCAGGGTGACGGGGAGAGGCTTACCATGATCTGCGCAGTATTCGTGCGCATAGGTAGTGCCTGGTCCGTCGCCGAAGCCATCTCCATCGGTATCCACACAGGTATGAGCCGTATCATGACCATAGATATCCCAACCCAGGTCTTTGCCGGTCCACTTCCAGATCGCATCGACGGCCTGCTTGGGCGCGGAGTTGATGGTGTTGTCCGAGCGGCCCAGGTCGGCGGTCGTCCCGCCGTCCGAGGAGAGCACCCCACCGTCCTGGGCGATGAAGGTCAGGTTCTCGCCGTGGTAGTGGAAGGGATGGCTGTCATGCCCCGCGTTGATGTTGCGTACCAGTACCCGGTCGCCGGGATGGGCCATGGCCAGGGATCGGTATGGCTGGTTTGGGTAAAGCGGACTGAAGTCATCCTCGAACAGATCGGGGAAGACCCGGCCGTTGACAAACCAGACCGTGGCAAAACGGTCCGAGTGGGTAAAGTGGTTGAAGTGACCCCGTTCCATCTGCAGATGGATCTCCGGGTCCACCTCGGTGAGCAGATAGAGATACTCCTGCTCGTACTCGGTCCCCGTGGCGCCGTAAGCGGTGCGGTTGGTGGTCGCGTCGAAGCCCGTGGGCCGCACGATCAGCACGCCCTGCAGGCCCATCTCCGCATGCAGGCCGGGGTTCGGCGCCGTCCAGGCTGTGGTAGACGTAGGTGCCGGGCTGATCGGCGGTGAAGCTGTAGGCCACTGTCTGGCCGATGGGCGCCGCCTGGGTCACCAGGCCCGCCGTTCCGCCGGAAGCAGTGACTTCATGCCCCGTCACCACGATGGATACCGGCTGGGGCACCCCGTAGTTGGTCATGTTGATAGTCACCGTATCGCCCTGATCCACGATCAGGGTCGGCGCCGGGTACTGGGGCAGGTAGTAGGGGTTGCCGTTGGCATCGAGCTGACTGCCGGTCATGTCCCCGAAGCCCCACATGTAGAGGCTGGTGCCCTCGGGCAGGGGCATGTTGAAGGGATAGGCGTAGAGCTGAAAGCTGGCCGCGTTGGCCGTGCCATCAGACCTGGTCGATCCCCGGAATGTCGTGCACCGCCTGCGCCTGATAGGCCTGGAGGGTGAGCCCCAGACCCAGCGCGAGGACGCCGAACAGGCGCCCCGGTCGTTTGGATAGATTTCTCATTATTTTCATCTCCTAATTCGCTCGGCGTCTAGTTCACGACGATTTCGGTGATCAAGCCGCCATCGAGCTCGGTCCAGTTGCTCATCTGATGGAGTTCGGTGGCGTGCAGGAAGTAGGTCCCGGGCGCCACATCAGTGGTATCGATGAGGATGTCTTTGACCTCGCCGCCGCCAAAGTTGAACGAGGCCACCTCCTGGTAGATGTTCTTGCCGTTGATGCCGCGTGCGAGGCGCGCGCCGGTGCCGACGATCTTCATCTTCAGGCCCATGGCGGTGATGGTGAAAAAGCGGTCGACACTCACGTTGGAGAGCCGCAGCAGCAGCTTCTCGCCCTGCATTGACGGTGACCAGCGAACCCATGTCCTGGGCCACATCGCCGTTATTCAGGACCTCACCGGGATTGCCGGTCACCTTGCCGTCTGCGTCATCCACCGGCGGCCCCATCTCCAGGTCACCGAGGACGGTGTCCGGGTAGCCGCGGCCGTTGATCATCGGATAGGTGGATTCCAGCAGGGCGAACGGCAGGGGCTGGACGAACAGGCTGGCGTCATGGAAGTTGACGTCCATGCTCGAGACCTGCAGCGGTGCCTCGACATCCTAGCGGGTGGTGCCGTCGCCGTCATTATAGACGTATTTGTCACCGATCAGCGAATTATCGGCATTGCGGTCCGGATTATAGTCGGGGTTGCTGTGGGTGTGTGCACCTAGACAGTCCCGTCAGGCAGCCGGTTCTGCGGCCGGTCGCACATAAAGGTTGGCCAGCATGCCCATCTCCATGTGCTCGGTGGCCTCCACGTGGCAGTGATACATGTAGGTGCCCGGCTCGACCACGTTGTAGTAGTAGGTCAGGGTCGAGCCCATATTGATGGAGATGGAGACCTCCGGCACGCCGTCCATCACGGTGGCGGCATTCGGGAAGCCATGCCAGTGCACCGTATGGGGGTCGAACAGATCCGGGCGAATCACCGTGCCGACATTGGTCAGCGCCAGGTAGAACTCGTCGCCCTCGTCCAGGGTCAATCGTCGAGCCAGGCCAGCGGGCCGCCAGGATGCCATCGGCGATGGCGTCTGTCGGCGCGCTGCCGGTCTTGTCGGCAAAGCCGAAGGTATATAAGCGGATTGCCGTCGGACATATTGACAAAGCCGTCGCCGGCGGTCAGGTGCATGCATCTGGCATTGGGATTGACCGTGGGGTCGTCGATGATGGCGTCACCGGCCACTCCCGCCATTGGAACCATCGTCCCCCGGGACACTGGACGTTGACCACCGCGGTCGCCGCCCCTGACCCTCCCAGCAGCGCCAGCAGTGATGGCAGCCGGGAGGGCGTGTTTCTTGAAAAAATTTATTCATTGGAATTTAACTCCTACGAAAATAACCGTTACCATCCGGCCACGGGTCGTTCCGCTGCCCCACCGGCCTTGCCTGCCCGGCAGGGAGGACGTTGTGCCTGGTTCCTCCTGCGTTGCTACAGCAGCTCATCGGCGCCGATGTCAGGCCCATCTGTCGGTCGAGGATCGTTGTCGAAGTCCTCGCTCAACCGTCCCGGCCGGCGTCGTGCCACCCACGTTGAGGGCCGCCGAACCCAGATCGATGTGGTAGTCCAGCAGAGCCTCGATTGCCGACGATCGATCCGGCTCGATCAGCGACAGCGGACCGTAGGTCACCTGGATGAAGTTGCCGCCTTCGTCGAAGGCACCCGCGGTCTGCAGGGTGGTGAACTCCTGAATCTGCAGGTTATCCCGGCCGCCGTTGAAGTACGGGTTGACGAAGTCCGGATCACCCGAGACGTTGCTGGGGTGTTGACCCGTCGTATCGGTCAGCAGCGAGAACAGCGGCCGGAGGGAATCCCCAGTCGACCGCAGCAAACAGCCCGTCCAGTACCGCCAGGTCGTCGGTGAACTGGTTCACGTTCGGCGTGGTGGTATTGCAGGCCGGTGCATTGGCGATGCAGTCCGGCGTGGCCGGGAACAGGCCGGTCTCGATGAAGTTCGGCGTGGCCGGGTCATCATAGTTCAGCCAGAAGAACGAGCGGTTCTGGTAGATGATGTCGTCGCGCAGCACCGGATCGGAGAAGGTCAGCCAGTCCGTAGGAATGGTCGCCGTCACGTCAGTCATGAGCAGCGCCATCTCCGGGCTGTGCAGCCGGGACACGATACCCGCGGGCTGCGGCGTGGTGATGGTTTTGCCCACCGCATTGGCGGGATCGGTCAGGTCGAACGCCAGGGCCGTGGTGGCCGTGGAGTCGTTGTTGGCCACCGTGTTGTTGCGGATGAGCACCCGCAGGGAGTCCTGAACGGAGATACCACCGCCGGCCAGGCCCGCCACGTTGTTGTTGATCATGTTGTTGTAGACCAACACGTCGTACCAGGGACCGACTGCGTCCAGGCTGTTGGCGATATCCACGCCGTTGGCCTGATGGATGCGGATGCCGCCGCCGTCGCCCGCACCGGCCTGGTTGCCGCGGATGAGGTTGGCGTCGATGGTGACGGTACCCGAGCCGGGGCTCAGCAGCAGTCCGTTGGTGGCCTGCAGCGCCGGCTTGCCGCCGACGAAGATGCCGCCGCCGTCAACCGGGTTGGCCTGGGCGAAGGACTCATTGAAGTTAATGATGTTGTCCTCGATGAGCCCCCTGTGAGACCGGCCCAGGTGGCCGATACCGGCACCGTCGCCCTGGCTGTAGTTGCCGCAGATCCAGTTCTGCTGAACCTGGTAGGCATCCGCACCCGTGTGCAGGGAGATACCCGCGCCCGAGCCGCCGAAGGTGTTGCCGTTCTGGGCGATGTGGTTGTGGTGGATGCGGATCCGATCGTTCATGGCGTCCGTGTAGATCAGGCCGAGAGCCGGTCCTCGAAGGTGAGGGTCGGATGGCCGACACGGATACCGCCGCCGAAGAAGCCGGCGTTGGTGGTGAGGCGGTTGTTGCTGATATTGAGGAACTGATTGTAGCCGTTGGCCACGATGGCACCGCCCTGGCTGGCGCCGACGATGGTGAAGCCGTCGATACGCGCGCCACGGTTCTGCCGGGCGACCGAAGCGGTTAAGCCCGGTTCGCTTGCCGGCGACGAAGATACCGGCGCCTTCCTCGGTGGCGAAGACCGGCGCACCCAGGGCCGGGAAGCCCGGCAGTGGCAGATCCTGACCGGGCAGCGGATCGATATCGCCATCCAATACCAGCTGGTCGGCCTTGGCGCGCCAGGCCAGGACCTTCTCGGTCGGCACCTGGCGGGCGTTGAGGGTCACGGCCCCCGCACCCCAGCCCTGGAGCTTGACCGGCTTCCACATGATGAGCAGTTCGTCGTAGACGCCGGGCGCGACCAGGATCAGATCGCCGGCGGCCGCGAAGTCGATGGCCTCCTGGATGGATGTCGAAGTCCGTCGCTGCGGACAATGCCATGACATTGTAGAGCTCAGCCAGATCGTAGGGCGCGCCGTCGCTGTTGGGACGGACACCGTACTCCGTACTGCCGACATTCACACCGACCGTCAGGGTCACGCCGATGGGCGATTCTACCGGTGCCGGCACATCCGCCGACGCGGGTCACGACGACCTGGTAGTCACCCGGCGCCATGGCTTCAGGGATCCAACGTCGATACGCGTAGGATGCCAGCTGTTACCGTTCCAAGGTCGAGAGACCGCCGCTCCATCCTCACCGTTCAGGTCTGCAACGAGTTACCGTCGGCATCCAGCAACTTGACATTACCCGGGTTGCCACTACCACCGAAGTTGTAGTTACGGGTGATGAAACGCTCAGACTGGGTAACGCCGTCCCACTCGGGGTTGGGCACCTGGACGTCTACCGCCCATGGACAGGATACGGATCTGCTGGGGATTGCCACGGTGCCACCGCCAACGACGAAGGGACCGCCGCCGCCGCTATCGTTACGCCGCTGCACCCGCTGGATCATGGGCGTGCAGGGTCGGCCGCTCGCAGTCCACCGGGAAGCCGATGGGGTTGGCGAAGGCCGCGATGGAGTCCACCGGGGTATCCAGGTAGGTGATGGCACCCGGCATGTACTGGAAGGTGTAGCAGAACTGACTGAACTGCGGGTTGAAGTACGGATCGATGATGAACTCCGGCGCAGTCCGGGTCGGTCGCGAACGCCGGGTTCGGGATCGGGCCCGCGTCATTCATGCAGGAGATGATCATATTCGGCGACATGCCCGAAGGCTGCGGCAGGTTGGCCGTGTAGGTGGACGGCAGCAGGGCGTTGAACTTGCCGTACTGGTCCGCATAGACACGGTTGACCTGGGCGCCGTTCCAGTCGTAGAAGCCGACCGGGGTAAAGGGCGGTGCGTACTTCTCGCCGAAGGCGGGCGAGTTCGGGTTGAACTCGTTGGCCAGGTCGTTCAGCGCCACACCCGAGACGTTGCCCGCGATCGGCACGTCGGTCATGACGAAGAAGTCGACGGCGGCGTTCTGCGCGCCCGACAGCTGCAGCTGCTTGCGGTCGCAGAGGGGCACGCGTCTCGTTGGCGAATAGGAGCTGCTGCATCGGACGAGGATCGATACCGGGGATGAGCTGATCCAGATGCGCCGCTGCCGTCCTTGGTGGTCATCGCCATGTACGGCGGCACCGGATGGTCAATCACCCACGCAGGTGGCGGGGAAGGCCTGGGGCAGCGCGGGGACGTACTCGTCGCCGAAGTCCACGTTCTTGTGGTGCTTCCTCCATCAGCTTGTAGCCGGGCGGGCGTGGCCGCCTCGACGATGTACTGACCGGGGATCATCCAGGCGTCCGGGAGGATCTGGATGCCGGCGTCGGTGTTGCCGACCAGGGCGATCCTGTCCGCGTAGAAGGCGTCCAGCTTGGTGACGAGGTCACCGCGTCCGGCCGCTGTCAGGGCGTCCGCACTGTAGTCAGCGAAGGCCCAGCCGCCGTCGAACACGCCGGGACGGACCTGGTTGAAGTTGCGCATGCCGTCGAAGCAGCGATCGTCGGTGATCGGCGGCTCGATGGTGCTGGCGGGGGTGTTGTTGACGCCCTGGCAGCCGGTGGGCTGGCTGTCGTCCCAGCTGTCGGTCCAGGTCACGTTGAGGGCGTCGCCGTAGTCGAAGACGCCGTTCGCGTTGCGGTCGACGTCCTCGTCGCCAGCGTTACACTCGTTGCCGGGGATGGCCGGGTCATTGGCGCAGTCGGGATCGCCCCAGCCCAGCGGATAGTTGTCCACGTCGGCCAGGTCGATGAGACCGTTCCCATTGACGTCATCAATGGCGAGGTCGTCGGGATCAAGGATGCCGTCCCCGTTCCAGTCGATGTCGCAATCGCTGTCGGGGAAGTCACCCTGTGGGAAGCAGTCGATGTCGCCGTCGGCATAGAGGGCGACCTGCACTCGGGGCACACCGGGCTCCCAGGGCTCGGCCGCGGCCAGCTCGGGGTCATCCTCGGCGCGCACGGTGGCGTAGAGCACCATGCCCGAGATGCCGCCGTTCTCACCGACGAACTGCGGCAGTATGGGCGGATCCGGGGAATTGAAGACCGGGTCGGTGAAGTTCACATAGGAGGTCATGCCGAACTGCAGCACGTTGGTCTGGCCCAGAAAGCCCTGGAAGGCCTGGGTCAGGACCGGGCCGAGCTCGGTGCGCGACAGGTTGTCGCCGGTGTTCGGATTCAGGATCGGATCGATGCAGGCGCCGGTGGTCAGGTCATGGGACCCGCACTGCTCCTGGGGCGTCAGCTCGCCGAAGCCCGGGAAGGCGTCAGTCGTCTTGTCCACGGGGCCGCCCGCGTCCACCACGAAGGTGGCGCCGGTGATCTTGTCGCGGGTGTAGCCCACCTCGGCCACCAGCCAGTGGAAGAAGGGGAAGACCGTATCGAAGGGCGCGAGACCCTCGGTGTCGGTGCCAAAGGCCTGATAGATGGTGCCGTCGCGCCAGCGGACCTGAATCGGGCCTCGCTCGGAACCGGCGGGGCCTTCGTTTGCGTCCCAGAAACCGTTCTGGTTGTCGTCGGCTGAAGATGGCGGTGTTGAGGCGGTGGAACCAGTTGAAGACGCCAACATCCGGGCCCAGGTCGCAGGAGCCGCCGCCGTTACAGGTCCCGGCCGGGTCCACGGTGATGGGCAGGGTCGCGATCACGGCGACCAGGTTGCTGTCGAAGATGGTGATGGTGTAGCTGCCTGCAGGCACACCGGCGATGGTGAAGTCGCTGTCAGGACCGCAGGGGGCGGCGAACAGGGTCTCGCCGGAGGGTTGCAGGTTCAGGGCCGTCCAGCAGGACGGGAAGGCGCGGCCGCTGAAGAATTCGAAGACCGGCGGGCGGGACATGTGGATGTCGGTGACGGCGCCGCTGATGGTCGCGCGGTTCCGCCAGCCGGTATCTGATTGAATTCCTGGGTGAAGCCCATGAAGACGTGGGGCCCCGGGAAGCCGAACTCGACGAAGAAGGGGGGCTCGTTGGCCTTGACCCAGGCGTCGATGACCTTGGTGCCTTCGATGGTGGAGGTCTGCTGCCAGCCCTGCGCCGGTAGGCGCATTCACGATGATGCCGTATTTGCCCGGGGCCAGGTTCTTGATCAGCAGGGTGCCGGTCACAGGGTCCGGCTGCAGGGTGCCGTCGCCCAGGGTGGCGATGCAGTCCTGCTGTGTAGGGGTCGCAGTTGGGATCGTAGCTGGTGCCGAGCGGGTTGCCGAAGGCATCGGCGATCACCTGGCCGCCGTTCTGGCCGTAACGGCCGGCGGGCTCCTCGAGGATGACGTTGAACTGGCTCCAGTCGACGAGACTCGGCCGTCAGAGCCGCGGATTTTCCTCTTCAGGAAGGTCCGGCGCGCCGTTCAGGGGCCAAGTTGTCCTGGAACAGGAAGAGCGCGATCTGCGCGGTGGGAATGGGGTGGGTCTGCACCGTCACCGTCGACGTTGTCGAGGGTCTGGTCCGGGTCATCGGCATTCGGCAGGACATTGACCGACATGCCGCCGATGCTGTGGCCCGAGTAGGGCAGCACCGAGACATAGTAACGGCCCGGCGGCACGGACGTGATGTTGATGCTCGAGCCGTCGGTGTTGCCGCTGAGGCCACTGCCGTCGCTCTGCGCCTTCGCCACCGGCTGGTTACTGGCGTGGAAGCTCAGGGACAGGATGTCGTCGGCATTGGTGGCAGGATTGTTCGGGTCCACCGCGAAGGTGGTGTCTTCCTGCAGGACGTAGCGGAAGCCGCTTGACCGGCGATGCCGTCGCCGTCGACCACATCCAATACAAATTGTGCGGCATTGAGTATCGATGAGGTTATCAGCAGCATCAGCAGTGTAAACCACTTTATGCCGGCACCCCCTACACACCCTTCGTTATTTTCTTTCATTATGACTTTCCTCTCCAGACCCAATATTTGGTCGGTATGAACGAGATTTCCCATTCCTCAAAATACGAAAAACAGCGACTGCCAATTTTTCACAGTAGCCTGAGTGAACTCTACGCAAATGATGAAGCTGATACTTGTGGTTGAACTACGACTTTTTGACCAATCAAACCCTACCTTTCGTATTGCGCGACAGTGGGTAAGATGCTAAGTATAATTATGTAGGCATGTGGTAGGGTCAGAAGAATTTAGGTACAGTGCCAATTGACAGCTTTTATTGCGGGATATCCCGCAAATCGTTTAAGTCCTATAAAGGCGGTGTTTGCAGATTATTTTGATTTTTTCATTTATAAACAAAATGTTAATAAAATTACATTTTTCTCCGTATATCCAGGTTATCTGCCAGACACTAACCGGGCAGGAATTAAAATATTCCCTAATCCTCGCAGCTATACCATTGATCTCAACTAAGCAATCACACCACCCTCAGGCAGGCATACAGTAGATGGACAAAAAAAGAATTATTATCGCTGAAGATCACACTATTCTCAGGGCCGGTCTCAAGGCGCTATTGGAGTCCAATCCCACCTTCGAAGTGGTCGGTGAAGCAGACAATGGGAGGGATGCAATCCGCCGGGTCGCCGAGCTGAAACCCGATTTAATCATTATGGATCTGAGCATGCCGGGTTTGAGCGGCATCGATGCCGTCAAAGATATACGCGACCGCTACCCTGAAGTGAAAGCCCTGGTACTGACCGTCCACAGCGAAGAGGAATATGTACTTTCCAGTCTGGAGGCCGGCGCCAATGGCTATGTGCTGAAAGACGCCACTCAGACCGAACTCATTGCCGCCGCCGAACGGGTGCTCAACGGCAAGACCTATTTGAGCCCCGAGATCACAGAGAAGGTGGTTGACAGCTATCTTCAGGCCAATAAGAACAGTCAGGAACCTGCAACAAAATGGGATTCAGTCACTCAGCGGGAGCGGCAGATTCTCAAGCTCATCGCGGAAGGTCATACCAATAAGAGCATGGCCTCCTATCTCTGCATCAGTGTCAAGACCGTCGAGAAACACCGCGCCAATCTGATGAAAAAACTCGACCTGCACAGTGTCTCCGCATTGACTACCTATGCGATGGAAAAAGGTATTATCAGCTACTGATTCTTTTGGCTCTCGATTGGCAGAGCCACCTGAACATTGGTGCCGATATTTTCGTTCGATTCGATAATCAGCGTACCGCCCAGGGATTCGGCCCTTTCACGCATGCTGGTCAACCCGAAGCCAGCTATGCCCATGCTGGAAAACCTTGCCCCAGTATCGTCATGAGAAAAACCCTTGCCATTATCTTCGATATTCAGATAGAGGGTCCCCTGCTCTTTCCGCATACCGACACGAATCACATCCGCCTCTGAATATTTCACTGCATTATTCAGCGCCTCCTGGACGATACGATAAAGATTCGTTTTGAATGATTCCGGTATCTCGGTCTCCTCGACAAAGAAATCCACTTCCGTTTTCAGTCGCGGCATGGTTTCACGACATTGACGGCATTGCCAGGAGATAGCCGCCAGTACACCCAGATCATCCAGCATTGCAGGGCGCAGAGCGGAACAGATGTTGCGTACTTCCTGAATGGCATCTGTGACCATTGTGGGTATCTGTTCCATTGAGTCCCAGGTATCCCCGAGCGCCTCCACCTTGCCGGATTTTTCCAGCTCGGTGACACACTGTTGCACGCGTAACTTGATACTGGTCAGCAGTTGACCCAGCCCATCGTGCAATTCTCTGGAGATGCGCTTTCTTTCAAGCTCCTGGAAATCCATCATCTTGACGCTGTCGCGAGTTGTGGATTCTGATTGAGACGAATCGATGACTGCTGTAAAACCGGACCTGTGCGGCAAATGCGGCAGCGGCATGACATCAGCTTTGTGTTCGCTCTTGAGCTCAATGCCCTTTCTTCTGTTCTCAGGCTGATACAACTTAGATACTTTGCCAGGATTCCGTATATCAGACTTTGCTTGCACCTGCACACCCCTCGAGGTTTCACCATGCGATTGGAAAATTGAGTTTTCTGAGTTTTGCAATTTTGAATACAGCTATTTTGTTACATCAATAATTTATTATCAGGTCACTAGCAATGAATATGCCATAACAAGGGGCATTATTGTTTTCATTGAAATTTTCAATCGATTTACATTTTCGCCTGTGACTCAAGCGACTTAAATGTAAATTATTCCGACACCACATCCAATACTTGATTTGGAAGATGCCGACCTACGCTCTAGTAGTAATTTATTTCTTTCTTATACTATTTGGCGTTGTGAATTGCCAACTTCATCACAACATAACACCATTCCCGATTAACGGCAGTTAGTAATTTCCCTAAGCATGAACTGTTTGAACGGAGCGGGTTTAGTGGTTAGCGGCCTGTAAAACAATGGCCAAAATAAGCCATTCAGACATCTGCGGGAGCGCCCGGACTTATCAAGGTCAAGTCAAGTTGATTTCAGAAAGGTCTTGAGAAATCGCATCTCGGACCGTTTGCAGGCCCGAGATGCTTGGATTATTGCAGTGCAGAAAATCGATTAGAAATCCCAGCGATATCCCGCCAGGAAGAAATAGTCAGTAAAATTGGTGACTTCGGTGCCATCATCCTCTTCAAACCAGTTCAGGCCTGTTTCCAGCTCTAGGGTAAGGCTCTTGCGCAGCCGATAGTCCATCTGGATGAACGGACTGACCATCAAACGACTTCCATCATCATCATCGTTCTGACGGTATGAAACACTGAACTTAGGATTGATGCGCCAGAAGTTGGTAACCGGATAACGGCTGCTGGCGCTCAGTCGCAGGGTATTTGAAGTACTCGCGTCTGAGTAGCGCAGGCTGAAGATACCGATATCGCCCTCTTTCAACAGGTCGTTTTTTATCACCTGCAGCGTGTAGAAAAATTCGTTGCCGGTCTCCTCAACGGCCTCGACCCCACCCGATGCGGGCGTATCTCCCGTGTTAGTAATTGTGACGTCACCACTCAACTGCAGGGTCGGATACAGAGGCCTGGAGGCGCCAAAAGAGATGGTGCTGGTTTTAGCCGTGCGGTCAACCGCCAGGTCATAGATCTCATCATCCGTATAAAAGTTTTGCAATTCCTCGATGGTTTCGATCGCCTGAAAAGTAACGGGATCAATCTGACTGCTCAGGGCATTAGATGTCATAAGCACAGGACTGTTGCGGTAGTCAAGATTCATGTAGAACCGAGTCTCATCCGCCAATGTCCAGTTACCCTGCAGCATGAAGGTATTCAGGGAGCCGTAGTGAATATCGTAGTCCACCAGACTGAACAGTGAGCGTTGCGGGTCGAAATAACGTAGCTCACCACCAACAGCGCGACGATCTATCAGGTCATCCACGCGCTGTTCGATAAAGAACAGACTGAGATCCCAGTTTTCGATGATATTTGAGATGTCACCATTGATCCCGGCAAAGGTCTTGTGTTCGTGCAGGAAGACATCCCTGGAGCGCTCCACCGGTAAACCGCCCACTGCCCTGACCCGCACATCCGGGGTCAGTTCATAACCCAGCACCAGACCATCGAAACGGTTGAGCACGCCACTCGAACGCAAACGTTGGCGCCCCAGGCGCATGCTGGAACGACTGCTTCGATGCTCAAGATCGATGTAGGCGTCACTCAGAGAGCTATCATCCTCTCCCCCCTGCTCCTCATCCAGCAGATCATGGATGTAGCTGGTGGTGAGTTTCATTCGCATGTCGATGTCTTCGCCCCGCCGACGCGTATTGAGATCAACAAAGGTGTCAATCTCAGAACGCGTGACACTCTCGTCCTCCTCGATAAAAGGGCTGTCGACTACGTCCCTGCGGTAGTTTTGCGAAAGGCTGCCATAGGTCTCCCATTCGACTCGGACCGCTCTTTCTTTCTCCTTGCGTAAGGGTTCATGGGGCGTTTGGGTTGCCGTAACCAGGCCCAGCAGGCGCTGATTGACTCGTTTGGCATCCTCACCTTCCGGATAGAGTTCCAGATATGTGCGGTATTCCGCCTTTGCATGGGCAATCTGACCATTACGCTCCCGCGCCAGTCCAAGCAGTTCCCGCGCCTCTTTATCGAAGGGATTGTCAGACTCTTCGAGTATCGCCTCCAGCATGCGTATCGCCTTGGCATACTCACCGGCGGTCATGGTGCGGCGGGTCAGCTCCATCATTTTTGCCAGACGTGAATCTGCCGGAGTGACTTGCTCCTGCTTGGGTTTACCGCTGCCAGGTTTGACGACTCTTTCCACGGGAGGTGGCAATGGCGCACCTTCCGGCAGCTCCATGGCCTGGCGCTGCTCATCGACATCCGCCCGGTCAATCCAGGCATTCGGATAAAAGTTTTTCATGGTCTTGAGCTGGGCTTTGGCGTCTTCCATGGTGCGGAAGAAACCTAAGCGCAAGCGGTACCAGGACCGTCCCTTCACCACTACCTGAGTGCTGTAGAGTGTTTGATCATCATCCACCGGTATTGGTGCTATCTTGGAAAAATCGATGGGGGTCAGCTCAGAATTCAGATTGACCACGTAGATAAGCAGCGGTAATTCCTTGAAGGTGAGTGGCGGGCGAGTTTCAGGGACCTGCAAAGCGGGTGTTGGCACTTGCTTGACAGGCACTTCAACCACCTTTTTCTTCTTCTTCAAGACAAATTCAACAACATCGAAATTCTTTCCCTGGCGAACCTGGAAGTCCCTCACTGGAGTTGCAAATGAAACCTGCATTGAAGAGGTGCCCACGGCCTCTCCTCGAAACACCACTTTATCCAACGGGATCTCAGCGGAAGGATTCCAGCTGAGTTGATCAGTCGTCAGCAAATCACCCATATCCACATCCCGAGTCTGAATCACCTGGAATTGCAGGTTAACCTCACTGCCAGACTCACTCACTACATGCGAGACATAGCGCACCGGGATATTGAGATGCACTGTAATGATATTCTCCTCATCTCCCTGTTTGACCTCAATTCTTTCCAGGGTCCGGGTGGCCGCCTGGCTGCTGAATGCCATACAAGTGAAAAGGATCAGTGTGACGATTTGACTAACGAATGAAAAATTTCTTGTCTGCACGGTCTTTGTTTCCCGTTCAAATTAAAAAGAGAAAGGACTGTTGAACCCAGCCCTTTCTCCTGTCGGTCTATGTATGTGGTGCGTATCTGTTGCATCGCACCTGATATTCAATGTGCTACAGCTAATGTATATGGCGTCTCCCGAGCATACTTCTTTACTTTTAATTCCCCCCGCATGTGCGCCATAGCCCACCCGTCAGGCGGGAGTAGCGTCATCTGCTGGTGGGGGTTCGCCCGTCCCTGGGCATGAAATAACGGGGTTTGGCGCCTAGTCCGTGACTAATCCCAATCGCTCGTGTTGTGACAGCGACCACAGTCACGGTATTCGCTGACACTGCGGTTCCTATGCTCGTCCCGTTCGTAGTCATTGGCATGACAAGCCGCGCAGTCCGGCGCATAGCTGGCGAAGGGCCAGGGCACCGTTTGGCTGTTGCTGGTGTGGCAGTCTCTACAACTCAGCCGCGAGCCATGATTGGGATAGTTGCCGGAGAGGTGACGATAGGTGAGGACCGGCGACCAGGCGGTGGTGCTGTGGCAGCTGTCACACTGCTCGGTCGTTACAAAGTGACCGGAAGGCATACCCGTTGCGGTACTGCCATTGTGGCAGGTGTTACAACTACCTGAAATGCCGCTGTGATCGAAACGTACGCTACTCCAGGTGGTCGTGGATGTATGGCAGTCATCACACTGGGCAGTCGTCGAAATGTGCCCATTGTGCTTGCCGGTTGCCGTGACACCATTATGACAGGTTGAGCAACTGCCACTCACACCACTATGATCGAAACGTACGTTGCTCCAACTTGATGTGGAAAGATGGCAATCGTCACACTGGGCCGACGTCTGCAGGTGACTGGACGATTTACCCGTGGCCGTGACGCCGTTGTGACAAGTTGAGCAGGTGCCACCCACACCGGAGTGATCGAACTGAACACTGCCCCAACTGCTTGTAGAGGTATGGCAGCTATCGCATTGCGCAGATGTCTGGATGTGATCACCGGTCTTCCCGGTAGCGGTTACGCCATTGTGGCATGACGAGCAGGTACCACTCACACCGCTATGATCGAACCTGACACTTGACCAGCTGGACGTTGAAGTATGACAGTCATCACATTGAGCGGTTGTCGATATGTGGCCGCTGGACTTACCCGTCGCATTGGTACCATTGTGACAACTAGAGCAGGTAGCAGACACATTAGTGTGGTCAAAACGAACTGACGACCAAGTGCTCTGGGATGTATGGCAGGTATCACATTGTGCGGTAGTCGGAATATGATCCCCGGTCTTACCGGTTGCCGTCGAACCATTATGGCAACTGGAACAGGTGCCGGTAACTACCGAGTGATCAAAGTTGATGGCACTCCAGGTCGATTGTGAAACGTGACAACTGTCACAACCACTGTTGGTTGTCACATGGTTTGCTGATTTGCCCGTTGCCGTAGTGCCGTTGTGACAAGTTGCACAGCTACCAGATACCGCAGAGTGGTCGAAATTGATTGCACTCCAGGTCGATTGAGAGGCATGGCAGGAGTCGCAGCCGGAATTGGTCGCCACATGATTAGCGGACTTACCGGTTGCCGTGGTGCCATTGTGGCAGGTTGAACAGCTACCCGACACAGAAGAATGGTCAAATTTAACTGCGCTCCAGGTTGACTGGGAGACATGGCAGCTGTCACAACCACTATTGGTTGTCACATGGTTTGCTGATTTGCCCGTTGCTGTAGCGCCGTTATGACAACTCGCACAATTGCCTGAAACCACCGAATGGTCAAAGTTGATCGAACTCCAGGTTGACTGGGATAGATGGCAGGAATCACAGCCGGCATTTGTCGCCAGATGGCCCGATGACTTACCGGTTGCGGTAGTGCCATTGTGGCAGCTCACACAACTGCCAGTCGTCGAGGCATGATCAAAGTTGGTCGAGCTCCAGTTTGTCTGAGAGGTATGACAGGAATCACAGGATGCACTGGTTGTCACATGGCCTGATGACTTACCGGTTGCAGTCGTTCCATTATGGCAGCTGTCACAACTACCGCTTACCATACCATGATCGAAGCGGATAGATGACCAAGTGCTGGTTGACACATGGCAGCTATCGCATTGACCGGTTGTGCTGATATGTCCTGAAGACTTACCGGTTGCTGTACGACCGTTGTGGCAGCTCGTACAGGTACCGGAGACATTCGTGTGATCAAATTTTCCGGTACTCCAGGTTACCGTCGTATGACACTCTTCGCATGAAGCACTGGTTGGAATATGGTTTGAATCCTTACCATTAGCGTTGGACCCGTTATGGCAAGACACACAATTACCGGTTACCCCATTGTGGTCGAAACGTACACTCCCCCAACTGGTGTTGGATGTATGGCAGTTATCACAAGCGGCCGTAGTCTGCACATGACCAGAATCCTTGCCATTGGCGATAACCCCATTGTGGCAGCTGGCACAGGCGCCACTAATAACTGAATGGTCAAATTTCACCCGATCCCAGCTTGTAGTCGACGTATGACAACGGTCACACTGGGCCGAAGTATTGACATGGCTGCCATTCTTACCAGTAGCCGTGCTGCCGTTGTGGCATGAAGAGCAGCTACCGCTGACACCCTCATGAGTAAAGTTATTGACATTCCAGCTATTGGTTATGTGACAGGTTTCGCAGGAAGCCGTTGTAGCAATATGTCCTGAATGTTTTCCAGTCGCCGTTGCACCATTGTGGCAGGACTGGCAGCTTCCTGTTACACCCTCATGGGAGAAGTTAGTGACTCTCCAGTTATTGGTTGTATGACAGTTTTCGCAGGAAGCCTGGGTCGCGATGTGTCCACCATGTTTACCTGGGGCAGAAACGCCGTTGTGACAGGACTGGCAGCTTCCGGTTACACCCTCATGGGAGAAATTACTGACAGTCCAGTTATTGGTCGTATGACAGGTTTCACAGGAGGCCTGGGTTGCAATGTGTCCGCCATGCTTACCGGTGGCAGATGAGCCATTGTGACAGGATTGACAGCTACCTGTTACACCATCATGTGAAAAGTTGCTGACATTCCAGTTACTGGTTGTATGACAGTTTTCGCAAGAGGCGCCTGTCGCAACATGAGAACTGTGTTTACCAGTCGCTGTTGCCCCGTTATGGCAAGACTGACAGCTCCCCATTACACCTTCATGGGAAAAACTCGAGACACGCCAGTCATTGGTCGTATGGCAAGTATCACAGGAGTATGTAGTAGCGACATGCCGGCTGTGTTTACCGGTCGCCGTTCTGCCATTATGGCAAGATTTACAGGTTCCACTGACCCCTTCATGGGAGAAGCTAGAAATATTCCAGCTGCCAACTGCATGACAGGTGTCGCACTGTGCATTGGTTGCAACATGGTTACGATGCTTACCAGTTGCTGAAGTACCGTTATGACAGGATTCACAGGCCTGCGTTATCCCGTCATGAGAAAAGTTTAAAACTCGCCAGTTGTTTGTCGTGTGGCAAGTATCACATTGTTGATTTGTCTGTATATGCCTTGAGGATTTACCTGTGGCACTCGAACCATTATGGCAACTCGTGCAGGTTCCACTTGCGACACCGCCGTGGTCAAAAAAGACCATTCTCCAATTATTGGAAATATGACATGTATCACAGCTTTCATTTGTTTTGATATGACGACCATGTTTGCCTTTCGCGGTGGACCCGTTATGACACCCCTTGCAGGTACCGATAACGGCCTGGTGATCCACCCTGCTGACACGCCCCCAACTGAACGTTGAATGACAGAATTCACAGGTATTGCTGGTCTTTATATGTGAGGAAGAGGTATTTTTACCTATTGCCGTACTGCCGTTATGACAGGATACGCAGTTACCACTGACACTGCCATGATCAAATCTTGCAAGCCGCCAATTGGCAGATGTATGGCAATCATCACAGGTATTGTTAGTGCGAATATGACTTGCCGGTTTTCCGGATGCCCTGACATTGTTATGGCAGCCGTTGCATCGTTCAGGAGTGCCCACGAAAATACCACTGAGATGACAACTGTCACACTCGACCCTTCGATGGCCACCAGTTAGTGGGAAACCTGTCGAGAAATGATCAAAATCACTGCCTGATGCCGCTAATGTTACTGTCGGCATCAACCACCCCGCTATCTGCAAGACAAGGCCGAACAGTAAGACTGAGACCCACCAGAACCTCGTCTGTTGTCGTTTAATATCAGTTTTCATCTTCATTTCCCCAACGGACATGGCTAGCCATCTTCCTTGTTCATTTAATGACTGCATTTTCAAATGACTCTGCATTGTGGCAACGCTCACAATGACGTCCAAAGCTACCCCGATGGCTATCATCTCCCCGGTGACAGCCATAGCATTGAGTCGAGAGATTGGTATGTTTTTCTAGTGAGTTTCTATGGCAGGCATTGCAATGGAGTTCACGATGCAGACCTTCGAGTGAATAATCTGTTTGGGTATCATGGTCGAAATACCAGAGCATCCACCCATTAGGATTATGACAACCACCACAGTGCTCACCGAATCGACCATCATGTGACTCTTCAGCTTGATGACAGGCATGACAGGTACTTTCCGTATTTCGATATTCTGCTGTCAAATGGCAGGACTCACATGAAGTAATTCCGTGCATGCCTATGAGGGGAAAGCTGGTTAGGTCATGGTCGAAAAAGACCTTTTCATTCCATCCGGATTCAGTATGACAGCTCCCACAATTCTCTCCCTGCTCCCCATTGTGCACATCATTTGCACGGTGACAGTCGATACAACCAGACTCTTTTATCGCATCCATAGATGTACTGCGATGGCAGGCCGTACAAACCAGATCCAGGTGCTTTCCCTTCAATGGAAATTTTGTATCTTTTGAATGGTCGAATTCGACCTTCTTCCAGCCCTTTGTGGAATGGCACTCTTTGCAATCCGTACCATTTCGTCCTTTGTGCTCGTCGTCTTTTTCATGACATGCATTGCATGATTTATCTGGCTTCTCCTGATAAGGCTCTTTGACGTGGCAGGATTCACATTTCGCCTCTTTATGTCGGCCAGCCAAAGAATATTCAGTAGCTTTATCATGATTAAAATTCAGCTTTTCCCACTCATCGCTTGTATGGCATTTCTCGCAATTTTCAGCGTAGAACCCATTATGGACATCATTGATAAAATGACATGAATAACAGTCCTTTGGGGTTTTCTTATAGAGTTCACCGGCATGACAAAGCTTGCAGGCCAAGTCTTCATGGCGCCCGATCAGCTTGTATTCCGCATCCTGGTTATGATCAAACGTTTGGCGTTTCCAATCTTCTTCGCTGTGGCACTTTTCACACTCTTCACCCAGCTTTCCACGGTGCGAATCATCTGACTTATGACACTCGAAGCAGGTTGTTGGAGCCTGACTATATTTCTTTATTTCTTCAGTGTGGCAGCTGACGCAATCTACAGTTTGATGAGCGCCATTCAATTCAAAATCAGTCTGACGATGATCGAAGAATTCGCTGTCAAATATTATGATTTTTTTAACACGGCCCTCATGATCAGTATGACAATGTCTACATGCCTTACCCGGAGCTAATTTGCCATGAAATCCGGTCTTTTCCTTGACGTCTTTTTCAATATCCGAATGGTCGTGGCAAGCAATACAGCGCAATGCCTGATTCTGTTTTTCAAGTGTTTCATGACACTTTTCGCATTCCTGCTCAAATTCTGCATGCCCGGCAATAAGATCACCAGGCATTAACAGAAGATCAAGCTTTCCCGCATATACTGGAAAATTTACTAAGAGCAAAGGAATGATTAGAAAGGCGAATGCCTTATGTATATTCATACGCTTTGTACTTGCCTATTTAAGATTATTAGTAGGCATGCACGGCGTAAACATGCACAAAACCAGTGATAATCATCATGACATACAGTGGTAGATGCATTAGATGCCAAATTGCAAACAAACGTTCATAGAAATGCAGTTCCAGCATCTGCCTGATCAGCTTGTTGTGAGCCACCAGGATCTTTCTCATGTAAAGTTGTTTCCGTCTGACTTTTTCTCTCTCCCAACCCTTAAGTTTTGCGGCCGCCAGCAGTTTGACATTTAAAGACCGCATTACTGTGCGATAGAGCCTGACAGCATACAGCCTGGTCTTTACCCAGTGAATTGCGCTGTCAATCAGGCCTGTAGGAAGGTCAAGTGCACGAGTCTCATGCATACGCAGCAACTCCTGCGCCTTTGGTTTGAGCTCGAACAACGGACCCAGCTTCCTGTTGAGTTCTTTTGAATCAGTTCGAAGTGACTCGAAGGTTGCTTTTCTTCCATATAAACCATAGTGAATTCGAGTATAGAAATAGCGTCCAAAGAGACCACTGATTGCCACGATCAACATGCAGAAAAAAGCCACTCTGCCATTCATTGAACCCAATCTATAACTCGAATGCATGAGAATCAGGACTGGCCCAAGCACCCCAAAAACCATATGCAGGCGAAACCAGAACTTTACTGAGAGGTGGCGCGTCATCGCACGCCAATGCTTACTCATGGGATAAAGCAGGAGTAATAACATCAAAACTCCACCTACGATGCCAAACCAATAGCCCCAGCCATTCTCAGCAGTCCAGATCGCCTCTGTCCGATTGATAAAAGCAACATATAGTAGAAAAATGGCAAACCCAGCAAAAAGTAATGTCACGAAGACATCCAGGGCTTTTCGCCAGGAAGATATAATATTTTCTAAAGAAAAATTATCTCTGTCCGCAGAGAGTGTTACCGTTCCCATCTTCATCACCCTAAAAAAGTTATTTCGTGAGTTGTTATATTTTTTGCGTCTGTATCGACCAGCTGCATATAGAAAATGCCGACGCAGATTTATAATAAAATGGGAATAAAATCCCATCCATGAAGCGTTTCACATCTTACTCAATGAAGCTCATATATATTTGCGACATGCTGTGTAATTACTTTCAGGGTGGGAATTCGAAGATTTCGACTCATCCACAAAAAACGCCAATTCTGCTTTCTATTAATATGCTGATGAATAACGAAACGTGATGTCTTCAACTGTTGATCTCTATCTCATTTACCTGATTCCCCTCCTTCTCTTTTGGATGCTCTATGTCATTAATAGAAAAAGAAAATCAAAAATTAATCTCAACGTTATGACAGAGGAGTTCGAGGCCGGACTGACAGAACCCGCATCCCTTCACCCCGTAATTGACCCTGCAAAATGCATGGGATGCGGCACCTGTGTCAGCGCTTGCCCAGAGGGGCATAATCATCCTGTCTTGGGCCTTATCGATGGCAAAGGACAATTGATTGCACCAACCAATTGCATTGGTCATGGCACCTGCAAGACTGCCTGCCCATTCGATGCCATCACACTTGTTTTCGGTACAGAGAAACGTGGTGTGGATATCCCCGTCCTCAGTCCGAATTACGAAACCAACATGCCTGGGCTCTACATCGCCGGCGAATTGGGTGGAATGGGCCTAATTTCTAATGCTATCGAGCAGGGATATAAAACGCTGGATAGCATTGCCGCTAAAATCGATCCCAATCACAAAGCGCCCCTCGATATTTTAATTGTGGGTGCAGGTCCTGCCGGATTCAGTGCATCATTGCGCGCCATGGAGAAAAATATCCGTGCCGTTACAGTGGAACAAGATTCATTGGGCGGAACCGTTTTCCAGTTTCCACGAGGTAAACTGGTAATGACAAGGAGTGTCATGCTACCCATGCATGGTGAGGTTAAAATCACTGAAACCACAAAAGAAAAGCTGTTGAAGTTCTGGCAGAAAATTGAAAAGGCTACTGGAGTAAAGATCAACTACCATGAAAGAGTCGAGTCGATAACACCCATAGACAATGGCTATCTGGTAAAAACAAACCGCAATAGCTATGAAACCTGCACGGTTCTTTTAAGCATCGGACGCAGAGGCACCCCAAGGAAGCTTGGCGTAGAAGGTGAAGACCAGAGTAAAGTCACCTATCGACTGATAGATCCCGAGCAATACCAAAACCAGCATGTTCTGGTGGTAGGCGGCGGCGATAGTGCCCTCGAGGCAGCTACCAGCATTGCTAATGAACCCGGCACTACCGTCACGCTCTCTTATCGAAGTGGATCTTTCGTCCGCGCCAAACGGAAAAACAGAGACCGCGTAGATTCAGCTGCTGCGAACGGGAAACTCAAGCTTCTGCTGAATTCAAACGTTAAAGGGTTTACCAAGGAAACAGTCACCATCGAACAGCAGGGTACAATAACCGAAATACCCAATAATGCCACCATTGTATGTGCGGGTGGGATTCTTCCCACCGGTTTTCTAAAAGACATTGGAATAAGCGTGGAAACAAAACATGGCACAGCATAATCAGGGAATGAAAATACTTTTTATGACGATCGCTACTCACTTACTGCTAATTTTCTTAAGCCTGACGATTCCCAATGTTTATAGCGCAACACCTAATGACTCTGCAGAACAATTGCACAGAGAGGCAGATACAGCTGTCCGGATGCGTAATTTTTCTCGTGCCGCAGAAATTTATCTCGAACTGGCCGAAGCCGGAGATAAAGAGGCTCAGTACACCTTAGGAAACCTCTATCGAGCTGGCCGTGGTGTGGACCAGGATCATGAAAAAGCTTTTCAATGGTTTCTGAAAGCCGCCGATCAAGGGCATGCCAAAGCTCAATACATCACAGGTACGATGTTCGAGCATGGATGGGGGGTCACTGCAAGCCGGGATAAAGCCAAAGATTGGTATTCAAAGGCCGCTGCAGAGGGACATGGCCTCGCAGAACAGAAACTACATCAGATTGACTCTAATCTGCCTGCAATCGCTCCGGAATCCGTACCATTCGCCGAGCAATTCACGCGGGCAGCCGCGAGTGGTAAGAATGAACTCATTCGATCACTGTTAGAATCAGGCCAATCACCCAACATGATCGACAAGTACGGCCGCACAGCCCTGCATGAAGCGACAATCAACAATCAACAATCCACTGTTAAATTACTATTGTCTTCAGGAGCCGATCCAAACAAGCATGACAAGACTGGGGATACTCCCCTGCACATTGCTGCAGCACTCGGCCATGTAAAAATCTTCAAACAGTTGCTCAATAAAAGCGCTGACACACAAGCCAGGGATACAAACGGAAATACCAGCCTGATCCTTGCCAGCGGAAAAAAACAACAAAAGATTGTAGACCTGCTTCTCAAACGTGGTGTCCAGCTAGACGCCGAGAACAACAAGGGACAAACAGCGCTAAGCATCGCCCGCCTCAGAGGCTACCAGCAGATTGCAGAAAATCTTATTGCCTCCGGGGCGACTGATGTCGTCGATCAGCCCTCACGACAGTTTGCCGATCTGAAACTGATTGACGAGTCTGTCAGCAAAAAATCAGGGTTGGATCCGAAGAGACACTCTTTGCAGGCTGGAGCACTCTCCATCAAGCTGCTTGGCGCGGCCAGCTCCCACTTGTCAAAGCGCTCATCGACAGGGGCAGCGATATCGATTCATTAGGACCCGAAGGGTTAACACCCTTGAGCAGGGCCGTTTGGCAAGGACATGAAGTGGTTGCCGCCTATTTGCTGCACCAAGGGGCAAACCCAAACCTTGCAGGGCCCGACGGACAGCCACCTCTTCTGCTGGCAAGCCAGGAAAACAATCTCGAGCTGGTTAAGCGGCTATTAAAAGCCGGGGCCCGCATGCAGGTAGCTCGACAAGATGGAGCAACGCCACTACTGCTTGCGGTGGAGAACAAAAATCTTCCGCTGACAGAGCTCTTGTTAGCCAATGATGCCGACCCGAATATAGCTGCAAATGACGGACTCTCACCCCTGATTGCTGCTGTCCTCACTCAACAGCCCGAGATCGTTAGCATTCTGTTGAAGCATCAAGCTACTATCGACCAGATGGACAAGCAGGGCCGATCTCCCCTATTCCACGCAATCGAATTAGGCAATGTATCATTGGCTGAGATCCTGATAACTTCGGGCGCCAAGGTTAATCTTGTTTCGAATGGAGGAATCACGCCTTTAATGCGAGCTGCGGCTCTCGGCCACGCCGAAATCGTAAAGATACTGTTACCCTATGGCAGTAAGTACCAGTTACAGAGTGACAATGGAAACACCGCCTTGACGCTTGCGGCCCAGAATGGATCCTTGAAGACAGTCAATCTGCTGCTACCACTCCAGCCAAATATCAACCACCGCAACCAGGCAGGGAATTCCGCACTGATTCTAGCCGCACAACGCGGTCATCTGGCAGTGGTAAAACGCCTGTTGGCGAGTGGCGCTGATCATCGTCTCCTCAATAAACGGCGCGAGGATGCAGTCACACTGGCGAACCAGGCGGGTCACTCCAAGGTCGCTAAATATATAGGGGAGAACAAGACAAAAGGAAACTGGCTGGACTTCATGCGTTGATAAGCGGATTTCAGTCGGGTACAGGCGTGAATTTCTTCTGCGAATGTAACTAGCGCAGACCAGTCAGGTTCCGACTTATCAACAACAGAGTAATCTGCAGCCTACAAGTGTCACCAGAGCCGCAACACTCCCAATTCCAATAACCCAATCAAAATCAGATAGGTGCCAACCACATAATTCAGTATGGCTGGCTTCACCAGGACCAGGATACCGCACAGAATCGCAATAATCGCCTGAGGGTCGACATGGCGACCATATCTAACCTGCAGCAATCCCAAGACGCCTACCAGGAGTAGATATAATGCAACCGTATAGTTCAAGACACGCGGAACGAAAAGAATTACCAGTCCGGCAATTATTGCGACAACCGCCTCGACAGGCCATTGTCCTAAGATATCGGGTGCATTCATTGTTTAACTATCGTCACTTAATTACGCTCTATTTCCAAGACATAACAATAATCGATCAGCAGCCGACGGTCCATCACGAGTTGATAGTGCAAGCAGCGGTAATAGTGTTCGCACTCTTCTGATGTTCTGAAATAACCAGATCACTACAGGCTGACAGAAATAGTCTTGCTGGGAACGATGATCGATTTTTCGACTACCATCCCCGTTATACTGTTGGCAGCGCCGTACCAGTAGACACGCAACCTTAAACCTGTGAGTTCTGCCCGCCGATAAGTAATCGCACGAGATGGTTATAATGGCTGAACGTTGTTAACTGAAGCCATCCGCAGGTTGCTGTACGAGCACCTGAGCACCGAAATAACTTCGCTATTCTCTGCAAACGATTAGAGCACCAATATCCACAGGGTACACACGCCCAGAGTGACTCAGCTCAGGCTGGCCAGGCTCAATGCAATAGGCGTCTATTGAGCAAAGGCCGGCAGAACGAATGACCCGATCACTTTAAACAGCCGATAACCCAAATTTTCGGTCCAGGCGTTCCCTGCTTATTACAACCTTGCTTATAGTCTAACAAATTTTGCTGTGATTGAGTCTGGTAAACGATCACAGCGTTATTCAAATCAAGCCCCGCACCATAACGTTTGGTAGAGGCAAACCTATCTCCTTGCAGACGTTTGAACCGTGTTGGAGGCATCTCGATCTGGCTGAAAACACACAGCCATTAGACTCTAAAAACTTGGCTATGAAAATTCTGCGAAGCAAGTACAACAGGGTCAATTTGAACATCGTTTTCGAGATGCTGGCTGCCATGGGATGAGATGCGGCTGTGGTGGAAAACGGTGATGATGCCCTCAACGCATTGCAGACAAGTCAATTTGGCATTGTGCCATGGACGGCCAAATATCGAGAACAGACCGCTATCAGGAAAAGCGCAAGTGGCTGCGATGGGATAACAACCAGTCATTGCCTGATAAAAACTCCCTCATCATCAGGACTGGCAAATACGCCTCCAGCAGCTGTCTCCAGTCTGCCGCCTCAAGATGAATGATCTCCTTGTCGAACATCCCACCCAATCGATTATCTATCCGCAGGCCAGACCCTTAATTTCAATTTTTTTTGCTCTTGGACGCTAACCCAAAAGCTGTCACAAACCGACCGGTCCAGGCTCGAACATGCAGATAATGGAACATCCTCGAACATACGCATAGTTGTTTATTCAGCTGCTATTCAGGCTCATATTCAAATGGTGCAGTAACGACCTGGACACATCCCATGCTACTGAGAGGCTGGTTCGGGTTATTGATATGCCGATAGGTCCATCTCAAGCCCTAGGGCAGTGATGGTGGATTTTAGTTGACTATTTATCACCAAAGGAAATAAGGAATGAAATCAAGGTTACTCATGACACTGGCTGTCAGCATACTCATGTCAGCCTGCGGAGGCGGCAGCAATACTGACGAAGACACAAATTCGACAACCAGTAATAAATTTCCCGAAGGGCTGGCCCTGAGCTCACCTTTTGATATGGTTTCCACCAGCCCAAGACCGGCCTCTTCCAATAACTTGGCAAACCGGATCAGCATTACCGGTATGGAAACCCACTATGCCTGGACGACTGCCCAGATCGATCGTATTTTGGAAGGTACCACACCGGTACGCGATGCCTTCACCCCCGAACTCTTCTTCAGCTTTCCAATAAACGCTGAATGCTTCGGCCCGTCTGTAAAGTACGAAAACCATCCGGATTATCTCAGTCCACCTGACCCGTCAGGCAGTATTGATGGCGAACTGCCGACAGGAGACCTTGGCCTTTGGACCGAAAACGATGCAGCAAGCGGCCATGCCTGTGCACCGGCGGAACTCAACGTCCGGCTCAATGGCATGAGCCGACAGGGCCGCGGCGGCCTGATGATGGTCGCGAGTATGCTCGCGACCGCCAACAACAACAGCATTGCACTCCCAACGGCAGGCAGCAGTATTTCAGTCAGCAGTGAGCTGAACAGTGCAATAGCAGACCCGGCGATCAATGTCACGCTCGCAGTAATCACCCACAACAGCGATGGCAGCTGGACTTATCAACTGTTTTTCACTTATACCAGAAGCTGGCCGGTCAGCGGTGACTATACCCACAAGATTTCGCTACGCCTGGACCATACCCCCAGCCCCAGCGATTCGACTAACGCTTACAACGGCCTGCTTGCCTACTGGATCAGCGGCGCAGGCGGTGATGACCATTTCCCAGGTGGAAATTGCCCTGCATCATCTGACCGCACCTACAATGGCTCACTGAAATATGAGCGTACCTCACTCACCGCCATGCAACTACAATCACGGGCCGCGATTTTCTGCGGGACTGAGGTCGACGCCAGCATTGGTGGAAGTACAACAGATGCGGGAATGGTCAATGACGATTATGTTTATGATGGCAGCAACACAGGCTGGAGTGAAAATTTCGACCTGTTCGCAGCTGACTTCGACCCGGACTCACTGGAAGGAAAATACACCTATGCCTGGCAGGCTGGCTCGGGTGACTCCCATACCCGCATCTTCAATATCGGAGTGTCGGAGGTCAATAACACCCTCACGGGTGAAAGCTACTTCGGCTACGGTGACCCCATGGGGATCACTGATGGCATAATTCAGACATTCATCTGCAATTGGGCAGGACCCAATGGAGGTAGATCTCTCACAGACCGCAGCCATGACGACCGGGTACAGCGTCAACATTTCACCCTCGACACCACTACTGGGCTGTTCAAGCCGAGCAACAGCGCTGCCTCCAATATTGACTATGCGCCCACCAACAGTTGTGACTATAGCGAGCCAGGAATCAATGGCAGTTTCCTTTATGACACCGATGCTGATGGGCTGCTGACTGGCGAGACTGCTGTCAGCGTAAAGAACGATCTCTGGAATGGCACTGCCTCTGATATCACAGCCGGTAACACCCTGCCCGATATCGTTATCAATAGGGGTTTCACCCTCAGCTGCATTCCCGGTGGATGGCCATCTGAGAACTAAATCTGCTTGGGGCCGCCTGCGGCCCCTGAAACTTAAGCTCTTACTCATGGGGCTTAGCGATGCTAATATTCTTATACATTATCTAAGTGTTTCTTCCAACTACCAGACTCGTCTAGCTTATAGCCAGTTTGCCTAGTGGTTGGCAGTGACAGGACACCAACTTAGTCTTTGTCAGGCTCGTCCCCACTAAGCACTGCTGCCTAACACAACATGCACAGAATCCATAGCTACCTTGCCACCCTCAATTACAGCTTGATGTTATTGCTGCTGGCCAGTTGTGTTTCCATACCGACCGATCGTCTGGCTGACAACCTCGCCGATGCCATGCTCAACCAAACGGATCCGGAAATCGTACGGACAGGTGCTCCTGCTTATCTGCTGCTGATCGACTCGCTCATCGAAGACTCACCGAATGACCCAAACCTGTTACTGGCCGGCGCGCGACTCTATGGCGCCTATGGCAGCGGTCTGATCAATGATCCAATTCGAAAAAAAAGCCTGGCACGCCAGTCCCTGGAGTACGCAAACCGTGGATTGTGTATCCATCAACCAATTATCTGCACCAGCAGGCATCTGCCCCATGCAGAGTTTGTGGCAACCCTGGAGAAACTCAACCGGACTGACCTCGAGGCTGTATATCTCTTCGGCACCAGTTGGCTTGGCTGGATTCAGGCCAGCCAAGACGACTGGAGCGCGGTCGCTGAACTGTCAAAGGCCGAGGCGGTGCTGCAACGGGTGATCGACATAGCACCGGATTTTGAGCGGGGCCGGGCCCAGCTCTATCTTGGCGTACTTCGAAGTCTGATCCCGCCCGCTTTGGGAGGCAAACCCGAAGTGGGTCGTGAACATTTCGAAAAAGCCATCAAATTTTCGGAGGGCAAGGATCTCATGGTCAAACTCGAATTCGCGCGCCGCTATGCGCGTCTGGTTTTCAACCAGGATCTGCATGACCAACTGCTACAAGAGGTAATCGACGCCGATCCGGTCGCACCCGGACTGACCCTGAGCAACGTGCTTGCTCAACAGCAGGCCAGAAAACTGCTTGTTGAAGACTATTTCTAGCATCTGATCCCATGGCCAGCTGCGTATTCTCATTAGTTTTCCTAGGAGCATTCCACATGACACGCTTGCTTATTGTCCTGTTGTTTTCATTCGGACTGCTTACCGCTACTCATGCGACCACATTGAAGATCGCTACTATCGCACCAGACGGTACCAGTTGGATGAAGCAATTGCGGACAGCGGCAAAAAAGATCCACCAAGAGACCCAGGGGCGAATCAAGATGCGCTTCTATCCGGGCGGGGTCATGGGCAACGATAAAAGTGTCTTGCGCAAGATCCGCGCCGGCCAACTGCACGGTGGTGCAATTACCGGCGGTGGTCTCACCTCGATACATCCTGACACTGAACTCTACAGCCTGCCATTTCTGTTTCGTAACCTGCGGGAGGTCGATCAGGTACGTCGTGAGATGGATGCCCAGATCATCGGCGCATTGAGGGAAAAGGGTTTTGTCAGTTACGGCATCAGCGAGGGAGGCTTCGCCTACCTGATGTCCAATCAACCGGTAGCAAGCACTGATGACCTGAAGGGACTGAAGATCTGGATTCCTGAAGGGGACATAACCAACGCCCGGGCATTCAAAACCCTGGATATCTTCCCCATTCAATTACCCCTTACCGATGTGCTTACGGGGCTGCAAACTGGGCTCATCGACACTGTCGCCACTTCGGCCATGGGAGCCATTGCGCTGCAATGGCATACACGAATCAAATATCTTACCGATGTGCCCCTGGTCTACCTCTACGCCAGCCTGGTGATCAAGGAACGCGCGCTGCGGAGACTCTCCGCCGAAGACCGGTCTGTCCTGCAGCGCGTCATGGATGAGGCCTTTGCAAAGCTGAACAAAAAGAACCGTAACGACGAACAAAATGCCCTAAAAGCGCTGACTCAGCAGGGCATTCAGCTCATTCAGCCCTCTAAGGCTGAACGGGCTGGATGGGAAAGACATGCCGCCCAAACGATAGGGGATCATAGCAATGGCAGTCACTTCTCCCGAGCCAAACTGCAACAAATCCAGATGCTCATTCAAGGATATCGCCAGCAACATAATTAGTTATTGAACACTACTGAGATTGCTGCATACGCCGCGATCAGGCTGACCCGCTATAATCGAAGATCATGCTCGACCGTCTAAACCGCATCCAACAACTCATTCTGCGTATCGAAAATGGCATCATGGCCCTGCTGCTGGGGGCCATGATACTTCTGGCTGCCGGGCAGATCCTGCTGCGTAACCTGTTCGATTCCGGTCTGATCTGGGCCGACCCTGCCCTGCGCCTGCTGGTGCTCTGGATAACCATGTTCGGCGCCATTGCCGCCAGTCGGGAACACCGCCACATACGCATCGACCTTTTTTCGCGTTTTCTTAAAGGCCGGCCGAAACAAGTTATTCTGTCGCTAACCGATCTGTTTACAGCACTCGTCAGTGGTGTGATTGCCTGGCACGCCACTCGATTCGTCTATCTGGAGTGGCAGGACGCTAACCTGCTGTTTGGCGCCCTGCCCGCCTGGCTGGGAGAAATCATCATACCCATCGGGTTTAGCGTTCTGACCCTAAGGTTCCTCAGCAATATCCCGCTGCGGCTGGTCACCCAGGACAAAACCTGATGCTGGTTGCCTTCGGACTGCTGCTGTTGGCCCTGTTCGGCACACCCCTGTTCGCCATCATCGGCGCCGGGGCCCTGTGGGGCTATTATCAATCAGAGATCGATCTCTCGGTGGTTGCCATAGAGTTTTTTCGCATTGCTGAGATGCCGGTACTGCTGGCCATCCCGCTATTCACCTTTGCCGGTTACCTGCTCAGCGAGAGCAACGCACCCCATCGCCTGGTGCGCCTGACCCGCGCCCTGCTGGGTTGGATGCCCGGCGGGCTGGCCTTTGTCTCGCTGGTGGCCTGCGCCCTGTTTACCGCCTTTACCGGGGCTTCCGGCGTTACCATCGTTGCCCTGGGAGCACTGCTCTACCCGGCACTGCAGGAGGCCGGGTACCGGCAGAACTTCAGTCTTGGGTTGGTCACTACCTCCGGCAGTCTGGGACTGCTGTTCGCCCCGGCGCTGCCATTGATCCTCTATGCCGTAGTCGCCCAGCAACTGGGTATCGGCGGCAATATCAGCGTCAACCAGATGTTTCTCGCCGGCATTCTGCCCGGCCTGATGATGTTGCTGATCCTGATGGCCTGGAGCATCTGGTCAAGCCGCAACTCCAAACTCACAGCCTTTTCCGGCCCACAGGCAATATCCGCAATACGCGAGGCCATCTGGGAGATCCCCTTGCCTTTGATAGTTCTGGGAGGTGTCTATAGCGGCTATTTCGCCATTTCTGAAGCAGCGGCGGTCACAGTCTGTTATGTATTGATCGTGGAAGTGTTCATCCACCGAGAGATTCCATTGCGCAAGCTTCCCGCCGTGATGCGCGAAGCGATGTTGCTGGTGGGCGGCATTCTCATCATCCTCGGCCTTTCATTGGCCTCCACCAATTACCTGATCGACGCAGAAGTACCGACCCGTCTATTCACATGGATACACCAACATATCGCTGATCCATTGACATTTCTGATCTTCCTGAATCTATTCCTGTTGGCCCTGGGCGCGATGCTCGATATCTTCTCTGCCCTGGTCCTGATCGTTCCCTTGCTGTTGCCGGTGGCAATGCAATATGGCATTCATCCCGTACACCTGGGCATTATCTTTCTGGCCAATATGCAGATTGGTTATTTCACACCTCCGGTGGGCATGAACCTGTTCATCGCCAGCTATCGATTTGACAGGCCGGTGACGCAGATCTACTACGCCACCCTGCCCTGGTTTCTCTTGCTGTTTGCTGCGGTGCTGTTGATTACATACTGGCCTTTCCTCTCCCTGGCCCTAGTCCAATCTACTTGATAAACAGGCCGCCATTGACCGGCAGATTGACACCGGTGATATAAGTCGCTTCATCATCGGCCAGAAAGGCCACTGCGTTGGCGATCTCCTCCGGTGTTCCCATGCGGCGCATCGGGATACCTGCAATGATCGATTCCCGGACGTCGTCCCGCATGGCCAGGGTCATCGCTGTCTCCACATAACCCGGGGAGACGGTATTCACAGTGATGCCTTTGGCTGCACCCTCATGGGCCAGGGCCATGGTAAAACCATGCATACCCGCCTTGGCAGCAGAATAATTCACCTGACCGAACTGGCCGCGCTGGCCATTCACGGAGGAGATATTGATGATTCGGCCAAAGCCGCGATCCAACATGCCTTCCCACACCGGCCGGGTCACGTAGTAGACACTGTTCAGATTGGTCTTGATGACCGATTCCCAATTATCCAGCTCCATGCGTTTGAAACTGCTGTCACGGGTAATGCCGGCGCAGTTGACAAGAATGTCGATCGGACCGAATTTTTCTTCGGTCTCCTCGATCATGGCGATACAGTTCACTGGAGAAGACACGTCACCGGCAACCAGCCCGACGTCTATACCCTCGGCCTCTCGAGCCTTGCTCCATTCCTGCATGCCTTCCTCTTCCGAGGGGTGGTAACAGGCCACCACGCGGCAGCCTTTTTCCACTAACTTGCTACAGATGGCGGTACCTATACCACCGGTACCGCCTGTAACCAGGGCCAATCGACCATTATTATTCATGTGCTTCGATACTCCGAAATCATATACTCAGTTGATTTATTGACTGGCCTTGTTCCAGTTGTTGGTCATCGATTGGACTGACTTCTCATACCAGTCACGGTACTCGCCTTGTACTTGAGTAGCGGTTGAGATGACTTCACGCCCCTCGGCAATCAGCTTCTCACCCATCTCCTTGGTCAGAGCGGCCTGGGATGCCAGGATCTCTTTTGGATCTTTGGCGGTCGAGCTCAACTCCATCTGCTTAGCGCTTACATCAAGCCATGCATTAAGCATATCTGACTGTTTTTCCATCATATTATTCATAATACGCAGATTGATATCGCCCAGCTCGCGAACGCTCTCGTAACCATTGTTGGTCATTTCTTTCATCATCTCTAAGTTTTCTTTCGGGTTGTTCATGGTTATCTCCTGTCGGTTGTGCATTGCAGCATTGTTGCAGTGCAGCATAGTATTCCCGAAATGACCTGTCAAGGGTGAATGAGTGTTTTTCAGCTGAGGTAGGTATGTATTGAGAAGAAAGGAGATCGGTAGCGCGGTGGAGCCGGTTATTTACCTTAAAGGGTCATTGCGAGCTTCAGATTGATTCAGCCTTTTGTTTTCTTACCTGCGTCCAGGTCAACGCCCATCGACTTTAAAAAGCTATTCTGCATGTCTGACCAGAGATCCATATTACGCTGCGCCATCTCTGTCATCGTCTCCATGGGGTTGGCGCCCATAGTCTCCCGTATCTCATTCTGTTGCTCTTCGAACAGACTCAGGCTCTCTTCCAGGTAACGGGTGAACAACCCTTGCACACTGCCCCCATAGAAACGAATGATCTGGGCCAACATTGTGGCGGTGAACAACGGCTCCCCACCGGACTCCTCCTCGAGCATGATCTGCATCAGTGTGGCCCGGGTCAGATCTTCATTGCTGCTGCTGTCCACGATTCTGAACTCGACACCCTGCATCACCAGACCACGAATATCTGAAAAGGTAATGTAGCGGCTCAATTCAGTATCGTAGAGCCGGCGGTTGGGATATTTCTTAATCAGTCTCGGTGTTGGCATAGTTTGCTGTTCGCATGCATTTGGTGGCTACCCTCATCAGTGTAACTCATGTAGCCGATAATGGGCCTGAATGGGGCAGCAGAGCCGCTGCCCCTGGTCGCACAGTGCTCAGTACATATGCTGGCCACCGTTGATGGACAAATTGGACCCGGTGACATAACCTGCTTCGTCCCCTACCAGATAGGCAACGGCACCGGCGACTTCATCTGGACTACCGAGCCGGCCGACCGGGATCTGAGCGACGATCAGGTCACGGATACCCTCCTTCATTGCCATCACCATATCGGTGCCGATATATCCGGGTGACACTGTGTTGACGGTAATCCCCTTTCTTGCCACTTCCTGTGCCAGCGCCTTGGTGAAACCATGCACACCGGCTTTGGCTGCTGAGTAGTTGGTCTGTCCAATCTGGCCTTTCTGGCCATTGATGGAGGAGATATTGACGATTCGGCCGAAGCCCTTTTCGATCATTCCGGGTAGAACCGGCTGGGTGACATTGAACAGGCTGTTCAGATCCACCCGGATCACCTCTTGCCATTGTTCGAATGTCATCTTACGCAGCGTGGAATCACGGGTGACCCCCGCATTGTTGACCAGGATATCGATCGCGCCATGCTCCTCCTGAATGGTTGCAAGATTCTCGACACACTGCTGGTTTTCACCAACATCGAAAACATACAGCTCTACCTTGTGACCTTCTTCCATGAGAGCCTGCTGCCACAACCTGCCCTTCTCTTCATTCCGGCAATTGGTCACCACTTTGTAGCCATCTTGCAGCAGGCGCCTGCAAATAGCTGAGCCTATTCCACGTGGTCCTCCAGTGACCATAGCCAATCTGCCATTCTTATTGTCTGACATGGATTTTCCTCCTTTGGATTTGTCGTATTTTTCTGTTGTGTATGAGTAAGGCTGTGCAGAATTGATCCTCATGTAGATCCTGCACAGCCTGGTTATCAAGGCCTCTCAACCGCCAGCGCGACACCTTGGCCGCCACCGATACACAGGGTGGCCAAGCCTTTCTTTGCGTCACGCCGTTTCATCTCGTGCAGCAAGGAAACGAGAATACGCGCACCGGATGCACCGATGGGATGGCCGATGGCGATAGCACCGCCATTGACGTTTATCTTCTCCGCATCCCAACCCATGTCGTGGTTCACCGACATCGCCTGGGCCGCGAAGGCCTCATTGGCTTCGACCAGATCGAGATCCTCGACACTCCAACCCGCCTTTTCCAGGCATTTTGTGGATGCCGGTATCGGTCCGGTACCCATGATTGCCGGATCCACGCCGGCACTGGCAAAGGCCTTGATGCGGGCCAGGGGCTCCAGGCCCAGTTCTTTTGCCTTGCTTTGAGTGGTCACGATTACTGCCGCTGCACCGTCATTGATGCCTGAGGCATTGCCGGCGGTCACTGTTCCCTCCCGATCGAAGGCGGGACGCAGTTTGCCCAACTTCTCCGCAGTGGTGCCATGGCGGGGAAACTCATCCTGATCGAAGATAACCGGATCGCCTCTGCGCTGAGGGATCTCGACCGGGATGATCTCCTCGACAAAACGATTGGCTTTTTGCGCAGCTTCCGCCTTCTGCTGCGATGCCGCTGCAAAGGCATCCTGCGACTCACGGCTGAACTTAAAATCGCGGGCGATATTTTCCGCTGTCACACCCATGTGGTAATTGTTGAATGCATCCCATAGGCCATCGACAATCATAGAGTCGATCATCTTCCAATCGCCCATCTTGTTCCCGTCACGGGACTTTGGCAACAGGTGGGGGGATATACTCATATTTTCCTGCCCACCGGCGATAACCACTTCGGCATCGCCACAGGCGATCGCCTGCATTGCAAGATGCACGGCTTTCAAGCCGCTACCGCACACCTTGTTGATGGTCATGGCGGGAACGCTGTAGGGTATCCCGGCACTAACCGATGCCTGGCGAGCCGGATTCTGACCGGTGCCGGCGGTCAACACCTGACCGAGGATCACCTCATCAATCTGTTCCGGCGCAATACCACTGCGCTGCAACAAACCAGACAGGACATGCGATCCGAGTTGGGATGCGGCGATCCCGGATATACTTCCTCCAAAATTGCCGACTGCGGTTCGACCGGCGGCGACAATGACGATGTCTTCATTCATAGTTATGTCTCACAAGCTTAAGAAATGATGGCGAGAGCAAACAGCATACTCCATAGGCAAGCATACTGTGGTGGGTTGCCAGGTAGCAAATCCCCTGGCCGGAATCGCCTGGGAGCAGAAAAGAAACCCCGACTTCGCCGGGTTTCATTGGCTGACATAACTGTTTGAAACCTCGACACTAGTGCGAACTCATAAAAAATGTTGCAGCGCACAATTTTCGATGCTAAGGTTTTTAAACTAATCGCCAAATAATGACGGAAAAGACCATGAGTGAAAAAGGTGTTTGGAACCAGGACTGGATCGAGATCCAAAAAAACTATTGGGAAAACCTGACGGAAATGGGTCGTAAGACCATGGGGCTTCAGGCGCCCGTGAAGAGCCCCTGGGAAAGTGCCATGGACCATTGGTGGCAGACCCTGTCACCGGGCGCGCCCGACCCGGCCAAAGAGTTCATGGAAAAGATAATGGGCCAGGGTAAGACCTTTTTCCGCATGGCGGATCAGTTCGCCAACAGCCTGCGAGGAACCGCTCCAACAGCGGATTGGTCGGAAGCGCTGAACAAAGTCTTCAGTGACATGCAAACGGCCTTCAGCGGTGATGCCCAGGGGCTCGGTACCGACTCGCTGCATAAGATGATGGCCTTCTGGGAAATGCCGCTGGACAACTGGCAGCGTATGACTTCCTCCCTGTCACTGATGCCGGGGGATATGTTGCGCAACATGCCTCATGGAATGGATTTTGACCGTTTTCTATCTGCGCCCGGATTGGGTTACACCCGTGAAGAGCAGTCTCAGCAAAAGGAAATACTGCGCTTGATGATGGAATATCAGCGTGAATTCCAGGCCTACATGCAGTTCTTTTCCAATCTGGGATCACTCGCTGTGGAACGCATGCAGCAGAAAACCACCAAACTGGGTGATGAAGGCAAGTCTATCGATTCGGCGCGCGCCTTGTATGATTTATGGATCGTCTCCTGCGAGGAGGTATATGGCGAACAGGTCATGACACCGCAATACGCAGAGATACATGGTCGCCTGGTGAACACACTCATGGCATTCAAGAAGCAAATGAGCCAGATGGTGGACGAGAACCTCGGGGCGATGAACATGCCGACCCGCAGCGAAATCATCACTCTGCAGGACCGTCTGCAAGAGACCCGGCGCGACAACAAGCAGCTGCGCAAAGATCTGGAAAACCTCCAGGACAAGGTGGAAAACCTGGCCGCCAAGGCAGCAGCATCGGCTGTCTCCGAACGGAAGACGGCACCACGGAAGAAAGCGACGGTGAAAAAGAAGGCTGCTGCAAGCCGTTCTGCCACCAGTAATACCAAGGCCTGACTCAAGAATCGCAGCTGATCAATCAGGCTACAAATGCTGCCGAGCCGTTGGGCCGGTAGCGTTACAATTTTCAGGAGGACAAACGTGAATCCAATCGATATCCGGCCGGATAAACTTGCTCAGGAGATGTTTGACTATGGCCAAAAGCTTGGCCAGGGAATAGAAAACCTGCTGAACGCCGACAAGATCGATACCGGCGTTACACCCAGAGTTGAGGTTTACCGTGAGGACAAACTGACACTCTACCGCTATCAGTCATCAGGTCAGGTGATTCAGAATCCGACACCGCTGCTGATTGTCTATGCCCTGGTTAACCGTCCCTACATGGCCGATCTACAGGAAAACCGATCGACCATCCGAAATCTGCTGGAGTCCGGACAGGACGTCTACCTGATCGACTGGGGTTACCCCGATGGCGCAGACCGAAGCCTCACGCTTGACGATTATATCAACGGCTATATTGACCGCTGTGTGGACGTGATACGCAAACGCCACAAACTCGACAAGATCAATCTGCTGGGTATCTGTCAGGGTGGAACCTTCAGCCTCTGCTATAGCGCCATCCATCCCGCCAAGGTGAAAAACCTGATCACCATGGTCACCCCGGTGGACTTCAAAACCCCGGATAACATGTTGAGCAACTGGGTTCAGCATATGGATGTCGATCTGTTGGTGGATACGCTGGGCAACGTGCCTGGTGAACTGCTGAACTGGACCTTCCTTTCACTTAAGCCATTCAGCCTCACCGGCCAGAAATACGTCAACATGGTCGATGTCCTGAAGGATGCGGATAAAGTGAAAAACTTCCTGCGCATGGAGAAATGGATCTTTGACAGCCCGGACCAGGCCGGTGAGACTTTCCGGCAATTTATCAAGGATTTTTATCAGCAAAATGGACTGATCAACGGCACGATCAAGATCGGTGACCGCAGTGTCGATCTCAAGAGCATCGAGATCCCGGTGTTGAATATCTTTGCTGAACAGGATCACCTGGTGCCACCGGATGCCTCTAAGGCCTTGAGAAATCTTGTTGGAACCAAAGACTATACCGAATTGTCATTTCCCGGCGGCCATATCGGCATCTATGTCAGCGGTAAGGCACAGGCCCAGGTTCCGCCTGCAATTGGCGCCTGGCTCGATGAGCGAAGCTGATCCCGCAGCGGCTCATTAGATTGCTTTTTTTCTCCGCAAGCCATCTGCTGTTTAGATGACTTGCGGAGTGCGGCTGTTCCCACCGAACACAAAGTAACTTACAGATAGCCACGATCTGACTGTTATTGTCTCTCTTGCACACTGCCAAAATGTGTACTGACCGACCATCCGGCTCGTTCGCAGAACGCACAGCAGTCGTCTTCAAGCTGCGCATCTGTAGCCCCAATTCATGAGCTGACCAGGGATATCCCCAGGAATAGTTATACTTGCGGTTGTCCCAAACCATGGCATAGACTGCAATGCATGACTGTTTTTCGCGGGCTCAAAAATTTCACCTCCATTGTCTCGGCTCTACTGCTGAGCCTGATGCTGTTGTGCGCCCAGGGTTCCAGTCTGCATGTCCATTATTCAGACTGTAACGATGAATCATCCACGGACCCGGCAACCACCGAGGTCGGTCACGCCCATGGAGAGCATGCAAAGATCCATCTGGTAACGGATGATTCACATCATCATCATGCCAAGGCCGGCATGTCAGAGCTGGATATCAGCCCACAAGGCTTGCTGAAAAATCTTACCGGCGCAGATACCTTGCTGCTCGCCATCTTCTCCATCTTCATCCTGCTGCTGCCTAAAATCACTCCTCTGGCTGTACAAACAGATCGAGACAGCCGCATTGAAACCCGCCGCTATTACGCACTATCGCCGCCACTTCGAGCACCCCCACTCAGATAACCCACTGCAAAACAATAACCGCTCAGGCCAGTGATAATCACTGATGCGCCTGTCCGTATCGGTCCCTGTTACGCGGTCGGTGATCGACCTCGTTTTTCTAGAGTTCAATATGTGTTCATTGCAATTATTCCGCCGGCTTCAGCCGTGCCTGTCGTACATCAGCTTATCCGGCAAAGGCCTGGGTGTGCTGTTTCTGGTAATGCCGATACTGGGCATAACAGCGCCTTTGTCAGAGAAACAAAGCCTGGAATTCGGCCTGCATCGGACGGATTTTCAACAGTCGATGAGCAGCCGTCTGGAATCGGCCCGGGGTGATCTGACCCGGACTGAAACCTGGATCAATCCCGAGTTCGAGCTCTCCAGGGAGGAGTTGGGGGACGAAACCGAAACCGGGGTCTGGCTGCGTCAGCGTCTCGACCTTTCCGGCCGCCGCGGCTTACTGCGCAATGCTGCTCAAGCGGATCTCAATGCCGTTCAGGCGGAGGTCATATCTTCTCACCAGGAACGTGCCGCGGTGATTCGTCAACAGTTCTTTCAGACACTCCACCAACAACAGATGCAAGAACTGTTTGACCACTGGGTGGATAAATTCAATAGCGTGGAGGCGGCTATGATCAAGCGCGAAGCCTCGGGTGATGTTTCCGGCTATGACCGTCGCCGCATCAGTCGGGAAAAGGTCTCACTGCTTGCTCAGCAGCGCGCCAGCAAGGCCAACCACCAGGCCGCCTGGACACAACTGCTGGGCATGCTGGCCTTGGATCAAAACCAGGGTTTTGACAGGGTTAAAGGTGAGCTGCCCCCGGATGAACTGCCAACCATCGCCGAAGTCATGGAAGCATTAGAGGATCTCCCCTCCCTGGTGCAACTGCAACATCAGACTGAGGCGAAACAGCTGGCATCCCGCGCCCTCGCCAAAGGTCATATCCCGGATCTGACCATCGGGCTGGGACAGAAACGACTGGAGGGAGGGGAAGTCAATGATAACGGCCTGATGCTGAGTGCCGCCATTAGCCTGCCTTTGTTCGACCGACAACAGGGAGAACATCAGCGCGCGTTGGCTGAACTTAGACAGATCGAAAGCGAATACCAGTTGAGCAAGAGCCAGGTGCATGCTGAAGCACGCAGCCTGTGGCAACTGGCCACTCAATTGACCGCCAATGCCCACTTATTCCGCCAGCAGAGTCTGTCCGCATCCTATGAATTATTGAGCATCGCGGAAACCGCCTATCGCAACAATGAGCTGGGTGTGCTGGAGCTGATCGATGCCTATCGTAATGCCCTGGAGTCGGAGGTCAGCGCCCTGCAGCTGGCCCTGGATGCACGCCTGAAACAGATCGAACTGGACAAACTGATCGGGAGGGACTTGCCATGAGAGTTTTCATCTTGGTCACGATTCTGCTGATTCTGACGGGTTGCGACCTGCTCGATCAAAAACACCCTCATGTCCATGACCATGAAACGAATCATGCCCCTGAGGAGCATCATGATCATGCCTTGGATGAGCAGCATGCTCATGCTGATCACACCTCTGACGAGCACCATGAGCATGGGACTTCGGTTGAAGATCCTGATCATGCAGACCATGCCGATGAGGAGGAAGCCACCATCGTCCTGACCCATTTCAGTGAGGTTACCGAACTGTTCGTCGAGTTTCCCGCCCTGGTGGTCGGTGAGGAATCGCCCTTTCTCGCCCATCTCACACGCCTGGACAATTTCAAGCCACTGGAAACTGGCCTGGTGTCCGTCGCCCTGATCGGTGGCGGCGCCCCTGATGAGCTGTTCAGGGTCGATAGCCCGATCGTTTCGGGCATCTTCCGCCCCCTGGTGATACCGGAGCATGCCGTGAAGCGTCAGGTCATTGTCAATTTCGAGGGCGATGACCTGACCGCCAACCACGACCTGGGCCAGTTCCAGGTCCATACCTCACCAGCAGAGGCACGGGCCGCGTTGCCGGAGGAAGCGCAGCCGGAAGACCTCATCGTTTATCTCAAGGAGCAACAGTGGCAGGTGGAGTTCGCCACTGCCCCGGTACAGCAACTCGAGCTGCGCGCCAGTATTCAGGCAACCGGCACCCTGCGCCCAAGGACCGAGGGAGAGGTTCATGTGAGCGCCGCCAGCGCCGGCCACCTGCGGAACGCTCAAGAATTCCCCTATCCCGGCATGCCGGTGGAAGCCGGTCAGGTACTGGCGGCGATCATTCCGCGCCTGGGGGAAGACAGCGACCTCTCCACCTTGCGCGCCGATCTGGACAAGGCGCGGGCCAACTTTGCCCTGGCGGAGCATGAACGGGAGCGTCTGGAGAGACTGTGGAAGGAGAAGGTCATCGCCCTGCATCGCCTGCACGAAGCGGAAAGCGCCGTGCAGGTGGCCAAGGCCGAGCTGTCTGCCGCCACGCAGCGCTATGAACAAAGCTCCGGAGAAAGGCCGCTGGCCAGCAACGGCATACCCATTCTCGCCCCGATCAGCGGTGTGATCGCCCAGGTCCATGTGGCGCCGGGGAAATATGTCGGCGAAGGAGAAGCCTTGTTCCATATCGTCAATCTGGACCGTCTTTGGCTGGAGGCGCGCATCACAGAGGCCGACATCGGCCGTCTGCAGACCCCGGATGGCGCCTGGTTCAGCGTGGAGGGTTTTGCGCAAACCTTCAGCACCTTGGAACTGAACGGGCGTAAGGTGGGATTGGGCGGGGCGATCGATCCACTGAGTCGCACCATTCCCTTGATCTTCGAATTCGACAATCCGGATCAACGACTGCGCACAGGCATGTTCGCCAGCGCCCGGGTATTTACCGGGGAGGCCCGCTCCGGGCTGGCCGTACCCACCTCCGCAATCTTCGACGACGCCGGTCAGGAGGTGGTCTATGTCATGCTCGAGGGTGAATCCTTCCAGCGCCGGATCGTCCGCCTGGGTATCCGCGAGACCGACATGATCCAGGTGATCAGCGGTGTGCAACCGGGTGAGCGAGTGGTCAGCCGGGGCGCCTATCTGCTGCGCCTCGCCTCCACTTCCCCCGTCGAAGCGGGCCACGGCCATGCCCATTGACCTGACCAGGGAGCAGTCACAATGATCACACCAACTATTCGCTGGTCCTTGCGCAACCGACTGTTCGTGGTGGTCGGCGCCCTGCTGCTGTTGCTCTGGGGGGGCTACGAAACCAGCCGCATGCCGGTGGATGTCTTCCCCGACCTCACCGCCCCCACCGTCACTGTGGTGACCGAGGCCCAGGGCATGGCGCCGCAGGAGGTAGAAACCCAGGTCACCCTGCCCCTGGAAAGCGCCCTCAACGGCGCATCAGGCATTCGCCGGGTACGTTCCAACTCACAGGTCGGTCTGTCACTGATCTATGCGGAATTCGAGTGGGGCACCGACATCTATCACGCCCGCCAGATCATCACGGAAAAACTGCAGAACGTTCGCGATGCCTTGCCTCCGGAGATCTCGAGTCCGGTACTGGCGCCGGTGGCCTCAATCATGGGTGAAATCATGTTCATTGCCCTGCGCTCGGACCAACATGATGCCATGCAGCTCAAATCCACTGCCGACTGGGTGGTGCGTCGCCGCCTGCTGGCCGTACCGGGCATCGCCGAGGTCATCCCCTATGGCGGGGAGACCAAGCAGTATCAGGTGCTGGTCAAACCGGAGCGCCTGGCCGCCTATCGCATCGGCCTGGCTGAAGTGACCGCGGCCCTGGGCAAGACCAACCGCAACAGCTCCGCCGGCTTCTACAGTGAAGGGGGACAGGAGTACCTCATCCAGGGATTGGGTCGGGTACGATCTGCCGAGGAGATTGGCCAGACCCTGGTTGCTATGCGCGGTGAGCAGCCGATCCTGGTGCGTCAACTGGCGGAAGTGAAGGTCGGTCCGGCATTGGTACGCGGCACCGCCGCCATAACGGCGAGCCTGCGGTGGTGCTGGGTATCCAGAAGCAGCCCGGCGCCAATACCCTGGAGCTGACTCAACGACTGGACCTGGTGATTGCCGAAGTCCAGCAATCGCTGCCGGCAGGCATGCAGATCGAAAGCCATATCTTTCGCCAGGCCGACTTCATCTCGGTGTCTATCGACAATCTGCTGGAGGCGTTGCGCGACGGCGCGATTCTGGTGGTGGTAATCGTGCTGCTGTTCCTGGCCAGCGGCCGCGCCACCCTGATCACCCTGCTGGCCATCCCGCTCTCCCTGGTGACCGCTATCCTGGTCCTCAAGGGCCTCGGCGGCACCATCAATACCATGACCCTGGGCGGCATGGCGATCGCACTGGGGGCCCTGGTGGACGACGCCATCATTGTCGTGGAGAACATCCTGCGGCGCCTGCGCCTGAACCTGCAGCTGGCGGAAAACGACCAGGAAGCGACCCTGAAGGTGGTGCATGAATGCGACCCGGGAGATCCAGGGTTCCATCGTCTTCGCCACCATTATCATCATGCTGGTATTCATGCCGCTGTTTTTCCTCAGCGGTGTGGAGAGCCGCCTGATGCAGCCGCTGGGACTCGCCTATATCGTCTCCCTGGCCGCTTCCCTGTTGGTGGCGATCAGCGTCACCCCGGTACTCAGCAGCCTGTTTCTGACCCATGCCAAAGGGATCACCAGCAGGCCGGGAAACCCGCCTGGTCGGCTGGCTCAAGGCTGCCTATGCCAGGGTGCTCAACAGTACGATCAGGCGCTGGCGATTGATCTCCTTCATCTCTCTGCTGGGTTTGTCCCTGACCCTGCTATCCCTGGGTTTCGCGGGACGCTCCTTCCTGCCCGAATTCAATGAGGGCAGCCTGACGGTGACGGCGGTGACCCTGCCGGGTACTTCGCTGCAGCAATCTGATCAACTCGGGCTGCGGGTCGAGCAGATCCTGCTCGATCAACCTGAAGTGGTCACCACCTCCAGGCGCACCGGGCGCGCCGAACTGGATCCCCACGCACAGGGAGTCCATTCCTCAGAGATCGAGGTAACCCTACGTATGCAAAATCGTGACAAAGAGACCTTTCTGGCCGCCCTGCGCGAAGATTTTGGCAGCCTTCCGGGTATGAACATCATCGTCGGCCAACCCATCTCACACCGCATCGATCACATGCTTTCCGGCAGTCGGGCGAATATCGCCGTGAAGATCTTTGGCCAGGATCTCTATGAACTGCGCAATATCGCCAAACAGGTGGAAGAAGTCGCAGTGGGTGTCAGGGGGGCGGTCGACGTGTCCGTTGAACAGCAGGCCGATATCCCATTTCTCAATATCCGATTCAAGCGCGAGGTGATTGCCCGTTACGGGCTGAGCGTGGGTGAGGTGGCGGAAGCTATCGAGACCGCCTTCTATGGCCAGACCGTATCCCGCGTACTGGAGGGGGAAGCGAGCTATGACCTGATCATCCGCTACGACTCCCGGGTGCTCGAGGACTTTGATGCGGTACGCAGCAGCCTGATCACCACCAGTGCCGGGGCCCAGCTGCCTCTGCATGCCCTGGCCGATATTCGCAAGGATCGCGGGCCCAACGCCATCAGCCGGGAGAACGTGCAACGCAAGATCGTGGTCATGCTCAACGTGGCCGAACGTGACCTGGGCAGTGTGGTCGATGACCTGCGCGAGCGTGTCGTGAATGAGGTGGAACTGCCCAGTGGCTATCACATCGAATACGGCGGCCAGTTCGAAAGTGCAGAGCAGGCTGCGCGCACCCTGACGCTTCTGGGTGGGGTGGTGATTGTCCTTATCTTCCTGTTGCTGTTTGTGGCTTTCCATTCAGGGCGGGATGCCTTGCTGGTTATGCTCAATCTGCCCCTGGCGTTGATGGGTGGTGTGGCAGGCATGTACCTGTCCGACGGCGTCCTGTCCGTGGCCACCCTGATCGGTTTCATCACCCTGTTCGGCATCGCCACCCGCAACGGAGTCATGCTCATTGCGCATATCCGTAACCTGGTGCAGCACGAACAGGTACATGATGCCTATGCAGCGGTGCATCAGGCGGCCATGGAACGACTGATCCCGATTTTGATGACCGCACTGGCTGCCGGACTTGCTTTGGTGCCACTGGCCATGAGCGGCGGTGAACCGGGCAGTGAGATCCAGACCCCGATGGCAGTGGTCATCATCTGGGGCCTGTTGAGTTCAACCCTGCTCAATATGATCGTCGTGCCCGCGCTCTATCTGCGCTTTGGATCAATGGCGCAGGCTGTTCAATCGGATGAGCAAATAGGCGAACAGCAGGCTATCGAAGATGATGTCAGATAAACTTTCCTGAATACCCCAAGCCTCAGCCATGCTTAAGAGTCTCTGTGGCATAGGTGGGGTATGTACCGCAGCATCACCAAGCCGTGGAATCATATCTTCAAGTTTGAACCGACGATTGAGATGATCATCCCCGCGGCTGCGGCACGCCGCTTCAGCCGCACACCGGAGCAAATGGCCTTGGTTGCAGCAATGATCGACAGACTAGTTGTGATCGGCGGCCTGGCCGGATCATGGCAATGGGATACACAGGACGGACCCAGCGTAGTGGTGACTGCGGCGATGTTGTTCGGGTGATTCAGATTATACCGGCAGCGCGTTAACCAGGTGTGATTTCATGCAATAGATTGCACCACATCGCTACAACGGTGATAATGGATTTGTCATTCACAATACGAATTCTAAAGACGAGTGCATACATGGACAGTGGCAAATTCAGCCAAGAAATAAGCAGAAAACGAAATCCCCATCATTTACCGCTGGATAGGAAATCAGTCTATCAAAAACCTTTGATCAGACTAATTTTCAAGTCTGTTTCATGGATAATCCATTCTTCACTATCCGTCGTTTTTCTCCATTCAATTGTATTATATACAGATAGTTAGGTCATGATGTAGAGTGTATTACCCCAAAATCGGCGTATTATAACAACCCATATATGGGGTCTATTTATTAGTTAAGTTTTTCAACGGAGCCATGGTAGTGAAATTTGAGTGGGACCAAAGAAAAGCTCTCAGCAATGAAGAGAAGCATGGAATCAGCTTTTCCGAAGCAACGACCGTTTTCGGCGATCCCATGGAGTTGACCATCGCTGACCCAGACCATTCGATGGGGGAATTCCGATTTCTCAGTATTGGGCGGTCTAGTCTCGGAAACCTCCTGGTGGTGTCTTACACTGAAAGGGAGGAGAATCACATCCGTATCATCAGCGCTCGCAGAGCGACTAAGCATGAGCAGAAACACTATGAGCAAAACAACTAAAACAGACGAAATGCGCCCAGAATACGATTTTTCTGGCGGTGTTCGAGGAAAACATCATCGTGCATATCAAAAGAGTACGAATGTAGTGCTGTTGGAATCAGACGTTGCGGAAGTTTTCAGGGATTCTGAGTCGGTAAATCATGCACTACGAATGCTAATGGATATCGCCGGTAAAGAGTTGACGAGAAACTTAACAAAAAGCTAAACACGGACTCACAAAAGCTATCGCTTTTACTCGCCAGCTAGCTTGGCGGTGGGCTTCTAAACAATAACCGGCAGCGAAACTTCATGGATGATCTAACTCCATCTGAACTGTCCCTAATGGAAAGTTTACCAAAACCGCCCGCGTTGGCGGGCGTAAGAACTACAAACATTTGGATTGTTGAATGGCTGGCGGAAAGCGAGCGTCAAACTGGAAAAGAACTGCACGACTGGATGGAACAACAATACCAAGGTTGGTCCATGTATACGGCGTGCAAAACAAAAGCGGATGTGCTCGCATCAATTCATCGCGCCACCGAGTTCGCGGTGCGGCACGGAGCTGTACCAGTACTTCATCTTGAAGCGCACGGTGAAAGTAAGGGAATCGCCCCCTCTTACTCCATTGATGCTGAGTTACTGTCGTGGGAGGAGATAACTGAGCCACTACAACACCTGAACCTCGCAACAAAATGCAATTTGGTCGTGGTTGTTGCAGCATGTATCGGGTTCGCGGGTGTTCTCGCGCTGCGACAAGGGCCGTTAGCCCCGGCAGTTGCTCTGGTGGGGTTAGACTCACTTGTCTCTCCCCAAAGTCTTCTATTCGGGACGAAGGAGCTATACAGACGTTGGATGGATGAAAATCCGCGGCTCGCTGAAATCACTGAGAGCGCATCAATGAATATTCAAGTGAATATTCAAGAATATTCAAGGGGTCAGACTCGTTGATATTATGTATGAGTTTAGAAACGTGGTCTGTCCCCTGAATCTGTGGTTCATTATTGTTTTCCATGTGCTATTGCAAGACCTGACCACTAGCCCTTGTTTGCTGGGCAATAAAAACGTTCGGGTGTTCTATGGAACAATTAGGTTGTTTCGGAGGTGAAATAGGATAAAGAATCTGGTATAAATTGCAGTATGCCAATAGAGTTAGGGAGTATGGCGATGAATTGGATACACTCAACTATCTATTTGTTTCACAGCCCTGTTCTGGGCAGTCTTCAAGTATTAAATAGAAACTGGCTTTTGCAGTAACACAGTTGGTGATTTATCATTTTTGTGTCTGATCCCGTTTCAACCTTTGTGTCACCATATTTTCCTTGGAAACATAATTCCCATACTAGGTAGTTCTTTCTTGCAAGTACTTCCAGAGCTGCTTTCGCACGACGCCATGTTACTCAGCTTATGAAGACAGTAGTGATCTCTCTCTTCCTGTGCTTCAAAGCCTACAAGCGCGTACTGCAGAGAAGACCTTGATGGTTATACCGCTTTTTATTCGAATCGAGGTCCCACTGTAGATGGTGTTGGAAGCCCGCGTAAACATAACAAGTGCAGGAGGTGTAGTTCTAATCAAAGGATACTGACAATTTTGTTGGAAAATTTTTTCTAAACAGTTAACTAAAGGGAAAGATTAAATGAGAGTCGTTAACACAATATTTATCTTAATAGTTTCAGTTACTCTTATTTCTTGCGCTGGAGAGGCGAAACGTGTAACAGATATAAAAGGGATGACTACTGAACAACTCAGGTCAGAGCGAGCTTTGGCGAAATCGCTTAGTAAATCATACGCAAAATGGAAAGGGCAGCACTGATTAGTTAATAAAACGAGTGGTTATACAAAAGACCAATACATTGCGATTATAGAAGCAGAGCTAGATAAAAAAAGATTCTAATTGGAGAGAAAAAGGGAAGACACTCCGGAGTTGTCTTCACTCAGTACTTATCCTGTCTTTACACAAGTTTCCAATGATACTACGAGAGGGGGAGTGACAGTAGATTTTGAGATTCTCGCATAGCCAAAATTGTATTATAAGAAGAAATATGAAGTCACATCCTCAATGGTCGCTGTTTCAGGGGCTACGCCAATGAAGGCGATAGCAACACCAGTTCTTGGATTTTCAAAAGGTAGAAACTTTCCCACCTTTCGAGTCAGAATCAAAAATGACTCTAGTCACGTTATCCGTACGAATGGGGCAATCAGATTAAAGCCCGATATAATTCGGATAGTGGCTTACAGGGTAAAGGTTTTCAAAGGAAATTCGAGTCTGAGGCGATCGTTCCAGGCGACTCTTACACAAAGGAATATAAGTTATTTAAGTTGACTGAACTTAAAAAAGCAGCGCCTAACGGTGAACTGCAAGTTTCCATTTATGAACTAAAAGTTGGTGACCAGCTTGAGAATTATTCATCGAACTTTAACTTTGAAAAAGCGACAAAGACTTTGAAGGCTGGTCAAAGTGGACAAACAAACGCATGTATGAAAATGCGGAAGCACGCCCCCTATTGCGAAAAGGTACAATATGTGAAGGCCCAGCCGTGATGGTGACATAGGATGTAATAAGCGGTAAAAGGAGGGTTGACGAAACGAGAGAAGACTGAAGGATGACAGATTACGTAAAGAGATCGCCTAACATTGCTAAGAATCGGCCAAAAAATGCTCGGGGAATACAGTATAAACAATTTCCACAGTGACAGCGCAGTTTAGGGTCAGCTACGCAAGACGTGAGTGCAATGGGTGTCAAGTCCTGCAAAATGCAACGGTAGAAGTGCTGCCCCTGGAAGAAAAATGACATGGAATACGATTATTTTGACAGCATCGCATTAGTAGTTTACCTCGTAGTTCTAGCTTATGGCTAGGGCAAGATGTTACGAACATTGGGCATGCTATTCGGGAAAGAAATAGGATACCCGCTTACGGGTGACATTCTCTTTGGGCCTGTCTGCTATTTGTTATACAGATCTAACTTGCTGAGCTTGCATATGGGTTCAGATGCGTCAACAGATTGGGCCAGAGGCTATGTCATACTTTTTCATGCCGACGCCCTTTTCGTCTATTTTGCGGTAGCCCTTTATTTTCCGGATCTTACATCCGTCGGTACTTCTTTGTGCTTGAAAAGCCATTATTACTCCATCCATCGTCCCTTTTTTATTTCTATCTCCGCAGCCATCGTTTCAAACTATTTGTCTACGGCCGTAATGATTGATAGCTTTGAAGTTTCTGCTCACGATATATTTCTCCTGGCGCTTTTTCGGTCTTAACCGCCCTATTGGCAATAACGAATCGAGAAATTGGTCATAAAGTAGGCAGCATTGCCGGTGCTATTCTCTTCGTAATTTTTACCGTTCTTTTTGGTAGCAATCTGTCTAGAGATATTCCTCATAGCTGCATTCAAACTATTATTGATCAGTAATACACGCGATGCTAGTGAATATATATAACATAACTTTTTTAATTGTAACGGCTAGCATCGTTTCGTCATGCTCGACCCACAATCCAAGAACTGGAGAAGAAGAGAATGGATTTCAAGTGCATGGTAAATTTTGTGGCCCCTATATTCCAACAATTGCATTTGATACTGCACAAACAATGGAGGAGCAGCTAGATTCTATTGTTCCCATCGACAGGATCGATGCAGCCTGCAAAGCGCATGACTTATGCTACATACGACGTGGTATTCATGCTAGACGTGGAGATTTTGACGGAGTTGCGATAAAGACTTTATGCAAACTCTAGGCGTACTTGAGCAACGATACGAGAATACTGACTGTTGGTTTATTGTTAAAGGTATGCAGGGATATTCATGGTATGGAAAACCCTTCCCTTGTGAGGAATCCTGGAACGCAGGCCATAGATATAGGTGGAACTATTATCACCTCAGGGATCCTGTTGTACTACAAAGCTATCGGTATGGCTGTTGGGATTCAAATCGCTGTATTGAGTGGAAATAATCCTGTCAAAGCTGTAAAAATAGCCAATGAAGCGACGAATGAAGTATTCTTGGTATATCCTGGTCGTTACCGTAAATGTCAATAACTTAAATCCCTTGAGCAATCCCCATTTAAAAGAGGCTGATAAACAATGAGACTGCAATATGCCCGAGTTATATCGGCGTTTGTTACTCTTTCTGTTGAAGTTATCAGTTCCAGCTTGCTAAGTGGTTGTATCACAAGACAATGCACTGTCTACAAAAAGAACGATGCGAAGTTGATAGGAATTGCGGAGAATAGGGCGGGCTATGTATAAAAAAGAGATTCTTACAGAAAATGAGTTCAGGGATCTAAACGCTGACGTAGCACGCTTGCGTACTGAATTTAAAGATCTATGTGAGAACCCGCCTGCGACTCCTGAGAAGAACCATGAACGTCTGTTAATAGCCGTTAAAGAGAGAAAATCGCTAGAGGCAAAGCTAGCGGATTATCGGGGTCACCATAAGCCTTCAAGGGGTCAGACTCGTTGATATCACGAAGAGGTCACGCATGGGCTCACGCGGATGGGGTCACGCATTAGCCCGCCTCCAGACAAGAGGCAATAGTTATTTCTATAGGCCTTTGCCTATCACTCATGATTAATCATCCCTGAGGTGAGCAAGCTAGCAACATACACGCCCTGGGTTTTCATTGGTTTCGTTGCCTATCCAAAGATACACACCAGTCACCCATCAGGATCAAGGCCATGCCAATCATAAAAGATGATTTACAGGCCCCTGGCGCACATGCGCCCCAGAAAACCGTTGGTACCCTAACGTGTCCAAATCTGTAAGTCACAGATCTACGCGTGTCATGGGGCCGTATCATGGGGTCAGACTCGTTGATATCACGGAAGGGGCTCCTTTAATATTTAGGCGGTAAAAGGGGGCAGGTTTGAATTATTTTTCGTTGCGTTGTTTAAAAAATAATATTGAACATGGCCCCTTTGATTCGCCTTGGATCACTCTGAGATGCGTGACGATTCTTTGACTTAGCTGCAATCCAGATCGCCGCTGATCTCTTCCGCGTCTTCCTGCAGCTCCTTGGCCTCTTCCTCGGTGAGGTCCCCACTCCCCGCTGCCGCAATCACTTGGCGGATGAACAGTTCAAGCTGCCCGCATGCGCCACTGTCATTCTTTGGGCTGTTGTCAGTGAGAAATACGAGAGCCCTCTCCAGGGGTTCAACTAGCGCAGGGCCAATTACATCCACCTCATCGATCAGTTCCTCGATCTCATCCTCGGTGGATGATGTGGGTTGGCCAAACACCACATAGCCTCCACTACCACCACCGATGATCAAGTCGTCGATACCGTCGCTGTTGACATCCCCCGCCCCACTCACCGATACGCCCAATCTGTAAACTAAAGCGCTGCTATTGATCTGGAAGCCTTACGACCGCTCAAAGTGGCGAGTTCAAGGCTCGACGGGAACCTGGTTGTGCTGCCAAACACCACATAGCTCTCACCCGCCCCAGACAGGCCATCTGGATCCGCCCACAGAGCCCCAATGATCAGGTCGTCAATTCCGTCGCCATTGACATCGCCTGCCCCACTCACCGAGTAGCCCGAGATGTCACCGGCATCGATGCCATTGATCAGGAAACCATTGCTGCCGTCCAGGTCAGCGAGGTCAAGGTTCGTCGGGAACCCGGCTAAGCTGCCAAACACCACATAGCTCTCTCCCGCCTGAAGTATGTTATGTGGATCCGCACTAGAAGCTCCGATGATCACATCGTCGATGCCGTCGCCGTTGACGTCTCCCGCTCCACTTACCGAACAGCCTGAATAGCCACGACAATTCGCTGCCATTGACCTAGGAAGCCGTTGCTGCCGTCCAGAGCGGCGAGGTCAAGGCTCGCCGGGAACCCGGCAGTAGCTGCCAAACACCACATAGCTCTCACCCCAACTATACTTCAGGTTCACCAGGGGCCCCGATGATCACATCGTCGATGCCGTCGCCATTGATATCACCCGCCCCACTTACTGACATGCCCGTCAAATCATAGGAATCAACGCCAATGAGCTGAAAGCCGCTACTGCCGTCCAGGGTGGCGAGGTCAACACCCGCCGGGAACCAGGTTGAGCTACCGAACACCACAAAGCTCACACCCACCTGAGACAAGCCATCAAAATATGTATATGGCGCTCCGATAATCACATTATCGATGCCATCCCCGTTAATATCGCCCGCCCCACTCACCGACATCCCCACAGATAAATTGAAATCGGTAATATAGATCTGGAAGCCGTTGCTGCCATCGAGATCAATCAGATCGAGGGCAAGGACTGAAGAGGTAAGGACCCAAACCCTATCGCCAGCAATGTCGCGACTAACAACCTTGGGCCTTGTCGGTGAGTTGAGGAGAGAAGTCGACCCGATCTACCGGGGTCTGTACAGCGCCAGAAGCGCATTGAATTTGCAGCGATCATATCCATATTAACCTCCTGTTATACCGCTTAGATAAGAGACCACCCTGGTCACGGCTTGCATTTGTTCAGTCTGCATCTCGGAGGTAGTCACGGTTTACCATCCATTGAGGCTGACCATGTGGTAGAAACAATCTGTTCCTCTGGTGTAGCGGAATGCTTTCCGCGATCGACGGGAAGCGAAGGGTGCTTTCTCAAACAGATCATCTTTTTCGAGGCAGCCAAAAAATAGGAGGGGATATGACTATCGTCATTGCAGGACTCAGAGAATGAGAACAGAGTGATTCATTCAAGGGATATCAGCTTACAGGAGTAATCGACATGAAAACCTATCCTGCTTCGCTCAACCTGGCTGCGAAATCTCAGTCAATCCGTTCACTGCGGAAAGTCCTCTTTCTCTCCCTGCTGTTGGCCCTCTTGGGTGCGGGAGAGGTCTGTGCCCAGGAGACCACTCGGGTCAGTAAGGACTCGGATGGCAACGAAGGTGACGGCTCGAATGGTGGTACCTCGATCTCGGCCGACGGACGTTACGTGGCCTTTTCGTCTTATTCTTCCAACTTGGTTCCCGACGACACCAACGAGTCTAGCGATGTCTTTGTGCATGACCGCAAGACAGGTGAGACCACCCGGGTGAGTATCGATTCGGATGGAAACGAAGGGAACGACTCCAGTGTGTGACATCTCGATCTCGGCCGATGGCCGCTACGTTTCGTTCGCTTCTCGCGCCAGCAACCTGGTGTCAGAAGACACCAACGGGTACCTGGATGTCTTTGTGCATGACCGCAAGACGGGTGAGACCACCCGGGTGAGCGTCGATATGGAGGGTAACGAAACAAATGACGACAGTAGTTCTCCATCGATCTCGGCTGATGGCCGCTATGTGGCGTTCAGGTCTTCCACCGACCTCCGGACGAGTGTACATGCTTTGTGCATGACTGCAAGACAGGTGAGACCACTCGAGTGAATTTATTGGCGAGCGAGTTGGTAGTTGGTACACCTTCGATCTCGGCCGATGGCCAGCTACGTGAGCGTTCGATACTCTGTGGGCCGCAACGTGGTGCCAGAAGATTTAAACCAATGGGTACAGTGATGTCTTTGTGCATGACCGCGAGACGGGTGAGACCACCCGGGTGAGCGTCGATTCGGAGGGTAATGAAGCGAACGACTCGAGTTATTCTTCTTCGATTTCAGCCGATGGCCGCTATGTGGCGTTCGCATTCTCGCGCCAGCAATCTGGTGCTAGAAGACACCAACGAGGTACGAGGATGTCTTTGTGCATGACCGCGAGAAAGGTGAGACTACCCGGGTGAGCGTCGATTCGGAGGGTAACCAGGCGAACGACTAGTAGTCGATTTTAACTCTATCACGGCCGATGGCCGCTCCGTGGCGTTCGGGTCTTACGCTACCAATCTGGTGCCCGAAGACACTTACTCCAGCGTATGGGGTTGTGAAATCTATGTACACGGCCCGTTAATCGCTGATCCACTGGAAGTGAGCATCGACATCGCACCGTACCGCGATCCGAATCGGATATGGCCGGAGCGTGGACGTCTGGCCGTGGTAATCCTCACGGACGATACCTTTGACGCGACCCAGGTAGACCCGGAATTGGTCCGCTTCGGCCCGGCAGAGGCAGCAAGCCATGCGCGATCGGTTTGCGGATATCGACCGTGATGGCGATACTGATCTGGTGCTCTACTTCCAAACCGAGGAGACGGGTATTGTCTGCGGTGACACGGAGGCCACTTTGACCGGTGAAACCTTTGAGGGGGTGCCGATTACAGGGACAGACGCGATAGTCACCCTGGGTTGCCGATATCGGCGGGATGACTAACCCACCTTTGGGAGCCCCGGAAGGGGCTCCTTCAATGTTTAGCTAGCCTATTGCCCGGTTTTGCCGAAGCCAGGGAAGGAACCCAGTCGTCAGTGGCAACTTCGTGTACTCGAATATCGTGCTGCGGGTCACTGAAGTCTGGCGGTGGCAACGATGGCATTGGGTGACACCGCGTCCAGCGAGCTCGCAGTAGCCAGGGTGAGCACATTGAGGGCAAACAGCCGATGGCTGTTACCTGTCTGCATCAGCAGCAGCTTTGCATGTAGGTCGCAAATCGATCCAGGGCCTGCGGAAAATCTCTACGCCCGAAACCGATGCGAAAATGCGCATCACCCCACATGAAGCAATCTCCGGGAATGATCATGACCGCCGTTTGGTCTAACAGCTTTTTGGCAAACAGCCGTGAACTCGCTCCATCAAGCAATCTTGGATATGCCACGCAGCCCGCATCCGTCTGCGACCATTGGATGCCGGATATCGACTCAATGGTTGTCGTTAACCGCTGCAGATTATCTCGAATGAGTTGATGAGTGCTTTGCATCAGTTGGGGCGCATGTTGCAAGGCAATCAAAGCCAGTTGCTCATCAGTCCGGCCGTTACAAATCGATAGATAATGCTTAATTTCAAGCATTCGCTTGATCAGGCGCTCATCCTGTGTGGCTATCCAACCGACCCTGACACCCCCCAGGCCATAAGCCTTGGACATCACCCCGAGACTGATGCCCTTGGCGTAGACTGAGGCGACAGGTGGCAACTGATCAGCTTGCCGGTATTCCAGGCCGCGAAACACCTCATCCGAAAATAACCAGCAATTGTTCCTGTCGCAGTGGTCAACTATCAATTGCAGCTCATCATGGCTGATCCGCTTACCGGTCGGATTATGAGGAAAATTGATCACTGCCATGGCGGTTTTATCGTCGATAGACTCGCGCCACTGATCCATATCCAGCTGCCAGGTGTGATTTTCTGTCAGACGCAGTCTCACTCGATCCACCCTTGCGCCAATCGCCTGCGCCACCCGTGCGAGTGGTTCGAAAATCGGCAGGATGACCTGCACCCTGTCTTGTGCATTCAACAGCGCATGGTAAGCGACAAAAATCGCTTCCTGAGCACCTGCAAAGGTAATGATGTTTGCCGCCGTAAGCCCAGGGTATGAGCCGGCGATTGACTCACGCAGTGTGGGATCACCCTGACTCGTAGAGTAACCCAATGTCAAATTATTCCACTGTTCCAGCTCCTGCTGATCTGCCAGTGACAGCAGCTGTTGCAGGGAAATGGCTTGAGGCGCTGAAGCACCCATGAAATATTCAGCCCGAGCAGCATGGCTGATCTGATAATTGGCAAGTTCGTATGGCGGAAAAATCATCCTGAATGCAAAGCGATCATGATGAACTTGAGGCCATCAGGAAACATTCACTCCAACAGCTTCCAGACCGTCATCTGCGCCAGCGTGTGCTGATACTTTCTGCGGGTTTCCCGAATCACGAAGGGCACATCACGGGGTTCACCCTGCATTTCAAAATGGCGGCCCAACAGGTCCTTCAAGCCATCCAGCGTGGTGTAATTCTCGCCGACGCTATCCTTAAAACCACCCAGCCACTCGTTGCGCGGCGTAAATTCTTCAAGCCAGGTGTATGGAGAGGTGAGAATGAATAAACCACCTCGATTCAGCCGTTCATGGATCATCGAGAGAAACTGCTTCGGCGAGTAGAGTCGGTCGATCAGATTACCCGCAAAGATCAGGTCGTAGCCGGTGAATTTTTCGTTCAGGTTACAGGCATCCGCCTGCATGAATTGACAGCGGCCGCTGGTCGCAGCCAGACCGAAATCAGACAGTTGGGTCTCCTGGTAACTGACCAGTTCTCCTTCATCCCTGATCAGGTAGCGTTTCAAACCTTTTTGCTGCAGCTCCACGGCTGAAGCAATGAAGCGGGCAGAAAAATCCAGTCCTGTCACCTGTTCGAAATATTTAGCCAGCTCGAAACTGCTGCGGCCCACTGCACAGCCGAGATCCATCACCCGTTGGCCCGTACCCGGCATGTCTGAGGCCTCTGCTGCACTGATGCACAACTCAGCACAGGTCGCGGCGAAGTTCGGCACATCAAAATACTCTTCGCCGTAGTGAAATTCCAGATACTGGGAGACCTGCTCATCGGTTTCGTAGGGATTGCTCATTGGGTTCAACTCAGCGTCTGATTTGATGTACCTAAAACCGGCATGTTGAAAAAAGTGCCTGCGAAATGCATAGCGGGAATCCTTGATCGCATAGTTACCGGTTGAAAAAAAGCAGCCGCCTTTGAGCAGATTATGCTTACCGTCAAAGGTCGGTGTGGAAAAGTCATCATAAACCGGATGTACCTCAAAACCGGGAAAGCCCTCGATCGGGGTTTCCGTCCATTGCCAGACATTACCGATCACATCGTAGAACTCCTTACCATTCGGCATCGAGGTGCGAAACCTATTCACCGGGCAGGCGGAGGCCCAATACTCCAGATTGATGTTACCCGGTGCCTGATCCCAGTCCGCCAGATCGCTGTCAAGCCCGTCCCGCAGGCAGTACCACTCGGCCTCGGTCGGCAGCCGGATGGGCAGGCCGGTCTGTTGTGCCTTCCAGTTGCAGAAGGCCTTGGCTTCCAGATAGTTCACATCCACCGGCCAGTCCCAGGGCATATCGATGACTTGCGTCATCGTTCGGTAGCGGAAGCCGTTCTCCCCCGGCACCCAGAACTCCGGATGCTCAGCCCGCGTATAGGCTAGCCAACTCCAACCTTCCTCGCTCCAGTAGGCTTGATTCCGGTAACCGCCCTGCTCGACAAACTGCAGATACTCTCCATTCGAAACCAGCAACTGGCCGGCCTCGAAGTCATCGACCTGAACCTGTAGCTGACCATACTCGTTATCCCAGCCATACAGCGGGTTGTCGCGCTTCTTGCCAAGGCAGACTTGTCTGCCTGATACCGGCAGCAGTCGGTTGGCGGGAGCTGACCGGCCGCGCTCCTGGCAAACGGGGAAACGGTCATTGTCTTGCACCAGATGCAGGGGCAGTTGTCGAATCAACACTGAAGTCGTCTCCAGATGAATCCGTTCATGTTCTATGCCCATCATGACAATCCACATGGGGTCTTCCCAGCCGATCGGCAGGCTTATTGGCGTATTTGTGATGAAGTCATTGACCAGTTGCCGCACCCGCTTGCGATACACCTTTACCTGCTCGAGCTTTGGCCAGTTATAGTGCGATTCATCCAGGTCATCCCATGACATTTCGTCGACACCGATGGCCAACATGGATTCAAGCTCAGGGTCGAGCCGGTCGGGAATCAACTTGGCGACATGCAGTTTATTGACAAAGAATACCGCCGTATGGCCAAAGTAGAAAATCAGCGGATGTCGCAAAGACGTGGCTTTGCTATAGAAGGCCTGATCAGTTGCCAGACAGTCGAAAAGACTCTCATACAGCGTGAAGGTCTGATGAAAATAAGCAAGTAGCTCTTGTCGCTTGGCTTCAGGGTTTTCACCGGTCAATAAGACCGTCTGACCCTGATCGGAGAATTGAAACATGGGGCTTGACTGCTGCGCTGACTGACTCATGAGTTCTCTGGTATCTGGATTGATTTGATTTTATACACGACTAGCACTCGTTCAATGTAATATTGCCGTTTCAAAACAGCCAGAAAAAACCCGGCGGTGCATGGCCGGGTCTGAGTCTGACTACGACACTCGAACTATTTTACCCGAGCAGGTGAACTATGTCAGATCCACTAGGGCCTGTTAACACTCAACCGGGATGCTAGGTAAAGCCGCAGAACGGGTATTTGCCAGTGGCCTGTTGTCTGAGAGGTGGTAAGTAATACTGCGGAGAGTTTCACCTGATCGCTCAGATTCATCCCTGCTGCATGCAGGGTTCGACAATGAAAGAAAAGCACATCGCCCGCTGCCAATTCAAAGCTGCGGGCCGTTTTGATCAATACCTTGTTCTCTCCCAGCTCTGGTCTGAGAAAACGCGCCCCATCCATCCGTCTCGGGTCAATTTCCAGCCTATGGGAACCGGGAATCAGATTGAGCACGCCATTCCTGCTGTTTTCGCGACCCAGCGCTAACCAGACAGAGATCAACTCAGGACGCTCATAGGACCAGTAGCGAATGTCCTGGTGCCAAAGCGTTGCGCTGCTGTGCCCCGGATACTTGGTCATTACGCAGTTATGATGGGCCTGGGAAAGCATCACATCCGAACGGCCAAACAGCTGTGCCAGCAGGCCGCCCACATGGGGACCTGTCGCCCATCTCCGAAAGGACGGATCACGGGTATAGGCATTCAACAAACGACGCGGCGTATGGCCGCCGAGCGCCTCCCGGCTTTCCGGCGATCCGGGATAGTCCAAATCGGCCTCAAATTCTGCCGGACCCAGCAGCGGATGCAGATGCTTAGTACAGACCTGGCGCAGTTTCACCAGGAACGCCTCTGGACAAAGTCCAGGGACCAGCAGGTAGCCATCACGATGAAAAAACTCAATATCGGGCGCAGCGCTATTCATGGCTCATGTCTTGTTATCTAGCATTCGAAACGATGCCTAAGATCGCCAATCTCCATGCAACCAGCGAGTTTTCTGCCGCAGCAATCAGTTTAAAAATTACGGTGGAAATTACGGTGACAGTTTACTAAATATCGTTAAATATCACCCGTAGTTTTCCTTTTGGGTCCACGCTTTTGGGTTTTATTTGCCTGCCGGTCAGTCTCTCGAGCTTTTCAATCCACGGGTTAGAACCTAAGGGACGCCCCGTTGTTTCTGACTGACGAAGCATCCTGAAAGCTGTAGCATTCTCCTCCTGATCAAGGAAGGCCGTAAAATCTCCATAGCGCTCGAGCACGGGCGCAACCGTGACCAGTTAATCATCGCGTCCAGATAGATGGGCATTAGCACTTGACCAGGGCCACTCGAGTATCCGCTCAACCAGCCTGGCGCGTACAGGATTGAGCATGATATATCGCACCGCATTGGCGAGGCGGTCTTCCATTACCACCGAACCAAAGCGTCCTTGCCACAAATGGCCAGTGACCCTCATACGGGCATTAACATATCCGGTATAACGCCGATGCGCATCCGCGAAGGTGCGGCGCAAACCATCTGCATCCGAGGGGGCAAGATGATATGGACATGATTGGGCATTAGACAATAGCACCAGATCTCAGCACCGGCCTTTTGTGCCGCTTCACTCTGCAAATGTTTGTAAAGCACATAGTCGCCCTCTTCAAAGAAGAGTTTGCGCACGCCGGTTACCGCGCTGGGTTACATGGTGAGGGTGACCGGGAATAGCAAGGCGGGGTAATCGAGCCATGAACAAAGTTTTATATAATTTGTTTGTTTAGCAAACTGTCACCGTAATAACAGGGCTTTAATTCGCTGCCATTGCATGCTGATCTGGAATAAAAACCCCGCGATAAAACCCTGCTACGCTTTGCCAATAAAAGTGTCTCGATACTGGTTGCCAGCACCAAAAAAAAGCCCCGCTGAGTGCGGGGCTTGGGGAGGCGAAGAAACCTCGATTAGGAGATCAGATCTTCAAACCAAGAGACTTGAGTGTGGACAGGGTCAGACCACCGCGCTCTAAATTCTTGGCGCGCTGGTAGTCGTCCACTGCTCGCATCGTCTGAGCACCGATGGCCCCATCCAGCGGGCCCGGGTCGAAACCGGCCGCCTTAAGTGCCTGCTGCAGCTCAGTCATGATGCCTGGCGTCATATTGGTTTCACACAATACGCCGCGCCACTCACGACGCTCATCACTGACCTTGACCTTCTTGGCAACTGTTTCGATGACGGCCGGAATATCGATGCGCTTCTGGGTGGGTGCACTGACCAGCTTACGTACCTTGACCATTTTGTACTCAGCAGGGATCTTGACCTCGCGGATAGTGGCGGGCGTCTTGACCTTGCGCTGCTTTACCGTTGCCATCTTGGCTTGGGTCTCACGCAGGCAGATGGTGTTACCCGTCAGCTTTCCGGCAGGCTTGTCTTCCCAATCCGGGTGCCAGAAGAATTTTTGCTCGGCAACCAAAACCCTTTTGCTGAGGGTTTCGTAGGTAGGCTCTACCTTGGTACGTTGTTCCTGTGCCGGCTTGACCAGTTTACTCACGCGCTGCACCTCGTATTTTGCGGGGATCTCAACCTCTTTCGTGGTAGCGGGGGTCTTGATCACTTTGCGTGTAACCGTCTTGTACTTGGCCGGAACCTCCACCAGACACATGATCTCGCCGGTGGAATTGTCGATACGCTGGACCGGACCACGTCCGGCCTTCCACACCGTCGTTGCCGGGGCCACCAGCACCTTCTCGGTAACTGTTTCGAATACTGCGGGAACCTCTACAATCTCTTTGCTGGCCTCCTTGACCAAGACCTTTTCTTCAACCCACTCGTAGGCGGCGGGGTCAATCTCGACCGTCTCATAGGACGCAGTCTTCAGCACCCGCACGTCCTCATTCTTGTACTGGGCAGGCACATAATACTCACTCAGACAGCTTCCGACGGGCAGACCATCGAGCTTGACGCCACTGCTACCCACAGCCGCCAACAAGGCAGGGCTCACTGGTAAGGCAGTGCGTTTTTTACCCACCAACCAGGTCTTGCCGGCAGGTGCGATTTCCACACTCTCTGTCGCCATTTCGTATTCTGCGGGAATAGGGATGATTTTATTTGCGGCCTCTTTCACGAGGACCTTTTCTTCTACCGTTTGGTATTTTGCCGGGACCATTTCAAAGCGCACCGACGCCTCACGTACAGTGACATCGACATTCTCTGTTTTGTATTGCGCTGGAATCACCACCTTGGCATAGCACTCACCAGGCTTTGCGTTGGGTAGTGTGAGGGTGGCATCCACCTGCTCAGCAAGGACCTGCACCGACGTCGCGGCAATCGACGCCGCGAGACAGGACAGTTTAAGTATCTTGTACGATTGCATGGGGTTTCCTCCGGGAACAATAGTCTCTTCAATGATTCGTGGTAGTAACTGAGAAACTTGTCGTGCTACACGAAATAAAGCGCTCATCACCATCACTCTGACTCACTCCCCACGACCACCTCAAAACTGCAGCGCAAGGAATCGATTGTTATACCACAATACGAACAAGAATCCTTAAGCTACTTATCATGAGGGAGAAATAGTGCCGGCATCGTCAATTCATAGGCTGCAAATTCAATGATCTGATCCAGGTAGACCCATATTTCAGACTGATCATCTTGACACACAACAAGGTTGTATTGATGAGAAAATCATACGGTCAGTTCGAACATTTGCACCATGAGTTCAGTCAAAGTGCCAGCAAACCCATCAACCGGTCGACGCTGGTTGCCTCGAACTGTGCTTGGTCGGCACAGATATCCAGAATCTGATCAGCGTTCTTCCGGCTGATGCGGCCGCGCAGATAGCGTTCGAACTTCTCCTCCAGCAAGGGAATGCCCTCGGCACGGCGGCGTCTATGCCCCACCGGATAGTCGATGCTGACCTTCTCGGTGCTTCTGCCATCCTTGTAGAAGACCTGAATGGCGTTGCCGATGGCGCGCTTGTCGGGTTCCAGATATTCGCGGGTGAAACGTTCGTTCTCCGAGACTTCCATTTTATTTCGCAGTGTATCGATCAGCGGATTGGCCGCTGCATCATTCTCGTAGTCTTCCGCGGTCAGGCTGCCCTTGATCAGTGATACCGCCACCATGTACTGCAGACAATGGTCACGGTCGGCCGGATTGTCCAGCGGGCCGGTCTTGTTGATGATGCGATCCCCCGACTCGGTGGTTTCGATGGCGATCTTCTCGATCTCATCGAACCGGTCCTTGACCTGAGGATGCAGGATTATCGCCGCCTCTGCTGCGGTCTGGGCATGGAATTCGGCCGGGAAGGAGATCTTGAACAGAATATTTTCCATCACATAGGTGGCAAAGCCCTGAGTGAACTTCAGGTCCTTGCCTTTGAACGAGACATCCTGAAAACCCCAGCCCCTGGCGGTGATGGCCGACGGATAACCGATCTCGCCCTTGGCGGCGATCAAAGCCAGGTAGAGCCCGCGGGATGAGGCGTCACCGGCGGCCCAGGATTTCCGCGGCCCGGTATTTGGCGCATGGCGGTAGGTACGCAGTGAGGAGCCATCCAGCCAGGCGTTGGATATCGCACTGAGGATCTCATCACGATTGCAGCCCAGCATCCCGGCAGCCACCGCCGTGGAGGCGATGCGCACCAGCATCACATGGTCGAGTCCGACCCGGTTGAAGCTGTTTTCCAGGGCGATCACGCCCTGGATCTCATGGGCCTTGATCATCGCCTTGAGTACGTCACCCATGCTCAGTGACGCGCCGCCACGGGCCAGGGAGTGACGTGAGAGGTAGTCGGCCATGGCCATGATGGCGCCCAGATTATCCGAGGGGTGGCCCCACTCGGCAGCCAGCCAGGTGTCGTTGTAGTCGAGCCAGCGCACCATGGCGCCGATGTCCCAGGCGGCACGCAGCGGGTCGAGTTCATAGGAGGTGCCGGGTACGCGGGCGCCGCCGGGCATATCGGCGCCGGGTACCACCGGACCCAGCAGCTTGGTGCAGGCGGGATAGTTGAGAGCGTAAATAGCGCAGCCCATGCTGTCCATCCAATCGTAGCGGGCAGTCTGCATGGCCTCCCGGCTCTGACTCACGTCATAGTTCAGCACATAATCGGAGATCTCCTGGATCACCGGATCGTAATTGGGACGGCTGGCATTGAGAACGGCAGCTTTGCTCATGGTTGGTAACCTTTGATTATCTGTTCTGTGCTGGATGCTTCAGCGCTGATCGATCGGCACCCAGGGTCGGTTCTCCGAACCGGTGTAGTTGGCCGACGGCCGGATGATCTTGCCGTCCTCGCGCTGTTCGATCACATGGGCACCCCAGCCGGAGACTCGGGAGATGACAAACAAGGGCGTAAACATATCGGTGGGCACGCCCATCTGGGCGTAGGAGGCGGCGGAGTACCAGTCGAGGTTGGGGAACATCTTCTTGATCTCCCACATCACTGACTCCAGCCGGCTGGCGATGTCGAACAGCTTGCTGTTGCCGGCTTCCGTTGCCAACTCTTTGGCGAGTCGTTTGATCACCTCGTTGCGTGGATCACTCACCGTGTAGACCGGGTGTCCGAAACCGATGACGATCTCCTTGCGCGCGACCCGCTCGCGAATATCAGCTTCCGCCTGGTCCGGGGTGTGGTAGCGGCTCTGGATACGGAAGGCCTCTTCGTTGGCGCCACCGTGCTTGGGTCCGCGCAGGGCGCCGATGGCGGCGGTAATCGCGGAATACATATCAGAGTTGGTGCCGGCCACCACGCGGGCGGTGAAAGTAGAGGCGTTGAACTCATGCTCGGCATACAGCACCAGGGAGGTATGCATGGCGCGCACCCAGGAATCTCTGGGTTTCTCGCCATGCAGCAGGTGCAGAAAATGACCGCCGATGGAGTCGTCGTCGGTCTCCACCTCAATGCGTTTGCCGTTCACCGCATAGTGGTACCAGTAGAGCAAGGCAGAACCGAAACTGGCCATCATGCGGTCGATGATCTCACGGGCCTCGGCGGCAGGGTGGGTCTCCTTTTCGGGCAGGCAGCTGCCCAATATCGAGCAGGCACTACGCATCACGTCCATGGGATGGGCCGACGCGGGGATGACCTCCAGCGCCCGTTTCACCGCCAGGGGCAGGCTGCGTAGCGAGCGCAGCTTGGACTTGTAGGTCTTGAGTTCCGCCTGGGTCGGCAACTGGCCGTGGATCAGCAGATAGGCGACCTCCTCGAATTCAGCCGTCTCGGCGAAGTCGAGGATGTCATAACCCCGGTAGTGCAGGTCATTGCCGGTACGGCCGACGCTGCAGATGGCGGTGTTGCCAGCCACGGTACCTGAGAGGGCAACAGATTTCTTGGCCTTGGGCAGGATCTGATTAGGGTCACTCATGAGTTGTTCTCCTCAGTGGCAAACAGGTTGTCCAGTTTTTCTTCGAATGCGTGATAGCCGAGATAGTCATACAGCTCGGCGCGGCTTTGCATGATCTCGACCACGTCTTGTTGGCTACCCTCGGCATGCAGTGTTTGATAGACCTTGAGGGCCGCAGCGTTCGCCGCGCGAAAGGCGCTCAGGGGATAAAGGGCGATACTCACGCCGGCAGTAGCCAGTTCGTCCACAGTGAACAGCGGTGTGGAACCAAACTCTGTAATATTGGCAAGCACCGGCACCCCTACTGCATCGACGAACTCACGGTACTGGGCCAGCTCGGTGATCGCTTCCGGGAAGATCATGTCGGCCCCTGCCTCGACACAGGCGCAGGCGCGGTCAATGGCTGATTGCATCCCCTCCACCGCCAGGGCATCGGTGCGGGCCATGACCACGAAATCCTCATCCAGTTTGGCGTCCACTGCCGCCTTGATACGATCGACCATCTCCGCCTGGGTGACAATGGCCTTGTTGGGCCGGTGGCCGCAGCGTTTCTGCTGCACCTGATCCTCGATATGCACCGCGGCGGCGCCGAACTTGTTCATGTTGCGGATGGTGCGGGCGATATTGAAGGCCCCGCCCCAGCCGGTATCTATATCCACCAGCACCGGAAGCTCGGTAATTTCAGTGATGCGGCGCAGATCGATCAGGACATCCTCCATGGTAGTTATCCCCAGATCGGGTATGCCGCAGGAGCCGGCCGCTACGCCACCGCCGGAGATATACAGGGAACTGAAAACCGGTCGCTTCCGCCAGCCGGGCGTGATAGGCATTGATGGCGCCCACGCACTGCAGCGGTTTCTGCTGTTGTACGGCGCTGCGGAAACGGCTGCCTGGGGTCGATCTATCGGATCATTGGGTTTCCTCAATTTTCAACCAGGATGACCGGATTCACGAGGGTCACAAGTCCGAGCTGTTAGTGTGCATCTCTCAGCGACTGGATCATCTGAACCTGCAACAATTCAGTCCGCTGTTGTACGCTTCCAACATTCTCTTGCGGGAAGCGCGAATGTGCTGGCGCATCAGCAGTTCGGCCATCTCCGGGTCACGGTTGACATCGCGTTGATCAGATACTGGTGCTCATCATAGGCTTGCCGGGAACGTTTGCTGCGCATGCCGAACTGATAGCGGTACATGCGCAGCAGGTGATAGAGATCGTTGCACAGCAGGCAAATCAATTGCTGGTTCTTGCTGCCCTGGACGATACGGTAGTGAAAATCGAGGTCGCCCTGCTTCTGAAAATAGGCCTGGCCCTGCAGTTCCTCGATCTGCTGACCATGCTCTTGTAACAGCGCCTGCAGTTCACCGATCTCCTGATCGCTCATATTCTCAGCCGCCAGGCGGGCTGCCATACCCTCCAGCACCTCGCGCACCTGATAGATCTCGATCAGCTGCCGGTAGGACAGGGTCACCACCCGGGCGCCCAGATTGGGTCGGCGCTCCACCAGCCTGCACGCCTCAAGCCGGGCAATGGCCTCGCGCAGGGAGCCCCGGCTCACACCTTGCTGTCGCGCCAGTTCCGGCTCGCTGATCTTGCTGCCGGAGGCTATCTCGCCCTCAACGATAGCCCGCTGCAGGGTGTCGAAGAGGCGATCTGTCAGGGTCGAGATTGAGCGCTGCCGAGGCACAGGTGCCATGCAGGGTTTTTTGTAATTCTGTTGACATATACGTCATATATCGTCTTCAAGAGGGCTATTTATAGCTCATTCGACAAAATGTGTCGACACTTTTGGATAAATACGCCTTAATATCTGGTAAGCTTTCAGCTCTCCAGCAAACTGACACGCGACCCAACCGAGCCGGAACAAGCCAGTCCGATCAGCGATTATTTGGCATAGCCCATGTCGTGCAGGACTACTGGCTATCTCATCGAGAATCGCCGGGTCATCGATGGTGGCCGGCATCTTCCACTCATCCCCATCGGCGATCTTCACCATGGTGCCGCGCAGGATCTTGCCGGAACGGGTCTTTGGCAGGCGTTTGACGATAGCGACATGCTTGAAGGCAGCCACCGGACCGATCTGCTCTCGAACCCGTTTCACCAGTTCCGCCGAGAGTTCATCGACGGGCCGGTCGACACCCGATTTGAGTACCACGAGACCGAGCGGCAGCTGACCTTTCAAGGCATCGGCGACGCCGATCACCGCACACTCCGCCACATCCGGATGACCGGCCAGTTCCTCCTCTATCTGCCCGGTGGAGAGGCGGTGTCCAGCCACATTGATGACATCGTCGGTACGGCTCATGATCCACAGATAGCCATCCTCGTCCTTGTAGCCCGCATCACCGGTGAGGTAGTAGCCGGGATAGGCCCGCAGGTAGGCATCGACGAAACGCTGTTCGTTGTTCCACAGGGTTGGCAGACAGGCCGGCGGCAGCGGCTGTTTGATGACGATATCGCCCATCTCGCCGGCCGGTTTTTGATTGCCCTGACCATCGAGGACGCGCACGTCGTAACCCACCATGGCCACCGTGGGCGAACCCGCCTTGACCGGCAGTGGCTCTATGCCCATGGGGTTGGCGGCGATGGCCCAGCCGGTTTCGGTCTGCCACCAGTGATCGATGACCGGCTTCGACAGCATGGTCTCGGCCCAATGCAGGGTGTCCGGGTCGCAGCGCTCACCCGCCAGAAAAAGCGCGTCCATACAGCTGAGGTCATATTTCCTCAGATAGGCGCCCTGCGGGTCTTCCTTCTTGATGGCGCGAAAGGCGGTGGGCGCGGTGAACAGCACCTTGACGCCATGCTCGCTGATGACCCGCCAGAAGGCCCCGGGATCGGGGGTACCGACCGGCTTGCCCTCGTACATGACTGTGGTGCATCCCGCGAGCAGCGGGCCATAGACGATGTAGCTGTGACCGACCACCCAGCCCACATCGGACGCAGCCCAATAGACATCGCCGGCCTCCACGTTATAGATATTCTTCATCGACCAGAGCAACGCGGTGGCGTGTCCGCCGTTGTCACGCACCACGCCTTTTGGCTGGCCGGTGGTGCCGGAGGTATAAAGAATATACAGCGGGTCTGTGGCCTCTATGGGCACGCAATCGGCCGGTTCGGACTCGGCCAGGGCCTGATCCCAGTCAAGGTCACGCCCTTCCTCTAGTTCCACGACCAGCTGTGGCCGCTGCTTGATGATGCATTTTGCGGGTTTATACCGGGAGAATTCGATGGCCGCATCCAGCAGCAATTTATAATCGACCAACCGGTTCGGCTCGATGCCGCAGGAGGCGGAGAGGATCATCTTCGGCTGGCAATCGTCGATGCGGGTAGCCAGTTCCTTGGCGGCAAATCCGCCAAATACCACCGAGTGGATGGCGCCGATGCGCGCGCAGGCCAGCATGGCCATGGCCGCTTCGGGAATCATCGGCATGTAGACAATGACGCGGTCGCCCCTAGCCACCCCATTGGCCAGCAGTGCGCCAGCAAGTCTGGCGACGGTATCGCGCAGCTCCCTGTAGGAGTAGCTGCGCTGCTGTTCGGTGATCGGGCTGTCGTAGATCAGCGCCTGGCGATCACCATGGCCCGCCTCGATATGCCGGTCAAGGGCGTTGTAGCAGGTATTGATTTGTCCGCCGCTAAACCAGCGTGGACTGGGCTTGGCTTGCAGGTCGAGGAGTTGATCCCAGCGCTTGTCCCAATGCAATCCTTCTGCGGCTTCGGCCCAAAAACCTTCAGGGTCATCCAGTGAGCGTTGATAGATCTCAGCATAGCTAAGCATGAGTGGATGCTCCTTTGACGTAATCTGCATGGTGACAGAAAAGTGTCGACAATATTATTTTTTACAGCAGATTCATGGCTTTTATTTAGGACATAAAATTCGTTTTGTCGACACTTTGTTTAGAGAAATACCAGGTTATTGATGGGCAGATTTAGTTCTCAAGGGTCTTTTCTCCCCGGCACCGGGATGACGGCTTATAGCTGTGAAAATATCGAACGCAATGACTTCGTTGACTTTTTAAGACAGCTTATGGAGCGGTCATTGTCTGTGAACCATCGTCTTCCGGACCTTTCCACTGAGAATAAGTGTTTCAGTCTGATTCTTCCCGGCTGGCGTTACTACTCCTACAGGACCCGCATCCAATACAGGAATCTGCTGAATCCCTGCGTGTCGGGTCGATCCTGCGGAGCCATTGCTGGAACAGCACCCAGCCGGCGCATAGGGCGATCAATCCGATGATTGCGAAGAGATGGGTCCACATGATCAAGCGCTGCTGAACAGTCCGGCGAAACCCATGAAGGCCATGGAGAGAATCCCTGCAATGATCAGGTTCAAGGCGGTACCCTTGATCAATCTCGGCACCGGCGCCAACTCGCTCTCTTCCCGCAGACCGGCCATCAACACCAGCGCCAGGGTGAAGCCCAAACCGGCTCCCAGGGCATAGACCATCCCCTCGACAAACCCATAACCTTTATTGGTGGCGAAAATGGCCAGCCCCAGGATGGCGCAGTTGGTGGTGATCAAGGGAAGAAAGATACCCAATGCCTTGAACAGGGCCGGGCTCAGCTTCTTGATCACCATCTCGATGAACTGCACCGTGCTGGCGATGACCACGATAAAACTGATCAGCCGCAGATAAGGCGCATGAATCAGGATGTAGGTATTCAGAAACCAGGCACAGAGGGCGGTGATCAGCATGACGAAAATAGTGGCCAGGCCGAGACGGAAGGCAGTCTCCAGTCGTTGCGAGACCCCCAGGAAGGGGCAGAGGCCGAGAAAATAGGCCAACACGAAATTGTTGATCAACAAGGCGCTGATGAAAATCCACACGAGTTCGTTCATCGGGCCTCGACCTCCATCTCATCCAGCCGTTCTATCAACTTATCCTTACGCTCCTTCAGCCAGTTGAAGAACAGCAACAGCAGACCCAGGGTCAGGAAACCGCCGGGGGGCAGGATCATGATCACCCAGGGCTCGAAATTCTCGCTGAACAGCTTGACCCCGAATAGCGCTCCCTCCCCGAGGATCTCGCGCACCGCGCCCAGGGCGAACAAGGCGAACAGAAAACCGCTGGCCATGCCCAGGGCATCGACGACGGCCAGGCGCACCGAATTGCGCGAGGCAAAGGCCTCCTGGCGGCCCAGGATCATGCAGTTGGCGACGATCAATGGGATGAAGGCCCCCAACTCCTTGTGAATCCTAGGCACTAAGGCCTGCAGGGTGAAATCGGTGACGGTGACGAAGGTGGCGATGATGATGATATAGGTGGAGATGCGGACCTGCCTGGGAATCCAGCGTTTCAGGGACGAGACCAGAAAGCTCGAGGTCACCAGCACGAAGAAGGTCGCACCACCCATGGCCAAGGCATTCACTGCCGAATTGGTGACCGCCAGCATGGGGCACATACCCAGCACCTGGACGAAGACCGGATTGTCCCGCCATAGACCCTTGATGAACTCCTGATAGGCGTCCTGTTTTATTTTAGGCATGGTTTAAACCCTGTCTAAGGCTCCTGATTCGAATGACCATATCAGACTAATCGGCAGTCTCGGTTTTAGCCGGGATCAGCAAGCGGCGATACCACTGCTGGTTCGCCTGATTGATGATTCGCACCACGGCCTTGGAGGAAATGGTCGCTCCGGTGATGGCATCGATCTCGTTGGCTGCGGCCCTGCTGCCCTTCTTCACCGCCACCACCTGTGGATCGATGGACAGATCGTCGAAACTGGCCACGAACTCTGCGTCCTTGTAGATCTTGTCCCCCAGACCTGGGGTTTCGCGGCTTTCCAGAATCTCCATACCCACCACCTTGCGTTGCTCCGGCAGGTAGCCATACAACAAACGGATGATGTCCTGGAAACCTGGGCCCGCGCCTGGAATGGCGTAACCGACCAGATTCCCATCAGCATCATAGCCGCCGAAAATAGATTCCTCGTCCTTCTCTGACTTCTCCACCGCTGTCAGCCGGTCCTCACGGTAGGCCAAACGCTGCAGGCGGGTGGTGCCCGGCAGCACCTTGAACACCGCTTCCTGCAAGACCTTGGCTTTATAGGCGGTGATAGTCGGTAGCGTGGCCTCATACACCGAGACGATGATCAGACCCGACAGCAGGCCGGCGAAACTCAGCGTAGCCACCAGCCGGGTCGAGCCAGGCTCCGGGTTCTTGAGGGGTTTCCGGGTCTGCTGTTTCATCTGGCGTTCATGCCCTGCCGAACAGCCGGGGCTGGATGAACCGGTCGATCAATGGGGTCACCGCATTCATCAGCAAAATGGCGTACATCACACCTTCCGGAAAGCCGCCAAAGAGTCGGATCAGCACCACCAGCAGCCCGACACCGATGGCGAAGATCCAGGCGCCGCGCGGGGTCAGGGGCGAGGTGACCGGGTCAGTGGCCATGTAGAAGGCACCCAGCAGCAGCCCGCCGGAGAACACCGCGAACAAGGGGTCCGGAAAGCGAGTCGTGTCGAAGGTGTAAATGACAGCGGAGAGCAGGGCCACGGACAGCAGGATACCCGTCGGGATGCGCCAGTCGATATCCCGCCGCAGCAGCAGGAACACCCCGCCGCCCAGCAACAGCAGACCGCTGGTCTCTCCCAGGCAACCGGCGGTGTTGCCCAGCATCAGGTCCAGCAGTGAAGTGGACTGCTGCTCGAATTTCATCATGCCCAGGGGCGTGGCAGCGGAGACCGTGTCATAGGCGGGCTGCATAAAAGGCAGGGCAAGATTGGATGGGTACCAGCGCAGCAGGCCCTCGCCGCTGGCCTGCATGCTCCAGCTGGTCATGGCATTGGGGAAAGTTGCGCCCAGAAAGGCCCGGCCGACCAGGGCCGGGTTGAACAGATTATGCCCCAGCCCGCCCCAGATCAGTTTACCCAGGCCGATGGAAACCACCCCGCCCAGAAAGGCCATCCACAGGGGCAGCGCGGGGGGCAGAGAGAGCCCCAACAGCAAACCGGTCAGCACCCCGCTGCCATCCAGCAGCCGCGCCGAGCGCTGCTCGGGCGGGGAAAAGACCCATTCGATGAACACTGCGCCGAGGATACTCGCCAGCAGCACCAGCAGCGCACCCACGCCGAACAGCCAGATTGCGGCCAGGGTCGCCGGCAGCAGTGCGTAGCTCACATCCCGCATGGTCTGGACAGTGGTCATGTCCTGTTTCAGCAAGGGCGACGGCTGCACCAGCAGCCTGGGGTCATTATGCTTCATTGAGCCCCCTTGTGACTGCGGATGTTGCTTTTAGCGCTCCTGATCAACTGCACGATGGGGATCCCCGACGGGCAGGAGTAGGTGCAGGAACCACACTCCACGCACTCCATTAAATTGGCCCGCTTCATCTGCTCGAACAATCGCGCCCTGGCCAGCCGGGCCAATTTGGACGGATTCAGAAAATAGGGACAGGCTTCCACACAACGGCCGCAGCGAATGCAGGGATACTCCTTGGGGCGAGCCGTCTGCTCCGCTGTGAAGGCCAGCACCCCGGAGCTGGACTTGATGATCGGTGCATCCAGACTGGCGATGGGGGTACCCATCATCGGACCGCCCATGATGACCTCCTTGGTGTCCTGCTTTAGACCGCCACAGAAACGCAACACCTCACGCACCGGCGTACCCAGGGGCACGATCAGGTTGGCGGGATATTCGATACCGGGACCAGACACCGTGACCATGCGGTCGATATAGGGCAGCCCGCTGTCGAAATAGTCGGCAATCGCGGCGATTGTGCTTACATTATTCATGATGATCCCAAGATCCGAAGCGTGCAGACCTGTCGGAACCTCGATACCCAAGAGGGATTTGATGAGCATTTTCGAATCACCCTGGGGATACTTGACCCGCAGGGGCACCACCCGGACAGGTTGATCGGACGCAATGCGCGAGTGCAGGGCCTCGATGGCATCGGGCTTGTTGAGTTCGATGCCGATGATGGATTCCTCGGCGCCTAAAATATGCTGCAGAATTTCCATGCCCCGCAGCAGGGCGTCGGGTCGCTCCAGCATCACCCGGTGATCGTTGGTGAGATAGGGTTCGCACTCGGCGCCATTGGCGATCAGGACCTTGATCTTCAGCCCTTCGCGCAGGGAGTATTTGACATGGGCGGGAAGTGACGCCCCACCCAGGCCGACTATGCCGGTCTGCTGCATGACCGCAACGAAATCTTCCATCGACAGGCCGCGCCAGTCGGCTGGGCGCTGCACATCCAGGCGCTGGGTGGCATAGGGGTCTGCTTCGATCTCCAGGGCCTGCTCGTAACGGCCACCGGGAAAGCGCCGCCGACCGATGGCTCTGACCCAGCCGGTTACCGGGCTGTGCAGACTGCTGGACACAAAAGCCCCGGGTTCGGCGATCAGTTGACCCCGCCCTACCCGCTGCCCCACTTCAACCACAGGCTTCGAAGGCGCCCCCAGATGCTGGTGCACCGGCAGGATATAACGGTCCACGAAGGGCATGCGCTGGGTATGCAGCCCGGCAGTCTGGTCCTTGTATTCATGCGGATGAATACCGTGAGAAAAGCTGCGCTTGAACAATCTGGAGAGTCTTGACATAGGGCGCTCAGACTAACCCGACTTGCGCACTGTCGGGTCACGGTAGCCGGCGAGTTGCAGCAGGCGTTCACGCATCTCCTGGCGGGTTTCCTCCTGCAATGCGCTGCGCAGGTCGCTTAGACGCTGCTCGTAATCATCGGCCTGGGCCCGCAGCTCAGCCTCATGCTCAGCCGCAACCTGTGCTTGCGCCTCTCGCTGCACCCGTTCGGTAAAGGGTGTCACCAGCCCGGCCAGCTCCTGGAGCATGCGCCAGGCCTGTTGTCGCTCCTCGCTGATGCGCACCAGCTGCGGGTCGACCCGGAATCGCTGGGCTTCACCCTCACCGCTTGATTGTTCCACGATGGCTGTCCGCTTGCTGCGTTCCCTCTCAGACAGTGCGAGATATTCCGCCAGCGGCGTCGGCTCGGCATCGTCCTCTTGCAATGGCTGAAAATAATCGGCGAAGCGGCGCTCACCCAAGGCCCAGTGGGCGGGAGTAAGGGCGCTTCCCTCCGGGGTCAGGCCCCAGGGCTCCAGGGGCGCAGGATTTTCGATCCAGACTGATGCGGGAACCGAATACGCCTGCGGCCTGCGGATCATAGCGGAACAGGGGAAACAGCCTGGATGCCACCGCAGCCTCGGCCCGATTCAAGGTCTGGTCCGCAGCGAAGCCGTGGCATTTCGGGCTTGGGGTATGCACATGCATCAGAGCAGGACCCCGGAAGGAGAATGCAGCTTGAATGCTGGCGTTAAAATGCGTGCTGGCGCTGATCGCGGTCTGGGCAATACAGGCGCCCCGTTGGGCGATTGCCAACAGGCCTAGATCCAGGCCCGCGTCATGCACCGCGGACAGGGGCGCCTGCAGATCCGCCTGCCTGGAGAGACCCAGATCCAGATCGGCAAGTAAGAGTATTTTGATCGGCAGGTCGTTGCCGAGGATCGACACCAGCTGGCTCAGACTACGGCCGCCCAACAGGCTGCTGTCGCCGACCAGCAGCAGGGCCGGACAGAGTTCCCGCTCTTTTTCATTGAGGTCGCGCCAGGTCAGGGTTTGCAGGTCTGTCCAGGCGCGTGCCGCGTCCGCCGGGCGTTCGAGTTCCACCCGCGCCTTGCGCATCAGGACAAAACCTTCGGTCGCCTGGCGCAATTGACCTTCCAGCAAACCGGCGGCAAGCTGAGCGCCGTCACCCGTAGGATCCAGGGTGACTGGTCCGGAAAATGGACTGTGCGGAAAGCTGCTGGCCCAACCCACTGCAGAACCGGGCGAGAGAACCAGGCTCACCCGGGCGCGCCCCATACCCTGGCGACCGGTAGACAGTTGCCAGGCCAGCTCACCCAGTCCGCGCGCCAGGTCGACCAGCCGACGCAGCCGGGCGGCGTCAACCAGACTGCCAATGGCCTGCTCCGCTTGGCCAATGAAAGTCGTCATATCCGCCTGCCTGGTATCGATGTTGTCCAGGCCCCGAGACAGCGCTTCCAGGTCATCGGCAGGCAGCGCATCCGCCAGAATATCCCGGATCAGACCGCTGATTTTCTGGCGGGTGGCGTTGACGTCTTTGAGGAATTCAGCAAACCGTGGAACCTGCTGAGCCTCGACGATGGCCAGGGCCAGCCGTAGCGCCAGTTTGGCCCCCGATCCAGGTTCGGCGCCATCGCCGCCGGTCATGGACAATCCCGCACCCCGCGCCAGCAGTGCCGCAGCCATTGCACCGACATCGGCATGCCGCCCTAACCTTTGGATGGTTGCGGGCTCGCTATCGGGCAGCTCATGCCAGGCTTTCTGAATGTGCCGCGCCTGGTCCAGGCTACGGGAACTCTGGTGAGCGTAGCGCAGTGCCCCTGGTGCGCAGACCTGGATACAGATTCCACAGCCCTTACAGGCGTCCGGGTCCACTGCCAACAGCAGCAGCTCGCCGCTGCCCTTGTCCTGGTTGTCGGGTTCGACAAATAGAGCGCTGGTGAGCGCAGCGGGCAGACAACCGATAGTCGGCAGCAACTGCTCCATGCCCTGCTGGATAGCGGCTATGCGCGCTGCTGGGAAAGGCAGTTTGTCCTTGATCCCGGCATAGGCGCCGGACAGCAGATCCTGCACTGTCGAAGATGCGGAATCCTGGCCTCGGCACAGCTGAGCCATACCGGTTGCGAGCTTGGCAGCGATCGGTCGAAGTGTGTCGGCGCCCGCCTGGCGGATACCTGCATCGAGCAGGCGGGCGGGTGAAATAGCCCGTGCGTTGATGGCCGAGTCCGGACAGGCACTCCAACAGTCGCCGCAGCCCGTGCACAAGGCGGGCTCAAACAGAGGCAGTTCGTCGCGCAGCGGGCTCAGGTCGCGAAAACTGGCCGACAAAGGTGGTACCGCGCCCATTGCCAGATAGGGGTCCGGAGCCAGCTCGGCGGTCCTGCCCTGCTGGTAGAGCACCCCAACCTGATCCCAGAAACGGGGCAGGCTGTCGTAAGCATCGTCGATCTTGCCAAGCCGGCGCACCAGGGCCGGAGCTTCATCATCGGTGCGTCTGGCTGCCCGCGCCGGTTCGAGAGGAAGACGCGCGGCATTGACCGCCTGGACCTGTTTCCAACCGGCATCGAAGCTGGCCAGAGCCGGCTCGGCATCCGTCTCGCTCTGGCGCAGTAACTCCTCTCGAACACTGAGCAGTCGCCGTTGAGAAATCTCCAGCCGGCCGCTTTGCATCAGCACGGCAAAGACAGCGCCCAGTCGATACTCATTGTCGGCTAAGGCGGGGCCTTCAGGTGGAGATATTTGATACAGCTGCGCAGTGCTTTCCTTCAGGGCGGCTCGAACGGCAGCAGGCAGTTGCGCCCACAGGCTTTCATGCGGCAAGGCGCTTTGCACCAGCAAGGCCGCCCCGGCACTCAGCCCCTGTGGTAGTTCCAGTTCCTGCAGGCAGGAATCGGTTGTCAGCAGCGCCAGATCTACCGGCGTTTCATCACCCGGGTCCCGCAGGCCCTCGGCGCCGAAGCTGAGGCGATCGGTACAGACTTCACCCCAGGGCTGGGTAAACAAGGCCGGTCTGCTGCGCAATCCGCCACCTGAGAGCCGGTGCAGGAAGGCCGCTATTTCCGCCAGCAGACCTTCCCCAGGGCCGCCGGATAGCCGGTGAACACAGAGAGTCAGGGTATTCTTCGGACGCAGGTCGGGTGACGCCGCAGTGGCACACAGCCCGAGGTCGACGATCCCAGGGTAGCTGCGACGTAAGCGGTCAAGCAGCACCTGCCGCTTGGGGTAGGCACTGGAGGTCTGGGCAAAGTCGACACCCAGATAGACCTGCGGCCGCTTAATCCTGTCCAGGCTACGGCATAGGGCGACCAGGTCCGCGGCGCGCAAGGGAAACCCGCCCAGGCCATAGATCACTGACAGGAATCTGGGACGATGTTGTTCCTTTATCACTGGGTAGTCGGGGTCTGTGTCCGTCCCGAAGCGGGCATTTTCCAAGCCGTGGTCAAGGGCGGCGCGTATCTCTCTCAGCAGCGGTGGATCAGTGGCCAGGGGAGCATCCAATCGCTCCAGCACACAGACTCTGACGCCCTTGCCTATGAGCCGCGCCAGCTCCGCTGCAGGGAAAGGACGCAGGCAACGCACGCCCAATACGCCGACTTTCAGCCGCTGTTCGCTACGCAGGTAATCCGCCAGGGCCTCCAGGGTTTCAACGGCCGCACCCTGGGCGACCAGAATCAGCTTGGCATCTTCCAGCCGGTAGGTGGAAAGCGGCCGATGGCGCCGCCCGGTCTGTTCAGCGAAACGAGCAAAGGCATCATCCAGGCATTCTTCTAGAGTATCGTCAAAGTAGGCTGCACCGGCAGCCCTGGCCAGCCCCCAAACCTGCGGAGCCTGCAGACCACCCAACATCACCGGCCGGTCAAGGTTGTTCCTGCGCGGCAGCCGCCGGCGTTTTTCTCCCCAGAGTAATTGCTGTGCTGCTGTCGGAGCCGGAATCTGATCTCCAGGCCAGCCGAGAAAACTGTCCACCAGCCCGGCGGTCGGCATCCGCACCTCTTGCAGGGCAAGGGCGGTCTGCTCCGCATCCATGGCAACCAGACCAGGAAGCAGGGCCTGCTCGGCAACGCGCCTGGCGATCAGGGAGAAATCCACCGCCTCCTGAACATTAGCGGCAGTAAACAGGAAACAGCCTGAATCAGCAGCCTGGTGCAATGCATCATGGCCGCTCCCCAGGACCGGGGCATGACCCGCCAGGCTGCGCGCACTGAGGTGAATCACCAGGGGCAACCGGCAACCGGCGGCCTCAGCCAGTAGATCCCCGGCCTGGGCCAGGTCGGGCCCGGACAAAAAGCTGCTGGCCCGTATCCCACTCATTGCCAGGCCGATGGCGGCAGCCAGCGCACCACGGGGGCCTTCGGCAGTCTGGGCGCTGAGAGGGCAGCCGCTGAGATTGGCGGCATGCCGCCATTCTGCGCTGCGCCAGGCCAAGTCAGCAGTATCCGCGGGAAAAGAGGCGCCTAATCCAGCCGCCTCACTGATCCCCGCTTCACTTATCGCCACGGCCGTATTGCCGTCGAGGACGGTTGGATTTCCAGCAAAGGGTCCCTGCCTGGGGGGCGGACTCCCAAGCATGCGTCTCAACAAGCGCAATGCCGTATTAGCGAAGCCGGGCATAACGGGTCTCACTCCGAGTTCTGCTTGTCTCATGATCGGCGAACTGGACGCCTTCCAACCATTGGATGGCGCCCGTGGGACAACGATAGGTCGCCTCCGGCCGGGCCGGGCCACCGCCGGAATAATCCACCACCGGTAGATTGTCCTGCATGTGGATCAGACCCGGGGCCGCATCCGCCACGCAGCGCTCACAGGCATCGCAGGCGGTCAAGCAGAGTGCAACAGCCATCTCTCCGGCAAGGGGCGCCTTGCACTGGACAAATAAATTTTGATTCAGGGGTACCAGTTCGAACAGATCCCGCGGACAGGCATCGACGCAATCGCCGCAGGCGGTGCACAGGTCCACGTCGACCACGGGCAAACCATTGACGTTCGTCGTTATGGCCTTGAAAGTACAGACTTTCTGACAGTCGCCCAGTCCAAAGCAGCCCCAGGAACAGCCCTTGCCGCCACCGGATACCACGGCAGCGGCCAGACAACTGTCGAACCCCTGGTATTCGGCGATCTGATAGGCCTGACCCTTGCCGCCGGCACAGTGCAGCCGGGCCACCCGCTTTTCCTGCTGGCCTGGATCCACATCCAGCAGTTCCGCCAGGGAGTCGATGTCTTCCGGGCTTGCCACCGTACACTTGCTGGGCGGTACCCCACCCTGCACCAGCTGTTCGGCGAAGGCGTGACAGCCCGGTTGGCCGCAGGCGCCGCAATTGGAACCCGGCAGCAGGTCTTCGGTCTCCTCGATTCGAGGGTCTTCCTGAACCTTCAGAAACCGATAGGCCACGGCCAGGATCAGCGCAAAGACCAGACCAATCCCAGTCATGATGGCCGGCGCCAGGATGAAGCTGCTCATTGGTTGAACGGCGCGGCGCGCTCGATCAGTTCATCCAGCCCCGGCTCGTCGGGATTGAGGGGCAGGCCCGGATGAATACATTTGGCGGGACAGAGCTCGGCTGCCTGCACCAGCTGGGCATAAGTAGCAACGCTCAAGTCCCCGAGCACGGCTTGTTTTTCTTCGTTGTAGGCGAACAACAGCGGATTTACCGGCAGGCAGTCATTGCAACTGGTGCACAATGGGGTATCTACCCAGGGCTCGTCGAAGGAAAACGTTTCTTCCTCCGACTCCGGCGGCTCATGCATGGCCTGGTGTTCCCTGTCAGGCTCGACGGGGGATTCGGCCTCTTCCGCTTCTGAGGGGGAAAACGCCGGCAAAGCGCCTGGCATTCCCGCAGCGGTGTCCAGGCCCAATAACACATCGGTAAGCCGTTGCATGGCCTCACCGGCGGCTGTGTCGCGCACCCGTTGCAGCTCCTCGATATGCTCGGCCTGCAGGCGCGCACGCTCTTGGTCGGCAAGCTTGCGCTCCTCTGCGCGGGTCTCTTCTATAGCCCGCTCGACATAATAGTTACGCACACCTGCCATTTCCTGCAGAGTGTGCCAGTAGTTGAGGCGGTCACGGCAAGCCAGGGCAAGCTCTCTGGAAACCACCAGTCGGTGCAGCATGGCATTGCCGTCAATTGCCCAGACAAAGGGCACCCGCTGATAGGCCTGCTCCGGGTTCATGGCCAGGTATTCCTGCATCGACACCAGTCCGTCAGAGTCACAGCCGGCGGGAATCAAACGAAAGTGATCCCGCAGTCGTTCGATCAGCAAGGCGTAATCGGCAAAGGTAAAAGCCAGTTCAGTGCTGACATGGTTGCCGTTGTCGTCGAGATATTGGAACGGGTGCAGGGGCCAATCGCTCTCCTGCTGGGGATTGCCGCTGAAATCCATGCGCATGGCGGCCGCATCACCCGCTTCCGGGTTGATGCGGAAAAAGGGGTGAGCGCGGCTTTCTATCGCGGCACCGGCTACCAACCAGGCATTCAACGGGAGCAGCTTACCCGGGGGACGCAGACCGGTGTTGATGACATGCAGGCTGGTTCGCGAGGCGTTCAGGGCCGACAGATAGCATCCCAACAAATGTTGATGGCGGGCGGCGGATGACTGGTAGACAGCAGCCTGACGGTGGCTGATGCCCAGATAACTCAACTCAGTCCGGTAACTCCGGAAATGATTCCCCTCGAGTCCGGCACCCGGATTGGCGTGGGCCAGGACCCGGATCAAGATCTGCACAGGCCGCCCTGAACTCAGCAGCCGGGAGAATGTACGCAGGCCCTCCCCCGCCACCTGGTCTGCCGATCCCAAGGCGATGACCGACGGCACCAGCCGCAATTCTTCCTGAGAGAAGGCCTCCCAATCGAAATTTGCAAACCAGGGATCGTGGATCTCCGGCGCGTAGATACCCTCGATCTCGAGCTGCGCGATACGCACGGCACTGAAAACCGCGGTGAGTTTTTCCGCTTCCAGGTCGAAAACATCCATCGCCTTGGCACAGGGGTCGCCAGCGGCTATCTCCTGGCAGAAATCGACATCTTGTACCCAGGGATCGGTCAGGGTGCCAATATGCAGAAAATGCACAAGAACCTGATTCGGCTCCCAGGATTCCATGATCGCCAAGGCCTGGACTATGCGCTCGCGCCGCTGCTCAGACATTCTACGAGTACCGTAGGAGTGATCCATCACTGCCGAGAGGATCGCTGGATCGAAGCGGTCACCGCCCAGACCGACGCTGTCACGGGCCAGTTTTGGCTCGATGGATTCGACGGATTTCGACCACTCGACTTCGAGCAGTTCTTTCAGGCCGCGTATGCATCGATTGATCCGCTCCTGAAAGCGGGACTGGAGAATGGCAATCTGGCTGCTGACGGCATGGATCAGCAAGTGCAAGGCGGGATAGCGGCCATAGCCAAGCAGCTGAGCGCCTTCAGGAACAGCCTGCAGCAACTGGTCGATATGGTTTTTCAGTCGCTCCCGGTCATGTTCCGCCAGGTCCAGATGCACGAGCAGGGCGCGGCCGGACTCCGCCAGGGTCGCCTCAGCATCTACCGGACCCTCCCGCTGCTGCAGCAAATCGCGGATGTGATGCTCGAGCCAAGGCAGATGGTCCTTGAGGACCCGAGCCCGTCATTCCCGGGGGCAAATGTCTTAGCCGCTTGCTGCAGCCATTGTGCCAGTGGGCAGGCGAGTTCTTCGGCGGTCTGATACGCCTCTTCGAGATTCGCAGGAAAAAGGAACAGGGGATAGTCGTAACGCAGTCTCGAACTGTCCCGGAATGGGTCGAGCAGCGCAGGCAGGTAGTCGTTGCCTATCGCCTCCAGCTGCTCTTTTGCCGCGGGGTCACCGAGGTGGAAATGACGCAGGACGAACATCAGCTCACGGGTGGCCCTGGCATCTTTCACCGCTGTCGGCAGGGATGGCAGTTGCTTGGGTTCACTGCCCGGCAACTGCGTCGTTTGTTCCTCGGCGGCCGTTTGTGTTGTTGTCATTTCAGCGCAACTCTGGTTGTTTCGGGAGCCGTTCAGGGTTCCCGGACAAGGTTTCAAACACCCAAAATCAGATGGTGATTCGGTCCAGCACGGCATTAAAACCGGCCAGCCGCTCTTCGGCCGTCATCTCGACGCCCTGGCTCGATAGATCCTCGTAGCAGATGGCATCCGGGTTGTGATAGAGCAGCCCCAATGGTAAGCGCGATGTATCGGCGGCGAGCGCGAAAGCCCGATTGAGGTCCGTCGGGTCATGCTCCATCCGGTTGGGAAACTGGCGTTGTACGCTTTTGTCTATCGGTATGCCCTGTTGGTGCTCCAGCAGCAGAAAACGCTCCGGATTGTCCTGCAGGTCTTTCGATAACTGCTTCGCATAGACCGGGCAACGCTGGATGATACGCACGAAGCCGGTGCCCTTGTGCCGGTAGGCAGCCTTGAGGGTTTCGTAGAGCAGCGGGGGATTCCAGTCCACCACTTGCGCCACGAACGAGACATTGGTGATCCCCAGGGTCACGGTCAATGGATTATGCGCATCGAGGATGGCGCCAAATGGATGGGTGTTGGTCTTGAAACCCAGGGGGCTGGTGGGGGAAGTCTGGGCCTTGGTCAATCCATAGATGGCATTGTCGAAAACCATCAAGGTCATATCCATGTTGTAGCGCAGGGCATGAATCCAGTGGGCGGTGCCAATGGAGAAGCAGTCGCCGTCGCCGCTGGCCACCCACACATCCAATTCCGGCCGCCGGGACTTGATACCGCAGGCAACCGGCAGGGCGCGCCCATGCAGACCATGAAAACCATAGGTGCCCATGTAATGCGGCATGCGGCTGGAGCAGCCGATGCCGGAGACGCAGACGGACATCTCCGGGCGCTGTTGCTCATCACGCAGCACCTTATGGGCGGCGGTCAGGACCGCATGGTCTCCGCAGCCGGGGCACCAGCGGGCCTCGCCCCCGGCATAGTCGCCCATGGTGAAATACCGCTCGAAGACTTCCAGTGACCAGTCAGGTTTTAGTCCGAACATCAGGCCTCTCCTCGGATTGCTTCCAGCCGCTTGAGCAGAACATTATGGATCATGCCCGGTTGCAAAGGGTGACCGAACACGACCGACCAGCAGTCAACGTCGACCAGTGTCTGGGCCCTCAGGAGCATGGCGAGTTGGGAGTAGCGGCGGGTTTCTTCAGTGATGTATGGCGCGTCAGGGTCGTCGCTATAGTTGATCTCCACCGTCATGACCTTGCGAAACCCCCCGAAGATCTTTTTCAGACCGGGCTCCATGGGCAGGAGAAAGCGCAGGTGCAGGGACGAGACCTTGTGACCTTCGGATCGCGCCCGATCCACAGCCTCTTCGATGGCGCCCAGGGTTGAACCCCAGCCCACCACCAGCAGATCACCCTCTGCATCACCATGCACCAGCGGCGGTTTCAAACTACTGGCCAGGGCGGCTAACTTGCGGCTGCGCATATTGGCGCTATGCTGATTGGAGTCTGAATCGTAGGCCACCTTGCTCTGGTTGGTATGGGCCAGCCCGGTCAGGATATATTCTCCGCCGGGCATGCCGGGAACCGGTCTTGGGGACAAACCCGTCTCTGCATCCCAGTTGTAGGGAGGAATATTCTCGTCCCATTCCGACTGATCGATGGGTGGAGCCAGCCAATCCAGGCTCGCTTCCGGACGTTGGTAGGGTTGCACACCGGTAGCCAGATTGGCGTCCGTCAGCAGTATCACGGGGGTGCGGAACGCCTCGGCAAGTCGCCGCGCCATGATCACGAAATGCAGGCATTCCTCGATAGTGGCCGCGGCCATCACTACCTTTGGGGCATCTCCCGGTTCCCCGAATAACGAAGCCAGCAGGTCGCCCTGCTCCACTTTAGTCGGCAGTCCGGTGGACGGCCCGCCCCGTTGCACCACACAGACCACCAAGGGAACTTCCGCCATTACCGCCAGGGCCAGCATCTCGGTCTTGAGCGCCAACCCGGGGCCGGAAGTAATGGTGCAGGCGGTCTTACCGGCGAAAGAAGAGCCGATGGCGAAGCCGGCGGCGGCGATTTCGTCCTCGGCCTGGTGCACGAAGCCCCCAACCTCATGATAGACATCGGCCAGATAGTGGGAGGCGGATGTGGCGGGAGTGATCGGGTACATGGAGACCAGTTCCATACCTGAGGCCATAACGCCCAGGCCCAGCGCGGTGTTGCCATTGGTGACGATGAAGCGCTTACCCGCCCTCTCCTCCTCCGGCTGAGGCGGGATCTGGTAGCCCAGATCCAGTTGCTCCTCGGCGAACTGGTAGCCCGCGTCGAACAACTGCTGATTCAAACCGATTACCTTGTCGCCCTTGCGCTTGAAAGTGGTGGCTATCTCTCCCCTGGCGGTCTCAACATCCCGTGAATAGATGCGGCACAGGATGCCCAACACGAACATGTTCTTGCCGCGGCGGGGGGTTGGGGTGATCTCCAGGCAGGCCTTTTCAATCGGCAGTTCATGGACGATCAGGCCGTTTTCCCGGAACTCGGCTACCGCCTTGGTGTACTGCTCGCGAATCTCAGGTACGGCATCCTCACGCCATTTGTCTTCCAACAGGACTTGAGTGCCTTTTTTATAAGCGCCGTTGGCGATACGCGAGTACAGGACCTGCTCGTTGAAGGCCACGACGATGTCGGCCTCATCCCCCATATTGGTGACAGGGTGGGAAGCAAGACGGATACGAATGCCGCTGGCGCCCGCGGGAGAGCGGGCAGGAGGTTGAATTTCCGCGGGGATGATTTCCACGGTCCAGACACCATTGCCCATTCTGGCGCATAGGGTGCCGAAGGTCTGTCCCGCCTTTTGTGCGCCTTCGCCTGAATCACTGACGATCTCCACGATATGCTCATGGATGGTCTTTGAACCCGCAACAGTGTCCACGGCAGTCGTTGTTTCCACCACGCCTTGGCCCTCTATATTGATTTGTAGCGATTAGCTCTGCCCGTTATTTTTATAATCAGGGCTTAGCCATGAACAAACTCTTATTCCATCCCTGCTTAGTGAGAAACACATTAAACGGAGCGGGAATAAGAAGTCAATCTGTGCGGGTTGCGACCCGACCGCAGATCGGCTTGGCTGCTGAAAAAACTGTTTTCTTATCGATCATCTTCTGGGTCAGATTCTTCCATGCCTGTTCAGAGCCGGCAAGTTCGCTGAAGATCTTATCCAAAGCAGGTATCACCTTGGTCAAGCCAGCGATACAAACATAGGTATTGGGCTGTTATATCAGCTCCCATGGTTCCTCAACATGTGCTTCGATAGAGAGCTCCAGTGCTTCATCCTCACTCGATAGCGGACTCATCAAAAGACCAACGAAAAATAGAAAAAATCATCCTGCTGAAAACATGTTTTTGAGAATTCTCCGTCCAAGAATACAATAAAGGCAATGGATTCCTAAGGATACGACCAGATCGGTAGACATACATATCAGTGGGGCCAGCGTACTCAGCATCAGTCTAGTGATAGTATTACGAGTTCGGCGACATGACATTGATATGACCATAAGAAACAGACCAGGGGTGCAAAGTTACGATGAAGCAGATGATTGGCGCAGTTTGGATACTCATACTGCTGAGTGCATGTACCACTCCCATCTCGGAACAGACAGAGGACCTAGCGCAGCAACCCCAGATACGGACCGAGCCGCTCAATGACAGCGAACTAGTGACACGGCTTAGCGGGGCTTCACTGTCTGCAGTGGAAGATTCACGGGGTGTGGCGCTGAATCTAAACGATCTCTCGTTTGCTCCGGGAAAATCAGCGCTCGCCCACCAAGACCGCAAGACATTACGTGATCTCGCCAGGGTTCTGAATGATCCTCTGGTAGCCGATCGTCCGATCGTCGTAGAGGGCCATACCGACTCTCTGGGCAATGCAGCCTACAACCTTGAACTCTCCAAGAGAAGGGCCGAAACCGTCGCTCAGGAACTGATTTTCAATCAGATCCCGACAAAGCGCATCACCGTGCGCGGCTATGGCGAACAATTTCCGATCCTGGCGAATACCTACTCTGACGGTTCGGATAATCCCAATGCCCGAGAAAAAAACCGGCGAGTCGAATTGATCATCGGACAACCTGGAAGGCGAGGTCTCCGAGACGAGACGTGCAACAATAACGTCTCCGCCGAGGAGGAGAAGACATGCTTGGCCGTTATTTCAATTTCCTGCAGGATCCGTTTAACCCGACTCCGGATCCCCGTTTTTTTTATGCCAACTCGATGTACCGGGAGGCATACGACTCATTGTTTGGGATATTGAGGGACCACAAAGGGTACGCGGCGTTGACGGGTAAAACCGGGGTGGGAAAAACAACTCTGCTGAAAACCCTGATGAACAATCTGGGCGCTGGCTATCGCTGCGTCTATTTCGAGTACTCCAATCTGAATTTCGACGATTTCCTCAGTCTTGCCTGCAATAAACTTGGACTGAAGACAGAGCAGGAAGTCTGTGGAGATGTACTGAAAGCGTTTCTGCTTGAGCAGTCACAAAAGGAGATTACAGTCGCCTTCATTATCGATGAAGCGCAAAACATGCCGCCAGAGTTGTTGACTGAGATCCTGAACTACACCGATGGACTCTCCGAACAGGAACATCTCGTCCAGATCATACTCTCCGGACAAACCAAGCTTGAGGCGCGACTCGAACAGCCGCGATTTCGCGACGTCAAAGAACGACTCAATCTCCACTACCGGCTTTTTCCCCTGTCGCGCGATGAAGTGGGCAATTTCATCCGCCATCGCCTCAACGTCGCTGGAAACCTACGTGGAGACCTCCTGACAAACGAGGCCATTCAGAAGGTTAGCCGGCACGCTCAAGGTAGACCCCGGCTAATTAATAAGCTATGCAACAGGGCATTGACAACCGCCTACGCCACCTCTCAGAAAAGGGTATCCGCAGAGGTCATGGATGAAGCTATCCAGGAGTTGCAGGATGAACAGGGGGAACCCAGCAAAGGCCGGCAAAAACCACCGGCACGGGTAGGTTTAAGAACGGGTGCTTCCGAATCAGCTTACAATGGACCTGGCCATGCAGGTGATCCGCCTGATGTCCAAGTCTTATTGCCCTGGAAAGTGGAACCGGAAACGCAGAAACACTGGATTAGAACATCTCTCTCGGCAACAATCGAGGTGGGTCGCACAGCGCTTCATCGAGGTATGGACACTCTGTCAGCGTTGCTCCCCGAACAGCCGCTCCGACTACCCTGGAAATCTGCTGTGGAGAACCAGGAACTACCCTTTAAGGCATCGTTCAAGGTGCCAATCGAGGCTGCTCGAAAAACACTTCAGCAGACTAGAAAGAGTCTGTCAGGCTTGATATCCGAATTGCCGATCGGACTGTGGAAAGGAGTAGCAATAGCGGCGCTCCCCTTGCTGCTGCTTTTCTTCGCCCTGGATCAAAGGCCAGAAGAGGTTGAACCTGTTCCAACCGACAATATGACAGCACAAACGTCGCTGACACAAAGCAATCAGATTGACCACGTCAAGTGCACCAGAGGGGGAAAATGCAGCCCCGGCTGGAAATATCTTCTCGCAGCCTATCTGCCAATAATCGGACTAACGACATAGAATTCGCGGCCCTGGAAATTGTCACCGAACAGGTTGATGGCACCACAGCACTTAGGCCACAGGAGACTGATGTGCCGACTCTTCCGGACTGGCTGCCGACACAGCAGACGGGATTTCCGCATACAGCAGTTGCTGCGATGAAATACACAGCAACCAGGCAGAAAAAACTCGAACAAAAACTACTCGCCTCAGAGGAGCGGTTGGCCCAGGCGGAGGCGCAACTGGCGCTAAGCCGCGAGGAACTCGAAAAGGCCCAGGCCAGGATCCTGCACAACGAGGCACAAATCGAGGCTTATATCAGCCAGGTTGGACAGCTGGACACTGAAACCGACGAACCAACGTCCTCAATGGTTTCATTCCCGGAACACTCGGCACTGCAGAATATCAGCAAACCGATATCTCTCGACCCCATTGAACAACCACCCACTGAGGATCAAGCAAACCTAGAGATAAAGCAGCAGACAGGTACTGATACGAGATCAGGGATTGCCCAGCTGTTGGACCGCGCGGATAAGTTAATGAGGACCCGGCATCTCACCACTCCTGCTGGGAACAACGCGGTGGAGATCTTCCAACAGGTGCTGAAGCTGGACCCAGACAATAAAGCAGGGCTGAACGGGATAAAAAAGATCACCCAGCAATATCTGGAATGGGCCGTTATAGCAGCGCAGGACAAGGATTGGTTGAACGCAGGCAACTACTACAAAAAGGCCCTGGCGGTCGACCCATCGAATCCAGCAGCAGAGGCCGGTCTGCGGAAGGTTAACGAAGAGGTGGCAAGGAACAATGAACAGAAAGAATTGGAAATACTAGCGATATCCAGGGCGCAGGAGGATGCCCGTCAGCGTCTTGCACAGCAGGGAATACCAGAAACGCCAAAAGCGCTTTTGATTAATGCAGAGCAAGGGAATATTGAAGTAGTACACTCTCTGCTGGCCGCAGGGATAGCACCGAATGAGCAGCTGTCGGGAGGCTGGACTGCACTGATGTCTGCAGCAACTCATGGTCACAATGATGTGGTAGAAGAACTGTTGCGACAGGGTGCTGAGGTAAATCTCAAAAATGATGATGGAAAGACAGCACTGATGGCTGCAGCCTGGAACGGTCACACTGATGTGGTGAAAGAATTACTCGCCAGTGGAGCCGCTGTAAACAAACAGAGTAACGACGGCTGGACAGCCCTGATGTACGCCGCCTGGAACGGCCAACGCCAGGCAGTTGAAACACTGCTGGAAGCTGAGGCCAGTATTACAGTCAAAGACGCCAACGACTGGACAGCCCTGACCGCTGCCTCCAGCGAAGGCCATATGGAGATTGTCAAGATCCTGGAAATTGCGGGGGGGCCGTAAAGGTACAGAATTACAGCCTATGGCGACACTGCCATCCAACGATGTTCGATTTAAGTTTGAGCACAGGGTCCAAAGAACGAATTTGTGGGCGTTAGGCTGCTCGATGATACACATTGAGCAGGTATCTCGCTGAAATAATTCATCACCTAAGTGGTGCTGTTCCATGAGGTGAAGGAACTTACAGATAGTCGTCTCATCCGGCACCAGTGCTCGACCCAGATCGATGACTACAAAAAGGCACATGGCGCCTGATTCCCTGTTAAATCAGTTAGCAGGCTTTAGCTTAACCAGTCTCTATTGGCTTAAAATTCCTGGGTGAAATAAAACACATAACTATCGAATACCAGTTTGGCGCCAAAACTTATTTCATTATCTTTGTTAACGGAGGACAGAGAAAAATATGGAGAGACCTGATACGGCAGCCTATCCACCCGATAATTCATGACATCGTGAGAATCGAGATTGACCGTCAACTTGATACCACTCAAATCGATAGCCCGCTGTTTGATTGAACGACCTGCACTCTGATCTCCAGCTTCCAACAATGTTGTGGTCATCAACAATGCAAACCCAAGTATGACTGCCAATGCCTTTTCATAGTGTTTAACAAAAGACATCTTGTTGAACTCCATATTGAGATGAATTTTGCTGTTCCTTCTGTAACCGCGTTACAGAAGGAACAGCTGCTGTTATGAAAAATGCAAAGGCCATACCACCCTTTTCAAGCCAGCCTGTATCAAGAACATGGAGTGAGTTTTATAAACTTATAAATCAATATGTTAAAGAATAACGAATCCATTTCTGGAGCATTTATTAAGAGATAGGACGCTGTTCGAAAGTGACAAAAAGTGGTGGATTTTGCAGTTTTTCGGTCGATTTACTGAATTTATGGAGGTACCGGTTTCGAAAATTAAGGTTTATCCAGGTGTAGGTCTCGAGTTCGCAATTAAGCAGCCATCGGCAGCTGGACAAGTCCACGGCAATGCGATTCCCAGCGGAGACTTTCCAGATTGGCTTGTCTGATTCTCGATTCAGCGCTGACTTGTACCGTTGTATCGCCTCCGAGCAAAGCGTGAAAACGGTTGTGTTTGTAATAAATCTGGAACGCTTCAAGCTTCCTCTGCAAAACGACCGTGTTCCAGAACAACGTTTTATCAAGAAACTCTCGACGAATAGTCCCGATACAGCAATTTTTCCAGAATACTTATGTTACAAATTATCAAGCCTGGTAGGGTCGATAACTGGCGTGGTAGCCCACTAGGATCGGCCTTGTCTGCAGTTTATGAGACTTTTCCTGCTGGAGCCCCCGTAAGGTGAATAAATAGAAGGTGTACTTTAGATGCTAAGATGTTGATATTTCTATACGGGACGACTTTATTTGACCACAGGCCTCTTCCAGCCCATAGCTGAGAGCTTGTCATCAAAAAAGCCGCCGCTAACTATAGCGAAGCAGAATAAGGAATGCCATGCCGGACAGTAACTATCTCGACTTTCTCGCCTACCCGTTTATCAACAATGCCTTACAGAACTGGCTGATCTCACTAATAATATCGGTGCTGGTAGTTTTCCTGATACACACCATTCTCCGTGTGGGTATTTCACGCCTGGCCAAACTCGCGAAGGAAACCACTACCATCTGGGATGACGCGGTAATTGACGCGTTGTCGCACACTCGCGGCCTGTTCGTGCTGATCATCGCGATTTTTGCGGGCTCTCTGTTCCTGACCTTTCCGGAGCGCATTCACCAGCTGATTTACACCGTTACATCCATCGCACTGATCCTGCAAGGCGGACTGTGGATCAATAATGTGGTGCTGTACTGGCTGAAGCATGAAGGCCAGCGCCGTCGCAAAATCGATCCCGCCACGGTCTCTACCGTCAGCGCCATTGGCTTCATCGGCCGCATGCTGCTGTGGATGCTGGTGGCTCTGCTGCTGCTTGACAACCTCGGCGTCGATGTCACCGCACTCGTGGCCGGACTGGGCGTGGGCGGCATCGCCGTGGCGCTCGCCGTGCAGAACATACTCAGCGACCTGTTCGCGTCGCTCTCCATCGTGCTCGACAAGCCCTTCGCTGTCGGTGATTTCCTGATCATCGACGAACACATGGGAGCGGTCGAAAATGTAGGCCTAAAAACCACCCGGATTCGCAGCCTGTCAGGCGAACAACTCGTATTTTCCAACACCGACCTACTAAAAAGCCGAATCAGAAACTACGGCCGCATGTTCGAGCGCCGGGTCGTGTTCAAGTTCGGCGTCACTTACCAGACCCCGCGCGACAAACTGAAAATGATCCCCGTCATTGTGCGTGAAGCCATCGAGGCGCAGGACAAGATCCGCTTTGACCGCGCCCATTTCCAGGCCTACGGCGCTTCATCTCTGGACTTCGAAATCGTTTATTACGTACTCGCGCCCGACTATAACCTGTACATGGATATACAGCAGGCGATTAACCTGAGCATCCACGAACGCTTCGAGCAGGAAGGAATAGAGTTTTCTTACCCGACGCAGACGGTTTACGTTAAGCGTGCAGACAGTGAGAGCGGCAGGGATTTTTGGGGAACTCTGTGTAGCGGTTGAGTATAGGTAGCATAAACGCCCTTTACCGAGGTTCGGTCCCGAATATTCATGCAGCCTTTGGAAGATAGACATGATGAAGGCCGTGGACTGCTGGGAGTTCAACAACACTGCAGGGATCCGCTGCTCGTACGGGACGACCGCCCGGCGCGTCGCTGTTCAAGGACTGGTGTGTTCGCCATGGATGGTAGTGATCCAGATACGAAAACATGAGTCTCTATGGATGCCGCTTGTTGAGCAAGATGACATGATCGAAAAGTTCTCGGCGTAGCATCCCAATCACTCGTTCCACGTAGGCGTTTTGCCATGGCGACGCGGGTGCCGTGATGACCTCGTCGATACCCAGACTCTCAATCCTCCGCCTGTAAAGACAGCCGCGACCGGACAGAGGTAGTCACCAACGTCAGAATAAACTGGATAAGACGCGTCATGAATCCAAGGATCAACCATCATCCAGAAATATGTAATAGAATCAACAGACTCCTATTTTCGGGAACCCCATGACAACATGCTAAACAAAAACCTTGTACTAGCAGCTTTTACAATAATGTTGTACATTAATGTACAAGTATTATAAATGTAGCCGGTACACACATGGAATCCGCACTCAAAACGACAGCTTCGCACTCTTCACAAAAGGTCTATTATCCCATCAGAAAGATCTCTGAGCTAACTGGGATCAATCCGGTTACGCTGCGTGCATGGGAACGACGTTACGGATTGATCAAACCAGAACGCACCCCCAAAGGGCACAGGCTCTATACTGATGAACACGTCCAATTGATACGGCGTATTCTTTCCTTGGTTGATCAGGGTATCTCCATTGGCCAGGTAAAAAGGATGCTGACGGATGAGAAGCAGTCCACTAATGATGAGCCAGACGTAGCGACCACAGCCATCGACCCCTGGGAAGAATATAGATCCCGCATGCTGCAGGCAATTGCCAAGTTCGATGATACGAAGCTGGACAGCAGCTATAACGACTGCCTATCACTCTACCCGGTGGAGTTGGTGACACGCCTGTTACTGCTGCCACTGTTGCATGAACTTCGTCTACGACAGGCAAGACAACCTCTCTCCGATTGTGAAACGCATTTTTTTCACACCTACCTGCGCAACAAACTGGGGGCTCGTTTCCATCACATGACAGGCCAAGCCAAAGGACAATGCCTACTTGCCGCCTGCCTGCCTGGAGAATTCAGTGAAGTGGAACTGTTGCTGTTCAGTCTGGCCGCCCTGACCCGTGGTTACCGGATCGTATTGCTCGGACCCAACATTTCGTTGGAATCTCTGCCCCTGACAATGGAACGCTCCCAGTGCGAAGCATTAATACTGTTTGGCAGTATCGAACCACCCTCGGCCCTGCTGGGAACCCATTTGCCGGCCATGACCCAGAAGATTCATAAGCCGGTATTCATAGGCGGCAACTTTGCCCAGGGACATGCAGATGAGTTGAGACAGTGCGGACTGATACCGCTTGTCAGCGACATCGCTAGTGCGGTAATGCAGATTGATGACCGATTGAAATCCACTGCCGCGTGACCACAGCCCTCTACTGGTTCAGGCGTGGCCTACTCCAGTGGCCTGTTTGAGCATACCAATGACACCATGGAATCCGCCCAGGCGAATAAGTACCAGCGCACTCTCGATCTGCTCGAGGCCACACCGACTATCGAAAGCTGCACGGCAGCTACGACCACATTGTTTCCATCGAGATGTTCGGGGCTGTCGGCGAGGCTTATGGGTACACCTATCTGGAGACCCTCAAGCGTAATCTGAAACCGGGCGGCCGGGCGGTCCTGCAGGTCATCATGATTCAGGAACAGGCTTTCGAGGATTACCGCCGCAATCCGGATTTCATCCAGCGCTACATATCTGCTGGCATGGTCATTGATTCTGTTTACCAGATGGACCCTGTTGGTCATGCCGTACACGGCCTGGGGGGCGGAAATCCCCAGGGACTATCGGCGAGAAGCAGTGGCAGGTCAGTTTCAATGACGGATGTTCCTGCAGGACGACAGAGTATTGATGAATCGCGCCAAGGTTAGCAAATATGGTTTCACGCTTGGCGAGGTTACCCTGTTTTTTCTGGAACCATGATACACAAGCAACTCCAAAGTCTGCATCATGTTGCCATCCCGGTCAGCGATATCGATCGGGCCATCGAATTATATACCAGCCGTTTTGCCTGCGAACTGAAGTACCGGGACGCGACCTGGGCTTTATTAAAATTTGCCAACATAAATCTGGCGCTGGTGACCCCGGAACAACATCCGCCGTATATCGAACTAACGGACCCGAATGCCGCAGACTAGGGCCCATTGACCCTGCACAGAGACGGTACTCGATCCATCTATATAAATGACAGCGAGGGTAATCATGTGGAAATCATGCAAGTTTAAACCAAGCCTTCACGGCGCAATGCTGATCGCCACCACGGTGTCGCTAGAGCCGGTCAGCGCCAAGCAGGCTATCGAACTGGAAGGGGCGCGTTTCCCAACCTGGCGGATTTCCAAAGCAGGCACTTGCAGCCAGCAGGGCGTGGGCATCCTGAAGTGGGACGTCTGGTTCGATATCTACGCCTAGATTTGTAAGTTTAGCGCCCTCTACACGGTCCAGAAACATCAACCTGAATATTATATTGCTGTTATCTAGTAAACTCCCTGAATAGAGAAAACGTTTGACATAGCTTAGTCTGCTTTTATGATAGAACAGTATTAAAAATGTGGCTTAGTCAATGAAACATTTACCAATCAGTATGGATCTGCTCAAAAAAGCCATCGATACGGCTAACGATGGCCTGGTCATTGCCGAACAAGAGGGAGATGACACAATACTGCTCTATGTCAATGCGGCTTTTGAACGACTGACTGGTTATAGTGAAGAGGATATCCTCTACCAAGATTGCCGCTTTCTGCAGGGAGAGGATAGAGATCAGGATGCGAGAAAAGTTATTCGTACTGCCATCGATGCGGGTGAACCCTGTCGGGTGCGCCTACGCAACTACCATAAGGATGGCACTCCCTTCTGGAATGAACTGAGTATCACCCCAATTCTGAACGAGGAAGATGGAATCACCTATTACATTGGTGTACAGAAAGATGTCAGCAGTGAGGTGGATATCGAACAGCAACTCAACGAAGCTCAGCAGCGAATCAGGCAACTGGAGGATAAAATCACCTCCCTTGGAACGGCCAGCTGACCAATTCTGTATTAATACTTCATGATTTCGGACAGATTCTACGAAGAGGGACAAACTATCACAAACTGATATCAATCAGATATTGTATGTCGGACAAACCTATCTGAGTAGTACAAATATTTAGAAAACATAGTTGATGGCAGCAAAGCCCTTCACCACATAGTCCTTTTCGACAATAGGACTGTCAGTGACTTCGTTATCCAGCAATTCTACGCTCGCGTTAACTATCACCAGCCAATCCCGAGTAATCTCTATGAACATCCCAAGACCGGCTTCAATACTGAGAATGTCATTGAGTTCATAGGCAGGCCTATCAAGCGTCGCCTTACTGACCGGCACCCCAAAATCATGGTTTGAGAGATCCGAGCTGAGCCAATTCACACCTATTTTCGGTGAAAATCTGAACATCCCATATTGGAATGACTTTTTAAACTCAATACTAGCCTCGCTACCGCCTATTTCATCAAGCACGTCGTGTTCAAAACTCAACGAAAAATCTACGCCGCCCGGCATTTCCGCCTGGAACGCCAAGCCAGCCATGAACGTGTCTTTCCGATCGCCCATACCTTCAAGGAAATCACTCTCATCTTCTTCGTAGACACCGATCCGATACTTTCCTGTCGCAGCAAGGCGTAGTTTCCCACTACCGACAAGACCTACCTGGATACTAGGACCATAAATTTGCAGGCGCTCACTATTGTATGTAATGGCAGGTATCAGCTGATATACACCACCATCATAATCACGATAAGGGCTGCTTCGCGCAATAACGCCTAAGCCCACACCCAGGCGCCCGCGCTTTCCCAACGGGCGGTAGAGTTTTACATCAAAATGGCGCGTCTCCCCTTCTCCTAATACGAAGGCCGCACGACTGTAGCTGGGGGGACCCTTGGGTTCGTAGCTGTTTGAGAAACCGAGAGGTTCCTTGGGAATGCCAATGAAATTCTTGTCGATGCGCTCATTGTTGTTTTCATCATGATATACCAGCAAGGCATACTCACCAGGTGGCACGTTCTCAATTCGATAAACCTTGCGATCATCCAGGGGCCGAGTAATCATCTTCACTGGATCTCGAAGGTCGCCGAATGCATTTGGCGAATCGAATAGCAAAAAAGAAACGGTTCCCATAGCTGGCGGATTATCCAGACTCACTGAGAGTTCGGCTGCCTTGGCAGACACATTCCAATTCAACAGGAATAAGCACAACAGTGAACTCCGCCAGATGTATTTTAGTTTCATTTTTTACTCGATCTCACAATCGCGATAGGAATTCCCCAGGCAGCTTAACTCAAGCAACAACATTAATACATAAAGGCTGCATATGTTCCTAGCTGATTTAAAGTAGATTGTCATCCAGATTTTCTGCCTATTGGATTTATATCAATACTCGCCGTCTGACTCATTTATTTACTGGCCGTCTGGATGCTTGCCGACACCCGGGCTGTGTTTATCAACAGTTGATCAATGACCTGAGGATAGAGACGATGTAATATCTCAAGCATTTCTGGATTGCGGCTTGCATCCCGTTCCAGTAGAGTTCGCCTTGGCTCGCTGATATTCTGCAACTGCAAAAGCCATGGAGCTAGATAACTGGCCCATTTGGCCACTAGCTTTCTTTCTTGCGGATCGTTCCACTCTTCTTGCACCAGCAGCTCAGGAAAATCGGCTGCGGTGAGCTGCCTTCCAGCCAGGCTGGCAGATGTCCGATAATCCAGACTCACCGCAGAGCCATCGGGGCTCCTATGAAACCACTGACGCTTGACTGAATTCATTCTTATCAGGCTTTCGAGTGATTCAGCGCTTGCCTGCGGATACATCTCTACCCTCAGAGAGGTTGAAACTGCATGCCAATTTTGCTCCCTGATCCTTGGCAGCATGTTTTTGTCGCAAGTACTACCCAATAGGGCCAATGGCATGTGGTTTTTATCCAACAACCAGTATTCGTAACTATCCTCGATAGTAAAAGGAAGTTGTTCCAGTACTCCGGACCGTAACTGATGAAGCAGCAGCTTGTAGCCTTCCTTCAACAGGGCAACATCAACGCTAGGATCAGTTGGCAAGCGCATAACACCGTCTCTGGGGTTCCAGAAACCATATCGATAGAATTTCAACTCTTTCTGATTTCGATTCAGGCTTCCCCACCCACCTGTATTCCGTTCCACCTGAACTTGTATCTCCCAATTAAAACCATCTCTGCTCAAACCTCGAGCAATACCATGACTGACCACCTGCAAGATACCAGTGAAGGGATTGACAAGACGAATGGCATAACAATGTGGCTGGTTCATATCGATAACTTCAATGTTGCCTATTTTATACCTGATGAGCATCAAGGCTTGAATTTGCATGTACCAAGCATGTCAGAACACATTTTGAACCTGATTGCGATCTGGTTATGGGTTGCATCGAGCCTATTGTCTACTTTGTTTAGAGATCATATGTGTGAGACACAGCGTTTTGTAACTGTTCCGTTGCATGCATCCAATAGATAACAAGCGTTACCCTGACTGAATCTTTCTAAATCATCAAAGAATTAGTAATGAAACAATCACCTTTACTTGACATCTACAGCATGTTCGGTTTTGTCTGATAAGCCGTGACAAATCAAACATTCTTGATAGAAACTATACACGATATGTATAATATTAAAATAGCATTTGTTTAATTTTCACTATTCTATTTGCATGGTTTTATTTGTAATTTCTCTCACTCGATCCAAGTTTAATTAATTTAATGCTATTTATCATTAAGTTACTTAAATATATGTAGCTTAATGAATCACTACATCTAAGATCGCGTACAATATAATGTTTTCATTTATTGTATTATTAATAAACATATTTTCTATACATTTTTGTAACTAATTTGCTATCGCATGGTCAGAATAACGAACTCATAAATATCCGGTGGAGTCATAAATGATAGTCGCAATCTTAGGAGGCACGGGGTATGTAGGCAGCCATATTGCTGAAGCACTGCTAGCTGGTGGACACGAACCCCGCTTGCTGGTGAGACCTGGGAGCCAGAAGAAACTCTCCAGGCAAGAAACTAAGGAGTTAGTCATAGGTGACATCTCGAACTCTGTGGCCATGCAAGAACTTATGCACAACGTAGATGCCGTAATCTATTGCATAGGCACACTGAGAGAATTCACGTTACAAGATATCACTTTCAAAAAACTTCAATTTGAGGGGGTTGTTCGTGCAGCGGGTATCGCTGCATCTCAGGGTGTTCGACGTTTCATACTCATGAGCGCCAACGGCGTTGAACAGTCTTTGACCCGTTATCAACGCACTAAACTGGCTGCCGAGGCCCACCTACAAGGCCTGGACATAGACTGGACCATCTTTCGCCCGTCCGTGATTTTTGGCGATCCTCAGGGGCATCTCGAATTTGCTTCCATGCTGAAGCAGCAAATTATCGACTCGCCTCTTCCACTACCCCTTTTTTACCAAGGCATATTACCCAGAAACCCAGGCGGATTTTACTTTTCTCCGGTGCATGTACAGGATGTAGCTGCAGCTTTTGTTGGCGCGCTGGAACGACCAGAGACCATTCGACAGTCCTACACCCTTGGCGGCCCAAATGATCTGAGCTGGAAACAGATACTCAACATACTTTGTGTGGTAAGCAGTAAACGCAAGTGGGTTCTACCTATGCCTGTCGCCGGACCTCGATTTGCCGCCACACTGTTAGATAAGTACAGCTGGTTTCCCATCAGCCGGGATCAGATTCGAATGCTGCTGGCTGGCAACACCTGTTCTGGTGATGAGATATTCAGCCTGTGCGGCATCGAACCAAAACCATTCAGTGAGGAGCATCTCCGGTATCTCAAACCTGATGTAAAGCTGCTGAATAAAGGTACCCAGAAACTCAGGGAAAACTAAATGAAGCATTATGAAAAATCCAACCAATGCAAACTCTCAGCACCCATAGTGTTCTATGATGGCGAGTGCCCCCTCTGCAGCGTGGAAATAAACCACTATCGCAGGCTTGACCGAGGGGACAACATCCACTGGGTTGATATCACCCAACAGCCAGAACTACTTGAGAAACATAACCTCACCCGGGAGCAGGCTATGCAGCAGCTGCATGTGCTTGACCAGGATCACCAATGGATGACCGGCAGTTATGGCTTCGCACTGATGTGGTCACATTTGCCTGGTTACCGTTGGCTATCTCTACTGATCTATAGATTGAGACTTCTGCGTTTTCTGGAACCGCTTTATCAACGTTTCGCCCGCTGGCGTATCAAACGGATCAGTACGCAGGATACTTAACTCAATAAATGCAGCAGTATCAACTCATTCGACAACAAGAAGTATCCAGACCACTGGAACGTATTTTTACATTTTTCGAGAAACCAGAAAACCTGGGGTTGATTACGCCACCGAGTCTGGAGTTTAAGCTACTTAACCCGTCACCGGTTGAGATGAAGCTGAGACAGATTATCGATTACAGGATTCGCCTCTCTGGTATTCCGATGCATTGGCAGTCGCTTATCTCAGAGTACAACCCACCCTATAACTTTGCAGACGAACAACAGATAGGTCCCTATAGCTACTGGCGCCATCTTCATCAGTTTGAGCAAATAGGTTCGAATACACGTATCATAGATCGGGTGACATACAGCCTACCGAGTTATTTTCCCAGACCATTAGAAACAACAATAAATCGCTTATATGTTGCGCCCACACTCAAACGTATTTTTGATTATCGTCAGCGCGTTTTTGCCGAGATCTTTTCTTCTGGTAATCATATCACTGACAGACTGACAACCTAAATTTGGACACCATTGCAAGAAATATTTAAAAGAAAGAGCTGCAATTAGGTTTATAGCTGGTTTTCAATTGCGCTGACCAGTTGCTTGCTATCCGGTTCGATACAGCTGAGAGACTGGCAACCAATTTTCCCGATCTATCTAACAGGCAATTATGGAAGTTCCAGCGAGGTAATTCACCCGGCCTGTCCAGCCAGAGCCTGGTATAAGGTAACTGCGACAACTTCACGCACATATAATTATTCAAGCGTTGAAAACTCAACGTTATGAGTATTCTTACAAAGATTCTGTATCTGCTTATCGCTGCCAGGTACCTGACCAGAAAAATCATTACTGGTAAAGTCCAGCACCCACCACAAATCCCTCATCCTCTTATCTTCATCGAGGTCCTCTAAACCTTAGTATTGATAGGTATTACCCTATTTGCTGACAGTGTTCACGATGATTACCACCTTACCCTGGTAAGCTTCACATAAACTAACTTTCTCTTCGTCAGGCAATTGATGCTTTATGGTAATCCAAGGTTTGCCGGACAGTTAAAATCAATCATTGGAAATAAGGTGATTCCTAGAGAAAGAATAAAACAATTCATCAGATTCTTTCCGTTTGAGCATGATTAATGTAAGGACTGCTCAAGTAGTTCCAGGTTTCATGGCTCTGTATATGTGTTGAGAGATGCACAAAAGCGACATCGGTGGTGTACATGTATTGCGGTTGCGTTTTGTGCAATAGGATATATTTTTTTGTTTGGCTGGAAATATAATCTTCGGTGAAGTTCTGATATACCAAAGTAATAATCACATTCATAAAGAACGTCAAACGAATCAAAATGGCAGTTAGAGCAGCATTTTTTACTATTGGGTACTGTTTTTGATATCTGGTTTTTAAACTCTACATAATATATCTCGAATCAGGACAGCCTGCCTATTAAAGCAGGCTGCCCAAGTTCATTCACCCCTCGTCAATACCTTCGGTAATCGGGTTGTGGATTATTTCATGCAATCGGCTTCCGGGTACAACAGAACTGAGTACCTCTGCACCGCTTTCCTCAATTTCGCGCATCTTATTGTCGTAATAGCGTTCAGTGTTGCGGATTTGACGTTCGTATGCATTCATGTTTCTTCTCCAATAGTTATACAATGATTAGAATATTTCTATGCAGGCCTTGCATGGTTACAATCCTAGGCGATTATTTTGGTTTGTCTAGTACAAATTTTACTTTTTTTAACTAAATTTTTATACAATTTGTACTGTAATTATTTTTTCTTTGATAATTCAGGCTATTAGCGGAACAGCCCAGCAAATACACGGTTGATAATTAATCAGACCACTCAGCATCGGTAAGAAGAGGTGCGCGTTATTGATGGCTTTCCCACCTATTTTACGACACACATCAAGCGTAAAAAAGGGGGCCATCGCTAAGATTGAATCGTTGTTGTATATATTTATAGTTGTATTTTTGTACATTATATTCTATTTTAAGGCTGTACATATGCAAAGAAGCCATACAGCAAAATTCAGTATGTCTTGTTATCTGAGAAAAATACCACAACGGATACAAAACCGTATTTCAAAAGAGGATAAAACAATGTCTACTCCTGCATCTGAACTGAACCTTGATAACTCATTGTCCCCGAGACACGATGTGCTAAATGTGGCGACCACCGCCCCTTTTTACTGGATAAAGCTTGGCTTGAATGACTTTCGGCGCATACCCGGACTGAGCCTTCTCTACGGCTTTCTATTTGCGGGTTTCTGTGCTGGCGTATATCTGCTGATCAGCAACGCTCCCTGGTTTTCAATCGCCTACCTGACAGGACTAGTTGTCGTTGGACCTTTTCTTGCTTCAGGTTTGTATGCTGCAAGTAGGGACATGGAACGGGATCTAGCCCCCAGCATAGACGGCAGTCTGAGATTGCTGATGAGACGCAGCACCCATTTGGCGCTATTTTCATTGACGTTGGCATTGGTGATGGCGGCATGGGTGCGCTTCTCAGCACTTTTGTTTGCGGTAAAATTCAACGCCCTCTCCCCATCCATTGAGGCCTATACAAGCCTCTTCAGCAGCAGCGATGGCTGGATCACCCTGAGCTTCTTCGTTGGAATTGGTTTTATTTTGGCGTTGGTAGTCTTTGTGTTGAGTGCGGTGGCGATCCCACTCATTCTGGATGAAGACGCTGGTTTCATTTCTGCGATGCAGACCAGTTACCGTGCAGTGACGTCTAATCCAGCAGCCATGCTTGTCTGGGCTGCGATAATCGTTGCACTTACGGCCATTGGGATTGCCACAGCGTTCGTTGGATTCGCTATCTTATTTCCAATACTTGGCTATGCCACCTGGCATAGCTATAGGGCAATGGTAAAATAGGATCACACTATGGCTGGTAGGACCCACGGTCGTTATGACCGTGGGCCATTTGCTTTTATAGATTTACTGGAAATGCTTTTCGAGGAATAGCTTATCATTACGCAGGGAAATACGAGATACACCTTAAACGCAATGAAATACAGATTTCTGTTGGCTGCAGATGTTTAGCAAGGACAAACTGACAAAGCAGCTTCAAGATGCCTTGATAAATCTATTTATAAATCAGCATTGATCAGTCTAAACATGCCTGGCTAGGATCATCACCGAACCAGCCCAGTGGCGGGACCGGAGATAACTGCCAGGTCATGATATGTTGTAATCTTGTGTCTTCAATCTCCTAAAAAGAACATTTATTAAAAGATCAACCCAAATTCTTGCGACTAAAACAATGAGCTATTCAGCAGAACAACAATCAACTCTCACCAACATATATAACGGGTTGGGAAAAACAGCCTTGCTTACAGGCGAATACCCGGAATTGAAGCGTGAGGAAATCCGTGCCTATTTTCACGAGACCTCCACGCTGTATGAGAGTCTCTTCGACTGTCTGGCAACAGATCAAGCTTATTACAGCAAAGCCAATCCCTTGCGACATCCGTTGATCTTCTACTATGGTCATACAGCCGTTTTCTTTACCAATAAACTGCATGTTGCGAAGTTGATTACAAACAGGCTAGACCCGGAGCTGGAGTCCATGCTGGCAATCGGCGTTGACGAAATGTCTTGGGATGACCTTGAACAATCAAACTACAGCTGGCCAAAACTGGAGCAGGTCAAGGGCTATCGCGAAAAGGTGCGACAACTGGTCGATGATTTTATTATGAACGAGCCCATAAACCTGCCGATTGGTTGGGATGACCCGATGTGGATCATTATGATGGGGATCGAACATGAACGTATTCACCTGGAGACGACATCTGTGTTGATCCGGCAACTGCCGTTGCATCTTGTCCGAACCAGCAATCTATTCATCGATTGTGAAGAGCGCGGTGCTTCAGCACCATTGAACAAGCTCTTACCGGTCACCGGCAAGGAAATGCATCTGGGGAAAAAACGCGACGATCCTCTGTACGGCTGGGACAATGAATACGGAGAATTATCGGTTCAGGTCGATGATTTTAAAGCCAGCCAGTTTCTGGTTTCCAATGGTGAATTCCTCGAGTTCGTGCAGCAAGCTGGCTACCAGAATCAGGCTTACTGGACCGATGAGGGCTGGAGCTGGGTTGGCTACACTCGAGCCGAGCACCCTGAGTTCTGGGTTCTGGCCGATACAGGCTTTCGCTACCGCACGATGACGCAGGTCATCGATATGCCGTGGGATTGGCCTGTCGATGTAAACCAGCTGGAAGCCAAGGCCTTCTGTAACTGGAAACAGGCGCAGACTGGTTTATCCATCCGCCTGCCTACCGAGGCTGAGTGGTACTGCCTGAGAGATGCAATAGACACTGATCTACACTACTGGGATCAAGCGCCAGGCAACATCAACCTGGAATACTGGGCCTCGGCTTGTCCCGTCAACAGGTTTAAAACTGTTATACCGGATGGAGTTGAATTTTATGATGTAATCGGCAATGTTTGGCAATGGACAGAAACACCGATCGAGGGCTATCCCGGATTTGATGTTCACCCAATATACGATGACTTTTCCACCCCGACATTCGATGGCAAGCATAACCTGATCAAGGGGGGTTGTTACTTTTCAACCGGCAATTACGCCATCAAGGACTCTCGCTATGCTTTTCGCAGACACTTTTTCCAGCATGCCGGATTCAGATACATAGAATCAGACACCGAGTTGACCACTATGAGCAATCCTTACGAAACTGATGAACTGGTGTCCCAGTACCTTGATTTTCACTACGGCGATGAATATTTCGAAGTAGCTAATTTTGCAAAAACCTGTGCTGATCACTGCATCAGTGCCGCCCAGATGTCTGGCATTGCTGGTACTGGAGCTAGGGCATTGGATCTTGGGTGTGCAGTGGGCCGTAGCAGCTTTGAATTGGCAAAATACTTTGAGCAGGTAGTTGGAATCGATTTTTCAGCCCGTTTTATTGCTTCCGCCGTGGAACTGCAACAGACCGGAATCAAACGATATGTGATTAAAGATGAAGGCGAGCTGGTCAGTTATAAAGAAATTAATTTGTCTGAGCTGGGCCTGGAGGCGACTGTTGAGCGCTGCCAATTCATGCAGGCCGACGCCAGTAACCTGAATCAAAAATATACCGGCTATGACTTGATCTTTGCCGGGAATCTGATTGACCGCCTGTATGCGCCAAAAAAATTCCTTGCGATGATTCATGAGCGAATGAATAAAGGCGGTCTATTGATACTGGCTTCACCTTATACCTGGTTGGAAGAGTATACTGAGCGGCAGGAGTGGTTGGGTGGTTTCAAAGATGCGTCAGGCGAAAATTTTACCACATTGGATGGACTGAGAGCCCTATTGGGCGTCCACTTTGAACTGCTGGATGAACCACGGGATGTTCACTTTGTGATTCGCGAAACACGCAGGAAGTTTCAACATAGCCTGTCGCAGATGACTGTCTGGAAACTGGTGAAATAATTTAGCCCTGAATACGTCAAGCGCAATATTCTAATCCTTTCTATCTGTGGACGCCTGATGATATTTCCGCCATATAAACTGCGCAACTACCAAACAAGCTATGGCGCTCAGGCTGAATACTTGATGGGGGCATCCGCGCCTGAATCACTTTTCTTGCAAGAATTGTTGTCACTGGCGAATCTTCAAGGTCTGAAGTAGTGGGATGATCTCTCATTAGGCCACTCTTCCAGCCAAGGCGATCTCTCGCTACGGGAAACAATTGCCGCCACTTATACTGACCTGACATCAGCCAACATGAAGACTTTTGCGGTGGCTCAAGAGGCGATTATTGTCGCCTATCACGCTTTATTGAATGCCAAGGACAGGGTACAAGTGATTTTACCCATATTCGAGCCCCTTTCACTGGTGGCGCAGGGTATAGGTGTAAGAGTCGACACAATCAATCTAATAGCGGTTTCGGCTGGCTGGCCTGTCAGGACCTGAACCTGATCAAGAGAATGCTCGAGATCAAGCACTATCTTTCGATTTGTAACGTCCGGGCCGATGAGCTTTTGGCGATGATTGCCTTGCAACAGGCTCCTATGCTCTTGCAAAACACTCATGAGCAAACTCAAACTTTCACAGCAGACTCGATTTCGGCCTGGATCTGCTGTGCATGCAACAGCTGCTGAAACAGCTCAAGCCGGCATCCAGTGGCAGCGCCCAAGATAGTACCGAGAACGGCACCGCGATGGCAGTTCTCACCACCGAGGTTTGTGTTTTGCAGAAGACCTTTAAGCGGGTCGACAGCATACTTGTAGGCCAGGTATAGAACCACCGGCCAGGATGAATCGATGTAGCATGCCAGACTGTACCTCCCTCCGACAACCAATGAATCCTCTTGCGGAGGCTTATTCAACAGACCCGTGATGCCCGAACTAATAGTCGACCTTGCAGCGTCAGCAATGTGCTTGCGGGCCTCATCGATTGACGATGACATCAGCAGCTTGCTCAGAAGCAGAACGTAGGCATCGCAGACCATAGCGAGGCCCTTGTCTGGATGGGTATAGCCAAGTTGAATGCGTGTCGCGCTCTTGACTTCAGCCACGGGCGTGCCACGTGCTAAGAGAGGTAGCGCCATGGCGCCGATCATGACGAGCCCTCCAATACTCGGCGTATCGTGGGTAACGGCGCCACACTGTGTCAACTTCTTGCCCGCTTTCCAATTGGCGAAGAAGCCACGATGGAAGCTCTCTGCATAAGTGTCTGGATGGCGCGGTGTATCTGCCGTCATGAAATCCACATAGTCTTTGAGAAAACCGGGACCGTTGTAGGATCGGCCATTCAGATGCCGCAGCATCAAGCGCGCGCAATGGGCATTCAGTGTGTTCTCACCTGCCGGCATGCCGTAGTGATAGTGGATGCCTTTCTGGCCCCATAGGCTCTTCTTACCCTTGAGGATTACATCACCGACTATACTGCCGCTCTGCCCGCCTCGGCCGCCACCCGAAGTGGAATGCAAGTTCATGATACTGGTAGGGTGTTTGGCAGGCGCGGCCTCAAAACGTCGTATACCACCCGGGAACTCACGGGTAATATCACCGGGATTGTAGTACCAATGCACCGGCATCGACAGGGCATCAGCGATGAACAACAGCTGCAGACCAGACTGAGCATGAAGTAGAGGGGTCAACATGTTTTTATTCGTCATTTTTCTAAACAAATCTTCAAATTTGCAAATGAACGTGAATTGTTCTTCACTCAGGTTTTCAGCCGCTAACCCACCTCAGGCAGTAGTCGGTGTTCGAAAGCTGCAGCATATCTATCTGGTCGCAACCAAGCGTGACCATCATACAAATCACCAAATGCCTGAGGCGACGTCTATTGTTAATATCTCTTTTTTATACAGGGTTCATCATTAACAGCGAAAAATTGAGGAGACTTGCGTAAAAGACCCATATTACATATGGAACGAAAAGCAATCCCGCTAAGCGCTCAATCCGCCAGAACAACAGCGCATTCATAATAATCACTGTCAGCAGAATGATAATCTCGAGCAACGCCAGATCAATTCGATTCAGTCCAAAGAATAAAAATGACCAGACGAGATTAAGCCCGAGCTGCAGAAAAAACACGCTGAATGCCATCCACCCTGTGCGTAATCCAACCCGTCGCCACACACGCCAAGCCGCGATAGCCATCATTATGTATAAGCTGGTCCACACTGGAGCAAAGAGCCAGTCTGGTGGGTTGAAAACGGGTTTCTGGAGTGTCTGGTACCAGGTATCCACGCTGCTGGACGTGATGGCCCCACCAATACCTCCCACCAGGAGACACAGAACCAGGAAGACAATCAGGCCAGTGATATTCCCAAGAGCCTTAGTTTGGCCATTCATTGCAGTATTCATATCAGTTCCAAGATTTTAAGCCGCATCGAGAATCCTTTGCATCATCTATTCAACCACCTTGACGACACCCTGCATCAAAGGATGCAAACTACAGTAGGAGGTGTGGATACCGGGATTTTCGAAAGCCTGAGTTTGGTGATTTTCATATTGATATCTCCCATTCCAATAAAGAAGTCTTCTACAAAGTTAAGCCTCACTGCCGGCTAGTTTGTTAGGACAGATCTGCCACACCTTGTAATGTACAATATTTGTATAGTATATTTCAAGTAATTCCTATACACTTACATTAGAAAACGAAACAGAGGGCTGACCGTGAAAACAATTCTGATTATTGGTGCGAGTAGCGGTGTGGGTGAGGCACTTGCGATAAGGCTGCGAGACACCCATGAGGTGTTCACGGCTTCACGCAGCACGGCCTCTCAGAGCAATGCAAGGCATGCCCCATGGGATGCAGTTAAGGAGTCTTTTCCCAAAGACTTTTTACCGCAGCATTTGGATGGACTGGTTTATTGCCCCGGCAGTATCAGCCTGCAGCCATTCGAGCGCCTCAGCGAGGACACATTCCGTGAGGACTTTGAACTAAACCTACTGGGTGCGGTTCGAGTACTTAAAGTATCCTTGCCAGCACTCAAGGCAGCTCCGATGGCCAGCGTAGTCCTATTTTCGACCGTTGCGGTAATCACCGGCATGCCAATGCATGCCTCTATAGCAGCAGCAAAGGGCGCCGTTGAGGGTTTGACCCGATCGCTGGCCGCGGAACTGGCTCCTAAGATCCGCGTTAATGCCATTGCGCCTTCACTGACCGAAACCCCATTGGCCGCAAAATTACTCCGCACCGAACGGCAAAGAACGGCCGCAGCAGAACGCCATCCTCTGGCAAAAATCGGGGAGGCAGATGATCTCGCCGCTGCTGCAGAATTTTTATTGTCACAAGAATCCAAATGGATCACCGGACAGGTTCTGCCAGTTGATGGTGGCATCGGTTCCTTACGCAGATTCAACTGATCGCCGTCATGGCGTACGCATCCAGTGTTACACGACCAAGCTGGAATCATGACAGCCCCCGGTTCGAATACTTTGCAACCCAAGCTGAACATGCAAACAATTTTTCAGAAGCCCCAGATCCATAGAGGAGACAGAAACCATGTCTAAAGAACGCAGTGTAACCAGCTCCCGACTTGGCCGGATGACACTTTTGGGTAAGTTGGCTGGTGGCATCGCCGGCAATATGGTCAGCGAAGGGGCACGCCAGCTTGCACAGGGACATCGTCCCCGCATCAGAGATCTACTGCTGACACCTGAAAATATGCAAAAACTCTCGGATCGGCTGTCGGAAATGCGCGGTGCAGCAATGAAGGTTGGACAACTGCTCTCCATGGACAGTGGACAAATACTGCCACCGCAACTCACAAGCCTGTTGGCCCAACTGCGCGAGGATGCTCACCAAATGCCATTGGGACAAGTTGCCGCTGTACTGGAAAAATCCTTGGGGGTAAATTGGCAGGCGCATTTCAGTCGCTTCTCTTTCACACCATTGGCTGCCGCCTCCATCGGGCAGGTGCATAAAGCAGTCTTGAAGGATGGACGGCAAGTCGCTGTAAAAATTCAGTACCCAGGCATTCGGCGCAGTATTAAGAGTGATGTAGATAATGTTGCCAGCTTGCTGCGACTATCCAGCGCAATACCGGATGATTTCGATTTCACCCCGCTCCTCGATGAAGCCAAGCGCCAGCTACATGCCGAGGCCGACTATCGGCAGGAGGCTGCAGCCATTGACCAGTATTCTCGCCTGCTGGCTGGGGATGATCGCTTTGAAACCCTGCAAGTCATTGAATCACTCAGTTCGTCGGAGGTCTTAACCATGAGCTTTCTCGATGGTCAGCCCATCGAAACCCTGGCCGAGACCACGAAAAAAGAACGAAATGACGCCGCGGCTGCATTATTGGAACTGGCGCTGTGTGAACTCTTCGATTGGGGCCTGGTGCAAACTGATCCGAACTTTGCCAATTACCTCTATCAACCGGATACAGGCCGCATACAACTCCTCGACTTTGGAGCAACCCGTGTATATTCCACAGATCAGCAGTCAGCCATACGTAATCTACTATGCGCACTGCTGGAGGGTACTGATGATGATGTGGGACGGAGCGCGGCCGCCGTTGGTTATGTGGATGAATCCGATCCAATCAGTTACCGAGAACGCATCATCCAACTGCTGCGCACCGCCACTGAACCAGCACGGGCGGCCGACGACTATGCCTTTGCCAATTCTGATCTCGCCAAGCGCATGAGCGAGATCGTCCTGGCGTTGCGGCTACAGGAAAAATTTACCCGTATTCCACCACCTGAGATACTGTTTCTGCACCGTAAACTCGGAGGCCTGTACCTGCTGTTGAGTCGATTACAGGCCAGACTTCCAGTCCGTCAGATCGTTAAGCCTTACCTGGCTGTGACTCGAGATGTGCTACCGGAGGCAGCTGTGCGTCTGGCCGTCTAGTCAGATGATCCAGATCGCTTGCTTCAATTCTGACCTTCTCTTTGTGATAACGAAGTGCTATTGATGGCTGACGGGTGATAGACTGGAGTCTGCTCTCCGATGGTAGCCGGATAAGCCCGGTTGGCACGGCCATTCTATTCTAGAACGCTAAGCGTCGTTACGAGAACCTGACTCACCCCACCCCGTCCGGTTTAGTGGACAGACAAGGGGATGGAATCTACAAGGTCAGATTGTATGGCTTCACATAATGACTTTTGTTAGGCCACACAAGTAATCAGTCAGGGCACAAAGCTCAGCAGTTGAAAAACCCGACGGGCGCCTGCCGTAGTCTATTGATACAGACATCTATTTGAATGCCGCATAGTCGGTATATCCCCGGCTGCCAGGCGTATACCAGAGCGACATATCCTGGGCAGGAACCAACGGCCAGTCATTCCTGATGCGTTCGGGCAGGTCCGGATTGGTGATAAACGGCCGACCAAAGGCAATTACATCCGCATGACCCGCGGCGATGATTGACTCGGCAGCATCCGGCGTATAGCCGCAATTACCGATGATCACACCCTTGAACAGGGGTCTGAATTCAGCCAGGGTCATGGGTTCGCCTTTTTCGTGAAAGCCGAATGCCAGGCCATCCATGATGTGCAGGTAGCCCAAGTTGAGTTTATTGATCTGTTCGGCCACGTAGAGATAGGTTTCTCTGAAATCCTCACTGCCCATATCATTGAATACACCATTCGGTGAGATACGCGCACCCACCTGCTCCGGGGGCCAGACCTCTAGAACCGCTTCCAGCACTTCCTTAAAAAAACGAAATCTGTTTTCCAGACTGCCGCCGTATTGGTCATCACGATGATTGGTCCTTGAATCGAGAAACTGATTGATCAAATAACCATTGGCACCATGCACTTCCACTCCGGAGAATCCTGCCTGTTTGGCATTCTGTGCAGCTTTGCGATAGTCATTCACGGTGAGTTTGATTTCATCCACGGATAAGGCGCGAGGCGTTTCATAAGGTTTGCTGCCTAGCGGTGTGTGGATGTGATCACCATTGAGCTTTATCGCTGAGGCGGAAACAGGCAGTTCCCCGTTATGAAAATCACTGTGGGAGGCTCGGCCACAATGCCACAGTTGCAGAAAAAAAGGCGTACCTGCCGGGCTGACCTTTTGTGTGACCTGCTGCCAACCCTCGACCATTTCCTCTGTGTAGATTCCGGGTGAATCGATCCAGCCGATGCCCTGGGATGAAATCACCGTCGCCTCAGTGATGAGGAGGCCAGCTCCGGATCGCTGCAGATAATAATCTCCCATTAAATGATTCGGCACACGCTGCACGCCTGCCCGCCCCCGCGTCATCGGCGCCAGGGCAATCCGGTTCTTCAAGTGAAGACTTCCCAAGGAGAGCGGTGCAAACAGGTTTGTTGGTTTCATAGTGTATCCTCTTGGTGAACTTGTTAATTGCTTTGATCCAGGGTCAGCCGCATCCTGGAAAAATCCAAGGTCAGCAGCGCATCTTGAAAAAAATCGCATGCCAACAAGCCGGCCATGCGAAATCCCAATCGATCCTGTAATGAAAAATCTTTCAGCGCCATTCCTTCCACATTATTCCGTTCAAAAGCACCCAGTCTTAGGCTCGACAGCCTGACCCGCCGACCCTCGACGGCGCCACCTCCGCCGATCCCCGCCTCCTGTTCACCGGCTTGACCTGCCAAACCGGCTGCTTCTGCCGTGACAGAGGAAATCGCGAATGCAGTACCGGACATGCCGGTATCGATCGCCCACAGAGCAGTCTCCGCATTTTGCATCTGTGCCTGAACCAGGATGAATTGGTGATCAGCAATCCACATGGGGAATTGGTTTGTCGTTATCTCCGGGGAAAGGGTATTCGCAACCGACTTATCAATACTCAAGCGCAAAGAACCTTGCTTAAAATCCAGCGCAGTTTTGAAGCGGGACAGCACGGACAAACCCAGAATCCCGTGGATCGGTACGGCGGATGAATACCCAGCGAGGCGGCTTTGCAGATCCAGGTGTTGGGTCACAATGTGATGAATTGCCAGCTCTCCCAGTTGCAGCGTTTCAATGTACCCATAGGTCACCTTGCTGGACAGACCGCCGGCAAAATAACGCATCTCACTTCCGCCAAGGGGTATACCGGCAGCGATTGCCAATTTTTCGTCCAACACCAGGTCACTCGCTGCGGTGTCCACCAGCAGATTGAGGACTTTGCCATTGACTTCAGCCTGGATCAACGGCAGGTTCGACCCTGACAACCAGTCGAGCTCGACGCAATCAACGGCACCTGTAACCTGGCAAATCTCCAGACTGGCCATTACCGCCAATGTCCCTGCCAGGCCCGAACGTCCTGCGCGCTCATAACACAGGGCAGCCTGGCCGGGTTCATCATTCAATAGATAGGCATCCGCAAGCATTTCCCAATTGGCCCTGGAACGCAGCCCTTTATTCAGCACTGAGGCAAAATGGCTGATGGCCCGTTGCGCATCGTTATCTAGGAGTGCCAGTCGTCCCAAGCGGGTTTGAATATCCAAACGGCCCGGATCCCGCTGCACCAACTCGCGGTAAAGCTCAGCAGCTGCCTGGAATTGTCCTGCCGCAAACAGGTCATCGGCGTGAGTTTCCTGATGATGATTATCCGATTGCAGAACTGCCTCCCATTGAGTTTCCGAAACATCTGTCTGGCAGCCATGGGTGATACTACTCAGATTATCACGAAGATCTTTATTTGATGACTACCCAATACGCAAATCTGACATGAACATCTTGCCATCACCACAGATATTGTACAAGTTATTCATGTATTACCTGTCTATAATGTACATTAGATACAATTTTTTGTATCACCCCATCCATGTTCACGAATCGACTCCTAGTCAACCTGGATGAGCGATCACAGTAGTACAAACAGAGGTTTCACCCATGAACAGGCGTTTGAAGTTCAGATATAACAGATTCATCGCAGGTACGATCTTGGCCTGCAGCTGGTTGGTGAGTAATGCGCAGGCAGAGCTCGGCCGCCCTCATCACCCGGGATACGGGTACGGACCGATGACTGGACCATATGGCTACCCCTATTTCCGGCCTCAGGGTGCCTATGCCATACCCAATTCATCCAGGCAAAACTCACCTGCACAAAAACAGAGCAGGGAGACCGCAAGCGAGGATCGATCAGCTGGCCAGGATGACCTGGTTACAGCAACCGTGACCATCAGTGAGATGCGCTTCGATCCGCCTTGGGTGACGATCAAGCCTGGAGGTACAGTCACCTGGAAACAGGTCGGAGAGATGCCCCATGCCATCATTACCAATGACGGTAGCTTAAGCTCACCCCTGTTGGCTGGTAACAGCGAATTCAGCCACACCTTCGAGGAACCGGGCAGCTACTCCTACCATTGCATCATCCACCCCAGCATGCAGGGTGACATACGTGTGATGAAATAGACGCCATGAACCGGAACTCACCCTGTAAACCGCTCTATGAAACACTGTTTGCTGTATCATTTTCCGCAGCTGACCGTGAATTTCACAGATTGAAATGAACCGAGTAGTGATTGATGCCCCAACTTCTAATGACCATGCTCCTGCTGCTTTGTCTACATCTGCCACTTGTTGTGATCGCCGTGGATCTGGATAGTCATCTCTGGCGAGAGCGCCTGCTTTTTCTGATCGCGCCCAGCGCGGAAGATCCAATGGCAGCCCACCAGCTTGAGACTCTTAATCAGCGGGTGGACGCCCTCAATGATCGGGATCTGAAAATATTTCAGCTCTATGAGAACAGCCCGAGTCTGTTTGAAGACAAAAAGCTTTCAGATCGAGAGGCTCAGGAGTTGCGCGGCAGATTGCGTATTGAACCCGAGACCAGGGCACTCATCCTGATCGGCAAGGATGGCAGTATCAAGCGTCACGCTGCAATCGATATTGAATTACGCGAAATCTTTATGCAGATCGATGATATGCCGATGCGGCGTGAGGAGATGCAGGAGAAGATAGAGGCCGGTCAGCCGGTAACACCTCCCTAATCTGCCAAGCTGTGTGATCGATCATGATTAAAACAGCAGGCAGTCTTTAGCTTCGTTCCAGCTTTGCACATGCTCATATTCTTGGCTTACAACGCTGTCTAAAGAAAGGACTCTGGATTACTTCAATGATTGCACGTCATCCTATCAAACCTAAAACGAAGAAAGCCGGTCTCTGTCTGGTGCTTGGAGCCAGCGGCTATATCGGCAGCCATCTGGTTCAGCGACTTATCGATGAAGGTATACCGGTGCGGGCCAGCTCCCGGGATATCCAGGTGTTGGAATCAAGGGACTGGAGCACTGCGGAATTGGTTGAGGCCGATGCCCTTGTGCCGGCCAGTCTGGATTCAGCCCTGGCAGGGGTGGAGATCGCCTATTATCTGGTACATTCGATGGGCGCCGGCAAACATTTCGGACAGCTTGACCTGCAGGCCGCCTCGAACTTCGCCCGGGCGGCTGAAAACGCCGGCGTTCGACGCATCGTCTACCTGGGAGGACTGGTTCCGGATGATGCTGACAGCGAGCATATCGTCTCCCGTCAACAAACCGGAGAGCGGTTGCGCCGTGGTAGTGTTCCAGTGATTGAATTGCGCGCCGGTATCGTAGTCGGTGCCGGTTCCGCCGCCTTCGAGGTGATGAGAGACCTGGTCTATCACCTGCCCCTGATGCTGACGCCGCGCTGGGTGCAGGCCAAGTCGCCACCCATCGCGCTGGACAATCTGCTGACTTACCTGGTGCAGTTGCCTCGTCTCGATGCTGTTGAGGGGCGCGTGTTCGATGCCGGCGGCCCGGAAACACTCACCTATGCCGCAATGATGCGTATCCTTGCCGAGGCTGGCGACCGTCGTCCTCCGTGGATCATTCCTCTACCGGTGCTGACGCCGGAACTTTCCTCCTATTGGCTGAGGCTCATCACCGCTGTACCCACTAATGTGGCCCGCGCCCTGATCGGAGGTCTTAAACATGATTTCCTTGCCGACGATGCGGAGTTGCGGAGACTGGTGCCCCAACAACTGCTCGGTTTTCGTGAGGCGGTTGAGGCGGCATTTGCGGCTGAGCGCAGCAGTTCAGGGGTAGTGGCCCGCTGGACCGAGGGCGCCTTTGCCGTACGTAAACAAAGAATTGACTACGCCTATTACGCCAAGCATGTCGCCCAGAGCGCCGAGAGCAGTGCAAATGCAGCCTCGGTCTGGCGCATAGTCACGGCCATCGGTGGTGACAATGGTTACTACTATATGAACAGCCTGTGGCAACTCCGTGAGTTACTGAACAGGTTCGCCAGCGGATCGGGGCGCAGCAAGGGACGGCGTCATGCCATTGAACTACGCATTGGCGACCGCATCGATTCCTGGAAAGTGCTGGGTTTAGAGCCGGAGAGGCGTCTGAGCCTGTCTTTCGGAATGAAAGCTCCCGGCGCGGGGATGTTGGAATTCGAACTCGAACCCCTGAAAACAGGAGGAACCCGGCTGACCATGACCGCCCATTGGCATCCCGCCGGCGTCTGGGGATTATTATATTGGTACAGCTTCGCGCCACTCCACAAACCGATCTTCAAAGGCACAGTGCGCGAGATCTGTCGACGTGCTGAGTCAATGCCCCCTGAAGTCTAATCTTGAGTCTCTTTATCCTATCGAGTGCCCATTAAAAACCCTGATGCGTAAAGCGGAATATCCCACTTCAGGAAAGATTCCATACCTCCGCTGACCACTAAGATTGAGTTATTACATCAGTCGTTAGCAGAGCTGAGAGTAAGCGGTTTCGAAAACCGAGTGACGAGCAGCATGGCTGCTGGTTGGCGTCAGTACAAAAAAACCTGGTAACTGCACGGTGGTGCCATGTGAGCCTTTTCCCCTCAATTTACAAGGGATATGGCTGCTTGCGAACCACTCATGGATGGTCTAACTTTTGTATATACAATTGATATTATATTTGTACGTTATGTACATATATTCTGGATTTGTAGTAGGAATGAGGCTGTGCCAACGAACATCCAGTCGATAGGCCGCAGCATTTTAAAGAACGCGTGAAAAAAGATAGCCGGAGAATGTAGATGAAACATATTAATCCAAATCTTGCCAAAACTGTAGCAATGACTAGCCTGTCGCTAGCCCTGTATTCATCTTCTGCGCTAGCAGGAAATTGTATGAAAAACAAACCTACGGGTGATATGGCTGTTTATAATAATCCATCTGTCATGGCATACAATGGAAAGCAATATAGCAATCATCCGGTGATGAAATACTATCTGCCTGTGGTTAATAGCGATACTGCATACAAAAACTACACAAAACCCATGATGTATAAGGCAGCACATCATGAAACTGCAAAACATGATGATATAGTCAATACAGCTATCTCTGCAGGTAGCTTTAACACGCTGGTGACTGCGATTAAAGCAGCAGATTTAGTCAGCACATTGAAAAGTGAAGGACCTTTTACTGTTTTTGCTCCGACAGACGAGGCATTCGCAAAGATTCCCAAAGATCAGCTGGACGCCCTGTTGGCAGATAAAAAAGCCTTGACCAATGTGCTGACCTATCATGTAGTGCCGGGCAAAGTGATGGCGAAAGACGTAGTCAATCTAAACAAGGTTAGGACTGTACAGGGTCAAGAAATCAACATTGACATCACCGACGGGGTCAAGGTTGACGGTGCGAATGTTATCAAGACCGATATCATGACCAGCAATGGTGTGATACATGTCATCGACAAGGTAATCTTGCCTGCTGCTTCTTGATTGATCATTCATATATTGCCACTAGTAACCCAGGCAGATCAAAGGTGACAGATTTGATTGAAACCTTGGTATAAGATTTCGGAGTCA
>CAWCOA010000010.1:0-17393 GCA_963797085.1 uncultured Gammaproteobacteria bacterium
AAAGCCACAAATCTCGGCCAGCGCCTCCAGAAGCGTAGATTTACCACTTCCGTTTTCTCCGACGAAGAACGTAACTGGCGTAGCCAACTCGAGATTTATACCCTGCTCAAACGCTGAAATGCTAAACGGGAAATCCGAATGGGACATCCGCTCCGGGAGGCTGCTGATACGCCGTAGGTAAGGCGCGCCCAAATTTCCTGAGGTTCTATTAGCGGTTCTTCGAAAGGCCATAATCGATTTCCGATGCCTACAGTAGATTAGATACCGTGTCCTCTGCAATTATTATCGCGCCAACTCTCGACCCTAACGGGCTTGAGTATCTGCGATATGCGTTATTGGGAAGAACTGTCTACGCCCAAAGACTTCCCAACGAAAAACTAATCGCATTGAACGGTGGTTGCCTGATGGAATCGTCTTCCTTGAGCGTTTCGAGCAGCAGCCAGTGACCATCATCCTGTAAATGGTACACCTCCAGGGTGCGTGCGTCCGGGTCTATCAGCCAGAGATGGGGCACGCCTTCCCGAGCATAAATCGGCATCTTCAGAGCACGGGCAGTACGGGTCGTGGAGGGAGAGAGGATCTCACAGGCCCAATCAGGCGAGAGTTCGAACCAGGCGATTACGGGCAGTTCCAGCATGGGTTCCCGCCGCCAGCCGGCGAGGTCAGGAACGATGACGTCCTGGCCCATGTGAAGCTCCGACCCGTCAAGAATCCACCAGCCGCCCGGACCGCCTACACCCGAACTCAAGGGGCCGCCAAGAGAGAACCCCAGCACGAAATAAGCGAGCGCATGTTTCGGTGAAGGCCGTGGATGAGTATGCAATTAACCATAGAAGATCTCGCCCACTCGATTGTCCGGGAGGGCGATGATGTCCTTATTGGTGGCGTGATGCTTCGCCAGTTCGGTCCTGAATGATTCCAGGATTTTCGCTTTGAAAGATTCTAGCATTGCATTCGGATTGAGACAGAACAGGGTTTTAACGTTTTAGGTAGTCTGCTTGACGCTATAGCAAGCAGCAATTCGTTGCCTTCCTTAGGCTTTATATTCCTCACCATGGAGCGCAAACTCGGCGAAAGGTCAACCTGTTTATTCACACTGGACCAGGGCTGATCAGAAATATGCAGTTTAACGTTGATAAAATAGTAATCAAGTTAATAATATACCATAACATATTGTATTTATTATATTTATACGCATCGTACAAAAAAGCTACAATTTAACCACAGGGCTGATCCCGTAAGGCTTTTGAGGCCATACAAGCACCTTACCCACAAAGATATCCACAGGATCTGTGGAAAGATTTCTGCGTGATGACGAAAGAATGACGTTCCGGTCTGGTACAGGGAGAAAAATCATCGAAACAGGGTCAATCTAGGCGGATTATTGACACTTCAATTGTTGTGTCCGATGGCTCATTGGCTGTTTTGATATGCAAAACACGGGAGTTGGATCAGATGGATCTTAAGATTTCACTATCTCAGTGAGTGAATCCAGAGCCACAATCTGCACCACCCTTATGCCCTCCCCTGCTCCAATGTCCTTTGATGTAGATTATCTAGTAGCGGTAGACCACAATGCCAAATCACAAAACATACGATAGATCCTCTTTTACTTTCTGTCTCGCCATTCCGCCCTCAATCCGGGCGGATTGAGGGCGGCATTGTAAAATACTTCAGCTTTAATACGCAAACACCACACATACGTCGTCGACCCAGAACTCCTGCCCACCAACACCAAATCTCTCTATTGGTCCGGCCAGCGTCACTGTACCGCGGTGCCTGATTGCGGGACCTGGATCATCATGGCGAGTGACGATGATGCCTACACCGTTGACCACCATACCGTTTAGATCCGAGAGATCGTTGGTATTGTTGAGAAATCCGTTGATACCGAGATTAATATTGCCGCCAGAGTCCGCATAGCGAAAAAAGGCAATACTGGGTTGGTCGGCCTGAAAAATATAGCGGAGATTGATATTGTTGAGATTTACTTCTTGACCGCTGCCGTTGGCATTGTTGGTGTCTTCTATACTGGCGACACCACCATTATCCCAAGAACCATCAGGCGACTGGAACGCGGTAAATTCCCCGTAAATGCCGTTGTAGGTAAGGTTATTGCCCACAAAATACTCACTGCCTAAAGGGAAAGACTCAAAGTCCATGCACTCTACGGTTACAGCACTTGCAGTCCTGACGCCCCCAACCACCGAAAGGGTCATAAGTAGGATTGTCATTAAACGTTTCATTTTCATCTCCTTATGAGCTGATAGGAGACTCGAGAATGTCAGGAGAGAAGTCACTTATATAGTAACTATTTCACTTCAATCGCATTAAGTAGTTCCTTGGCAGACTCCGGAGGGTCGGTTCTGGGGAACGCAGGAAAGCCTGAGCACATAGAGATAGAGTTTTCTCGGAAGACCTTGTTTAGTCGACCAGCAGTGCAGTCTTCATAGAATGTTGTCACGGCAGATATTCGTGAATCCTTGAGGTCTGCATTCACCAGCACGAAGAAACCTTCGGGTCACATAAATTTCAAGATTGGATCGTTTTGGACAATTGTCCGAGGTATGCCAGATTCTATTCCTAATGATCTGCTTGAAATTAACTTAATTCATTTAATATTTGATACCAGTGATTGCGGATGTTTCATCGAACAATACTATTTTTATAAAGAGATCCAATGTCTCTTGTATGCTGTAAACAGACGTTTTTCTTCTGCATTTCCCAATCGACCCTCGTGCGTTATCAAGTTGCATAATCTAACATTGGCGATATGAAATCCGGACGTGTCAGCCAGACTGCCCTAAAGATTGGTCTCATCATGATCGCACTCAATGAGAAGGCGGAGTGGAAGACTCGTGCCCCAGAACCTGGCAGAGCTCACTGAGCGTCTGATCCTAGCAGCGGGTGTCCCCGGCTACGGCAATAGAATGATCAGCCTGAACAAGAGACCCTGGTCGGTCCGTCTCTACGAATACTTCGAAACCAAGACTCCGGGCACATTCGAAGGAATTGGGGAACGAAAGATCTTTATGAATGAGCAGGTATTCGCTGCGATCAAGGCAGGTGCTAGACAGGTTCTGGTTGTGGGCGCTGGCTTCGACACGCTTTGCCTCCGGCTGGCCCCACAGTTTCCTCGAGTTGAGTTTTTCGAGGTGGATCATCCAGCTACCTCCGCAGCCAAAGCAAAGGGGGTCTCGCAGGAGGACCAGCCGGAAAACATGAGCCTATTAGCAGCCGACCTCAACGAAACTCCGTTGTCGGTACTCATGAAGGAGGCTGGGCGTTGGGACACCAGTGCTCAGTCGGTTGTCGTTGCTGAAGGACTCTTTATCTACCTGAAGGTAGAAGCGGTGCGCCAAGTATTCCGTCAAGTAGCCACGTGTACGGGACCAGGCACCTGGGTTGCGTTCTCACATGGGATTACGATAAACGAGCATCTCTTCGCAAACGCTTTGTTGAGGCTGATTGGGGAGCCATGGTTGTCATCGTGCGCGAGTGCTGACCTGCCTGAGTACATTGGCCAGGGATGGTCGGTTATTACTACAAGAGTGACGCACTCGAGGCGCGGTCTTGAAGGTTTCGCTGTAGCAGAGAAACTCTAGTTCTAGCCCCATTTATCGTTTGGTTAGTGCTACTGGTCTGTCCGCGTGACTTTGACCATTTTGTGTTGACTGCGCTTCTGACAAAACGTCCTCCGGCACAACTTCGATGACGACAATCCCGGCCTTTTGCTCTGTTTCTACATAACGATAGGCATCAGCAATGTTGCTGAGGTGATACTTACGATCGATGACTGCATAGAACTCACCCGCCTCGATGCGGGCTTTCAGAAATTCAACAAAAGATTGGCTGCTGTGTGGGGTCGGAAATACAACCCGTCGGCTTCCGGTCAGTGACGACCAGATCGTCAGGATGACGTTTTGCCACCAAGGCCCAAGGTCTGTCGCAGCGAATACCCCTTCCGGTTTCAGGAGCGGCCGGCACCGGAAGAACGAGGTTTTTCCGACAGCGTCCAGGATGAAATCAAAGGAATCACCGATCTGTGCAATGTCTTCGGCAGTATAGTCAACAACACGATCAGCCCCGAGGCATCTTGCGAGGTCAAGGTGGGGCGTTGACACGACAGCGGTCACCTCGGCACCATAAAATTTCGAAAGTTGTACCGCCGACGTTCCTATTGCGCCGGAGGCTCCGTAGATGAGGATTTTGTCGCCGGGTTTGAGTTTGAATTTCCTCAAGTAGGTATCCGCGTACCAGGCACCCTCGCAGACCACGACCTCTTTGAAGTGTGTTCCGGACGGCATAGCGGAAACCGCTCCGTCTTCGGGGAGACAAACGTACTCAGCATGGGCGCCGTACCCGCCGGCGGTGTCAACCCGAAAGGCGCGATCACCTTGCATGAGCTTCGTGACACCTTTCCCGACCAGCTTGACCATCCCTGCGAAATCAAGACCGAGGACCTTGCGTTTAGGGCGAAGCAGTCCAGTGTATGGTCTCACGAAAAACGGATGCGCCCGAAGCGCGCAGCTATCGGTACGGCCGACAGTCGTCGCATGGACTTTGACCAGGATCTCGCCGCTTTCGGCTCCGGTATAGGCAGGTTCGCGAATGTCCAGGACGTCCGGCGATCCATAGCGTTCGTTAACGGCTGCTTTCATTGTTCTCCTGACCGCGCGCACCTATCTCGATGGTGATCACGATTTTTCCTTTGTGACGTCCTTCTCCGAAGTAACGCAACGCTTCAGGCACTTCGTCTCAATGATAGGTTCTGTCAATAATCGGGAACGAGCTTACCGGCTTCGATCAGCTCCTTCAGTTCCGCCAGGCCTTTGTTGGGTCCCTCTGCGACCAAACGAAGTTTCCTGCTCGCGGGTAATCGACGCACAGAAGCTAAGGAGCCAGAGTTGGTAGACTGCGTGGTATCGAACCGCCGATCATGGCATAGAGTCCCTCAGAGGTTAGTGCGCGCCTATTGTCGAACATGGAACGGAAATTCTGACAATCAATGATCAGGTCGTATCGTTCTCCGGTTTTCGTGAAGTCTTGCTTGCGCGTAATCGATGACGTGGTCCGCGCCAACCGAGCGAACAACTATCAACTTGTGTGAAGCATCCACGCCCGTGACTTCAGCTCCGTAGAGTCTCGGCAAGCTGAATGGCAAATGTACCTACACCGCCACCCGCTCCATTGATCAACACCTTCTGTCCCGGCTCGCATTCGTCCTGCCTTTGCGAAGTCCTTGCAGAGCCAGACGCCGGCCTGAGGTACTGCGGCTGCTTCCTCAAAGGTCGAATTCTGCAGGCTTGGGTTCCAGGGCAGATTCAGTGCGCACAGGCATATTCCGCAAAACCACCCCAGTGATCCCAGAGATCCCCAAACACCTCGTCTCCCGGCTGAAATCGCGTGATCTGTCTGCCGACTGCCTCAACTGTCCCCGCTATGTCAGCGCCGAGTATCTGCTTTCCTGGCTTTGGCCTCAGGAGTCCGAACATGAGGCGGTTGATGAACGGTGTACCGTTCAGGAACTCCCAGTCCCAAGAATTGATAGACGAAGCGTGAACACGTACCAGTAACTCGCTATCCTTTGGTGCAGGTTTCGGGACCTTTTTTAGATAAGCCTATCGGGTCGTCCATATTGGGTGAATACAATTGCTTTCATGAACTTCGTCTGTTGTTGCGAACAATCGTAGCGTAGATTCAAAACCTAGTGATTTTTAGTGTTGGTTAGCTTTGGGTTCGACTCTGCATATTCTATCAATATCTATCAATGTCTGCTTCGTACGCCCTGGCTTAACACCTGGACGGCCGCTCACCTCAACTCTGCCCTTCAATGATCGCTCTGTCGTGCGCTGCAGCCATTCTTGGTCTAATGATGCGTCAGTTCCTGGTATCACTGACTTAAAATGGGCGCTCATGACTCATTATGCTGGCATTGATCAGGCTGAGGGGAATGGCTCAGACTCGGCTGTCGGTCATTCGTGGAATTGTAATCTCGAGAAGTTTTATCTGGTTTCAAACAGCCACTCTCGAGGGTTTCAGTGATTCGTTGGTATATGATGTACCGGGCCGCTTTGGTCTTATTCTGCCTTTGGCTGGCAGGGAATTGAATCGTCGAAGCATAGCACGCAGTTTTCTTCCAACAGAAGCTTCAGGGCAGCACGTCCCCATGAAGCAAAATCCGTGAATTGCTTTGCGATATAACGAGCGTTGAAGATACCTCGTGATGTGTGAGCCCGGCGATGTCATGAAGTGCCACGACATCACGCTGGCGTTCAGGCAGGCGTAAGACATACTGTCTGATGCAGGAATCCATCTCGCATTGGAGGAAATCATCTTCCAGCGCTTCATCGCTCCGAAGTACCAGAAGTGTTTTTAGATCGGTAACCTGCTTCAGCCGCCGAGCAGTTGCGCGGAAGTGATCGCGGATTACATTGAGTGCAATCGCACAAAGCCAGCTTGTCCGCGATGCATTGCCATTGAACCCTGCCTCTGACTTGTGTGCCCGAAGCAGTGTTTCCTGAACGAGGTCGTCTGCCAGAGAAGGATCGCCGATGAGCTTGAGGACGAAGGCGCGCACAAATTCAACTTCGCCTGCGCCCCCAACTTTGTGTCGACGCTCTGCAACAACCTTTTTACGTGCTTGTTTCTTCATCACAGCATCCGACCTTGATCCGCCAATATCCTGTCTTGTATCCGTTATGACGTCTTCGACATAGCCCTTCGTCTTGGTATGGGCGCTACGGTTGACCTGAAAATGGATTCTCATGCCTTCCCGAGCACCATCCTCGGAGGTACCTGCCATGATACACCACGTCACATGATATTCGAGGCTGGGTCGGCAATTAACCGCTGCCGCCGCACCCATAGCGATAAGACTTTTGATCCTGCCATCCTGGTAACATATCCTCTGACGGTCACTTTGGCGACCGCCGAGTTGCTTGCTCAGACATGAATCTAGCGAATTCGTCTTGATCTTTGGCACGACGGAGTCTCTCCAGGAATTGGGCGAACTCTCGCCGTTCTTCTTCCAATCGCCTCAGTGTCGTTTCGCGATACTCGTCGAAGGCGGCGTTTCCGGTTGAGCTAGATCCGCGGTGCGGAGTATGCCAGCGTTTGAAGTCATCGCTTTTCCAGGATGCCAATCTTCCAATACAACACATCATTTTTCCACTCCATGTAAGATAAGCCAGTATTATCAGACCGAGAGGCCAGAACAGGATAAAGCCCAGAACCATGAGGGCGATCCATATTGGCATCGGCAAATCGTTTGCAATTGTTGTCGGTTGCATGAGTTTCTCCTTTGCTAGTGCCCACGTTACCTAGTTCGGCAGTCCACATGTGAGCTATTGTCCCTTTCTATTGATTAGACGTTTGGGCAGTAAAAAACGTTACATGACCGTGGCCGACCCGCCTTGGACCGGTATGGGCCGGAAGCTCGTATTCAGTCCCATGTTCCTAGCGTCTGCTTAAGGCGCGCTGCTGTCACCTGATGGCAGAATGAATCTAAGCTCCTTCACCCTTCCCCTTCAATGACTGCTTTCACGGCTGAAAAGATATTTGGGTTGTCTGAGGGCAATGCTGCTTTGTCGGCGCTGCAGCGGACCTGGTACCACAGTGTGAAGGGCCGGTGTGGGTCGGTCCGGCCGTAGAGAAAATCAGAAAGCTGCCATTCGGTGAGATTTCCTGGCCTATGTCCGGTAACGATACCATAGCGGAAGTTGTCGGCTAAATCTCCAGCGTCAGCTTTGGCCGATAAGCAGCAGGTCGCTGCAAGACGATGAACGGCGGCTCCACCTCGGATAGCTGTCGTTCAAGGCGCCAGTGACCGAATGACCACAATGGGCTCTTTGCTGCCTTTCGAGTAAATTCCTGCAAAATGTCAGCAATAGGCGCTCTACAGACGATCACCAGGGCCATGTTAGAGGACTTGGGTAGGAAGTCTGGGCGAGAGGCAACTGCTCCCTGCGGCCATTGGTTGATTAGATTTCTACGATTGACTTGTGTATTGCCTATTTATCACAAAAACAGCTGAAAGATCGCCAAGGCGAACCATAACGGGTAAGGGCCTGCAGTAAATTAGGCAACTTTATATTGGTTGACACCTTGCTCTATAAGCGCCTTCTTCCTTATGAAATATTTCATGCTGCCGTGACGATTATCTTTCCTGGCCTTTGCAATAAGTGCATCCAACGTATTGATATCTTCTAACGTGCTCCGTGTTTTATTTGGCATTATTTTATTCTTATAATATTTGGGATATTGCCTACCTATAATACACCATATTTATCTCTAATGATGGAATGAGGATCACTATTAATTCATAATTCCATTTAGTTACCTATATTTCTTTATAGGCTTCATCAAGCGCACACCGGACACCTTTAGAATCGAGTGAATGGCCTGATCCCACCCCTATGCACCAGCCAGTAATAGACAGCCGATCATATCAGACCTCCATTTAGACCATGCCATATTCCGGAATCGGGCAGGAGCGGTAGTTTCAGTTAGTTGTTCAAAAGCGAATGCATGTAATCTTCACTTGTTTAATGCCAGTCGTTATTAGAGGTGTCGGATCTAGCATTAAACTTCTGACATTCAGGGTGCAGAAAGGCCTGCTTCATACCATCCTTTGCTCTGGTTGACGATCTTTACCACCAACAGCATCACCGGTACTTCGATTAACACGCCGACCACCGTGGCCAAGGCGGCACCAGATTCAAAACCGAATAAGGAGATGGCCGCCGCCACCGCCAGCTCAAAGAAGTTGGAGGCACCGATCAGCGCCGAGGGGCAGGCAACACTGTTCTGCTCGCCCACCTTTTGGTTCAGCCAGTAGGCCAGCCCCGAGTTGAAAAAGACCTGTATCAGGATTGGTACGGCAAGGAGCACAATGATCAGCGGCTGCTCGATGATCGCTTCGCCCTGGAAGGCGAAGAGACGGCACCAGGGTGGCGAGTAGCGCGAGGATGGAGAAGTGACCGAGGGTGGTCAGAGTGGCATTAAATTTCGCCTGTCCCTGTTGCAGCAGGTTGTGTCGCCACACCTGGGCGAGGATGACCGGGATGACGATGTAGAGAACCACCGAGGTGAACAGGGTGGCCCAGGGCACAGTGATGGCAGAGAGTCCCAAGAGCAGGCCAACGATAGGGGCGAAGGCAAAGATCATGATGGTGTCATTGAGCGCCACCTGTGTGAGGGTGAAGTAGGGATCGCCGCCGGAGAGCCGGCTCCACACGAAGACCATGGCGGTGCAGGGTGCGGCGGCGAGGAGAATAAGGCCCGCGACATAGCTATCGAGCTGCTCCGCCGGAAGCCAAGGGGCAAACCACTGGCGGATGAATAGCCAAGCGAGCAGTGCCATTGAGAAGGGTTTTACTGCCCAGTTGACGAACAGGGTGACACCGATACCGCGCCAGTGCTCCCTCACCTGATGGAGGGCGCTGAAGTCAATCTTCATCAGCATCGGTATGATCATCACCCAGATCAGAAGACCGACCGGTATATTGACCTGGGCTACCTGCATGCGACCGAGGGCCTGGAATGGCGCTGGTAGCAGTTGGCCTAGCACCACGCCGAGCGACGATGCAGAGCGCCACCCACAGGGTAAGCCAACGCTCGAAGAGGCTCATCGGCGCCCCGGTGGCGCGCTTGGCGGTCGTTTCACATTGTGCACTCATAACAATCCATCAAAAGTCCGATCAATTTTGCGAGAGAGAGGTTAGGGTAACAGCATGAGCGGGAGTGCTTCACCCTATTATGGATATAAGCACTCAGGCGAGATCCTCATCTAAGCCGGCTGATAGTCTGTTTACAGTCGAATCCTGTTTAATGAGCGAAGTCCTCATATAACTTTGAGCCGCTGACCTGTCTTTTGTAGTTACACTAGGCAAGAGTCTATGTGACTATTAGACATGAATGAGTGCTCATGACTCACAGAAGCCGATGACGGTGGATCGGCAGCAGTCGTCTATAAAGAGCCATTCGCCAGGCACTAGCTCAACGGCTGGTCCATGCTGTCAGCGGTCATTCAGCTTCTATGAATATCATCTATCAACACCGAAAAGCAGACATTCCCACCACATATAGCCACAGAGTTATTCAACGGAATCTGAGTAACAATACCCCGACAAAGCTGGGTGATAGTTACTGACCTGTCTCTACAATTAAAGACCAAGCTAGGTTCGATTTTTACCTCCTTTGACTCTAACCGTAGTGGACTGTAAGGATTGCTGTATCCAAGAGACTAATGGACGGGAACAACGATTCCAAAAAGAATATTTACCACTATCACTACTAAGGATTAACACAATGACGCACAACATCCCAAAAAAGACATTAAATGCCATCATCTCTGGTTGTCTCGCCACATTTGCCCTGAGCAGCGCGCCGCTCTATGCCGCCAACCCATGTGGGGCCAAAAATCCTTGTTCTGCGAAGCATGTGACACAGAATCCTTGCAATCCCTGTGCAGTAAAGAATCCTTGTGGCGCGAAAAACCCTTGTGCGGCTAAAAATCCTTGTGCCGTAAAGAATCCCTGCGGAGCAGGAAAAGTGACCCGGCCAACCGACTACAAACCCTACTCCGGCAACCGTGCGGCACTTGCTGCCGACGGCAGTAAACTGTTCAAAGATACCAGCCTGAGCACCAACGGTTTGTCCTGCAATACCTGCCACGACAATAACGCTTCATATCAGGCATCTTTCGCTAAACCCTATCCTCACTATGTACAAATGGCCCAGAACAAAAACAAGCTGAAAGCCGTCCACGCCGATGAGATGGTGCAACTCTGCATGGTAAACCCGATGAATGCCAAACCACTGGCCTGGGACTCTAAGGAACTGGCCGCTCTTGCAGCCTATGTAACCGAACAGCAAAAGGGCTTTGCTATGAACCCCTGTGGGGCTAAGAATCCATGTGCGGCTAAGAACCCCTGTGGCGCAAAGAATCCTTGCGCGGCGAAAAATCCCTGTGCGCCTAAGAATCCTTGTGCACCGAAAAACCCTTGCTCAGCTAAAATGCACTAGTCTGTGGCGCGGCGGGCATTCCGGCCCGTCGCTCACTCACGGATTCGTTCTCACCATACAGAAACGCCATGCTTTCACTTGATCCGGCCCAGCGATGATCGAACCCCAGCAAATCTTACCGAAATCATCAAAGAGTCCAATCACAGATGGAACAGCGTTCAGCAGCATACCGCCAGGCAGCATCCAGTGGCCGGTACTGTCACTAGCACTGGTCAGCATGGTCCTGCTTGCATTTGTTAGCGAGCCTCGCCTTGCTCTGCTGCTGCTGATTGGTATCGCCTTAGGCGTCACCCTGCAACACGCAACCTTCGGTTTCACCAGCGCCTATCGGCGCTTTCTACTCTACCGTGAGACCACCGGTCTGTATGCCCAACTGGTCATGCTCGCACTCGCCACGTTGCTGTTCGCCCCAATCCTCAGTGATGGTTTTATTTTTGGACGCAGTATTTCAGGCGCACTGGCGCCTGCCGGTCTGCAGGTCGCTATCGGCGCTTTTCTGTTCGGTATCGGCATGCAGCTCGGCGATGGCTGTGGTTCGGGCACCCTCTACAAGGTCGGCGGTGGCGCACCAAGGATGCTGGCCACTCTCTTTGCCTTTTGCGCTGGATCCTTCTGGGCCAGTCTGCACATGGGCTGGTGGCAACAGCTTCCATCTCTACACACCCAGTCACTCGCTGAACCCTTGGGATATCCTGTGGCGGTCACAATCCAACTGGTCTTTATTGGTCTGCTTGCCCTGTTACTGAGACGTTGGCGCAAACAGCAAATACCACCTGCTTCGCCTGAAGTGAGAGGCTGGCGACGTCTGCTGTGCGGACCCTGGTCACTGCTGACCGGCGCCCTGCTGCTCGCCTTGCTCAATCTCGCGACACTGCTGACCGCTGGCCATCCCTGGACCATCACCTGGGCTTTTACCCTGTGGGGAGCCAAAACAGCTGCGTTCCTTGGCTGGGATCCATCCAGCGCACCGTTCTGGAGCGGAGATTTCCAACAATCGGCGCTACACACAAATATTCTGCAGGATGTCACCTCAGTAATGAATCTCGGCATTCTGCTCGGGGCATTGGCTGCCGCTGTGCTAGGTGGCCGCTTTGCACCCTCATTTCGCATTCCCTTACGTTCACTTGCCGCCGCCATTATTGGTGGAGTATTGATGGGCTATGGCGCCCGCATCGCCTATGGATGCAATATCGGCGCTTTTTTTTCGGGTGCCGCCTCTCTCAGCCTGCATGGCTGGCTCTGGCTTGTCTTCGCCCTGCTGGGTAGTGCGTTGGCTATACACTGGCGGCCCCGATTTGGACTTTCAAACTGATGCTAAACTTAAAGATGAACAGCAGCATGATCCAACCACCATTACTCTCCCTAACGCCGCCTGATCCTGCCCAATTACTATCCACTGAAATCGCGACAACACTGAAAGCGGGTATAGAGGTTCGGGCAGGCATGCGGGCGTTGGAGCGAGTCGGACTCAATCTGGTAGGCGAAGTGCTGAAAGATCAGGGGGAATTCATCGAACTGGAACACTATCCCAAGGATGATGTTTTCGACGACGAGAGCCACAGCCAATACTATTATCACACCCACCGCAGCGACACACATGAGCACGGCCACTTCCATACCTTCCTGCGCGCCGGCGGCATACCTGAGGGCGCTCAACCACTGGATTACCCCTTGGCCAGCGAACCCTGGCCACAAGGAGACGAAGCAATCGGCCATCTGGTAGGCATCTCCATGGATGCCTGGGGCCGGCCTATCGGGCTGTTTGCCGTGAATCGCTGGGTGACGGGTGAAACCTGGTATCCTGCTGAGACCATGATCGAAATGCTGCCCCGCTTCAGCATCGAACATGCCTGGCCCTCCTGGCCGGTGAACCGCTGGATCAGCGCCATGCTGCAACTGTTTCAACCTCATATTCAGGCCCTGCTGAATCACCGTGACGCAGTGATCTCTGCATGGCAACAGACGCATCCAGGGGTGGATGTATTGGAAGATCGCAACCTGGAGGTGACGGGTTATCTGCCCATCTCGGTGGACGAGTGGATGACATTACTGACACAGGCAGCATCATGAACAGGTACAAGTTCAGTCTACTATTCGCCTGGGGCCTGGCCTTTACCCTGCCGGTATCAACCGTAGAGGCTGAAGACACTTCCACCAGCGCCTTTCTCGCCCGCCACTGGCAACGCCCGCTGCCACATCAAGGTGAACCACCCGCTTCCTTCTCTGAGCTGGAAGTCTCATTGGACCCCAGGGCCTGCGGGACCTGTCATCCGCAGCAGTTCCAGGACTGGCAGGGCAGCCTGCACGCCCACGCCATGGGTCCCGGCATGCTGGGACAACTCATGGATATGGCACCTGGCGACAGGGCCGAACATCAGGCCTGCCTGCGCTGCCATGCGCCATTAGCGGAACAGGCTGATGAAGTCGTTGCCTGGTTATCGGCTGGTGAAAACAACATCAGCAATCCAACGGAAGGTGCTATTCCCCATGGCCCTCTCTACAGTCAGGGACTGATCTGCGCCGGCTGCCATCTGCGCAATTACCAGGTCTACGGCCCGCACAGCAACAAGCCACAGGCTGCCTCACCACCCCTGGGTGAAAACGCCCGTCAGCCTCATGCCGGCTGGCAAGCTGAGGATGCGTTCGAGCGCTCCAGCTTCTGTGCAGCCTGTCACCAGTTTGAAGCGGACGGTTATGCACTCAACGCTAAACTGCTTGAAAACACCTTTGTGGAGTGGCAAGCCAGCCCTCAGGCAAAACAGGGAATAAGCTGCCAGTCCTGCCACATGCCTGAGCGCCGGCACCTGTGGCGCGGCATACACGACAAGGCGACTGTGTTGTCGGGTGTTGAGATCGCACTGGAGCAAGTCAAGACAGATGATGGCAGGCTCAGCGGCGTTCTGACCCTGAGCAACACAGGCGTCGGTCACCAGTTCCCCACCTATGTCACCCCGAGAGTGGTGATGGAGGCTTATCAGCTGGATGGAGATGGACAGCCCATTCCCGGAACACGACGTGAACGGATCATTGCCAGACAGGTGAGCCTGGATCTGAGCCAGGAGTTGTTCGATACCCGTCTGGCTCCCGGGCAGACCGCCCGCTTGATCTACGAAGCCACTCAACAGCCGCAGGCCCAAGCCATCCTGTTCCGGATTCAGGTGGAGCCCGATAACTTCTACCGGGATTTCTATCAAGCCACTTTGGAGAACGGCTCCAGCCTCAGCGGAGCGACAACACTGCGTGATGCGCTACACAATGCCGAGGCATCCATCTATACCCTGTATCACCAGGAGGTTCCGTTTTGAACCCACTCAAGCTCTGTTTCAACAAGACTAAGACAATGTAGAAGGTTCACAACCTTCCGGTACTGCTGACCTGTCAGGAAATAACCGGTAGAATTCCAGACTATTTTCCAGCCCAAGGCAGCGCATGTCGATATCAGAACCGGAACAATGGCTTGAGGAGCACGGCTCAGCACTCTATTCCTTCGCCTTCCTGCATGTGCGCGATACCCATCGAGCAGAGGATCTGGTGCAGGAGACCCTACTGGCCGCCCTCAAGGGCCGCGAGCGTTATCAGGGAAACGCCTCGGTTCGCACCTGGCTCACCGGCATTCTCAAGCACAAGATCATGGACGAGTTCCGGCGTCAGTCCCGCGAGGCGCCCAGCCCGGATTCCCCCGAGGAGGCCTGGGAGGCCGCCGAAGCCCAACGGGTTGTGGAAAATTTCAACGATAATGGCCGCTGGAACAAGCCCCTGTCAGACTGGGGTGACTCCGAACAAGCCTTTTCGCGGGACCAGTTCTGGTCACTCATTGAGCAATGCCTGGCCGCCCTCTCACCACGCATGGCGCGACTCTTCGTACTGCGCGAGTTATGGGAGATGGAGACCGAAGAGGTGTGTAAGGAACTGGCCATTACGCCGACCAATCTCTGGACAACACTGCACCGCGCCCGCCTGGGTATGCGGCAGTGTCTGGAAAAGAATCTGTATGCCTGATGAGAGAGATACGCAATGCTTAGCTGTAAAGATGCAAGCCACCTGATCTCCGAAGGACAGGATCGTAAGCTCGGCCTGTGGGAACGCATGGGCCTGCGACTGCATCTGTGGATGTGCGATAGTTGCCGGCGCTTCGAAAAACAAATGGGCCAGATGCGCCAGGCCTTGCGTAGGGGCTGGGGACAGGGTGATCTGCCCACAGACAAACCGCTACTCGCAGAGGCCCAGGAGCGTATCCGTCAAACCTTGAAAAAGCATAGCGGCGACTAGACCACCGTCTCTGCCTTCCCTCCTGCCCCGAACCAGACAGTACGTCTATTTCAGCTCCTCCAACCAATCCATTAGGCTGCATCTGCGCCTATCCTCTGATTTCAGTGTAAGGATCACATGTCTCTACCGACCAATTTGGGAAGTGGAATACACGTCTTCCCCGCTGTCATCACTCTGGAGAACAAAGAGGTGGAACAAGAGCTTCCCCAACTCATTCATTTCGGCCAGGAGATTTGTGGCGATCCGGCACAGGCGGAACATCGGGAGTGGTGGATAAACAATGGGCTCGGTAGTTACGCAGCGGGCACTGTCGCTGGTACGCTGACACAGAGATACCACGGCCTGCTGATGACGCCCGGTGGCCCCCTCCATCCCACCTTGACCTTTGCCAAGACCGATGCCACGTTGATGATCGGTCAGCAGCGCTGGCCACTCTTCACCCAAAATCCGGAGCATGGAAGGCCTGAGCAACAGGGACATCTGCGGATCAAATCGTTCCGCCTCGATGGTCGCATGCCGGTCTGGTGTTATGCCATTGGTGAACTGTGTATCGAGAAGCGCATCTGGATGCGGCCCGGGGCGAATACCACCTGTATCGCCTACCGCCTTTTGCCAGGATATGCGGAACTGGAGGAAATAAGCCTCCAGGTAAGTCTATTGGTCAAGATCGGTGATAACTCGAAGCCCTTACCAACAAACAATATGGCTCCTGTCATTCAGGCCAATCAAACCAAATTGGAAGTCCTTGTAGGCGAATCGAGACCACTGCGATTTCTTACCCGCTGTGGAGTGATGCACCCGGAACGGACCTGGATCGAGCCCGCCAGCCTTTCGGACAAAGACGGGCACAGTCCATCAGATCAGCACAACCTCCTCTGCATTGGCCAGGTCTCACTCCCACTGTCGACCGGTGAGTGGGTCGGCTTTGTCGCCACTCAGGAGGAAGAACCTCCGCTTTACTACGCTGAGGCCCTTGAGCACCGACAACGACACGACCGCCAGATATTGAAGCGCGCCAAGATCCAGTCGGCCGAGTGTCTACGCGCCCCACCCTGGATCGATCAGCTCATTCTGACCGCAGACAGCTTTCTTATCGACCAGTCGTTGCCACAACTGCCGGACACACAATCGATCGTCAGCAGTCGCTTCCGCGATACTAGTGTGTCCCTGTATTGCGGTTATCCCTGGTTCAGCGATTGCGTACGAACAATCATGATCGCACTACCCGGCCTGGCACTCTACACCCATCGCTTTAAACTGGCACTCCATATACTGGTGAGCTACGCCACCTACATCAATGGGGGTAGGTTATCCAGCGACTTCCCGGAAGAAGAGACTCTTCCCAAGTGCAACAGAGCGGAGGCCTTACTGTGGTACATTGAGGCATGGTGCGCCTATGTCACTGCAAGTGGTGATACCATCTCGCTACGAGAGCATTTCCCGATACTGATAGGGATTCTCGATGCCTTCACAAATGGCAACCAAGAAGGTGTCGGGGCAGACCCGCAAGACGGCCTGCTTCGAAACGATGAACCCGGCACTCAGACTATCTGGCCGGATACGCAGCCCAGTAATCGGGGGCGTATCGGTAAGCCCGTGGAACTTAACACCCTCTGGTACAACGCCCTGATGACAATGGCGAAACTGGCGAAACTGAACGGCATGGCGCCAACTCCCTATGTCACCCTCGCCGTTCAGGTACGAGACAGCTTCCAACGCTATATCATGGACGACGGCCGGGGCCTGTTGGATGTGATCGATGGCCCTGATGGTAACGATTTCAGCTTGCGGCCACACCAGATCCTGGCAGTCTCCTTACCCTTCTCACCGCTCGACCCAACCGATCAAGCCGATGTGGTGAAATCTGTTGGCAGCACACTGTTTGCAACCCATGATCTGCTTGACTTGGAGCCTCAATATAGTGATGACCATTTTCCCGATAAGGTGGATAGCAAGAGAAGGAAGCACGGCATTCAACCACCAGACCCGGCCGATGACTGGCTACTGGGTCATTATGTCCTGTCCGTGTACCGCGTAACTGGCGATGCAAGCCTGGCTCAATCCATGCTTACGCCGTTACGTGATCGCATGTTGTA
>CAWCOA010000011.1:0-477785 GCA_963797085.1 uncultured Gammaproteobacteria bacterium
CGTCAGACCTTAAGAATTCCCTCAAAACACAAATACTAAGGCTTTAGCCCCACAAAGACATACTCAATTTTCACCGGAGTTTTACCTGCCCCTTAATCTGTCAGAATGATTCAGTAGCTCACAGAAATCTCCAACCTGATCATCTGTTCAGAAATCATCAAGAGGAGAACCTACGAATATGTAATTATTGTGGGAACCATGCTTAGTTGGCATACCACAGCTGCCCTTGCAACCTCAAACGTAGTCTTAATCCGGTATGGCCTTTCAAACGACAGGAATCAGATAACTCCTGCCTTTGATCTGAATTTAGCTGATAGAAATCATAATCGACATTCCGTAAGTCATGCAGATATTCGAGTAATCTTACAATAGCCACCAATTACCGCAGGACTCAGGGTGACTGGTCGATTAGTATACATCGTATATTTTTGCCGGAATGGGGATTCAAATGGTCACTGGGCATGTATTTATTGCGACAAGCCTCGACGGATTCGTTGCCCGTATGGATCACTCTATTGATTGGCTTGTGAAGCAAAAGACAGAAGGTCAAGATCTCGGCTATGAGGATTTCATAGCAAGTGTGGATGGTCTGATCATGGGACGCGGATCGTTTAAAAACATTCTCACTTTTGGGGACTGGCCTTACCAGAAACCAGTTTTCGTCATGAGCAAGTCTTTGACGCAGAACGATGTTCCACAAGCACTAACCGAGAGTGTACGAGTCACCCAACTTGATCCACAAGAACTGATGGAATCCCTTACAAAGGATGGATGGACACGTGTTTATGTGGATGGAGGGCAAGTCGTCCAGTCTTTTATCAGGGCTGGTCTGATCGAGGACATGACCATAACGCTCATACCCATTCTGATTGGTAAGGGCGCCGGCTGTTCGGTCAGATTGATGGTGATATTGATCTGGAACTACTCGGGGCGGATGCTTTCAAATCAGGTCTTGTTCAAAATCGCTACCGACTCCCCAGCAGCAACGATGGAGGGTAAAGACAACAGTATCTTCAAAACCATCCATATTTCCGATATGTTGCATGCTTCATCAATCCGATTCGCCAGACACTCAAATGCCGCACAAACTCTTCTCACCCTATAAATTGAAATCTCTGCCCTTGAAGAACCGCATGGTCATGGCGCCCATGACCCGCTGTCGCGCCGGGGATGGTGACATTCCGACACCACTGATGGCCAAATATTACGCTCAGCGCACGACAGCCGGGCTGATTGTCACCGAGGGCACTCCGGTATCCTCCAAGGGGCGGGGTTATCTCTGGACTCCGGGTATCTACACTACCGAGCAGATATCCGGCTGGAGCCGGGTGGCTAAGGCCGTACATGACTCAGACGGCAGGATATTCGTGCAAATCTGGCATGTTGGGCGAATCTCCCATCAAAATCTGCAACCCAATGGCGGCTCTCCCGAAGGGCCCACAGACCAGCAGCCTGAAGATGCGGTCTGCTTTACCAATGATAAGGACGGTAACCCCGGTAATGTACCTATCAGTCGTCCCCAGGCCCTCGACGACAATGGCATCGCCCGCATTCAGGAGGAGTTCGTACAGGCTGCCCGTAACGCCCGCGAAGCAGGCATGGACGGGGTGGAGATTCATGGGGCGAACGGTTACCTGTTCGATGAGTTCCTGAACTCAGTGGTCAATACCCGCAGTGACGCCTATGGCGGTTCGGTGGAGAACCGCTGCCGCTTGCTGCTCGAAACCGTGGATGCGGTGGCCGATGCCATCGGCGCCGAGCGTACCGGCGTGCGCATCTCGCCCAACGGCCGCTTCAACGCCATGCCGGAGGACCCGGAGATGGAAGCGACCTTCATTCACCTTGCCGAGCAACTTGACCGCCGAGGCATCGCCTACCTGCACATCAACGACCAGGCCACCTTCGGCATGCCCGCCATCCCGGACGGTCTGATCCAAAAATCCGCAATGCCTTCCATGGCCCCATCATCCTTTGTGGAGGATATGATGCAGCCCGCGCCCAGGCCGCTATCGACGCAGGCCTTGCCGACATGGTTGCCTTCGGCATGTCCTATCTCGCCAACCCTGATCTCCCAGCCCGGCTCGAAAACGGCTGGCAACTCAACGAAGCGAACCAGGATACTTTCTACGGTGGAGGAGAAGCTGGCTACACCGACTATCCCGTCTATCAGCCCTGAGATTAGAGATCACAGCAACGGAACAACGATGTCATCAACCCTGCCCGCACACTATATGATCACCGAGCAGCGTGACTCTGATCTGGAGCATGAGGATGAAGTCGAGCAATTCATCATCTACAGAAGCGTGAAAAACGGACCATTTGAAAGGTACGCGACTTCATCGGTCACCAGTTACACCGACCGGAATCTGCCAAATGACTTTGACCGGCTGGAGTACTACGTCACCGCAGAAAACGCCTGTGGTGAAAGTGAGCCTTCTGACACTGTGGTAGTAAGACCTAGGGGACCATCAAGGTAGTCCAAGGCGGATAATCAACCAACCGCAGCAAATCCGGCTGGTTGTTTTTCGCATTGAAGCCACCCTCTCCAGCAAGTAGTTAAACACAGGCTAAGTGGATTGAATTTGAGATGCCTTGCGCCTGTCCCTCCGCTCCTGCATGCCCTGCAACAGATCCCAGAGCACCGGCACCACAAACAGGGTCAATAAGGTTGCCGTGGCCAGCCCGGTAACGAAGGTGGAAGCCATGGTGCCCCAGACCAGGGAGTAGTGAGGAAAGCCGATCGCCATCGGCAGCAATCCCAATGTCGTGGTCAGGGTGGTCAACAGAATCGGCCGCAGGCGGACATGCACGCCCTCCCGGATCGCTTCGGCCCGTGACATGCCGCTGCGATAACGCCGGTTGATGAAATCGATCAGCACCAATGCATCATTCACCACCACGCCGGCCACGCCGATCACCGCGATAAAGCTGTTGATGGTGAACAGCGACTGGGTGACAATTTGCCGAACACCACGCCGATCAGGGCAAAGACAATCGCTGAGAGAATAATCAGCGGCTGCAGGTAGGATTGAAACTGGGTCGCCAGAATCACATACATCACCAGCACCGCGATGATGAAGGCATAGGCGAGTGATTCAAAGGAACGCTGGGTATCTTCATGCTCACCACCAAAGGTCACCGTGGCGCCGGGATAGCGATCACGGATGGTTTCGTAGTGTTCCTTCACCGTATTCACGACCGCAGGTGTCGAGGTGGGCGCACCCGCCTTGATGTTGGCCTTCAGACTGATCGGCACGCTGTCCCTGGTAGCGGTTGATTTCGCCCGGTTCGAGATAAGTCTGCACCTGCACCAGGTCGGCAAGGTGGACCGGTCCGGTGAGCATGCTCAACCACCGGCACATAGAGCGCATTCTCCGGTTCCTGCAGGAACTCGGGATCGACAAAGAGCTTTAGATCCACCTCCTCATCGATGTGCCGGTATTTCCCCAGGTAACGACCATCCAGCACACTGGCTGCCAGCCGGGTCACCTGAGCATTGTCCAGAGCATGCTCCGCCACCCGCTCCTGCATCACCCGCAGGCGGAAGACCCGTTTCTCCTGCCCCCGGTCGTCCGCCAGATCCACCAGGTGGGGGCCAATCTTCGGTTCTTGACGCATGAAATCGAGCAGTTCCGCAGCCAGCCCGGAGACTGCCTCCACATTGGCCCCGACTACTCGCACATTGATATCCTTGCCGCTGGGCGGGCCATCATTCTGTGGATGGATGTTTAATACATAACCCTCGGTCTCGAACAGCGGTTTGAGCTTTTCGCGCATTCGCTCGAGATGGGCCAGTGGATCATCAAAGGCCTGATCCTGCGCGGATGGCATGGTTACCATCACCGAGCCATGATTGTTGCCATATACCGGTTCGTAATCTTCATTGAAATACATGCCGGCAAAACCTGAGGCTGATTTGGCCATGCCCGGTCCATCCTTCATCACCTCTTCGGCAATCCGCATGACCCGCTCGTTGACCTGCTCGATAGGCGTACTGCTCGGCCCGACGATATCCACGTAGTAGAGCTTGTAGTCATCGGGAAAGAACTGGATGCGGATCAGCGGCGCCTTGCCGCTGGCGGAAAGCCCGAGGATCACCACGGCAGAAGCAAATAACAAGGTCACCAGCAGTAGCGTCGAGAAACGAAACCGCATGGTCAGGCTCAGCAGGCGGCTCGTGAAACGGCGCATGACCCGCATCAGCAGATTATCCTGATCCAACGCGGCGGAATTCTTGAGCAACCTGGGACCGAAATCGAGATAGTGTATCGGCAGGATCAACAGACACTCGATCAGAGAAGCCACGATGGCGAAGGTCACCGCCTTGGGTACCAGGGCGAAGAACTGCCCGGTGGCGCCAGTCATGATCAGCATCGGCAGAAAGGCCGCCACGGTGGTCATGGTGGCGGAAACCACCGGCAGCGCCACCTCCGCAGTACCCTTGATGATCGCCTCGCGAACCGGCCGACCCTCCTGCACATAGCGGTAGATATTCTCGGTCACCACAATGGCGTCATCGACGATGATGCCGGTCACCAGCACGAAGGAGAACAGGGTGATCTCGTTTAAACTATTACCAGTCAGATACATGATCAGCATGGTGATCATGAAGGAGAATGGAATACCGATGGTCACCAGCCCTGCATTGCGGATACCCATGAAGTACCAGATGATCAGGGAGACCAGCAGTATACCCACCAGCATATTCATACCCAGGGTGTTGAGGCCGTCCTCGATGTACACCGTGGAGTCCTGGGTCAGCACCAGTTCCACCCCGGCAGCGTTCAGCAACGGACGAAACTCATCCACCACCGCCACCACCTGATCGCGGATCTTCATGGCATTGCCCGCATCCGACTTGATGATCTTCAATGCCAGTGAAGGCTTGCCATTCACCGAAGAGATCACCACCGGATCCCGGTAGCCCATGCCGCTGCGGCTTATCAGATCCTCCATGCGCACCAGACTGCCATCCGCATCCTGACGCACTACAGTGCTCAGCACCTGCTCCAGACTCTGGAAACGCTCATCCACCTTGACCAGAAATTCGCCGTCCCGATTGGAGAATTTTCCCGCTGGAATCGAAACATTGGCCCCACTCAGGGCATTGGCGGCGGTTTCGTAACTGACGCCCAGGCTCTTGAGTTTCATCGGGTCGAGATAAACATGAAACTCCTGGACGTACTCACCTTGAACCTGCACCTCCGTCACGCCAGGCAAGTGCATGAGGTTGCCCTTCATCTCATCCGCCATCAGGGCCATGGCTCGATTGCTGCGCTCACCCACCAGGTTGACCACGATCACCGGCAGCCAGTCCTGCACCTTGGCCAAGATCAGGCTGGGCGGATCGACTCCCTCCGGTAATTCGTTGATGATATTCAATACTTCGAAGCGCACCTCGTTGTAGAGGGCGTCATAGTCGGTATCATCCACAAACTTGAGACGCACATGAGAGCGTCCGCTGAAGGAGGTGGAGTTGATCCATTCCACCTCTTCCACCGATTCCAGGGCCTCTTCTATTTTGCGGGTCACCAGGCTCTCCACCTCGGCCGGCGCGGCGCCGGGATAGATCGTGGAGATGATCACCTCGCCAAAACCAAAATTGGGGTAGCGCTCAGCGGGCAGGGAAAAGAGCGAGATGAAGCCCACGACGATGAGCACCACAAACATCAGGTTGTAGAAGACCCGCTGTTTGAGTGAGAAGGCGACGACCGATTCCATGCGCAGCTATTCCTCCGGCAAAAGGAATCGATCGCCGGGCTTGACCTGCGGTGAGATAACCTTGACCCAATCCTCATCCTCGATCCTGGACTCCCCCAGGTAGACCACGTTGACCTGATCTCCATTGGCACGGGTCAGCCAATGCTCCTCATAACGCTGGGTCAGCGCTTTTGCCGGCAACAACACCGCGCCTGAGTTGAGGGGAATATCCAGCACCAGTTCGGCGCGCAACCCACCGCGCGAAGGGATATCCGTACCAGGGATCTCAAGTTCCACATAGGTTTTACGTGATGTCTCATCGAAAGCAGGCGAGATCCGCTCGATTTTAGCGATGGCCTGATGATTCAAGTCGGTGAAACGCAGCGTCAAACTATCCGCCTGTGCTTGCAGCGCCTTGAACTCCTCGCTGTTCAGGGCAAAGGGGACCAACAGGCGGGAAAAATCCCCAACCACGAACAGCGCTTCACCGGTATTGACCCATTGCCCCGCTTCAAGGCGCCGCTCGATTACGATCCAGCCTTGCGGCGCAGTCACACACAAGCGGCGACTGCGCTCCTGCAAGGTCTCAGCTTGAATCTTCAGGGAGGCCAGCTGACTGAGGGTCTTATCCAGGTTGTGCTGCGCATCATCCAATTGGCTCTCGGATGAGCTGTTCTGTTTCAACAGTTGACTGAAGCGTTTGACCTGCTTGCGGAAGTGCCGGATATCCACCTGCAGGCTGGCAATCTCTGCCTGATTGGCGCGTATCTCCAGATCGAGAAAGGTGGGATCGAGACAGGCAAGGGGTTCACCGGCCGGGACCTCATCGCCTACATCGGCGTTGACCTGCAGGACCCTGCCGGAAGTTTCTGCCGACAGCACCAGCCGTGTGCGCTCCCGGGTGAAACCGGACAATGTCTCTCGCTGACTGGCGGCCTTCGCTACTACCCAGTCCTGAGCCTGAACTGGCGGCGCATCGAACAACAGCCCCAGCAGAACTGGTAGCATCACCCATAGCAACTGGCCCATAGAATCCCCTCATGCTGATAATATTTGCTCTATCGGCAGCCTGCGAGTCAAACCGATCATCCTCGAGTCTGAACGACTCAAGAACCTGAGGGTTCTATCTTAACCGACATGGCGCGGCTCAGACAGATTGCCACACTCAAGCGACCAGGCGTGGAGCATAAGGCACGAGAAGATGTTCTGGGATAGGTCTCGATGCCGCCAGGACCAATATCAACTCGATATGCCATTGGCCATTTAACACCCTGACTATAAATAAAGACCAACCCTGCCCTGCTGCGGGTTTCGGCAGGGGCAGAGTGCTTGCAAGCCAGGACTACATAATCGATTTATTCGCTATGTTAGAGAATGGGCTTTCATTGCCGTCCACATCATAGGCCGTCACCGCGAAGTAATAAGTGCCGGACGCCAAATCGGTGAAGGAATAATGGGTTGCAGCCCCATCATTCAGATCGATGACCAGAGACAGATTATCAATTGTCTCCCCCATGTAGATACGGTAGCCATCTATTTCACTGAGTGAAAGAGGACTATGGTCTGTCCGATCGGTCGGACTCACCCAGGAGATTGCAACGGCGCCGGTGGCAACCGTCGCGGGATTCACCGTAATGCTGATTGGATCGAGGGATGCGGTCGCAGCGGCATCTGAGACGGAGATGACGATATCCACGTACAAACCCGTGCTGGCTGTACTTGGGGTTCCAATGAGCGTACCGGTTTGGCTGTCGAAACTCGCCCAATCGGGCAGATTGCTGACACTGAAGGTCAAGGGGTCGCCTTCAGGATCAGATGCGCTGGGAGTAAAAGTGTAACTCTGGCCCTCAGTAACTGTGGATGCCGGGGCACCAGTGATACTGGGTGGCAGATTGGTGTCCACGGGTGCGCTGTCATCGGGTACGGGTGTGGGTATGGGATCGGGTACGGGGGTTTCTGGGATATCCTTGTTGTAATAATTCCACCACCAGTAAGAACTCGATTTCCAGCGGGCCTGTGAAGAATCAGCAATAGCAAACAGCAGCAAGCAACTGCAAATCAGTTGAGCAGTTTTCATTTTTTATAGTAATCAAGAGAATTGAAAAACGCTGTATAACCGAATCGATTTCTTAGGTATATGCTGAAAAACCCCTACATGCATCAGAGGTTGTGAACTCAATCACCTTACTGAACGGCCACTCGTCACAGAACACATGACGAGTTATCCATTCAGCCATTCACAGCAGCTTACCGAGATTTTCAGAGGCTGTTCAAAATCTCCACCAGCTTGACACCATCCGCGGGTTGCAGAGCGTGGCTGACCGGCACCTGATAGGTTATCGACTTGCCGGCCAGGGCAGGCACATTATTCATGTCCTGACTAAAGCTGGGCACCAGTTCATCCCCCAGTCCGGCTGGTCCAGGCCGCATCAAGGACACATAACTGATATCGGGATGCGGTTGCTGATTGAGCCAATAGAGCAGGTTACCGGGCTGCGCCGGCGTCAGATCGAGCAGCACGCCCCAGGAGTCACGCAGCACATCATAGGTTTCCCCCGCAAAGAAATCCTTCAGCATGCTGATTGGAAATGGATCGTCGGTCGCATCCAGGGCCTCCAGAGCACGGGAGGTTCCCAGGTGTGGCGCGGCAATGGTGATCAACGCCTTGGTATTGGACAGACCGTTGCGCACCAGTGACAAGCGGGCCACCACACCACCGGCAGAGTGACCTACCAGCACCAGCGATTCACCGGAATGCCTGGACTGTAGGCTGCTTATCTGTCGGCTCAGCAGGTCTGCCTGCACAGCAATCGGAGCGATAGAAGGCAGCTCCACCGTATAGACTTTTTTCTCAGCTTCAGCACCAGTTGCGGGATAGAGACCCGCCGGCGTGACCACCCCGGCCCTCTGCCAGCCATGCTGTTGCAGAATGCTATTGACCCCGCTGCTCTCCCAGGACATCGCACTGCCCAGATAGCCGTGCACCAGGATCAGCACATCTGGGTTGGCCGGGAGGCTCTGTAAACCGAAAAATAAGAGAATAAAAGTACTGCTTAATTTTTTAATCATCTTATCAACTCCATGGATCAGGCAATGCTCTGATAGTAAAGATTCTGTGGATGTTGGGCTTCGGTAAAAAAGTGGTAGCGTTCCAGGAGCAATCCCAGATATTGGATGGCGAAGGCGGCGATGGGCAGCCTGGCCGACTCCATGGCATAGGAGAACAGGATCAGCACGACCGGAGCGACAAATACCATCATCAGAAAACCGATGCGTATGGATCTGAGGAACAGCTCTGACTTACCGTGAAAAAATTCCCGGGTATTGAAAGACCCCCCCATGAAACCCTGGGCCTTCTGATTCAGCTGGGAATGGTGCACACCAATGGCGGACTGCAGGTCCACCTTGCACTTGAACTGGGTATTACGGTAGAGGGTAGCGAGCCGGGTCCCTGCTGCGATCAGGGTAGCGATCACTGCCCAGGTGCCATAAAAAGCCACCAGGTGGGTGCCCTGATAGGCGGAAAAGGCAGCGGCCAGCATGAAACCTGAGCCGATACCCAAAAACAGGAAATTGGCCACCGTCAGCGGTGAATGCCAGGCCTTGATGAAACGCAGACTGGCGTAGATCATCGCCGTACAAAGAAACAGGCCGAATGTTGCCAAGGTGCCCAGGGCACCGATGATCAGAGTAAAGTCTACCGGCAAGGCATCAGAGACCACGAATAGGGTCTTGGTCAGCCCAAAGTAATGGAAGATGCCATACAGTGAGACCAATCCCATGGCAACCGGCAGCACAATGACCTCTCGGGAGAGCCAGGAAGTGCGCCATTGGCTCGCAGAACGCCAGGCGCGTTCCGGACGCCCCAGATGGAAGAAAGAGGCGATCAGTCCGCCGATCAGCAGCACCAGTGAGACCAGACTACCCATGGCATAAAACCCGCTGCTCTGGGGCGGCAGCAGATTGGCCAGGGAGTAGAGCTGCCCCGTGTACAGCGCCAGAAACAGCCCCTGCCCGACCCCGATCAGGGTCGTAAGAAAAATCACTGAAAATGCTGGATGCATTTGTTGACTCCAAACCTATTCAAAATCCTCGCCCTGCGGCGGCGGATGACAAACCCAATCCATGCATTACGAGCACAGATTCTCCTGCAAGTCCCTTCTCCAACTGGGTCGCCGTCAAAAAAGACAGGCCCAAGTTTCTGTAGGGTGCGCCGCGCGCACCGATCACTATGTCCTAAGGTCTGCTCAAGGTGCGCACGGCGCACCCTACGAGATCCTTGACGGCCATCTCACCGGCATTCCAATAATCTGCCGTTACCAGGCCACATCGTCCAGGGTTTCACCCGCCTCGGGCAGTGTCGGCAACTCTTCCTTGTTCAACGGATTATCCGCCCGCACCAGCTCATCCTCATGGATCTGAATGCGGGTCTTGCGCCGCGGCAGGTAATGGTTGGCCGGATGGGTACCCCACTCCGGCTGCAACGCATAGCCGCCCTGCTCACGGATCGCCACCGAGACTACTGAATTGGGGTCATGAATGTCCCCATACAATCGTGCATTGGTCGGGCAGGCCAGCACGCAGGCGGGCTTGCGTTCCGACTCCGGCAGACTCATGTCGGTGATGCGGTCGATGCACAGGGTGCACTTCTTCATCACCTTCTGCTGCTCATCGAACTCCCGCACCCCATAGGGACAGGCCCAGGAGCAGTACTTACAGCCGATGCACTTGTCGTAATCCACCAGCACCACCCCATTGTCCTCGCGTTTATACGAGGCACCGGTCGGACAGACCGGCACGCAGGGGGGATCTTCGCAGTGCAGACAGGACTTGGGAAAATGGTAAGTCTCGGTGTTCGGATAGACTCCGGCCTCGTAGGTCTGCACCCGGTTGAAGAAGGTACCGCTGGGGTCCGCATCGTAGGGATGCAGGTCGGCCATGGGTCCGGCCCAGCCGGAGGTGTTCCACTCCTTGCAGCTGGTGACACAGGCATGACAGCCCACACAGACATTCAGATCGATTACTAGCGCCAGTTGGGTCATAGGTATTAATCCCGGATATTCGCTTTTCTACGGAACGTGCCGGCAATGAACGATTGCCATTTGCCCCGCTTCGGGTCCTGTCCCGGCAGTTTCTTCTGTGGCTTGAACTGGGGCGAGGTCTGCTCCGGCTCACCCGGCTCCACCGGATAGACCTTGACCCGCACATCGAACCATGCCGCCTGCCCGGTTACCGGATCAGAATTGGACATGTGATCCCCCGCCTCACAGGGCGGCAGCTCTTCCGAGATCAGGTGATTAAGCAGGAATCCCTTCTGCGACTCATTCGCCTTGGGGGAGAGCCCCCAGGAGCCCGCCGCCTTGCCGATGGCGTTCCAGGTCCACACCGTGCCCGGCTCTACCGCCTCGGAAAAGCGGGCCATGCAGCGTACCTTATTGGTCGGGGACTCGACCCAGATCCAGTCGCCGTCGCCAAAGCCGTTCGCCGCCGCCAGCTTGGGATTGACGAACAGATAGTTGTGGGTGTGGATCTGCCGCAGCCAGGCGTTCTGGGAGTCCCAGGAGTGGTACATCGCCATCGGCCGCTGGGTTAGGGCATTGATCGGGTACTTGTGGGTATCCACCAGTTTATGTTCCAGCGGCGCGGCAAAGAACGGCAGGGGATCGAAATTGTCCTCCACCCGCTTGCGCAGGCGCTCCGGCGGCTGGCGGCCCGGCCATTTGCCCTGGGCAGCGAGGCGGAATTTCTGCAGCACCTCTGAGTAGACATGCAGGGTGATCGGCTCCACGTAGCGGGTCATGCTGTGGGCGCGGGCCCATTGCAGATAACCTCGATTCCAATTGCGCATGTACTGATAGGACCTGGGCAGTTTATGGTGGTAGAAGCAGCCGTTCTTCTCATACATCTCCCACTGCCTCGGGTTGGGTTCGCCCTTGAGAAACTTCTCACCCCCCTTGCCGCGCCAACCGGCCAGAAAGCCGATGCCGGAACCGGGGGAGGTCTCGTAGTTGGTTATGAAGTCCGGGTAGTCGCGATACTTGCGATTGCCGTCCTCCGTGACGAAGGCAGGCAACTTGAGGCGCGAACCCAGCTCGATCAGCACCTCCTGGAAGGGCTTGCACTCACCTTTCGGCGGCACCACCGGAATACGCACTGAGTCCGCCGGACCATCGAACTCGGAGATCGGCCGGTCGAGCATCGACATGGCATCGTGGCGCTCCAGATAGGTAGTGTCCGGCAGCACCAGGTCGGCAAAGGCCACCGTCTCTGACTGGAACGCATCGGCGACTATCAGGAAGGGAATCTTGTACTCGCCGTTCTCGTCCTTGTCGGTGAGCATCTTGCGCACGTTCTCGGTATTCATCGATGAATTCCAAGCCATGTTGGCCATGAACAGCAGCAAAGTGTCGATCTTGTAGGGGTCGCCACGCCAGGCATTGGTGATGGCGTTGTGCATCAACCCATGCACCGACAGCGGATACTCCCAGGAGAAGGCCTTGTCGAGGCGCACCGCCTCGCCCTCCTCATCCACAAACAGGTCTTCCGGTTTGGCCGGCCAACCCAGGGGCATGCCGTCCAGGGGGGTATTTGGCTGTACGGCCTCGGCGCTGTTCGGTGGTTTCGGACAGGGGGGTATCGGCCGCGGGAAAGGCGCCTTGTGGCGAAACCCCCCCGGTCGGTCGATGGTGCCCAGCAGGCTCATCAGAATGCCCAGGGCGCGGGTGCTCTGAAAACCGTTGGAATGGGCCGCCAGGCCGCGCATGGAATGGAACGCAACCGGGTTACCAATCACTGAATCGTGGTCGTTACCCCAGACATCGGTCCACTGGATCGGCAGCTCGATCTTCTGATCCCGCGCCACTACGCCCATCTCGTGGGCCAGGCGACGGATGGTATCCGCGGGCACGCCGGTAATCTGCTCAGCCCACTCCGGGGTGTACTCCTCGACCCGGTCTTTGAGCAGCTGGAAGGCGGGTTTGACGGGAGTTCCGTCTTCCAGGGTATATTCGCCCAACAGCCGGGGATCGGCGCCCGGAGTATGGGTGGAGATCTCCCGGTCCAGCTCGATATCCCACCAGAGCTTGTTCTCCGGATCGAAGCAGCCCTCTTCGACGTGGGTCTCGAAACGCCGGAACAGGCCATGATCGTCCCGCTGCGGATCATCGACAACCAGCTCGGCGGAGTTGGTGTATTTGACCAGAAATTCCCGGTCATACAGGCCCTGTTTGATCAGCTCATGGATAATCGACAGGATCAACGCCCCATCGGTGCCCGGCTTGATCGGCACCCACTCGTCGGCAATCGCCGAATAACCGGTACGGATCGGATTGATGGAAATGAACCGCCCGCCGCGCCGCTTGAACTTGGAAAGTTCGATCTTCATCGGGTTGGAGTGGTGATCCTCGGCGGTGCCGATCATCACAAACAGCTTGGACCGTTCCAGATCCGGCCCGCCGAACTCCCAGAAGGAGCCGCCGATGGTGTAGATCAGCCCCGCCGCCATGTTGACGGAGCAGAAACCACCGTGGGCTGCGTAGTTGGGCGTACCGAACTGCTTGGCGAACATGCCGGTCAGTGCCTGCATCTGATCCCGGCCAGTGAATAGAGCAAACTTTTTCGGATCTTCGGCGCGGATCTTTGCCAACCGCTCCTCAATCATTTCAAAGGCATCCTGCCAGCTGATTTCCATAAACTCAGAGTCGCCACGCTCTGCGTTCTTCTTCCGCAACAGCGGCTTGCTAAGACGCGCCGGCGAATACTGCTTCATGATGCCGGAGGAGCCCTTGGCGCAGATCACCCCCTTGTTCAATGGGTGGTTGGGATTCCCTTCTATATGACGCACTTCTCCATCGCGCAAAGTGACACGGATACCGCAGCGACAGGCGCACATGTAACAGGTGGTCTCTTTGACTTCAACGCGTCCCTGGTCGTTGTCGGATAGGGTGGTCGGATCCTGCATAGGAAAACCTGCTTACGACTCTGAAATCGAAACTTGATACTAAATCACTATATTAGCTTTTTCTTAACTTAAAATCCATCTCTGTATTCATTAATAGCTAAGGACTGTCTTTCGCGGATTCGAGCGTGATCAGAAGGTAATTCACGAAAACCATTACAAAAGTAGGTCTATACAAAAACCCAAGGGAAGTCCCGAATAGTATTTGCTGTTTCCATCCCATAGTATTTTCTAGGGGCCTTAGATGTCTGGGTATCTAATGAAGGAGTATTGCCAGGTGACGACTTAAACGTCAGTTCTAAGCGATACCTGTAAATACTCCTCCGCTAATAACACACAAGATTTTCCAGGCGCAATACCTGAATACGCATCAAGACCGCCACCTTAATAAACAAAAATCGGGACGAAACGGAATCACCCTAACGGAGGAAATAAACCATGCCTTCTCATGTTGTATCTAGACGAGGTCTGCTAAAAAGGCTTCTACTACCACTGCTCAGCGCGGGGGTATTAACACTGTCGGCGCCCATTGCCATGGCCAGCCAGACATTCTTGACACTTTTCGACCTGGAATACACTTCTCTGTCAGATGCGAATGCCGGCTGTGCCCTGTGCCATGATCAAAGCAATCCGTCGAGGAGCGATCCCATCGTCAACAACGGTTATGGTGTTGCACTCCGGGATGCGGGAATAGCCACGATCGGTGCAGCCGCATTCCCTCTAGTTGAATCCGCAAACTCCGATGGTGATTCGGGCGGTTACAGCAATCTTCAAGAGATCCAAGCCAATGCGCAGCCAGGCTGGACAACAGGCGATCCGGTCCCAAGTACTGTGTCCGGTGACCTCGACCCGACCACCGCGACAGATGATCCGCCGGTTGCCAATGCAGGTCCAAACGTCAGTGGCCTTGTGGGTGACACGATCACCTTCGACGGCTCTGGCTCCAGCGATGACAACGGCATCGACAGCTATGAGTGGACTTTCGGTGACGGTTCATCAGCGACTGGTCAAACGGTTTCTCATATCTATACGGGGGCAGACACCTATACCGTCACCCTCACCGTAACCGATACAGCCGGACAGACTGATACGGATACCGCCATCGCGATGATCGATCCAGTCCCAGTAGACGAACTCCCGGTTGCCAATGCAGGTCCAGATGTCAGTGGCCTTGTGGGTGACACGATCACCTTTGACGGCTCTGGCTCCAGTGATGACAACGGCATCGACAGCTATGAGTGGACTTTCGGTGACGGTTCATCAGCGACTGGTCAAACGGTTTCTCATATCTATACGGGGGCAGACACCTATACCGTCACCCTCACCGTAACCGATACAGCTGGACAGACCGATACAGATACCGCCATCGCGACGATCGATCCAGTCCCAGTAGACGAACTCCCGGTTGCCAATGCAGGTCCAGACGTCAGTGGCCTTGTGGGTGACACGATCACCTTTGACGGCTCTGGCTCCAGTGATGACAACGGCATCGCCAGCTATGAGTGGACTTTCGGTGACGGTTCATCAGCGACTGGTCAAACGGTTTCTCATACCTATACGGGGGCAGACACCTATACCGTCACCCTCACCGTAACCGATACAGCTGGACAGACCGATACGGATACCGCCATCGCGACGATCGATCCAGTCCCAGTAGACGAACTCCCGGTTGCCAATGCAGGTCCAGACGTCAGTGGCCTTGTGGGTGACACGATCACCTTTGACGGCTCTGGCTCCAGTGATGACAACGGCATCGCCAGCTATGAGTGGACTTTCGGTGACGGTTCATCAGCGACTGGTCAAACGGTTTCTCATACCTATACGGGGGCAGACACCTATACCGTCACCCTCACCGTAACCGATACAGCTGGACAGACCGATACGGATACCGCCATCGCGACTATAGCTGACATAAACAATCCTCCAGTATCCGATCCAAACGGACCCTACAGCGGCACGGTTGGCGTTACGATCAATTTCGACGGCAGCGGTTCCGACGATGCGGACGGTACCATCATTAGCTATGCATGGGGCTTCGGCGACGGCGAAACCGGCACGGGCGTTACCCCGAGTCACATCTACACCACTGCAGGCACCTTTGATGTGACCCTGACCGTAACCGACAATGATGGCGCCACCGACACAGCCACAACCACGGCAACCATCGACGCGTTACTGGTTCCACCGGTAGCGGATGCCAATGGACCCTACAGCGGCACCGTCAATGACCCGGTACAGTTCGATGGCAGCGGCTCCAGTGATGCCGACGGCAGCATCGTCAGCTACGAGTGGGATTTCGGTGACGGCGCAAGCGGTACCGGCGTGAGCCCCACTCATGCCTACACTGCAACCGGTGAATACGCAGTCTCCCTTACTGTGACCGACAACGATGGTTTGCAGAGCACCGATAGCACCACCGCCACCATCGGCGAAGGCGCCATGCCTCCAGTAGCCGACGCGAATGGTCCCTACAGCGGAACCGTAAGCGTACCGGTTGAATTCGATGGCAGCGGCTCCAGCGACCCGAACGATGACATCGTCGCCTACGATTGGGACTTCGGTGATGGCACATTCGTTGCTGACGCCGGACCTACCCCCTCGCACACCTATGCGGCGGAGAGCATCTACACAGTGACCCTGACGGTCATCGACGCCACTGACCTGACCGACTCGGCCACTACCACGGCTACTATCACGGTAGATCTGCAGCCTCCAGTAGCCGATCCGAACGGACCGTACACAGGTACTGCTGGTGAGACTGTCACTTTCGACGGCACCGGCTCCTCCGATCCGGATGGCACCGTGGAAGAATGGAACTGGGACTTCGGTGACGGTAACACGGATACCGGTGCAGAACCGACTCATGTCTATGCTGCTGCCGGCAGCTATACGGTAACGCTGACCGTGGTCGACAATGATGGCCTGAGCAGCGATCCGGCCACCACCACGGCAGATATCGTTGATCAACCGGAGATACCGGTGGCCGACCCGAATGGACCATACTCAGGCAAGGAAGGTCGTGAGGTACTGTTCGATGGTACTGCATCAACCGATCCGGACGGCGGTTCCATAAACGACTACGATTGGGACTTCGGTGACGGCAACACGGGCATAGGTCCGACCCCAACCAACGTCTATGCCGCCGAAGGCTCCTATACAGTGACACTGGTGGTGACCGATGACGAAGGTCAGGTGAGCGATCCTGCAGAAACCAGCGCAGAAATCGTCCCGGACGAGGCACCGACGGCAGATCCTAACGGCCCCTACAGCGGCATCATCGATGTCGACGTGGCCTTTGACGGCAGCGCCTCCTTCGATCCAGACGGCACTATTGTCGCCTGGGATTGGGACTTTGGTGACAACAGCACCGGCAGCGGTGAAACCACGATCCATGCCTACCGCAGTGCAGGTGTCTATACAGTAACCCTGACCGTGACCGACGACTTCGGCAACACGGGAGCGGCGACAACAACGGCCACCATCACGGAGCCGGCTCTGCTGCCGCCTGTGTCTGATGCCGGCGGACCTTACACCGGAACCGAAGGTGAAGCAGTATCCTTCGACGGCAGTGGTTCAACGGATCCTGACGGTAGCATCGTCCGCTACGACTGGGACTTCGGCGATGGTACGCTTGCGGAGGATGCAGGCCCCAATCCGAGCCATACCTACAGTACGGCGGGCACCTACAACGTGTCTCTGACGGTCATCGACGATGATGGCCTGACGGACTCGGATGGCACCACTGCGGTAATTCAGACCGTCTCCACCGGTGATGCGGATGTGTTCCTCAGCAATATGCGGGTACCCAACCTGCTGTTGCTCCGTGAAGACAGAGAAGTGAAAAAGCGCATCATCGTCTTCGGCGATGGCGATACCATCGAGCAGGATGCCACGGTCACCCTGGTGGCCAGCCATCCGGGCCTGGAGGTGGAAATCGAGCCGGCATCAGTCACCGAGACCGTAATACCGGGTGGTACCGACACCCGCTTCACTTTCAATGTTGAAATTGAATGTGAAGAACCCGGCAGCTATGTCCTGGATTGGACAGCCGTCATCGATGCGGCAGAGAACGCAGATCCGGCCAACGACTCACTGACTCGTAGCTCAGAAGTTGAGTGTAAGGGCAGAACGAGCCGCAGGTACAGAGGTGCCGATCGTGACGACGATTAGTCGTTGACTTGAACCCTTGACCTCGCAGGGGGGGCAACCCCCCTGCTTTTTCCCCACCTTTCCCCTCTCTACTTCTCCTGTTTTCGTATCAACAGCCTTAATTGCGAGACCACCTCATCCACAGTTTTTACCATGCAGGATATACCTGTGCAGTCGGCAGTCAGCCGAGTCAATAATCGTTAGTAGCAGACGCCTTGAATAGGCAAAAAGATCAGTAAGAGAATTCTTCCTGAATTTGGTAACCGTATTCCGTTTTCCAACCCCAGGAGTAGTTGCGTAGATTGTAGATCGCCAGATCTATTGCATGCTGGGCGGAATGCTCGCTGAACCCGCAGCCATAGCTGGTGCGCTGCCTGCCGATCCGGGTTGTGTACTCGGTCCTGACGATGACTGCATGCGCATGGGGCAGATCCGTGGAGGCCTGATGATGAAGATCCTGGTATTTGCCCTGCAACCCCTGTTCGATGAGTTTCTGTTTCGCCTTGTGGGTTGCACTCTGTGCGCTTTCAGCCTCAGCCGCCACCCATTCGATGGCCAGGGAGTTGCCGAGCTTTTTAGCCACTACACAGCTGGCCCCGGCCTGCAACCATTGACAACCGCATAGCAGTATCAGTGAACTGGCGGTAATGAGTTTGTTCATCTTACAAAACTCCTCGTGATGACGAGAGGGTTATGCCTCGGATTGAGCGGCCTCCAGGGTCTCCCAACGGTCATAGGCGCTTGCAAGCTCCTGTTCATGAGTTTTCATTGCCTGTTGCAGCTCACCGATCTTTTCACCGCCCTGCTGATAGATGGCGGGGTCTGACATCTGCTTTTGGATCTCGGCAAGGGTTGCCTCGAGTTCCTCGATTTGCTGCGGCAGGCCGTCCAGTTCACGCTGATCCTTGTAACTGAGCTTGCCTTTCTTCTTTTGCGGCGCTTCTGCAGCAGCCTTGATCTTTTTTACCGCAGGTTTATCTTGGGCGGCCTGCTGCTGCCGGTAATTTTCCCAGTCACTGTAACCGCCCACATGCTCTATGACCCGGCAATCTCCGGCAAACACCAGGCAGCTGGTCACCGCATGGTCGAGGAAATCCCGGTCATGACTGACCAGCAACAAGGTGCCTTGATAGGCCAGCAGCAGTTCCTCCAGGAGTTCCAGGGTTTCCACATCCAGATCGTTGGTGGGTTCGTCCAGCACCAGCACATTGGCCGGCCTGGTGAAGAGCTTGGCCAGCAGCAGGCGGTTACGTTCACCTCCGGAAAGGGCCTTCACCGGAGTCCGCGCCCGCTCCGGGGTAAACAGGAAATCCTGCAGATAACCAATGATGTGCTTGCTCCTGCCGCCAACCTCCACCTTGTCACTGCCGCCACCCACATTGTCCTGTACCGACAGCTCCTCATTGAGCTGGCTGCGCAGCTGATCGAAATAGGCCACCTCGATATTGGTGCCAAGCTTAACCCGGCCGGAATCCGGCGCCAGGCGGCCCAGCAAAAGGTTCAGCAAGGTGGTTTTGCCAGCGCCGTTGGGGCCGATAATACCAATTCGATCGCCGCGCATGACCTTAGTGGAAAAGTCCCGGATAACCGGTTTTTCCTCCCAGGCGTAACTGATGTTTTCCACTTCAGCCACCAGCTTCCCCGACCGGTCAGCCTCCGACAGCTGCATCTTCGCCTGGCCGGTCAGGGAACGGCGCTGTTGTCGTTCCTGCCGCAGCGTCTTGAGGGCCCGGACACGGCCTTCGTTGCGCGTGCGGCGCGCCTTGATGCCCTGCCGGATCCAGGCTTCCTCCTGGGCAAGCTTCTTGTCGAAGCGGGCGTTCTCCTGCGCCTCCGCATTCAGCATCTCTTCCTTGCGTCTGAGGAAATTGTCATAGTCCCCCGGCCAGTCCGTGAGCCGCCCACGATCCAGCTCGAGGATGCGTGTCGCCAGATTGCGCAGAAAGGCGCGATCGTGAGTCACGAACAGCAGAGCCCCCGGATAGCTGAGCAGGAACTCCTCCATCCAGCTGATAGATTCAATATCCAAATGGTTGGTCGGTTCGTCCAGCAACAGCAAGTCAGGTTCATTGACTAACGCCTGGGCCAGCAGAACCCTGCGCTTGAGCCCGCCCGAAAGCTCGGAGAACTCCACATCCGGCGTCAGTGAGAGGCGGGAGATCACCGTCTCCACCCGTTGCTCCAGTTGCCAGCCATCCGCGGCCTCAAGGGCATGTTGCGCATCGGCCAGCCGATCCAGCAAGTCTGCGCTGTCGGATTCGGCCAATTGGTTGCTCAACTGATGGTAAGTCTTTATCTGCCTTGCCAGGTTACCGGCCCCGTCGGCCACGATGTCAAAGACACTGCCGGTGAGGCCTTGCGGCACCTCCTGAATGAGCCGGGCAATCCGCACACCCTTTCCGACCAGCCGTTCCCCGTCATCCGCAGTCAGTTCACCCATGATCACCCGCATCAAGGTCGACTTGCCTGCGCCATTGCGCCCCAGCAGACAGATGCGTTCACCTTTATCGATGGACAGATCGACGCCATCGAGCAGTGGCTGCCCCCCAAAACCCAGTTGTATCTCTCGAAGTCTGATTAACGACATAAACTTAAAATCCAGAATAACTCTGCACTCCCCGGTATCCACGGCCGAGAATCGATCGCATCATGTTAACTCGAAAAGGGCATGAAATAATGCATGCGGAACTGCAAGCAGGAAACTCATCATTGGTTGACCATGGCCTGGATGCAGCGCAAACAATAGGGATTAATTTCCAGCAGGAACCTCCCCAAGGCGCTTTATCCACGCAGAAAATCAGGCTTTATCCTCACCAAATATCTGTTATTGTTAGTCTGTTGATTAGGACAACTATTACAGTAGCCACAGGATATCACTACTCTTCTATGCCACAGCCATGGTAAAACTTGTCACTCTGAAAGAGGCCTGGGATGGAAAGGCCGATTGTAAATCCTGTGCGATACGGGAATCCGTTCTGTTTGCCGGATTACCTGAAGGTGTGTTCGAACAGATCCATGATCCGATTGATCAGTATACACTACCGGTTGGCGCTACTCTCTACCATTCAGGTGATGAGGGCGAGCGTCTGTATACAGTGCGCTCCGGCATCCTCAAACTTGTGCAGTATCTACAGGATGGCAGCCAACGCATCGTCCGCCTGATCCGCACTACCGACGTCACCGGCCTGGAGTGCCTGCTTGGAGACAATTATCATCACGACGCAGTGGTTCTGCAGGAGACAGAGGTCTGCAGCCTGCCGGTGAAGGTGGTGGAGAATCTCAGCCAGGAAAACCCTACGCTGCATCGCGAACTGCTTAACCGTTGGCAACGGGCGCTGAACGAAGCGGACGCCTGGCTGACCGAACTCTCCACCGGCTCCTCCAAACAACGAGTGGCGCGCCTGTTGCTCCGCCTGGTGGAGGACAGCCAGAGCAGTGAATGCCAACTGTTTGCTCGTGAGGACATGGGTGCGATGCTGGGCATCACAACCGAAACCGCGAGCAGGACCATTGCGGAATTCAAACGCCAGAGTCTTCTGGTGGAATCCCAGACCAACCATTTCCTGCTAGACATACCCAATCTTCAGCGGATCGCCAAGGATTGATCTTTTTCAATGCCTGCCGGCCGGTTAGGTGCGTATCATCTGCAAATCAGATGTTAACCGGAACGTTAAAAAGCTGCTGCAGGCATGTTTATTCAGACCCTATTGGAAGAAAAGGTCCCCGTCTATCTGCTGGAGATTGAACCCTCCGAGTGTCTATTTGGATCTGTTGAGGAGATAGCAGACCACTTTATCGCAAAAATCAAGGCACACCCCACCGCTTGCCACATCGCGTTGTTCGACCACTTCGCGCATACGAAAAAACTACCCGAAGGCCAACTGGCTGAGAATATCAAAGCGGCGTTGAATGTGGTGTTCTGCTTTGGCCTGACACTCCCAGAGCCCGCGCAATTGGCCAACAGGCCTCGTTCAATCGGTATCTGTGAGACCGATGACCGCTATATAATCTCATTCATGGAAGCACCGATGCCGGTGGCAAACGCGTTGATCGAGGAATGGGCAAAATCCCTCTATACACCGGTGAAGAAACCAAAACCTCAACTTTCCGTTATTTGAGAAACAATCTATGAAAATCGGCATTACCAGTCAAAACTTCCGCACTATCACCGGCCATGCCGGCAAAACCCGGCGCTTTCTCATTCTTGGTCAAGACGAGGCCGGGAAACCCATTGAACTGGAGCGGCTCGATTTGCCCAAGGAGATGTCGCTGCATGAATATCATGGTAGCAGCCACCCGATTTTTCAGGTTGACGTACTGGTCAGCGGCAGTTGTGGCGAGGGCTTCATACAACGCATGGCCGCCCATGACATACAAGTCGTCGCTACCAGCGAATTGGACCCTTTCAAGGCCGCCAGCGCCCTGTTCAGTGGAGAACCATTACCGCCCCCGGCACCCCATGAACAGACCCACGATCATCCGCAAGACAGTGTGATGCCCAAGCCCTGAAATGGCGGATCTCTGTCTATTCTATCGGTCTATCTGCGAAGTTTCACATCGCCATTTCGAGATCGTCGATAACCTGGTCTATACCCGCTTGTGCGCAGGCTTCATCCGTCTTGCCCGAAGGCGCGCCGCTTACTCCCACACCACCCAACAATTGACCGCCTGCCTGCACCGGCAGGCCACCAGCAGTCATCACCAGTCCATCGATACGGCCAATCGGCGTATCGGCCCGGCTGCCCAATTGAGATGTGGCCGCATTGAAATTCACTGCTGTAAAGGCCTTCTGCCGGCTGATCGATAAGGTGATGGGGGCCGCAATCGTATCACGGAGTGTCACCTGCACCGTGCCGTCACGGTCCACTACCGTAACACCTATCTGGATACCCTGCTTGCGACAATCTGCAATCGCTCCTTGAGCTATCGCTGTAGCGGTCTCCAAAGAAAGGCGCTTGAATGTAACCGTGGGCGCGGCCTCTTCTTCCGCAGCCAGCATTTGACTGAAAGGCAATAACGCAATCATTAAGATAGTAATCGGCTTGCTTAGCATCTAACTGTCTCCAAGTAATTCAATGGTGGTAATTATCAGGAAGGCTTGAAGCAATCAGGCCTTCCATAAACTTAATTCACATAAAGGTCTTGCTGACACCCAATCCAAATAAATGCACTGAGGATTCGTAGTCACCATTGACCGCGCTGGTACCATTAAATTCGGTGGTCGTCGTATCCCATTGTGGCTGAGAAACACTACGATCATCGAATTTGACATACATGTATCCCGCATCGATTGACCAGTCGTTTGCCAACTTGTGACCAATACCAATACTGAACAGGTCACGGTCCGCATCGGGGATACGGGCACTGAAGTACTCGTCTTCCTGAGGTGTTTCGTCCCTGGTATAACCAAAACGCAACTGAGTGTCGCCCGTTATGTCATAGGTCGCACCTAACCGATAGGCGTTAGCATCATCCCATTTGTTGTCACTGGTTAGAACTGTTGTACCGTAGGTCGCCTCCTTGATATCTAAAGTATCAAAGCTACTCCAACCCGTTCGGGTAAAATCAAACTCTAGCGCAAGCTTACTGGTAGTCTGGTAACGGACACCCAGTTGCAGGCGCGAGGGTAATTCCAGGTCGACAGTGGCTTCAGTGTTCCTGGTTGGCGACTTTATATCACCTTCGATAGGGATATTCGCCTGAGAGTGGTAGTTGATCCCGAAACTCCAGTCACCGGCAATATACAGGCCACTAATGTGCATGCCCACGCCGCGGCCATCTCCATCCAGTTCTACAGCCGGATAGGTGGGAGGGGCATTGACTGCGCTGTTAAATACCACATTTTTCAACCAATAGAGATCCAGGCCGGCGGAAATACTCGCATTGTCACTCAGTTTGTAAGCCAGCGCCGGGCTGAAATCTATAATCTCGAGTTTAGATTTGGTAGGAACCTGCGAACCAGACGGATAGCCATCAAGATCAACTGCAGGTTGAGCGAACGTCTCTGGCAGCCATTCCGTTTCAAGCCCGAAGGGGGTGTTGATGGCTAAACCGATACTCAGCGTATTCGTCATACTATGATGAGCAGAGATACTGGGCAGCGCCACGATGTCATTCGCCTCACTGTCGAACTGCCCGTTAACGGTTGTTACACTGAGTTCGGGTTTAACGAGCATTGCGCCAACGCTGATTGAATTGCCATCATGAAACGCCATGGCCGCAGGATTGTATGGAATGGCCCCCAATTCTTTGGCATTCGCGACCAAGGCATTAGAAAGTGCCAGCCCGGTGACCGATATCTCCGGCACTGCAAAGCCGGAGGCGGTGACCTGATTAGCGGATGCCATTAAGACAACTCCAGTTGCCAGGGTGAGTTTGCTGAATCTTTTAATATGGTTTCGTTGCATGCCCGTCCCTATCAGAAAGTGGAAAGTAACTGAGTCAATTAAGGGTTTACCCCAGAACTATCAGAGGCTAAGAGATTCCCATAAAAAATTCCAGCTTTGATTACACCATATTTGCACAAACTACAAATAATCAGTATTCCCTCATAGTAGTAACTTATGATATAAAAGGAATTTATCGAAGCTATAAACTATCCACAGGGCGCAAAACATCAATGGCTGATCGCAGACTACAGGTTTTTCATACAGTTGCACGGTTGTTGAGCTTTACCAAGGCGGCAGAATCACTGCACATGACGCAACCAGCGGTAACCTTCCAGGTGCGTCAGTTAGAAGAATATTTTAATACCCGTCTGTTCGACCGTACTCATAACCGCATCAGCCTCACCGAAGCCGGTGACCGGGTCTTCGGCTATGCGGATCGCATCTTTGTCCTCTATGCTGATATGGAGAATTCGGTGCGGGAAATGACCGGAGAGATTCGCGGTGCACTCACCATCGGCGCCAGTACCACTATTGCAGAATACATGCTGCCTGCCTTGCTGGGTGATTTTGGCTCCCGCTACCCCGAGGTCACGATTCACCTGAGGGTCTCGAATTCCGATGGGATTGTCTCGATGGTGGAGAACAACAGCATCGATCTGGGGGTAGTTGAGGCCCCGGTGGGCAACAAGAACCTGGTGGTGGAGGTCTGCCGCCTGGACCAGCTGGTGGCCATCGTGCCGCCCAATCATGATTTGGCCGGCAAGGAGGCTGTTGATTTCTCAGAGCTGCTCAAGTACCCCTTTATCTGCCGTGAGGAAGGCTCAGGCACCCGCGAAGTCATCAATGAGTATATGAATGAACACCTCAACGGCTGTGGGGCAAGCCTGCATATCACCATGGAGTTAGGTAGTCCCGAGGCGGTGAAAGGTGCTGTAGAAGCCGGCATGGGGGTTTCGGTCGTCTCACGCGCCACGGTGCAGAAGGAACTGAAACTCGACACATTGCGCGCCATTAACCTGGAGCCCCAAATGGAACGGCCCTTCTCATTCGTGCACCAGAAGCAGAAATTCCGGCTGCGCGTGATGGAGGAACTGCTGGAATTTGCGCGCGCCTATTGTGTGACACATCCCTAGGGTTACAAACCTTGCAATTTGTACCGACTCAGCAAAAAAAAATGACCCAAGAGCAGCGCCAGCTGCTGGAGCTGTTTGCCGCCCTGGATGAACAGAACCGACACAGCCTGATCGCTTTTGCTGAGTTCCTGGCGAACCGCACCCCCGCTGACGCCGTTGCACAACCAGAAGCAGCAATACCCATCGAACCCAAACTGATACCACGTCCCGCCAAGGAGTCCGTGGTCAAGGCCATCCAGCGGCTCTCGGCCAGCTACCATATGATACAGAGAGACAAAATGCTGGACGAAACCTCCTCACTGATGATGTCACACGTGATGCAAGGGCGGGATGCCAGATCGGTAATCGATGACCTGGAGAGACTTTTCGAGCGACACTATCAACGCTATCTGAGTGAGGATTAAAGCCTTAGTCTGATGACATAGCCTGGAACCATCACCCTTCATGCAAGCTATCACTGCCTGGTTCAAACGCTACTTTTCCGACCCGCAGATTGTCTTTCTGACGCTGTTCCTGGCGCTGTTTTTCGGTGTTGTCCTGACCATGGGGGACATGCTCGCTCCCGTACTGGCAAGTATCGTGATCGCTTATCTGCTGGAAGGGGTTGTCAGTCTCCTGGAGGCTCGAAGATTTCCGAGACTGCCGGCGGTGATCATTGTCTTTATCCTGTTTCTGCTATTCGTCGCACTGGTCGTACTGGGGCTGCTGCCATTGCTCTCCAGGCAGGTGACCGAATTCGTACAGCAGTTGCCAACGATGATCTCCACAGGCCAATCGGCCTTAATGAAACTGCCGGAGATGTATCCGGATATCATACCTCAAGAACAGGTCGATCAACTGATCGGCCAGATACGCAAAGAGATCGGCATATTCGGCCAGCATGTCCTCTCCTGGTCCCTCTCCTCGGTGGTAGGGGTGATCACCCTGGCCGTCTATCTGATCCTGATGCCGCTGCTGGTGTTCTTCTTTCTGAAGGACAAGCGATTGATCATCGATTGGTTTGTCAAATACCTACCCAGACACCGGAAATTTGCCGGTACGGTCTGGCAGGACGTGGATCGCCAGATAGCCAATTACGTACGCGGCAAATTCTGGGAGATCATCATCATCTGGTCAGCCAGCTTTACGACCTTTTCGCTGCTGGGACTCAACTATGCGCTGCTGCTGGGAGTGATGGTAGGCCTGTCGGTGATCATCCCTTACATCGGCGCCGCGGTAGTGACGATTCCCGTTCTGTTCGTTGCCTGGTTTCAGTGGGGCTGGACCCCCGATTTCATCTGGCTGGCTGTCGCCTATCTCATCGTTCAGGCCCTCGACGGCAACGTCTTGGTGCCACTGCTCTTTTCAGAGGTCGTGGATCTTCACCCGGTAGCCATCATTGTCTCAATTTTGGTGTTTGGTGGTTTCTGGGGTTTCTGGGGGGTGTTTTTTGCCATCCCCCTGGCAACCCTGGTACAGGCAGTTCTCACCGCCTGGCCTAAAGTGGACCCAGTTATCTCTACTTAGTGATTGAAGTGACGTCATGAGCCACAGGACCTGCTTGGATCGACCCGGGGTCAGCGTCGTCTGGTTGACAAAACAGCGGCTACTTTTTCGTGTTAATGCCCACAAGTGACCAGGCCGGGCACCAACCGATCAGCGCCGTGAGCAATGGAACAACACCAATAGCGCCCCAGTAATTGACCGGGTCGCTCAAGACGAAGCCCCACACAAGCAGCGCAACTCCAAGAACGATTCGAATGATTTTTTCGATCCCACCAATGTTTTGCGTCATGGCATTCTCCAGTAAATAGTTATGAAACCGCGAAACCAGCCCTTCATTCTTAATTCGACATTATTATTAGCATAACGATCCTAGGCCTCTGAAAGAAAATTTTTCTACCACTGCCTTACTGGTTACACCGTATTTTGATGTTTTACCGAACCTTGGCTCTAGTGCGCTGATTTCGCAGCGCAAACAGAGGTGGCAGGGAGATACTTAGTCCGCCTGTTGAAGAAAACTGCATCTGTCGGAAATCGCTTCGGATCCTCTTGTTCCGGCCAATACGATGATGGGTAAATATTGAGCGGAAAAGTTCGTCAGATTGAGGCCGGATATGCGATGGACCTAACCATGCAGGAAGAATAATTCACCTACCATGATAATGTCTGCCATTGCCCATAAGGAATAAACAGAGCTAATATGGAAAGTTGGTTTATCTTTAAGACAGGTTTATTAGTTAGCGGATCCATGGTTGAAGAGAATGACGAGGCAGATAAGGTCAAAATGGAGCAGGTTCGCCTGCTGTACACCAATGGCCTGGCCCTGATCATCGTCAATCTGCTTGCACTGATTATCTATTTTTACTTAGGCGACGCATGGAAAAAGCCCCTTGAACAGATTTGGGGCCTGTTGCTCAGCCTGGTGCTGATCGTCCAGGCAGTCAGCATCTTCCAACTGCGCAGAATTTCCCTGATTCGTCTGCAGATCTGGCGCTATGTGTTCCTACCTGGTGTCTTGCTCCTGGGAATCCTTTGGGCTTCAGCCTTGCTGCATCTTCTGGTTGAAGAGACTGATGCAGTCAATTTGGCAGCGACCGCCGCCTTGATTGGAGTAATCTTTTTACTAACCACCCTGCTGCTCACTGTCGACAGCTTCTTCAGCATCGTCTATGTGCTCAGCCTGACGGCCTTTATGATCATAAACTCGGGCGGGCATCTATTACCGCACCCCGAGGTATTCTGGATGAGCTTTATGGGAGGGCTTCTTGGGCTCCTCATCCTGGCTGTCTGGATGATAGCCAATCAACAGAAGTTTCTTTTGATTGCGGCCAACCGCTCCCTGTTGCATGAACGCTTGATTGAATCAGAAACCGAGCTGAACGATTTACGCAGCCGGCTGGCACTGGAGAATGATCAACGGCATAACGTGGAGCAGGAACTCTACCATGCCAAGGAAGCAGCGGAGATGGCAAATCTGGCTAAATCCGAATTCCTGGCTACCATGAGCCACGAAATACGCACGCCCTTAAACGGCATCCTGCCTATCTTGGAGATGCTGCGGGAAACCCGACTGGATGATGAACAGCGAGAATTCGTCACCACTGCATTCAACTCTTCGCAGATACTACTCAGCATCATCAATGACATACTCGACTTTTCAAAAATCGAGGCCGGTAAACTCGACTTGGAATTCATTGAGATCGATCTGCTCGATATGGTCGAGCAGGTCACTTCTCTGATGCAAAATGCGGCACAACGTAAAGACCTCAAGCTGAACTATCAGATCGACAACAATGTGCCCCGCACAGTCCGCGGAGATCCGATACGCCTACGGCAGATACTGACCAATCTGGTCAGCAACGCCATTAAATTCACCCAAAAAGGTGAAGTATCCGTTGAAGTCTCACACCGCAAAACATCCCGCACTGAGGTCGAACTGCTGTTCGCCGTGCGCGATTCGGGCACCGGATTGTCTGAGGAACAGATCGAACGATTGTTTAAAGCCTTTTCCCAGGCGGATGCGTCAACGACCAGAAATCATGGTGGCACGGGGCTCGGGCTGGTCATCTGTAAACGCCTGACGGAACTCATGGGAGGGCAGATTGGGGTGAAATCCCAGCTGGGCCGGGGTTCCTATTTCTGGTTCATTGTGCCCCTCAGAAAGTCCCTTATGGAACTACCCTCTGCCCGGCGTGATCTGAACGGCATACGCAGCTTGGTCCTGGGCGATGAAAACGATCGTCGAATTTCTCAACTCACCGTACATATGCGGCTCTGGGGAATGTATTTTCAGCATGCGTCAAACCAATATGATGCTTTAACAAAACTGAAATCATCCGCGACGCTGGGGGCCAGCTGGCGCTACGAACTTGTCTTGATCGATGGAGTGACACAGGCGTCAAATCTGCTGCAGATCATTGCCGACACAAGAAACATCCCGCACATGTCTGAAGTGGAAATCATGGTAGTCGATGCACCGCATGGTGAACAGGAAAATCTCCTCGCACAGCATGTCAGGCTAATAAAATCCTCAATCAAACGAAATGAATTGGAACGCCTTTTCAAACGTCTGTTTGATGTTGAACAGCTTTCAGTGAGGAGCATTTCTTCAGAGAGCGAATCCATGCCAAGAATGCCGGACGACCGCCTCGACTGGCTGGACACGCAGCGGCATGGGTTTTCGGATGATGAACCAGAATCCAGTGAAGTTGATGCATTTCGGACACGTCCATCCTTGATGGGCAGAGTCCTGGTGGTGGAGGACAATCCGGTCAATCAGACCGTCGTCAAAAAGATGCTGGAAAAAAGTGGCCTGACACCAGTCACAGCCAACGATGGAGTCGAGGCACTTGAAGCCATTGAAAGGGAAGCCTTCGATATCGTTCTCATGGACTGCCAAATGCCACGCATGGATGGTTATCAGGCGACTGAAATGATCCGCAAGCGCGAGAGTCAATATGGCCTTGCACACCTACCGGTGATTGCCATGACCGCGAACGCCATGGCTGGAGACCGGGAACATTGCCTACAGATGGGCATGGATGATTACCTTGCCAAGCCCGTCAAGCCAGCTGTTCTCGAAACGATGCTGCGGCAGTGGTTACCGATGCAGGACCTAGTCGAAGGTTTCGTCGCCCCCCTTCCGGACAAGCGCCAGCAAAATAGCTCTGAGGAGATTGATCACAGCGCCAATAATGTAACTCAGCTTGGCTCCAGCGGCAGACAGAATATGTCTGCAACAGTTTTAGATGGCACTGTGCTGAAAGAGCTATACGAAATCATGGATGAAGATTTTGTCACCATACTCGAAAGCTATATGGCGAATGCCCCGCGCCTCATGAACAGTCTTAAAGCTGCAGTCAAGAATGCAGATTTAGAGGCACTGGTAACCTCGGCCCATCCACTCAAATCAAGCAGTGCCAACGTGGGCGCTGTGCAACTCTCGGTGCTGGCCAGAGAGCTGGAAATCAAAGGTCGTCAGGGGGATGCCAGCAATCTTCCCGAGATCTATCGAAAGACCTTGGAAATCTATCGACGCAGCATGACGGAACTGGAAAACCTCGCTCTGCGAGGAACCATCGATTAGGCTGAGCGAGTCTACCCCGGCTCATCGATGACAGGTTGATTCCCGTAAACGTGCTTGCAGTCTATAACTGCTCAGATGCAAAATCCGCCAGCCTGGAACGCTCACCTCGCAATAAGGTGATATGGCCACTGTGCTGCCAATGCTTGAATCTATCCACCGCGTAAGTCAGCCCTGAAGTAGTCTCGGTCAGATAGGGTGTATCGATCTGCGCTATATTCCCTAAGCAAACGATCTTGGTCCCGGGGCCGGCCCTGGTGATGAGGGTCTTCATCTGCTTTGGCGTCAGATTCTGCGCCTCGTCAAGAATGATATATTTGTTGAGGAAAGTACGCCCACGCATGAAGTTCAGTGAATGGATACGGATCCGGCTGCGCAGCAGGTCATCGGTCGCTGCTTTTCCCCAATCACCACCCTCGGTCTGGGTCAATACTTCAAGATTGTCCATCAAGGCACCCATCCAGGGTGTCATCTTCTCCTCTTCCGTTCCGGGCAGGAAACCGATGTCTTCACCCACCGGAACCGTAACTCGTGTCATGATGATCTCGCGGTAAAGGTTCTGATCGAGGGTCTGCTGCAGACCCGCTGCAAGCGTCAATAAGGTTTTACCGGTTCCAGCGGTGCCAAGCAGGCTGACAAAATCGAGTTCCGGGTCGAGCAGCATGTTGAGGGCAAAGTTCTGTTCCCGGTTGCGAGCTTTGATGCCCCAGACATCGTGTTTGGGGCTGGTATAGTCTTCGGCCAGTTCGATCACGGCATTACCGTCGACCTTTTTTCGCACGATAAACTGTAGGCTGTTGTCTCCCTCCAGATACAGACATTGACTGGGATACCACTCAGCCGTTTCATCACCGGTAATGCGATAGAAAGTCCTGCCCTGTTCCTGCCAGGACTCTACCTCTTTGGTATGGTGCTCCCAGAAATCATCCGGCAGCCTGGACATGCCGCTATACAGCAGACTGACATCCTCCAGAACCTGATCATTGGAATAGTCCTCCGCACGAATTCCAAGCACAGCCGCCTTGATGCGCAGATTGATATCCTTGGAAACCAGTATGACTGTCCTTCCAGGACTGGCTTCCTGCAGTCCCAATGCGGTGGCCAGAATTGTATTGTCCGGGGTATTCCCCGGCAGGGTGGCGGGCAGCTCGCTCAACACCGGTTCCGTCTGAAAAAACAAGTGGCCGGTCACGGCGCCAATCCGATTGCCGTTCAACTGCAGGGTATTGAGAGGAATTCCCTTACTGATCTCATCCTGAGCTATATTGCACATCAGTTCATCCAGGAAGCGGCTGGTCTGTCGCACATTGCGAGCCACTTCGGACATGCCTTTCTTACCTTTGTCCAGTTCCTCGAGAACCACCATTGGCAGGAAGATATCGTGCTCTTTGAAACGGAACAGCGCGGTGGGGTCGTGCATCAGCACATTGGTATCGAGGACAAAAAGGCGGGGGGAGTCTAATGCTGTTTCTGACATGCGCTATCCAACTGTTGGCTAGAATCAGGAATATCTATCCAGGTTGCTATCAGCGAATTGCTATCTGGCAAAGGATACCCTTAGTTTTGACTATTTTGCTGCGCGCATCGCCTTGACGGCTTCAAGCACCTCATCAGCGTGGCCCTTGACGGTCACTTTTCGCCACTCCTGTCTAAGAATTCCCTGTTCATCGATGAGAAAGGTACTGCGCTCGATGCCACGGACCTTTTTTCCATACATGTTCTTCATTTTTATGACATCGAATAAATTACACAACGTCTCGTCCTTGTCGGACAGGAGTTCGAAGGGGAAACCCTGTTTCGCCTTGAAGTTTTCCTGAGCCTTGACCGAATCCCTCGAAGCTCCGAGGATCACTGCCGACTGACGACGAAACTTATTGATCGCTGCTGTAAAATCCAGACCTTCCTGAGTACAGCCGGGAGTGCTGGCCTTCGGGTAAAAATACAGGACGACCGGCTTTCCCTGGTAATCTGATAGTTTGATGGACTTGTTGCCAGTAGCCGGCAGTTCGAAATCCGGGACCAGCTTGTCGATAGCTATTGTTGTCATGGCTATAACCTCTTTTTCTCAGGGCCTGTTAATACTAAGCGGATGCCCAGCGTCGATCGATATTCGCATAGTGTTAACAGACCCTAACCTTTGATCGGCTCAATCACCGCATCCAGATTCAATGCATCACAATAATCCATAAACTCATCCCGCAAGGCCGCCAGATGGATATCCGATGGAATACCGACACTCAAGTGGACAGAGAACATGGGGGTTCCTGTATGCGCCGCCGCATAGCTGGCAGTCATCAGATCCTCGATATTGATATTCCTTTCCGAGAAGAATTCGGCCAGTTTGTTGACTATGCCAGGATGGTCCATGGCAACCACTTCGACCATGTAGGGCAGCAGATTGCTGCTTTGGCTGCGCTTTTCGGTGCGCTTGCCGATGATTGTCAAGCCCAATTCAGTCTGCAGTTCCGGCAGCGCATTCTCCAGCTTCGCCAGGGTATTCCATTGCCCCTCAACCAGCAGCAGTATGGCAAACTCACCACCCAGGACAGTCATCCGGCTGTCGTTAATGTTGCATCCACCATCGAGGATTTTCTTCGAGAGAGACTTGACAATACCGGGACGGTCTTTGCCAAGCGCGGAAATCACCAGGAAATTATTTTGGTTGGACATTGAGTACCGTTTAAAAGTGAAAATTTTTCAAAGTGTAGCATGCCACACACGCAGTTCGCTGAGGAGGATATTGGTCTGCCAGCCAACTGGCCTGATACTATCTCATACATTCGCCGCAGTATGGCTGTGACAGTTGCCAAGGCAGTACTGAGTCCGCCTGTATGAGTTGGCGCAGGCCCCCTCAGCAGAGCCAAAGCTTAAACTGACTTGTCAGGATTGCAAGGCGCAGGATACCATAACCGATTAGTCCAAATACCCGGGGTTATTTAACAGATGTTTCGCGGCAGCATGGTGGCACTGATCACTCCTATGGGGGAAAATGGCGGCGTTGATTACACGGCATTACGGCGTTTAGTGGAATTCCATATCGAACAGGGGACTGACGCCATCGTCGCAGTGGGCACCACAGGCGAGTCTGCAACCCTGGATGAACAGGAGCATTGTGAGGTTATCGAGCGGGTTGTCGAGTTTGCGGCAGGCCGTATGCCGATCATCGCAGGCACCGGCGCCAACTCCACCAGCGAGGCGATCAGCCTGACAAATTGTGCAAAACAGGCGGGGGCCGATGCCTGCCTCCTGGTCACGCCTTACTACAACAAGCCGACCCAGGAAGGGCTCTACAGACACCATAAAGCAGTTGCAGAGGCAGTTGAAATACCCCAGATACTTTACAACGTTCCGGGCCGGACCGCCTGCGACATGCTGCCTGGGACCGTGGCTCGATTGGCCAAGGTAGAGAATATCATTGGTATCAAAGAGGCGACCGGTGATCTGGCGCGCCTGCAGCAGATCCGTGAGCTTTGTGGCGACAACTTTGATATCTACAGCGGCGATGACGCGACCGGCTGCGAGATGTTGCTGCGCGGGGGCAACGGGGTGATTTCCGTCACCACCAATGTCGCACCAAATCTCATGCACCAGATGTGCGAGGCGGCCTTGGCCGGCGACCGGGAGACCGCAGAGCGTCTGGACCAACAACTATCCGGCCTGCATCGGGCGCTGTTCGTTGAATCAAACCCAATACCGGTGAAATGGGCAATGGCGGAACTGGCCTTATCTCCGAAGGGCATACGCCTGCCCCTGACCTGGTTGAGCGAGGCAGTGCAGCCCGAGGTCAAAGCGGCCATGCGTCAGGCGGGTGTGTGCTAACAACAGGCAAAAGTCGCAGTCAACCATCTGCAGAACTTATCTCAAGTCAGTGAGCCAGAATAATATGTTTTTATCCCTGATATATCGGCTAATACCCCTGTTTTTACTGAGCAGCCTGCTGACTGCCTGCAGTTCCAGTGGTGGTTTCTTTTCTGACAAAGAGAAGGCCTATCGCAGCCAGCGTGAAGCCGTGGACAACCTGGAGATCCCACCCGATCTGTCGAGTTCTGCCATCGAGGACGCCATGGCCATTCCAGGGGGGGCCAGCGCCTCCTATTCTGACTACAGTTCCAGCCAGGGCGAGCAGCCAGCCGGCGCTTCCAGGCTTGCGGGCAGCCAGGTCCTGCCCGAATTTGAAGACATAGAGGTCAAACGCTACGGCGACCAGCGTTGGTTGAAAATCAATGCCAGTCCAGCCGACGTCTGGTTCAAAGTTGTTGAATTCTGGCGCAAGAACGGACTGCTGCTGGTCGAACAGGACCCGGCAATCGGGGTAATGACCACCGATTGGCTGGAGAGCCGCAGCAATGTCAAACAGGGGGCTTTGACCGAATTCTTGCGCAAGGCGTTCGACAGCATTTATTCATCCGCCACCCGTGACAGATTCCGGGTGCGCCTGGAGCATGGCGAGGAGCCAGGCACCACCGAACTCTTTCTGACCCATCGGGGCCTGGTGGAAGAACTGGCCAAGGATGTTAGCGGGCAGGCAGATACAACCTACTGGACACCAAGGCCGAACGAGCCCGAAACCGAAGCCGCGATGCTGAGCAGCCTGATGCAGTATTTGGGCGTCAGCCAGGAACAGGCCGACCAATCACTGGCAAAACCCGATACCAAAGAAGAACGTTCACGGCTGATCGCCACAGATCAGCAAGTCGAGCTGATTATCAACGAAAGATTTGACCGGGCATGGCGGCTCACCGGGATCGCGCTTGACCGGGTCGGATTCGCCGTTGAAGACCGGAATCGCTCAGATGGCATCTACTATGTGCGCTACAAGGCACTGGTGGAGGAAAAGAAGAAGGGCTTTTTCGCTAAACTCGCATTCTGGCGTGGTGATGACGACCTCGACGACAATCAATACCAGGTCAAACTCACAGAACTGAATGATGAAACCCAGGTCAGCGTCAGCAATCAGCAGGGCGAGCGGCAGAACAGTAAAACAGCCGTGCGGCTACTGACCCTTTTGCACGAACAAATCCGTTAGTGCGATTCGCTACCCTGGGCAGCGGCAGCCGGGGCAATGCCCATCTGATCGAAACTACCCAGGTCAGAGTGCTGGTGGACTGTGGCTTTCCGGCGCGGGAGATAGAACGGCGTCTCGCTCAGCTGGACGTAGCGGCCGACACCCTGGATGCCATCCTCATCACCCACGAACATACTGACCACATTCGTGGTCTGGGTCCTCTGGCAAGACGCCATAAGCTGCCCGCCTGGATGACAGCAGGCACCCATGGGGCGGCGAATTGCGGCGATCTTCCTGAATTACATACCATCGACAGTCATGCCAAAGGGTTCTACATAGGCGACCTTGAGGTCTTTCCCTACCCTGTGCCCCATGATTCCCGTGAGCCTTGCCAGTTCAACTTTCATTGTGCAGAACAACGCCTTGGAATACTCACTGATGTGGGCCATATTACGCCCCACATCATTGAAAACCTTTCCCGCTGCGATAGTTTGATTCTGGAATTCAATCACGATACTGAAATGTTGGCATCTGGCCCCTACCCACCCAGTCTTCAGAACCGAGTGGGCGGCAGTCATGGGCATCTGAACAATCAACAATCGGTTGACTTGTTGAGTCAACTCGACTTGGGCCGGCTGCAGCATTTGATCGCCGCCCATTTGAGTGAAAAAAACAATAGCCGAGAGTGTGTCGAACAGACCTTGTTACAAGCTCATCAGCAACTTGAAAGCAGACTCAGTATTGCAGATCAGCATACAGCCGCAGGTTGGTTTTCATTAACGATTTCCTGAGTCAACATATTAGACCATGCGCAAAAACTGATGTTTGTTTAACTTTTAATCCATTGACGGTAAGGTGATTCAGCTTTTTTGCTTACCCTTACCTAACTACAAGATCGAATTACAATGAACTGCTGTTTTTTTGATGGAGGAACTAATATATGGCTCATATCGTAGTCTTGGGTGCCGGAACCGGTGGAATGCCTTGTGCCTACGAACTCCGAATGGAATTGGGTCGTGAACATGAAGTTACGATGATCAATGAAAGGGATTATTTCCAATTCGTACCTTCGAATCCCTGGGTTGCAGTTGGCTGGCGTGACCGCTCGAGCATAACCTTTGACATCAGACCACACCTGGAACGCAAGGGCATCAACTTCATTGCCAAGCGGGTCGATAAAATCGACCCCGATGCCAACCGCTTGACCCTGAATGACGGTGAAACAGTCGATTACGACTATCTGGTCATCGCCACCGGTCCGCGCCTGGCCTTTGAAGAAGTAGAGGGCTCAGGGCCACAGGGACACACTCACTCGATCTGCACGATTGATCATGCTGAGGAGACATATGCCGCATACCAGCAACTCCTGGAGGATCCTGGCCATGTAGTGGTTGGCGCAATGCCTTTTGCCAGTTGTTTCGGACCGGCCTATGAGTTTTCCTTCATCCTGGACTCGGACCTGCGCAAGCGTAAGCTGCGTGACAAGGTGCCAATGACCTTTGTGACCTCCGAACCCTATGTCGGCCATCTCGGATTGGGCGGTGTCGGTGACTCGAAGGGATTTCTCGAATCAGATTTCCGCGCCCACCACATCAACTGGATCACCAATGCCAAGGTTACCAAGGTCGAGGCCGGCCTGATGCACGTCGAGCAGTACGATGATGCGGGGCATAAACTGAAGGAACACCAACTGGAATTCAAACTTTCCATGATGCTGCCTGCTTTCAAGGGCGTTGATGCAGTCGCCAACGTGGAGGGTTTGAGCAATCCTCGCGGCTTCGTTTTTGTCGACGACCTTCAGCGCAACCCGAAATACCGAAATATCTATGCTGCTGGTGTGTGTATTGCAATCCCGCCAGTCGAGACTACCGTGGTTCCCACGGGTGCGCCCAAAACCGGCTATATGATTGAATCGATGGTCACCGCCATTGTGCACAATATCATTGATGACCTGGCCGGCAGGGAAGGAACGACACTTGCAACCTGGAATGCTATCTGCCTGGCGGATATGGGTGATACAGGCGCCGCATTTGTGGCTCTGCCGCAGATGCCGCCACGCAATGTGGCCTGGTTCAAGAAGGGCAAGTGGGTACACATGGCAAAAATCGCCTTTGAAAAATATTTCATCCGCAAAATGAAGAAAGGAACTTCTGAACCGATCTATGAGAAATATATCCTGAAGATGCTGGGAATCGGCAAGATCAAGTAAGCTAGGGCCTGTTAACACTATGAGGATGCCCACATAGTGTTAACAGGCCCTAACAAGCCCGGAAGCTCCGGGCTTGTTATTATCTGCCATGCCACCAACCACTCTCTCGCTCCAACCCTGCTTGAGCCCTATTCAACCTATGCCCCTCTGATTGCAGGCGCATACCGCCACAGATAGAGCCATTTAAGCCCCTTGTGAGGCCAAATCAAGCAGGAATGGTCAGCAAAACAATCCTACCCGCCAGATGTCGCTCAATGCTTGTGCAAGAGAAACGCCGGGGCAAGCGTAAGGAACTTAATGCTTCAGATTTCCCCCGACTAACCGATAACTTATCGAGAAATACGACATGCCCAGAGCTGTCGTCCGGTTATTGAGCAAGTTCAAATACCACTCAAGAAACATTTCGTGACCAGATCAATTCGAAGAGTCTAACCTATGCTCGAAAATATACTGGGCAATAAGCGCTACCTGGTAATCGATGACTTTGGAGAGATGCGTTCAACACTGCGCAGTATGCTTTCTCTGTTTGGTGTGACTGACATCGACAATGCGAAAAACGGGGCCGAAGCCATCTCCAGCATGTTGAGCAAGAAGTATGACGTCGTGCTTTGCGATTACAATCTGGGGCCAGGCAAGGATGGACAGCAAGTCTTGGAAGAGGCACGCCATCGCGGCCTTATCAGTCTCAGTACGGCATTTCTCATGATCACCGCAGAAAACACCACCAGCATGGTATTGGGCGCCATCGAATTCGAACCGGATAGCTATCTCAATAAGCCATTTACCAAGGACCTGCTGCGTAACCGCCTGAAAAAGGTCCTCACTAAGAAACTCGACCTGCAGCCGATAGACGCCGCATTGGAAAGAAAAGACTATCCAAAGGCTCTCGAGCTACTGGACCAGCGCATTGCCGGCAATCCCAGAAATCTTTCAGATCTCATCCGCTTGAAAGGAGATATCTGCATTCGTTCAGGCGCCTATGAAGAGGCTGCTGTCGTTTTCGAATCAGTGCTGGCCACACGCGAGATGGCCTGGGCAAGAATGGGCTTGGGAAGAGTCTATTACGGCCTTAAGCGCTATGAAGCCGCCAGAGAGACCTTTCAAGAACTCATCAATACCAATAACCAGCTAACCCAAGCCTATGACTGGCTGTCTCGCTCATTGAAGGCGCTTGGCGATCTGAGAGGCTCGCAAGAAGTGTTAAGTACCGCGCTCAGTATGTCGCCCAGAGCCATTCTACGACAACAGGAACTTGGCGAGATTGCGATGGAGAACAAAGACTTCAATACCGCGGAAGATGCCTTTAACCAGGCGGTCAATCTGGGTAAACATTCTATCCACAAGCACCCAAAGATCTACGCCAGACTGGTAGAATCCAAGGTTTCGAATGAGGAAAATAACGACAAGCAAAATGCTTTCAAAGTGATTGAGCAAATGCAAAAGGAGTTCAAAGGAGACCGGGAGGCAGATCTCTATGCCGCCATCTCCAAAGCATCGGTACATCGTGGACTGGGAGAGGAGGACCAAGCCTTAGAGAGTATGGCACGGGCCGAACGGCTGTATGATCATTTCGGCGCGCACAACAACTCGGAAATCACCTTATCGATGGCAAAAATCAACGCCAAAATGGGCAATGAGGAAGCCGCTAAAAAACTCTTCCAGACTGCGATAAAAAATAATCATGATGATGATCATTTCTTGCGTAATGTCGCAGCAGCACTCAATGAAAGCGGCATCTCCGAATCCGCCGGTGCGCTGATTTCAGAAACCAAGAAAGAGATCATCGCTCTCAACAATGAGGGTGTACGCCTGGTATCGGACAACCGTATCGAGGAAGCAATCGGTTTATTCGAGAAAGCTGCGGAGGGTATGAGTGGGAACAAGGCAATAAATCTGAATGCCGCCAAGGTATTGATAATGAGTATGGAGAGAGATGGACTAAGATCGGAATATACCAGGAAAACCCGAGAATACCTCGAACGTATAAAAAAGCTCGATCCAGACTATCAAGGTCTGCCAAAATTGTTTGCCAGACTAAAAAGTCTTGTAGGAGGGCCACTGCAATCATAAAGTTTTCTGATGTCCTGGCCTCCAGCATTCATGATATCAAGAATGCGCTTGGCATGATCACCAACACCATCGAAGAACTCACTCTCGACCTCGATTCAGGACTGGCAGGTAATCCTAAGATAATGCGCCTGCAACTGGAGTCACAGCGGGCCAATCATGATCTGATACAGTTGCTGGCGTTGTATAAATATGAAAACGCGAAACTGACACCCAATATCACGGAAAACAACCTGGACGATTTTATCGAAGATATCGCAATCGAAAATCGCGCACTGGCAAAAGCCCGTGGCATCCACATCGAAACCCGTTGCGATTCATTTCTTACGGCCTATTTCGACGAGAATCTGATCAGAGGGGTGATTAATAGTGCCGTAGTCAATTCCCAGCGATACACCAGAGACCGCATCCTGCTGAGCGCGGTTGTGCAGGAAGGCTTTGTCGTGATCCGCGTAGAAGATAATGGCGATGGCTTTCCAGATGACATGCTTGAGCTCCAGGAAGCCATAGATACATCGACTAATTTCACCCAAGGCCGTACTCAACTTGGCCTCTACTTCTCATCGCTGATTGCACAGATGCACATCAACCAGAATCAACCAGGCCACATTCGCCTGGAGAATGGCGTCACACTCAACGGTAGCTGTTTCTCAATCTGGCTACCATAACCCAAGTAAGATTATTCAGCATGCCCTGATCGCATGGCTGGTATCAATCACCTGGCGTAGTGCAGCAGAGCACTGCAAGCAGCCGCTGGAAATCCTACTTTACCGAGCTGATTAACGTTATCATTCGATCCTATTCAGGATAGGTTTAAAATCACCTTAGGCACTCCGTAAAATAGTGTTAGACATGGCAACGAACTCTATAAAACGTCATCAGACAGTTGGTGTAACAGTCGGAAATCTGCAATTGGGTGGGGCTGCGCCGGTGGTGGTCCAATCCATGACCAATACGGATACCGCCGACATTGTATCCACTGTCAATCAGGTCTCGGCGCTGGCCAAGGCAGGCTCGGAATTGGTTCGTATCACCGTCAACAACGAGGCAGCCGCCCGGGCGGTGCCTGAGATACGCAGCCGGCTGGATGATCAGGGCGTCAAGACACCCCTGATCGGCGACTTTCATTTCAATGGTCATCGCCTGCTCAATGACTTTCCCGCCTGTGCCCAGGCCCTGGCCAAATACCGCATCAACCCCGGTAACGTCGGCAGCGGGGAGAAGCGGGATGCCCAGTTTGCCACCATGATCGAAATCGCCCGCCGCTACGACAAACCCGTGCGCATCGGTGTCAACTGGGGCAGTCTCGATAAATCCCTGGTGGCGCAGATGATGGATGCGAACGCCAGCTCCCCCGAGCCCCTGGATGCGCAACAGATAACCCATGAGATCATGGTCAGGTCAGCACTGGACAGCGCACAACGGGCGGAGGAACTGGGCTTGGGGCGGGATCGCATCCTGCTTTCCTGCAAGATGAGTGGTGTGCAGGACCTGATCGCCGTCTATCGCAAACTGGCTCAAAGGTGCGATTATGCACTGCATCTCGGCCTTACCGAAGCAGGCATGGGTTCAAAAGGTATAGTAGCCTCCACCGCAGCCCTGGCGGTCTTATTGCAGGAGGGGATTGGCGACACCATCCGCATCTCCCTGACTCCGGAACCGGGAGGGCCCCGCACCCAGGAAGTGGTGGTTGCCCAGGAACTGTTACAGACCATGGGATTGCGCGCATTCACGCCGATGGTCATCGCCTGCCCCGGCTGCGGCCGCACCACCAGCACCTACTTCCAGCAACTTGCGAAAGATGTGCAGCACCACCTGCGGGAACAGATGCCTGCCTGGCGTCGGGAGTTCCCCGGCGTAGAGGCCATGTCAGTAGCAGTGATGGGCTGTGTGGTCAACGGGCCGGGGGAGAGCAAGCATGCCAACATCGGCATCAGCCTGCCCGGCACCGGCGAAAACCCCTCGGCGCCGGTGTTTGTAGACGGCGAGAAATCAGTGACGCTCAAAGGCGATGATATCGCTGCCCAATTCATGAGCATCGTCGACAACTACGTGCGAAAAACTTACCCTCAGTCTCCGTAGATTGTCGGTTTAAAGCTGTCGGATTAGGCTGCATTAATCCAACCTACATTACATATAGGTCCATACTCGACGTGTTCCTTGACACACCGCCGTGCAATCATCTTACTAGCAACCTGACATAAAAAAGCGCTGCCCTTGCGAAGCGGTGTTATCTATTTTATCCAACTGTTTTTATGATATTTTTATCTTTTGTCGTCCACTGAGTGTATTCAAAACAGGAAGATTAAAAATGCTGGTTATGCATTCGAAAAGCTTCTGTAGTTCAGGATTGACCTATCTATCAACCAACCTAAGGATGGCTGGAATCAGATAGAGTTTCGGATAATGATGAGTACAATAAGATCGTCGGATAGCGCGCCATCCGTTCTGGGATGCCCTGGGTGAAACCTTTGGAGGGAAGCATGGTTCTGTCTCGTTACCTGCAGCGAATCGCTGGATTGCTCGCAATCACCAGCCTGTGGATCAGTACCGCCGGTGCTACCTGGGATGGTGAACCGTCACTCGATGACATCGATTTCAATCTTGAGGGCTTCATCGACATCAACTCTTACCAGTTCAGGCCTTCTGAGGAGATTCGCTGGTATGGGGTGGAGAACGGCCTGCGGAGCGCCGCTGGAAGTCTTGAAACCAACCTCCTCTACCTCGCCACCGACCTGCGCCTGAAGCAGGCGATCACCCCCTACCTGAACGCCCGCTTGACGCTGTCGGAAGAGGAATTCTACGAGCCCCGGGAGTTCCCGCGACCACAGCTGGAACTGGAAGTGAAACCCACCAGCTGGCCGCTGTCCCTCTCGCTGATCGGCACCCCGGCCTATGCCAAGCGCGAGGCGGACCTGGGCCTGGCGGCCACCATCGGCGAGCGACCCTGGAACTTCTTCCGGGTAGCCTGGCTGAACTCTGACCATTACTTCAATGACAAGAACGAACTGGATGACTCCTTCTATCGGCAGGAGCCGCGTCAGCTGACCCTTGAGGCCGCCTATCAATGGGCGGACAGGTACCAGCTCCGCTTCTTGTGGCGGGACGAAGCACCGCTGGAGTTCGTGCTCGACGACCAGATCGCCGTCTTTGCCTATGAAAGCCAGGAATATCGACTGAGTTTCGACACCCGGACAGATTCCGGACAGCACTTCGGAATCATCCTTCGCGGCTTCGAAACCGATCAGGCGCTTGACGAAACTGCCGCGCCAAGATCGCAGGAGCTTCGCTACGCCTCGGTGGACAGCTACTGGTTCCGCCAGATCAGACAGAGAGATGAATGGACCCTGGGCCTCAGGTATGACGACTTCCGCAATCAGGAGCGAACACCCAGTAACCCGGCGGGGAGCTTCGATTTCACCTTTTCAACCTTGCAGTTCTATACCATCTATCACCACCCCTACAGCGACACTCAGGCCTGGCAGCTGGGCTTAAGCCTGGGTTATGCGAGTCAACAACGGGAGCAACTGGACAGCTCGATCCCCGATGAGGACGAGGACCGCATCGAGGCCAAGCTGCGTACCGCCTGGGAGCTGTTCTCCATCGATCAGCGAAGTGCCCTGACCCTGGCCGTCTCATTCAACCTGGACGAGGTCACCACCGACCCCTTCGATGGGGGATCGGTCCGATTACGCACAGAGTTTTAGGGGCTGTTAACGCTCTGCGGATGGATACCCAGCATAGAGTTAATGAGAATCCGCAAGACACCACCGCAGCCGTCACGGACAATCAGATGGACAGCTGGTGGGCGTCTCCTTGTTGTTGCACACGAAGTCCTCGTTGCACCTGCAAGCCGTCAAGATCATGGCCGAGCGAGCGGCCAACTCGACCACACCTTTTACCTCGTTGCCGTCCAGATCACAGTAGACCTGCGTACCAAGGTTCACCGAGGACGTCGCTGACCCGGAATTCAGCAGAATCCGGGCGTCGTCGGAAGGATCATTGAAGTTGACTGTCGACTTTCGAAGCGAGACGTCATCAAGCAGGTAGTCCGTCTTCCTGGGGTCGCTGGCGAAATCCACACGGCCGGTTGCGGATGCCGTGGCAACAAAGGGCAAGCTGTAGCGCTTCGCTGTCGAGCCCGCCTTCACCCCCTGCCGCAGCCCCAGACTCTCCCAAGGATCCCCGCTGCGTCGAACCACCGCCCTGACCTCCATTTCGGGATCAGCGCGCACGCTGAACTCCAGCAGGTAGCCGGAGCCTTTCTCGATCGGGATATCGTTCGCGATCACCATCATATCCTTTCCGGAGCTGCTGGTCGCCTGGAGGCATCCACCGCTCAGGTGTGGGCACTTGTCCATCCATTCAATGGAACCCGTGCTGGGCCAGCGACTCCATCCGCTGATATTCTTTGTAAAAGTGCCATTCGAAAGGAGATTGGGACCGACCGGACGGCTCCCGGCCTCGAGGACGTCATAGTTTACGCTCAGGTCCGTCGCGTTAAGATCCTGCCCGGTCGCGGCGCGCCAATCCTGGAGGTCATAGGATTGCGAACTGTATTGGCCGCTTTCGAGCAACACGCGGGAAAACGCCTTCTGGTCCTTTTGGAACCAGTATTTGTTGGATGCGTAGGTAGCGAAATCGATGCGGCCGAGCCGGCCGATCTCGTGCACAGCAAGGCCTCCCCCTGTGGAGAAAAACAGGTTGCCCTCGATGACGTTGTCATGAACGATGCCGGGCAGATTGACGATAGCGTCCTCGCTAATGAGTACGCCTGCGTGTCGGCACGCGTACAACTTGTTGTTGCGCACATGGTTGAGGCCCGAGTTGTGAATCTGAATGCACCACTTCGCGTTGACGACCAGGTTGTCCTCTATCTTGAGATCATGTGATCGATCGTCTGCATAGATGCCCTGCGCAGGCCCCAGAGGTTCCGCTCTGTCCGGCGTCCCATCGGAGTTCCCCAACGAGTCGACGATCATATTCCCACGCACGATGTGTCCGCTGCCCGCCAGGTACACGCCTGCACCGTCATCGAGCCGAAGGCAACATCGCTCCGCCAGGTTACCTTCGAAGCGGATGTCTGTGCCGTCCAAAACCGCGCAGGAATAGCCCGCTGAGCGCAGTTCGTTGTCCTGAATTCGCAGCCCTCCCCCAGCGGCATAGAGCGCCGATCCGCGGCCGAACGAGGTGCCGCTGATCGCAACCCGCGTGAAACCACGCATCGTGTCTGTTATGCGATTGCCCTGCACCAGGATTTTCTGAGTCGACTTGCGATCAGCGTTAATGTGCAATCCACGCATAGCGTTGTCGTCGATATGGTTGTCCAGGATCCTGATGGAAGCATTGGATGGCGGCCGATCGACATATATGCCCACGTCGCCCGCCCCCACAACATGACAATCCCGTACATCAACACCCACTGCTCTGGTGAGTCGCACACCCACATTGGCGGCATAGCGCACTTCGAGGCCCTCAAAAACCAGGTTGCGAGCATTGCGCGTCACCTCGATACCGTCGGAAAGAACGGACGCTTCGATCTCATGCCCACGGGGAGACATGTCATTCGGTAGGCGCAGATAGAGCTTAGCTCCAGCCCTGTCGTGAAACCACTCCCCAGGACGGTCGAGCATCCACTGCTTATCCGCCAGGATGTAGCCATAACCGGCCTTCAAATCATGTTTCAACGCAACATCCATCGTGATGCGCTGGTTGGCGAACGACGAAACAGGTGACCCCGCGATAGTCCAGCGATTCGGCCGAATGAGGATCGTGGAACCGACTACAGCGCTGCTGGAAAGATCCAGACCTTCGTCAATGAAAGCCGTGCGATCCGTAGCCGCATCCACCCGATCGATATAGAAAAAGCCAGCGTTGGGATGGTGGGCGATTTCCATTGGCTCGCCATCCACCCAAACCTGTGTCGGCGGCTCCTTGAGATCGGCCAGGTAGACGCTGCCATCCGCCTGAGTCCATTCCGATATCCTGCGAGCCCCCACAATCGCCGGCCGTCGTGGATCGCTGCCATAGGCCGTGTACACGATGGGCGCTTCTGGTGATCCGGCAGAACTGGCAATCAGGGTCTCGCGCCAGACCTCCCCTCGCTTGAAGGCCACTCGGTCGCCAGGCCCCAGGACTTGCTTGTTGACGCGGGCGACGCTCTTCCAAGCGTCCCGCGGAGTCAGCCCGTCATTGTCGTCATGCCCCAGCGTGGCGTCGACGAAGTACGGACAGTCCGCGTCGCTGCTGCGATCGCAGCCAGCGGCCAGATCCGGAGCAACCGATGCGCCGGGGGTCTCAGACCCGTAGCCGGATACGAGAGAGGCGCTGCCAATGGCGGCCAGGGCTAGTAGAAAGATTGCTGAGATATGCGCACGACGCATTGGATGCCCCCACCTGATGAGGAAGAAATGGGCAGAATACAGGACTCTCTCAGATTTATTCGTGAAATTTTTCCTTACCCCCAATGACTCCCATTTCCGCCACTTTACCTGCTGGTCATTATCCTGTCCGAGAGCAGTGAATATCATAAATGAGCGTTCTGAATCTATCATCGAAATTAGCAGGGTGACTAAGCAACCAACTCAAGGCAGACTCGTTAAATTGGTATTAGGACCATCCTCTAATACTCGCCAGCCTCTTTGCCATGTGGCTCGCCCAAGGTAATGACGAAATCGTGATAATTTCGCGATATCTGCGTGCCGAATTTCGGTTAAGCTTTTACTCAATTCTGCTATTTCGTTGTCTCAACAGTTGCGTAAACCATGAACAGACAGAATACAAACAAAACCATCTTCAGCCTCTTTGCCGGGTTTCTCCTTTCACTTCAGGCCGGTTTTGTGGCTGCCGGCAATGAACAGACTGCGGGCACGTCTGCGTCGTTGGACTCCATCGTGCTCGGCATGGGCTGTTTCTGGGGCGCGGAGAAACGCATGTCGGCGTTGCCGGGGGTGGTCGATGTGGAGAGCGGCTACGCCAACGGGGAGATCGAGGCCGACTATCGGGAGATTGTTGCCCATGAGAGTCGACTGCGTCTGGGCCTCACCTCAAAACGCAACCACGCGGAGGTAGTTAAGGTCAGCTTCGACAGCGCCAAGACTGATCTGACATCCGTGCTGATCGGCTTCTGGGAGAACCACGATCCAACGCAGGGGGATCGGCAGGGGAACGACCTGGGTTCTAACTACCGCAGCGCCATCTACACTCATGACGAGCGGCAACTGGCCGCTGCCCTGCAGACCCAGATGATCTATCAAAAGGCACTCGAACAGGCGGGCTACGGGAAGATCACTACGGAGATTGCCCCACTGGAAAACTACCATGCCGCGGAGGCCTCCCATCAGGATTATCTGCTAAAGAATCCCAACGGCTACTGTGGCCTGGGTGGTGCCGGCGTGAAGTATCCCGTCAACCGTGCCGACGGCACTCCCCAGACGTAGCTTGCCCCATCGCTCGCTGCTGGTGTGCTTGATTTCGACGAGCCACTGGTGGTCTTCGAGGCGGAAGAGTGAGTCTACTGCAGGCAGTTCGAGGCCGGCGTGCTCGAAGACTGGCTGACCGATGATATATAGGCAGTGGCCGCCCTGCTCCTAGAGGTAGCGGAATCTGACTACCATCACACGGCTCCGGAAAGAGCCGTCTTGTTGCAGGTTATTCATAATCATTTCGGACTCGATGCCAAGCGTGCGAGTGCTCTGGTGAAACTCGCAGAGGCCGAGCATGCGGATGCGACAGACTATTTTCAATTTACCAATCTGATTAACCGGCACTACAACCCGCAACAAAAAATCCAAGTTATCTGAAGAGTTGTGGCGGGTCGCCTATGCAGATAAGAAACTGGATAAAATTGAAGAGCACGTCATCCGCAGGCTTTCTGATTTGTTACATGTTTCGCATAAGGATTTTATCGCGGCTAAACACCGTATCGCCAAATCCACATGAACGGAGCTATGAAATCACAACTACCAGATAGAAAAGCAATCGAAACCAATTCCAATAGGACACAAAGGGTCCTGCCATTGCATTCTTACTCGGATTGGAATAACTCCAGAGCTTGCGTGTTTTACATTTCGTTGGCGTAATATATGAAACGCAGGAAACCAATTTGAAGTAACAACTAGCTTTCTGCTGACTTTCGCCGACACGCCAACAGCGGGCTTCCGCCAGGGGGGATTATGAACAGACAACCCAAACGACTGGGTAAATCGATGCTGGCCTGTCTACTGGGCCTGTGGACCAGTATTGCCGGGTCGGCCAACCTGACCACCACCAAGGATGCGGAAGTGCCAGATATCGGACCACTGCCGCCAGTGCAAGCGAACCCGGATAACGCACCGACCAAGGCCCGCCTGGAACTGGGACGCGCACTCTTCTTCGACAACCGGATTTCCGCTACAAGGACCATGAACTGCGCCACCTGTCACCTGCCGCACCAGGGCTGGACAGTCAATACGCCGCTGTCTCCGGCTAATCCGGGGTGGGTCGAGCGGCGCAACTCGCCAACCCTCATCAACGTAGGCTACAACAAGGCTCTGATCTGGGACGGGCGCGCCTGGCCGTTGGAAAAACAGGCCATCGGGTCCACCAAGAACCCGGTCCACAAGGGGCAGGACATCGATAAGCTGATGGGCATGCTCAAGGCAGACGCGACGATGGTGAAGATGTTCAAAGCGGCTTACGCTAGCGAGCCGAATCCGGTCGATTACGGGAAAGCGCTCGCCGTTTTTCAGCGCCACTTCATTGTTACTGGTCCCAGCCCCTTTGACCTTCACACGCAGGGTGATGGCTCCGCCATGAACCAAGCGGCAGTGCGTGGTATGGCGCTGTTCAAGGGCAAGGGCAACTGCATTGCCTGTCACAACGGACCCAACTTCACAGACTCCGGCTTTTATAACATCGGGCTCAAGCACAATCCCATCCTGGATAGTGAGGCGCACCAGAAAGTGCTCAAATTCGACGCCAAACGCACGAAAAACGCCGATTGGGAAAGCATCACCACCGATCCCGGCCGCTACCTGATCACCCACCAGGAGTCCGATTGGGGGCGCTTCAAGACCCCCACCTTGCGCAATCTGGCCGATACCGCACCCTATATGCATGACGGACGCTACAGGTCTTTGGAGGAGGTGATAGACCATTACAACCGTGGTGGTGACGGGGAACGCAATCAGGATCCACGGATCAGGCCGCTCAACCTCGATGTGCAAGAGAAACAGGACCTGAAGGCATTTCTATCCGCCTTGCGAGGCTCTTTGCCTGAGATTCGCATGCAGGAGTGGGTGCGCCCGGCCAGTGCGGTTACCGAGATAGACGACGGTAAGACCCTGTTCGAAGGGAAGGCTACTTGCGTCAACTGCCATCAGACCGACGGTAAAGGCGTACCCGGTGTGTTCCCCCCATTGGCGGGTAATTCTCGGGTGCAGGAAGGAGATGGCAGTTACCTGGCTAAAACCATTATCCATGGACGCGGCGGCGAGATCCGTGTCCACAACAAGGTTTTCAATGCGGTGATGCCGCCTGTCGGCACGCAGCAGGGACTGAGTGACGCCGAGATTGCGGTCGTCGCGAGTTACGTGCGCAATGCATGGGGTAATCAGGCCGCCGCCGTGACTGAGGAGATCGTTCGGCAGCAGCGGTAGGGTATACCCAACATACCCCATCGACCTCTCGATCACGGATTACCGACGAGGCGGTATGTGTTGGCCTGCCTGCGGAAGCGTCGAACCTGATCTGGAGGATTCCACTGTGACGTATGGTCCGTAGAAATGCCCTTTTTCCTCGGTTAGCGTGAGTATCCCCAGGTCGTGGGAAATCCGTCAACCTACTTTTCACTGCGGTATCTGGCTGAATGCGGATCTTCCGATCTGGGAAATGAGACTTAGGCTGGCGCTTTTTCCGTCTTTTCCAGACTTCAAACCGACCGCACCCATGCCGCGTCCATGGGTGTCGCAGCCCCTATGGATGCTTGCGTGGTGGCTGAGGTAAACCGCCCTGCGGCGGCGCCCGGCAGGGCGGCAACGGCGAGACTTCACGAATCTTGCTTGTCGAGGTGGGTGAGAGGTGTGGTGGAGGGTCGCTTACAGCATCCTGCCTCACGCGGCATTTGTGCATCCCTGCACTGCAGATGCACCGTTTACGGACCTGAAGGATGGAATTTTCGGCAACTGCTCCCTGCGTTGCTCTACCTCCTGCAGTCGTCTTGATAACGATGGGGTTTTCGATGCAGGCATTTATCCGCAACGCGCCTCCGCGCAGGCCTGACAGGTCGCGATATCAATGTTGAACAACCACTTGAGCCGTTGCGCCCAAGATATTGCCATGGAAGGCATGTATTCTAGATCAATGGTATTCGGTGAAAAATATCTGTGAATCTTAAAGCTGTATGTCAGCAGTACCATAACCAGCTATCGAACTGCATAGAAACTCAGGATATCTGTACTCGAATTTTTTCAGTAAAAGTCGAAGATTACAAACCCAATTCACTACTTCAGGCCATGTCATACCCGTCCTCTAGAAACCACATCAACTCACTATCACTTCATCGCCCAAAGACGCCATGGATCTATAGGCAAGAAAAAACCGCTAACTTTTTGAAAAAATGATAGCGGCTCAATAATAAAGGCGCTGCCCTTGTGGGGCAACGCCTTGTACTGCATTTTACAACGGGTTAGATGTAAAGGCAGATATCACTTTGGCCGGCAAACTCGAAGAAACGAGCTGCACCGGCATACTCGATACCATCGATAAATTCGGCGGTATCCAGTTCAAACAGGTCTACGGTCATCTGGCAGGCAATCAATCTGACCTCAGCTTCCTGGCAGAGCTCGCGCAGCTCTTCCAGACTGGCCACGCCTTTGGAGGCCATTTTCTTCTTCATCATGCTGGTCATCATGCCTTGCATACCAGGCAGTGTCAGACCCATGACAGGAAACCATTTGTCCATGCCCATCGGCATAGGCATGCCTGGATTACCCAGTGGTGTCACCTGCAGGTCCAGATTCTTTTTCAGAAGCTGAAGCCCGTAAAAGGTAAAGAAGATCTCGGTTTCATAGCCAAGCGCCGCCGCCGTCGAGGCCAGAATGAAGGGCGGATAGGCCCAGTCAAGAGAACCTTTCGTAGCGATGATGGCCAATTTTTTCTCATCCATCTATCTCTCTCCTCATATTGGGGATCAGAAGTTAGGCCTTCTTGATCAGGAATTCGAATTTACCGCCAACTTCCTTAGATTCCATGAGTTCATTACCAGTCTGATTGGCAAAGGCTTCAAAATCCTTCACAGAACCAGGATCGGTCGCAATGATGTGCAGAACCTGATTGGATTCCATACCATTGAGGGTCTTCTTGGCACGCAAAATAGGCAACGGGCAGTTCAGTCCGCTTGCGTCCAGTTCTTGATCAAAATCTGCCATGTTACGGCCTCCAGAATATGACTGTATTAGAATGTAGGAAAAAACCAGGGTTTGAGTTTATATGCGAAGTTCACTTGAAACGCAAGTAAAACATCGCATACTTATCCGGATAAATACCTAGGTCTGCTGATCAACTCGCTTTCCTGACCGCGAGCTGGTAGCCGGACCGGGCCCAACCGAGAATCCCACCCTGAAGATTAATAGCGTTATCAAAGCCCTGCTGGGCCAGATAGGCGCATGCGTGGTAAGAACGAGCCCCACTGTGGCAGTAGAGAACCACATCCTTGTCTTTCGGCAATTCATCAATGCGCAGGGGGATCATATGCATCGGTAGATGGTCGGCATCAGGCAACATACCCTGCATCAGTTCACCGGCGCTACGGATATCCAGCAAGACTAAATCATCACAATTGGCGATACGGGCCTGCAAATCAGCTGAATCGATTTCCTTTACCACAGAGTCAACCTCGTCTTATTAACTAAGCGTATTAGTATATTAATATTTTTAAATATTTCAAGTATGATTACCTGCTGACCTTATGTTTATCGTTTGACTTTACGCATGATAGAGTCAGTTGAATGCAGTTTAACTGACTCTCCAATCCACTTTTATCCGGCTGATAACATGGACTATTTTCCAATATTTATTGACATTAAAAGCAAACGCTGCCTGGTTGTCGGCGGCGGCGGCGTTGCGGAGCGAAAAACTGCTTCCCTACTCAAGTCCGGAGCGGATGTAATCTTGGTTGCGCCTAACCTGACGGGTAGCTTGAGTGGCTGGCGCGACGCCGGACAGCTTACTCATATCGACAGGATGTTTGAAGACAAGGATATCGCCGGGGCTCATCTGGTGATCGCCGCAACCAATGACAAACAAGTCAACCGGCGCATTGCAGAACTGGCAGATAATCAGCGGATTCCGGTTAATGTGGCCGACCAGCCGGAACTCTGCAGTTTTATCGTGCCCTCGGTTATCGACCGTTCACCAGTGGTTGCGGCAATCTCCACCGGTGGCGCTTCACCAGTACTGGCGCGGCTGATCCGCGCACGCATGGAATCGCTGATTCCCGCCGGCTATGGACGCCTGGCAAAACTCTGCAGTCATTTCCGGCAACGGGTCAAGGACACCTTCGCCAATCCTACCGATCGCCGGCTATTCTGGGACCGAGTATTGGATGGCGGTGTCGCGGAACGCATCTTTTCCGGACATGCCGACGAGGCGCATCAATTGATGGAACAAGCCCTTGGCCAGGCCAAAGAGTTTGACGGCATGGGTGAAGTCTATCTGGTTGGGGCTGGCCCGGGGGATCCCGATCTGCTGACCTTCAGGGCACTGCGCCTGATGCAGCAGGCCGACGTGGTGGTGTATGACCGGTTGGTGGCCAAACCCATTCTGGAGATGACCCGGCATGATGCCGAGCATATCTATGTCGGCAAGGAGCGAGACAAGCACACCATGCGCCAGGAGGAGATCAACAAACTCCTGGCCCGCCTGGCTAAGGCCGGCAAACGGGTGGTGCGTCTGAAAGGCGGCGACCCCTTTATTTTCGGCCGCGGCGGCGAGGAGATCGACACCCTGGCAGAGGAAGGCGTGCCGTTCCAGGTCGTCCCCGGCATCACCGCAGCAGCGGGTTGCGCTTCTTACGCAGGTATCCCGCTGACCCACCGTGATTACGCGCAATCGGTCACCTTCGTGACCGGCCATCTCAAGGATGGAACCATGAATCTGAATTGGGAGATGCTGGCCCAGCCCAATCAGACGATTGTCTTTTACATGGGACTGGTCGGGTTACCGGTGATCTGCAAGGAACTACGCGCCCAGGGCACCGCAGCAGACATGCCGATTGCCCTGGTGCAGCAGGGCACCACACATAAGCAACGGGTGTTTACCGGCACACTGAGCAACATCCAGGAGATCGTGGAGCGGGAGAAGCCCAAGCCACCCACCTTGATCATTGTCGGACGAGTCGTGGAACTGCAGGAGAAACTCTCCTGGTACAAGGCGCCGGAGCACTCTGAACAGGGAGCGACCTCACCGGTTGATTTCTGACCAGGTTATTTCGGGCTTAGCTGGTCCTCGCGCAGATTCGGGGTGAAATAGACCTCAGCGTCATCCACATCCACCGGATTACCCGCCTGGTCGACCAGCGGCTGCTCGAAGTCGTTCCAGCCCCGCAGGCCGGTCTTCAGCGAGACTACATTCTCAAAGCCCAGCATATTCATGGAGAAGGCCGACAGCACACTGCGGTAGCCGGAACGGCAGGCCACCACAATCTCGCGCTGCCGCGCCTTCACCAGTTCCGGAATAGTCTCTTCATAATCCCATTCGCAGGCCGACTCCAGAATGCCCCGAGGTACACTGAGAGAGCCTTCAATATGCATCGCCTCATACTCATAAGGCTCGCGCACATCCACCACCAGCAGATCCGGATTGGCTGCCATGCGCTCTTCCAGATCCCAAGGCATGATCTCTGCCACATCCCCGAGGCAATCACTGATCAGGTCAAGAAACTTCTTCATAACTCGTTTATTCCTCAGTCAGGAAATGATGCGGCCTATTCTAGGTTGTCGGCTTCACAGGCTGCATTGATTTTTACCCTCTGGCACAGAGATTCTGTTCCACGGCAATGACCGCCGCTTCCACCCGCGAATGCACTTCCAGCTTGCGCAGGATCGCTTTCACATGCAGCTTTACCGTTCCGTCCGAGATCCCCAGGTTTCGCGCGATGACCTTATTGCTCTGACCATCGGCCAAATGGCAGAGAATTTCGCGCTCCCGGGGTGTCAGGTCATCCAGGGATGAGGTCTTGGCACTGCTTGCATGGGCTTCACCCTGCACGGCTTTGGCCAGCACCGCGGTAAGCTCCTTGGCCACCACCGTGTTGCCCTGCACGATCTGCTGCAGGGCGTCAATCAGCTCGTCCGGTTCCATATCTTTCAACAGATATCCCTGGGCGCCATTCTGCAGGGCATCGATGACATCCTTCTCATCCCGGCTGGTAGTCAGCATGCTGATGGGCATCTGCTGTTGATCCTTGCGCAGTTGAATCAGCACATCGATGCCGGTCATATCCGGCATGCGCATATCCAGCAGGACCACATCCGGCTGCTCTTCCCTGACCAGGGATATCCCCTGCTCACAGTTACCCACTGCAATCACATCGAGTCCACGGCGCTCCAAAAGCTCCTGCAAACCGACCCTGAACAGGGCATGATCATCAATCAGCAATACCCGCATCTGCCTGCTCATTTGTGTTTTTTCTTCCCGCGCAGCAACAGTTCCACACGGGTACCCTCACCCGGCTCACTCTCGATATTCAGTTCACCTTTGACGCGCCTGGCCCGCTCTTCCATGATCGAAAGCCCAATATGCTCGCCTGGATTACCTTTCGGGGTAGTCCCTTCAAAACCAACACCATCATCCTCCACGAGTAGGCGATAAGTCCCGCCTCTACCGCCTCTCAGCAAAACCCGCACCGTATGCGCCTGGGCATGCTTACGAATATTCGCCAGAGACTCCTGCACAATGCGCAGCGCCTGCATCTCCTGGGTACTGTCGAGAACGGCCTTGCGGCAGTCGGATTGGAAAAATGCGGGTATCCCCGTGTCCTGCTTGAAACGCTCTACCAGCCTGTCCAACGCAGGCACCAGGCCACGCTGATCCAGGGGAGCGCGAAAGCTGTGGATCAACTCGCGCAGTTCATCATGCGCCTCATCCAGTCCACTATGGATCCGCGCTGCCTCCTGCTGGGCCGCATCGAAGGCCTCGCGTTTCTGCAGGGTCTCCTCCAGCATACGCACCTGAAAACGCAGGCTGGCAAGCGTCTGCGCCAGGGAGTCATGCAGTTCATGGGCCAGTGCGGTTCGCTCCTCGACGATCGACAGGCGCATCGCTTCCGCGTCAGATCGCTGCTTGGCCACCGCCATGCCCAGGTGACCGCCAATCGCATTCAGGATATCCAATACATCTTCCGGGCCATCATAGATCCCCGGCTTCTCCACATACAGATGATAGAAACCAAGCACGTCGCCATGATACCAGAGTGGCACCGATACCCGCTCTATCTGATCACTGCCATACATCCGCCGGCCATTGCGTCGTGAACATTCCACGGGATCATGCATGCAGAGGATGTCGCCGGGAGAGAGCGCAATGCCGCACTGACAGAGTTTGATGGGGCGCAGCTGCTCCTCACGGCAAAGCTGATCATCCTGATCGATGCTACCCACCAAACGCACCTTGTCATCCGCCAACACCAGATGCACGGTGGCGGAACGGCCACTGACCATGTGCTTGAAGACCCGCAGATATTCGAGCAACAGTTCATCCAGGTCTTCGGACTGGTTGATGCCCGCGGCCACGTCATAGAGCACCTGCAATGAGGTTGTCTTCTGCGCCAGCCGCGAAGACTGCCTGGCGACCCGCACCTCCATGTCCTCGTAGATATCGGTCAGTTCCTCACTCAGGCTGTCGATATCCCGCGCCATACCGCTCAGCACTGCACTCTGTACCGGCGCATGGTTGATCACCGGTTCGCCCTGGCAGACCTGGGTGACCGTTTTCTCCAGTGTGGCCAGAGGTTGCAGCAACTGGGTCTGCAGCCGCGTCAGAAGTATCCACAGAGAGACCCCCGCCACCAGCACCGAGCTGAAGAGAGGCAGTAATAGATAGTCAGTAGCTGGCGTGCGCGTCATCAACAAGACAACGCAAACCAGACTGCAGAGAATCCCCAAGACCAGCAAGCCGACAGGCATCAAAAGATGACCGGTGAAGAGAATCCGCAGCGTAGGCCAATGTCTGGGGTTGAAGAAGCGCCTGAATCTCCACAATACAGATACGGATTCCGCGCCGGACTTCTCCAAGGACCTGGTAGTTGCAGCCGGTGGGGATGGTCTATCAATGACGTTCATAATCTTCAAGCTGGCAGGTTAACCTGTGAGTTCGTATCCAGTAAAAAGTAACCGTTGAGTCTGACTGATTGTGGCTGCTTGTACATGCTTTTTCGGCAGGAACAGATAAGGTCCAGTGAATATCAAGTATGGCACCATAGCGGGGCTTATCAGACCCAGGCTAACCTGAGAGATTTCAAGGACAGCAGTGCCAAACTCTATCACGAGAGCCCGGCCAACCGCTCATGTATCGCTGCAAGCTGCTGTTCGAGCAGCGCCGCGCCGAGGGCTCGCCCCTCCAGACCCTGGTTACGCAATGCGGACACATCGATCGACCGCACAGCCTCACGCGCCATTTGCAGCCGGCTCACGCTCTCAACAGCAGCCTCGGGTAACAGCGCATGGAGCGCCAAGACGAATGTATCAAAGCGTCGTGGCTGGGTCTCGGGCTTCAGCTGTTTGATTATCTGCAGCAGCTGCGCGGGTTGCGGCTCATGCTGCAGCAGAGGCAACAACTGCAGCAGGTCCTGTAGCTGCAACACGGCCAGTTTTCCCGCCCGCAGACCAGTGATGAATCGATCGATATCCTCTGCCTGTTGCGCGGCCTGAAACATCACCACGGTAAAACGCACTTCAGGTTCATCGGTGAGTTTCACCGCCCGTTTGAGCGCGGCCATGCTGTCTGCCTGGTTGCTGGATTGATGGGCCTGCCGGCTGCCCATCAGCGCCGATAACTCCGGCAGCAAGCGCTGCAAGGCCCCGCAACGCTGCAGGACTTCAAAGAAACGCCAGGGCTGGGCTTCCCCCAGGGCTTTCCACATTTCCTTGGAAACTCGTTCCGGTTTGAGGGCAGCCAGATCCTTCGCAGACGCCATTTTTTTCAACAGCCCCTGAGTGCCATGAGCGACACGAAATCCCCACTGGCCCAGTTTGGCGGCAAAGCGGGCGATACGCAGCAACCGCACTGGATCTTCAACAAAGGCCGGTGTGATATGCCGCAGCAACCCTGCGTCCAGGTCCTCACGCCCCTGACAGACATCGATCAGTTTGCCGTCAGCATCCAATGCCAGGGCATTGATGGTCAGATCCCTGCGCAGCAGGTCCTGCTCCAGGGTGACATCGCTGCCCGCATAGGTGCGGAAGCCCGTGTAGCCGAGACCAATCTTCTCTTCAGTACGCGCCAGGGCATACTCTTCCCCGGTTTCTGGATGAATAAAGACCGGGAAATCCGCTGCCGCCCGGGCGTACCCGGCTGCGAGCATCTCTGCCTCGCTGGCGCCGACCACAACCCAATCCCGGTCATAGACCGGCAGCTCCAGCAATTGGTCACGCACCGCACCGCCAACCAGATAGGCTTCCACCTAGTAACCTCGATCAAGCAGTAACAGAAACCAGTCTTCGAAAAGCATCAACCCCGCTCCTCCTGCTGCTGCAGCAGCCACATCTGGGCATAGACCCCGGCCTGCTCGAGCAATTCACGATGCGTACCCTGCTCACGAATGCGCCCCTGATCCATTACCAGAATACGATCTGCATCCACCACGGTGGAGAGTCGATGGGCTATCACCAGCGTGGTGTGATCCTTGGCCACCTCCTTGAGGGTCTCCTGTATCGCCTGCTCGGTCTTGCTGTCGAGGGATGATGTCGCCTCGTCGAAGACCATGATTCTGGGTCTTTTGAGGATCGCCCGGGCAATGGCAATGCGTTGTTTCTCTCCTCCGGAGAGCTTTAGACCCCGTTCGCCCACCACACTCTGGTAACCTTCGGGCAGGGATTCGATGAACTCTGCGATATGCGCCATACGGGCGGCTTGTTCGATCTCCGCGCGGCTCGCCTGCGGGCGCCCGTAAGAGAGATTGTAGAGAATGGAATCATTGAACAGCACCGTATCCTGGGGCACGATGCCGATCTCCCTGCGCAGACTTTCTCGGGTGACTTCACGCACATCCTGTCCATCCAACAGCACCCGGCCGGCCGTCACATCATAGAAACGAAACAACAGCCGCGACAGGGTCGACTTACCCGCTCCACTGTGACCCACGATCGCCACCTTCTCACCCGGACGCACCGTAAAATCGACGCCATACAGAATTTTACGCTCCGGCTGGTAGGAAAAATCGACCTGTTCGAAGCGCACCTCACCTGACTTTAGCTGCAGGGATTGGGCGTTCTCCAGATCGGTGATCTCCGGCTTGCTCTCCAGCAGTTTGAAGATCAGGTCCATATCCGCCAGGGAATATTTGATCTGCCGGTAAACGATGCCTAAAAAACCCAGTGGGATGAACAACTGCAGCATGAAGGCGTTGACCAGGACCAGATCGCCGATCGACATGTCGCCGGTAACCACCCCATCGGCAGCAAAAATCATGATGAAAGTCACGCCAACGGCAATGATCGCGCCCTGGCCGAAATTCAGCAGCGACATGGAGGTCTGGCTCTTCACCGCATTCTCCTCCCAGCCTTGCAGGGTCTCGTCATAACGCTGCAGTTCCAGGCCTTCGTTGCCGAAATATTTCACCGTCTCGTAATTGATCAGGCTATCGAAGGCCAGGCTGTTGGCCTTCGAATCCAGCCGGTTCATGATATGCCGGTACTCCATGCGCCACTCGGTGATCGCCAGGGTAAAGCCGATATAGACGGCGACAGTGCCGAAGGTAACCAGGGTGAAGATGATGTCGTACTGAGTCAGCAGCACCAGGGCCACCATGCTGAACTCCACCAGCATCGGCAGGATACTGAATACCATGTAATTGAGGATCGAACTCACTGAGCGAGTGCCGCGCTCCAGGTCCCGGCTGATTGCACCGGTCTTGCGTTGCAGATGAAAGCGCAGGGAAAGGTCATGCAGATGACTCAGCACCCGGTTGGAAAGCCTGCGCATGGCCCGGTAACGCACCCGGGCGAACACCGCGTCGCGCAACTCGTTGAACATGGAACTGCTGAGACGCAGCAGGCCGTATGCCAGCAGCAGGAACAGCGGCAGCACCAGCAAAGTCTTTTCGCCCTGTTCGAGCTGATCGACAATCTGTTTCAGCACTATCGGAATACCCACATTGGCCAGTTTGGCCAGTACCAGACAGCCCAGGGCAAACAGGGCGCGACCCCGATACTCCCAGAGAAAGGGCAGCATATTGCGCAGATTATGGAGGTCACGCCGGTCCTTATGAACCCGGGCATCGGCTATTACGTGTGACATGTGAAGACTCTTGGTAATTGTTTCATTGCGAACCGGCCGGTTAAAATCGGTTAATATTAACGGATTGCGGAGAACAAGCGCAGAATCACTGGTTTATTCTGTGGAATCATCGATCCTGACCTCCCGGATAATCAGCGAATTGCCCAAGACAAGAGTGAAAGCAGCGATATGAGCAACGATTGCAGTTATAACGAACTCTATCCACTCCAGGTACTGGACGACAGCATGGAACCGGAATTTCCGGAAAAGTGCATCATCGTCATCGAACCCTCCGAAGTCTGCGCCACCGGCGCCTATATTCTGGCCGAGGTGAATGGGGAACGCTGGTTCCGCCAGTATCTGGCTGAGGGCAAGCAGGGCAAGCGCCTGGTTGCGCTGCAAGAGGATTATTCGGACATCCCCCTGGAAGGCCAGGACTTCAAGGTGCTGGGGGTCATTGTACAGCGTAATATTGGCCGCAAGGTCAAACACTACCACCCCTATGTGCCGGACGGCAAAGCGCCCACTCCCATCGAATTGAACTGACCACAGCGCTGTTGAACCAGATGGGTTTGCGACATCCCACGCGTCTGCTGCTGGTCAGTCTGGCGCTCCTGTCATGCAGCCTGTCCTGCTCCCAACCAGATGAAGAAGGCGCCAAGCAAGCAAAAAAAAACGCCGCTCCCAAGCTGCACCTGGTCGTTACGGAAACCATCGTTCCCCGTGAGGTCGGTCTGAGTCACGAGCGCAACGGCTCACTAAGGGCCCGCCAGTCGGTGCGCATCTTCAACCAGGAAGAGGGACGCATCACTGAATTGCCCTATTACGAAGGCGACCGGGTGACTGCCGGACAACAACTGGTGCGGCTCGATGACGACCTGCTGACAGCGGAGCTGGAAAAGGCCGAGGCCACTCGCAAACAGGCCCAGAGCAACCTGCAAAGACTGACCGGGCTTGCCAAGCGCAAGGCGGTCTCCGACGATGAACTGACCCGCGCCAGGACAGAGCTGAATGTCGCAGTGGCAGAACAGAAACTATTACAGATCCGCCTGGAGTATACACAGATAAAGGCTCCGTTCAGTGGCACGATCAGTCAGCGCCTGGTTGAGCCGGGTGATGTCGTACCCCGCCACACCCATCTCATGAGCCTGATCGATCCGGCTTCACTGATCACCCAGATCCTGGTCTCCGATCTTTTACTGCCGCGGCTCGATCTCGGGGATGGCGTCTCCGTGCGCATCGACGGATTACCGGGCAAGGCGTTTCCCGGGAAGATTCAACGCATCCACCCGGAGCTGGACCCGAAGACCCGCATGGGCATAGTGGAGATTCTGCTTGATCCGGTTCCTCAGAGCGCCAGGCCCGGGCAGCTTGCCCGAGTTACCTTGGATACAGCAGCATTGCAGCGCCTGATGATTCCCTTTCAAGCCTTGCAACGGGATCGCGCGGGCGAATACATCTATTACCTGGATCAGGACCATAAGGTCCATCGCACTGAGGTGATCAGCGGACTACGGATTGCCGACAGGATCGAGATCACCCAAGGGCTATCCGCCGGGCAGCGCATCGTCGTCAAGGGCTTTCTCGGATTACGCGAGGGCAAACAGGTGGAAGCGGTCAATTGACCCTCATTATTTACAAAAAACTCCACTATCTTTAGGATAGGGTCAGCAGAACCAAGGATGGGTCGATTCAATAACCGACCAATCAAGAGTTGTAACCACAGAGGAGCGAAACCATGGATATCGATCTTGCCGACGTCACCATTCACGTCGATGAAACTTTGGACTCATCTGGGTTGAGCCAACTCGATTCAGCTTTTCGGGAGCGGGATGGGGTGGTCTCCGTGCATGTCAACGAGCGTCATCCCCACCTGTTCATCCTTGAATACAATCCCGTCAAGGTGAACAGCCAGGATCTGCTGGAGATCGTAAAATTCCGCGGCATGCATGCTGAACTGGTGGGTCTCTGAGCTACTACCCCAGCTTCCCCAGGGTCGCCTGAGTTTTTCCGGCTTGAGAGTGCCCCTCTCAGTCGATATCATCCGCCGCGTCAGCTTATCAACCCGTGGCTGACCCATTGGGTCTTTAGCCCGTTTATCTAAACCCGTAGGTTCAGGTGTGGTGTAACGTATGAAGTACACCACACTAGCCTCGAGATCAGTCAGGAGTACCCCAGCATGCAGCGAGTCACAATTGTCGGCAGTGGATTTGCCGCATTGACAGCCGTCAAAACCCTCCGTGCCACCAGTCCTGACCTGGATATCACGCTAGTATGCCCGAAAGCGGAATTCCACTACTATCCAGGCTCTATCTGGATTCCCTCAGGTATTCGGGAGCCAAGCGACCTGATCATCCCATTGGCGAACTTTTTTCAACGCATGCGGGTTACCCATCATGCGGCTGAGGCGACAGGTCTGACAGAGAATGGCCGGACCCTCATCACCAGTGCGGGGGAAATCGAAAATGATGGCCTGATTATCTGTTCCGGGGGCAGATTCATCAAAAAACTACCCGGTATCGAACATGCTATAACCCCCTGCGAGGGGATAGACGCCACCATGCGGATTCGTGAACGCCTCCAGGCTTTGCAGGGCGGCACCATTGCCATCGGCTTCGCCGGCAACCCGAAAGAACCCAGTGCCATGCGTGGCGGTCCGATGTTCGAATTTCTGTTTGGCATCGATCAACAATTACGACAGGAAAAGCGCCGCGACAGTTTCAAGCTGGTGTTTTTCACTCCCGCAGAGAATCCGGGCCAGCGCCTCGGTCCCAAAGCGGTCAAGGGACTGATACGGGAGATGGAAAAACGCCAGATCGAGATGCATCTGGGACACAAGATGAAGGAATTTACCGCCACCAGTGTGAGTACCGAGGGCGGCAGCTTTGCTGCCGACCTGATCCTCTTCATGCCGGGCATGACCGGCAATCAGTGGTTCGACAATACCCAACTACCGCGTTCCGCCGGCGGTCTGATCAAGGCCGATGCCCAGTGTCGTGTGAAGGGGATGGAAAAGGTCTACGTGGCAGGAGATTCCGGCAGCTTCCCCGGGCCTGATTGGATGCCGAAACAGGCGCATATGGCAGATCTGCAGGCCGCTGCGGCAGCCAAGAACCTGTTAGCTGAATTCGCACGCCAACAGCCTACAGAGACCTACAAGGTGGAGTTGATGTGCATTGTCGACAGCCTGAATACCGGCATGCTGGTGGCCAGGACCGAGAAACGTAACATCGTGATGCCCAGCATGCGGCTGCTGCATTGGGTGAAGCGGATCTTTGAATGGTGGTATCTGCGCCAATACCGTTGATTTTGCGCAGTGGCGCGCGACCAAGAGGAGCGGGAGCCCCGGATTAAAACAACTCTACTGTGGACTCAACCGGGTTACCGTTTGCTTCTTGTGTCTCCAAACGGCGCTTTTCATCCACCAGATCAGTGACCGCGCTGATCAGCAGAGAACTGGCTGCTTCCAGCACTTGAAAGCCGTCAAGAATTTCGGCACGAACAGCATGACTCTTTTTCCAGTCCTGACCGAATAGTTGCATCAAACGATGCGCAGTCGCATGCACCTGTTCATGGGGCAGCCTTATCGCAGCAAAGGTTGGCAGGTGTCTGAATTCGTTGAGTTCATCGGTCGATTCATACCATTGCCCAAAGCGGCACTGGGTATGATCCAGTCCTGCAACGCGCCACTCATTACTCTCCTCCCCCTCCTCCATGGCCCGATAGACATTCTGCAGGTAGAGCATGTGGTCGATTTTGATCAGCGAGGCGGTGCTAACGGCTTCGGCATAGCCAATGGTCTCATAGGTGGATTGCGCCGCATCGGCAACATTATTGAAATCGGCTTCAAAGCGGGTAATAACCTCCTGGGATTTATCCGCCATCTCCACCATGGTCTGGGCATTCTTGGACATGCCATCCGTGGCGGATGAAAAACCCTGGATGATCTCCTCAATATTACCTGCCGCCTGCTTGGTACTCTCCGCCAGCTTCTTAACTTCATCCGCCACCACGGCAAAACCGCGCCCATGCTCCCCTGCCCGGGCCGCCTCGATCGCTGCATTCAATGCCAGCAGATTGGTCTGATCGGCGATCTGCGCAATCAACGACAGGGCATCGATGACCTCAAAACTGCGCTCATTGAGACTGACGGATGAGTGCTGTATCTGACCGATCTTCTCCACTAGACCGTTCAGTTGAATCAATACATCACTGATGGAATTTCGACCGGTGAGCGCCGTGTCTGCGGCGTGACGTGAAATGCCCTCGACATTTTTCATGTGTCCGGTCATCTCATTCAAGTCGTTTTGCGAGAGCGTGAGGTTGCCAATCAAGGCATTTGTCTTCAGGGTGGACAGATTACCGGTAAACAGATCAATCTCCCGTTGACTCGCATTGGCGGCCATAGCATCCAGAGACTGATTGATACGTTCCAAAGCCATTCGATAGGGTCCATGCAATCCACCTGGCAGGCACTTGCGATGAAATTGATTATGCTGCACCTTTTCAAATGCCGCGCTGACTTCCTTGAAGAAGGCTTCTTCCTGATCCCGCCCCTCATTCAGATTCCAGGCTGCATTCGCGAGTTGTTGATGCTCATCAATGCCGGTAATCCGATATTGCAGATCGCCCCCCCTGATTGAGCGGCCCATGGCGTCGATCTTCTCGATCAATTGCTGCTCCTGCCGGATGGAACGGAATAGAAATATACCCAACAGGATCGCCAGTGAGAATCCCACTACACCCTCAGGGGTAAGGCCCTGACGCACAAATCCCAACAATAAGGAGCATAACAACAGTCCCAGTGAGAACCAGCTGAGTGTGGAAACCCTAAAGCTCGAGAATAAAGTGTTCATAATCAGCTCTATACTCAGTGAGTTTGTCATCCAATACGGCCAAGGATGCCTGCACGGCATCCTTGGCGCCAGCGCGTTGTTCCGCCTGCAGCATCTCTTTATACAAAGGTTTGATTAAATTCAATGCTGAAGACGCGGGATGACGCCTTACTGAATAATGACCCACCAACCGACCCTTGGGGTCGTAAGTCGGGGTGAGATTCGCAAACACCCAATAGAAGCCCCCATCCTTACACAGATTTTTCACATACCCGAAGAACTCCTTTCCCTGGTTGAGGCTTTCCCATAGCAGATAAAAAACCACCTTGGGCATATCCGGGTGGCGAACAATGTTATGCTGGCTACCGAGCAGTTCCTTTTCGCTGTACCCGGAAATATCGATAAAAGTCCGGTTGCAATAAGTGATACGGCCTTTTGTATCAGTCTTGGAGACAATGAAATCCTGCTCGCTGAGCAGCTTCTCTCTGTCTGTGGCCTGAATCTTATTTTTCATCGGCTAGAATGATGATTTATTGGGTTTTCACTGAGTTATGCCTGGTCCTCAAAAATATCGTCCAGAATGTTGGAATATTTAGAATGAATTGATGTTCGCCTTAGTTTCAAAACCGCTATAATCACCCCCCGTGGATATCGGAAAACGACAAAAAACCAGTGAGGCGATGAAACAACTTTTTGCTCAGGAAGAGCCGAAGGTTGAACGTCTTATAAACATCATCAGAGTGATTCTGTCCGTTATCTACGCCAGCACCGCATTCAGTTTGCAAAACGAGATACCGCTGGCGGCATTCAACACGATTCTTCTGGTTGCACTGCTCAATCTTGCTTATGGAGTCTTTGTCTATCTCGAACTGAGAAAGCAAAGTCCTGAGAAATGGCTGAAGTACACGACGATCAGCCTCGATATCATCCTGCTGTCGATAGTGATCTACTCGTTAGGCGGCTACCGTACTTTTAAAACAGATAGCTTTTTCCTCTACTATCTATGGATCGGCCTCGCCACACTGCGGTTTTCGATCCGAAAGACGCTGATTACCGGTATCTTGAGCATTGGTTTGTATTTTCTCATCGCCTGCCTTGCCATCACCATGGGTTCGATTGAACTGGGTTCTCTGGATGAATCATTCACCACCCCCATGGTGAGCCAAAGCGGACTGGCAATTCAGCTCATCTCACTGGCTGCCTTTGTCATGCTGGCGGGAATGGTGTCCTTCGTGTTCCGGGGAATTACCGCCAAAGCCATTCGCGAAGATCTGCTGGAAGAGAAAAACGTCAAGTTAAACGAGACCCTGCATAAATTACGCTCGACCCAAAAACAGTTGGCGGCCCGCAACCGGGAGCTGGCAACACTCTACGAAATCGATGCCCTGACACAGCTTTTCAATCGCCGTAAGATTGATTTAATCCTCCAGGCGGCGATTATTGAAAGCGCCAATTCCTCCGAACCGCTGACCCTGATCCTGCTGGATATCGACCACTTCAAACAGATCAATGATGAGTACGGCCATCAAAACGGCGACCGAATCATCCGTGGCGTCGCCGATCAACTCAGACTCACGGCCAGGGGCAATGACAACATCGGCCGTTGGGGTGGAGAGGAATATCTTGTGGTTAGCCCGGACACCGACCGTGAGGCCGCACAAATCCTCAGTGAGCGCCTGAGAAAACGCATCGAATCGTGCAATTTCGAATTGAAAGATCCGGTTACCTGCAGTTTTGGCGTTACCGTGCACCGCAAGGGCGAAACCGCTGCCGCCCTTTTGAAACGGGCGGATGAGGCGCTGCACCGTGCCAAGGAAACGGGTAGAAATCGGGTCTGTCTGATTTAAGGAAGCTCTGAATTAATCGCAGGTTACTTAATCTTCAGCGGCCGACAAGGCGGTAGACTGACGGGATCAGAAGCAGAGTCACCAGGGTGGAAAACAGCAGGCCCGAAACCATGGTTACCGCCAGCGGCTGGAGCATCTCTGCACCTTCCCCCAACGCCATTGCCAGCGGCAGCATTCCCGCAACTGTCGTCAATGTGGTCATCAGGATAGGCCGCAAGCGCAAGCGGGCCGCTTCGATGATCGCCTGATCCAAAGCAAGGCCGGCTGCCCGTTGCAGTCCAATATACTCCACCAGTACTATTGCGTTGTTCACCACAATCCCCGCCAGCATGATCAGTCCCAGCCAGACCGGCATGGAGAGTGGAAGGGCGCTCCATTGCAAACCGATTGCCACACCAATTACACCAAACGGAACACTGAACATGATCACCAGCGGGTTGCGCAAGGACTCATACTGCACTGCCATCACCACCAGAACCAGAAACAGGGCCAGTCCCAACAACAGTTTTCCCAGGTCCCGACCTTCCTGCAAGGTCTGCAGGCTGCCGGCTTCGTACACCGAATAACCCTCCGGCAGCTCGATCTTCTGCAGCACCGCATCAACCTGTTCCAGGGCCTGCTGCAGAGTCAGCTCATCACCCAGGGAAGCGCTGATCTCGACCACCCGCCGCTGTTGATCACGATGAATCTCGGCTGGGGCCGGCAGTAGTTCCACGCTCGCCAGCTCACCCAGGCGCAGCGGGACTCTGGGTTCTGTGCGGCTGAAGATGATCACCGACTCTATATCACCGGGCGTGGCAAGATCGGAACGATTCAGGCGCAGGCGCACATCCACACTGCGATCCCCCTCGATGAAGTCGGTGACCTTGTCCCCCGCCATGGCGAGCTTGAGAATTTCACCCACATCCTCGACAGTCAGACCAAAACTGGCCGCCCGCTGCCGATCCACTTTCAAGGAGATCTCCTGATTCAGATCCTCGCTGGTATGGGTCAGGTTTCGCAGACCCGGGATCTCGCCAAACTGATCAACCAGCTGATCGGCAGTCCTGCTCAGCAGTTCCAGGTCCGGCCCTTGTATGCGCAGGCTGAGGTCATCATCACCCTGATTGAGCCGAATGCCGCGGATGCCGCTGACCCGCATTTGTATCTTCATACCAACCAGCTTGGCCTCGGCGATCTGTTCCATCATGCGGTCGATCCAGGCCTGGCTGCTGATTCCCCGCTGCAGTTTCGGCCGCAATGTTACCTGGATGCTCGCCCGGTTGGATGCTTCATGCTCTGATCTGCCGAAGACAAAACCGCCGACCTGGGTAAACAGGGTCTCCACCTCCGACTGGGCGCCGATCATCTCCTCCAGCTGCAGAATGACCCGATCCATCCCCTCGAGATTGATGCCCCGGTCGGCGGTGATACTGATTCGGATGCGCCCCTCATCCATATTCGGCAGAAATACCTCTTTCCCCTGGTTCAGCCAGGGCCAGATCAAGATCAACAGCAAGGTAAAACCCAAGGGCAACAGCCAGGCAGCCTTGAGTATCCAACCGACGATCCAGGCATACCCATCCTGCAGGCGCTCTAACAGCCCGTTCACAGTCCGCCGGAACAGTCCCTCCCTGGTGGCGGGGATGCGCCCCGCCAATGCGGGCACCAGTGTCAAGGCCACGATCAGAGAGGCGACAATCGCTGCGGATATGGTGAAAATCAGTTCCCGGAACAGCAAGCCCACCAGCCCGCCAATAAACAGGAACGGCAACACAGCGGCTAGATTGGTGGAGGTTGATGCAACGATCGCGCTATTCACCTCTGCTGCGGCCGCCTCTGAGATCTCAGTCATCTCCCGCTTTTCGAATAGCCCGTGGTGGCGCTGATGCCGGTAGATGTTCTCCAACATGACGATGGTGCTGTCCACCAACATGCCGATACCCAGCGCCAAACCACCCAGGGTCATTATATTCAGGGTCAGACCCGCACTGGACATCAGGATGAAGGTCACCAGCACGGCAATCGGTATTGCGCTGCCGATGATCAGCGTACGGCGCAAACTGCCAAGGAAAAGATACACCACCAACATCGCCAGGACTGCCCCGAGGACTGCAGAATTCATCGCATTGTTCAGCGCCCGCCGCACGTAGCGGGCCTGGTCGTCCACCGCTGATATCTCCACATCGGCTGGAATGATTCCCTTGTCCTGTATTTCGTCGAGCCTCGCCAGCACCGCATCCACGACCTCGATGGTGTTTGCAGTGGGCTGTTTCTGGATCGACAGCTTGATGCCGGGCAGTCCATTCAGCCGGATGCGCAGGCGTTCGTCTTCCGCGCCATCAAAAATTTCCGCGACTTCACTGAGTTTCACTAGACTGGCGGTTTCGTCACTGCCCAGGGTGCGCAGTGGCAGGCTCAGGATATCCTCCACCGACTGGAAGCGTCCGGCAGTGCGGCCGCTGATCTCGCCTCGCTCCATCAGCAGCCGGCCTCCCGGGGTTTCCACGTTGGCACTCTGCAGTAATTCTCTGAGATCCAGCAGATGCATGCCCAGACCGGCCAGACGCAGCTGATCTGCCTGAATCAGGATCTCACGCACCAGTCCCCCGCCTACCTCGGCCGCTGCGACACCGGGAAGATTGAGAAACCATTTGCTCAGCTCGTAATCGACCCAGCTACGCAGCTCCACTGGATCTCGCAGGGATGAGCTGACAACAAACTCCGCGATAGGACGTTGGGAAGGGTCTCTTTTATAAATAATGGGTGGGTCGATGGTCTCCGGCAGGAAGCGTTTAGCCCGGTCCAGACGAGTACTGGCGTCCCGCAGCGCCTTGTCGATATCCGTACCATAGGCAAAAGAGAGATCCACCGAGCTGCGGCCCTCGATGGTGCGGGATTGAATATGCAGGGCGTCTTCAGTAATCGCCAGTTGCTCTTCGAGTTGCCGGGTGATCTGATCCTCCATGATATTTGCCGGCACCCCCGGGTCTATCACTCGCACCCGCACATCAGGGTAGATGATCTGTGGCAGTAGATCGATACCCAGCTTGCCCAAGGCAAAGAGACCCAACACCATCACAGCCAGGGTGATCATCACTACACCAATGGGATGCCGGATAGACCAGGCGGCCAGCCCGCCGCCAATGACTTTTTGCATGCACAGAACCGAAAAAGAGAAATCTGCCGCAATGATATGACAAATCTCTCTCCAGAAGACACAAACCGATCCTCATTCTAGGGCCTGTTAACACTATGCGGATATCCGCTTAGTGTTAACAGGCCCTAGAAAAGAGCAGACGTTTTAGAGTTCCCGTTCGCGCTCCATACGATTCGCGATCAGATCATAGCCCTTGAGCCGGAGTTCCGTGATCTGAATATAGTGGTCATAAGCCTGGTTGAGACACGAAACAGTCGCTGTATCTCCCCGGGTCAGGGCTCCGGCAGCGAAAGCCTCCGCCAATCCGATCAATATTCGACAGGCCTCGAAATAGGCCTGACTGGAGCGGTCTGTGGTGAGGGGCCTATCGTGCCCCATCAGGCCGTACCTGTTCTTCAGTATCCTCCACTACAGCGCTGAATGAAGACCGGACCAGAAGCGGCAAATCTATGCGACGATCAGATCATGCTTGGGCAACAACTCCCGCAGAACATAGTACCTATGCAGGGAAGCCGCCTGGTAGAAACGATACAGATTGGAGCCCAGAGCTGCCTTCGAGTCACTGCTGTTATCTAATTCAGAGGCCTCAAACAACCAATCCTCTGGAGAGTACCTGGGGATGATATAACCCCGTGGACTCAATTTGCCCGCCCTGGCGGCTTTCAGCCATTGCCCGATACGCCCCTCTCTCGTGCCCTGAAAAAGCAGGATTTGTTTCACCTCAGGTCTGATCGTGTTGAAGGGCAGGCCCGCACCGCTCGCATGTTGTGGATTCTTTTTGGCAAACTTTCTAAACATACTGTGCAGGGCCGCGCAGCCCTCCATGAAATCTTTAGGGTTGTCCCTTTGCAGCCGATGCTTCTTCGGATATTCGTACTCGAAACTCCATTTCAGATAGGGACGGTCCGGATAGGTCGCCACGGCGCCATGTCCCAGAGCGCCAGAGAATGTCTCCGCCAACCATGATTTCAGGTTGGCGAACAGGCCTCCGCATTCACCATATTCGCGGAAAAACTCCTCCGCCTTGCCCTCGATATATTCCTGGGTTCTCTGATCCAGGCCATAAAACACAAAACTGTCGTTATCCACCTTGTTGCGGCGCGCACCTACTCCGGAAAACCCCCAGTGTGCAAAAGTGTCTGCATAGACATGAGCAGTAATACCGATCAGGTGCGGTCCCATTTCATGCTTCGCATAGGTCAAATGATTGCTGACCATAGCCTTGGCAATATCACTGTTCTTACGGCATATCAGCCTTTGCGAATAAGTCTTGCCCTCATTACCGGGTAGAAAATGAAAAGGCACCCAGACCTGGCGCTGATCTTCCTTGTCCAGATTGCAGAGCTGGGCAACATGATGCGCAGTGGCCTCAGCATCGACACGGCCACCATCCTGGAACTCTATAGTCGATGCGGCGGCATTGTCATCCACGAATTGTGCCGCGGTGGCAATGATTGCGGCGGTTTCTTTTTTTAATCCGGCAGCATAGGCCAGGGCAAAGGTGCCGTAATAATGCATATCGATCTGCATCTCTGATCTCCTTATTATTTTTTGTTTGAAGTTCTGATTATCCCGCTACGACTGCTTGGTTGAACGTCGCTTATTATTCATGACCTCAGCTGTTTCGACAGTTCAGCCATATCCAGGAAGTATGGCACCAGGAATAAAACGCGCAAGGCATCTGTCGTACCGCCACCTATTCACCAGCTTCAATGAGCAAAGACCACCGATTCATCAGACGGGATTTCATTGAACCCGAATACTCATCTCGACTCGGCAAGAGACTCCAGCCTTGATGAACAACCGGGCAGCGACAGTACCCGCCAGGAAAATTTATCGCGGTGCTCAATAAAAGCCCTGCTATTTAAGTATTTTCTTATATACAACTCATCCATCGGCTCACTGCAGAGCGGCAAACTAAACATTCAATTTTACTTACAGGTGCTTAATCATGACAAAAATCATCACTATCGCTGCACTGATCGCTTCCACCCAGGCCAGCGCTTTCTGGAATTTCAATGACAACAACGGTATGTTCGACGGCATCGGTGACGGAGACATGGCTTTCAACATAAGCGCATCCGGTAACGCTCCCGGCAATTCCCGCAACACCTATCGTGGTTACGGCTACAACGCCCCTTATGGCTACGCCCCCTTGCTATGCACCGGTTGCTCCGCTGGCACCTGCCGTACAGCCTGAAGCGGTAAAATAAGAGCTGTTTTTTCTCAGTCCGAGGGCGCTCATAACTTGTACTCCGTCAACATAGGATTGATGGAGTACACGCGCTTTTTAAAGTCTTATTTAGAATGCAGCCAGCAACTGACCAGATGGTTATTACCGATATCCGTCTGTTCGGGATAGGCCCCACGACAGGCTTCGAAAGCCTGCGGGCAGCGGGGGTGAAAATGGCAGCCGCTGGGGGGATTCGCGGGTGAAGGCATGTCCCCCTGCAGCTGAATCACATCCCTCTGATGGGTGGGATCGGGCACCGGGACAGCAGACAACAACGCCTGGGTATACGGATGCGCCGCATGCTCCAGTACATCCTCAACCTTACCCTTTTCCACTATGCGTCCCAGGTACATCACCGCCACCTCATCCGCCAGATAAGAGACTACCGAGATATTGTGGGTAATGAACAGATAGGAAAGCTCCAGTTCGCGCTGCAGTTCCTTCAGTAGATTCAGGATCTGTGCCTGCACGGAAACATCCAGGGCGCTGGTTGGTTCGTCGCAGATGATCAACTTGGGTTGCACCGCCAGGGCGCGCGCCACGCAGATACGCTGCCGTTGGCCGCCGGAAAACTCATGGGGGTAACGTCTCGCCGCCTCTTCGGACAAGCCGACCTGCTGCAGCAGTTCATCGACCCGCCCAGCCCTTTGCTGCCTGGTGCCCATCTTTTGGGCATTCATCCCCTCAGCAATGATGTCTCTCACCAGCATCCGCGGATTCATCGAGGACATCGGGTCCTGAAAGATGATCTGCATGTCGGCACGCCGTTGCCGCAGAGCCTCGCCTTTGAGCTGGGTCAGTTCGTCGTTTTCAAACCGGGTGGAACCCGCTGTCGGCTTTATCAGCTGTAAAATCGCCTTGCCCACGGTAGTCTTGCCGCAACCCGACTCTCCCACCAGAGCGAGGGTATGCCCCTTGGGGATAGTCAGGTCGACCCCATCCACCGCCCGCACCTGACCGACCACTCGGCGGAAAACCCCCTTGTGGATGGGAAAATGAACCTTCAGATCATTCACCTTCAAGAGGGGCTCAGCAGATTTCTCTGTGCTGATATGCAGATCAACCGGGATGTTGCTGCGCGGCGCTGAAACCATCGGCTGTTCCGCATAGAGCAGGCAGCGCACACCCTGCTGGTCGGTCAATTGTCGCCATTCGGGTGTCTCGATGCTGCAACGCTCGCCACTCTCCTCACAGCGCTGCAGAAAACGGCAGCCGCTGAAAGTCTGTCTAAGGGAAGGCACAGAGCCCTTGATGACTGCCAGCTTCTCGGCCCGTTTGCGGCTGTCCGGCAGGGATTCGAATAACTTGCGGCTGTAGGGATGCTTGGGGCCCTGGAAAAAGGACGCCACATCCCCGGTCTCGACGATCTGCCCGGCGTACATCACCGCCAGGCGGTCGGCCGTCTCGGCCACGATACCCAGATCATGGGTGATCAACAGCACGGCCATACCGGTCTCGCGCTGCAGCTCCTTGAGCAGATTCAGGACCTGGGCCTGAATGGTCACATCCAGCGCGGTGGTGGGTTCATCTGCGATCAGCAGTTCGGGCCGGCCGGCCAGCGCCATGGCGATCATCACCCGCTGTTTCATGCCGCCGGAAAGCTGATGTGGATACTCTCTCTCACGACGCGCTGGATCGGGGATACCCACCGCATCCAACAGTTCTACCACCCTTTGGGTCACCGCCGCGCCGCTTATCTGGTCATGCAGGCGCACCGCTTCGGCGATCTGATCGCCAATCCGCAGCACTGGATTCAACGATGTCATGGGCTCCTGGAAGATCATACCCATGCGCCCACCGCGCACCTGGCGCATCTCACGCTCGCTCAGCCAGAGCAGCCCGGTGCCGCCAAAAGTGATGTCGCCCTCAGTGACCCGCCCCGAGGGAGGCAGCAGGCGCATCATGGAGAGCGCAGTCATCGATTTGCCGCAACCGGACTCTCCCAGCAGGGCAAAGGTCTCGCCCCGGTGGATGGAAAGATCCAGTCCATCGACCACGCGCACCGGATCCTGCTCATCACCCAGATGGGTTTGCAGGTTTTCGATTTTCAGCAGGGGTTCACTCATAGCCAGTTATTAGCGGGTCATGCGCAGTCGCGGGTCGAAGGCGTCCCGCACCACATCGGAAAAAAGATTCGCTGCCAGCACCAGGGTAAACATGAAGACCAGAGCGGCCGCCAGGGACCACCAGACGATGGGCTCTCGGGCCATCTCCAGGCGTGCACCGTTAATCATGTTGCCCCAGCTGTTCATGGTCGGATCGACCCCGATATTGACATAGGAGAGCACCGCCTCCGCCAGCACCAGGCCGCTGAAATCCAGCACCAGGGTGATCAGCACGATATGCAGCACATTAGGCAAAATATGCCGGCCGATGATCGTGAAGTGGCCGACGCCGAAGGCCAGGGAGGCCTGCACATACTCCAGCTCCCGCAGTTTGAAGGTCTCGCCGCGCAACAGGCGGCAGAGGCCGGTCCAACTGGTGACGCCGAGGATCATACAGAGAAACAACAGACGCATGTCGGCGCGCTGGGTCAGGCTGGCGAACTCCTCCTCATGGTTGCTCATGTAGATCTGCATCATCAAAATCGCCGCCGCAATCAACAGTACGCCGGGTATCGAATTCAGCGTGGTGTAGGTGTACTGGATCACATCATCTACCCAACCGCGAAAATAGCCCGCCATGATGCCCAATAGTACTGCAGCGGGCAGCATCACCAGTGTCGTCAGAGTACCGATCAGCAGACCGGTGCGGATACTCTTCAAGGCCTGATAGAAGACGTCTTCGCCTACTTTGTCTGTACCCAGCAGATGATAGTGCAGACTCAATTCACCAGTGGTAAAACCGATGATGATCAAGACTCCTGAGGTCAGCAGCAGGGTTTTCCAGGGAATCTCGGTATCGGATTGCATGATCGAACGCAGCTTACGGCGAAAATCCCAGGCGCTGAGTTTTGCCAACCAGAGAATCAAAAAGATCGACAGCAGTATCCAGGCCAGCAGGCCTTCGATCAGCCCTTTCAACAGCAACAGCAGGATATCCGGCAACCAGTCCTGATCCGGGTCCTGCAGGTGAGCCCCACCATATTTAAGCCGCGGATAGTCGCGAATCGTTCTGCCATCCGCCAATTCAACATTTTCCTTGGCATACTGGTGAGTAGCCAATGGCGCTGAATAGGTCTTCTCCTGGCGGATACGCAACGGGGTCACCAGTGCATCGAAGAGACTCAAGACCTCGACGGTCTCAGTCTTGCCGTTTTCATCAGCCTGGGGTTTGTAGTGGATCGAATCCAGCAGGCCGATTACCACATACACAGACAGCACCACCAGCGCCCCCATACCCACCCGACTGCGTGCCACCACCTTCCAAGGCGCACGCAGATGCTCTTTTCCCCGTGCATAGAGAGTAAAGCCAGCCACCAGCAGCAGCAGGAGAAAAATTAGCGCATCGGTCCACAGAATCACCAGGTCGATCATGCCAACCTCACCCTGGGATCGACCATGGTATAGGAGATGTCCGTCAGGATCAGGCCGATGATATAGAGCACTGAACCGAGAAAGACCATTGAGCGCACGATGGCGAAATCCTGATTGTTGATGGCGTCGATGGTGTAGCTGCCAAGCCCGGGGATGCCGAAAAAAGACTCAGTAATCAGGCTGCCCATGAACAGCAGCGGCAGCACCGCCACTACCCCGGTCAGGATCGGGATCAAAGCATTCTTGAACACATGGCCGAACAGCACCCACTGTTCGCTCAGCCCTTTGGCCCTGGCGGTACGCACATAGTCCCGATTGATCTCCTCCAGAAACAGGGTACGGTACCAGCGGGTACCGATCCGATACCGCCGATGACACCGATAATCACCGGCAGGATGAGAAACTTTACCGCCCCCAGGCCGGTATCGTAACCGGAGATCGGTACTAGATGGAGTAGCTTTCCCACCAGATACTGGCCACCGATGATATAGAACAGTGCGGAGATCGACATCATCACCACACAGATCACCACCCCCCAGAAATCGATATAGGTGGCGCGAAAAAAGGCGATCAGCAGGGCAAAAGTGATATTCAGGGCCAGTCCCACCATCAACACCGGCAGGGCAATGGCCAGGCTCGGCCACATGCGCTGGGAAATATCGTAGCCGATATCACGGCCATCATCGGAAGACCCGAAATCGAATTGAAACAGCTTCAAGGATTTTTGAAAAAAAATCGTCTCGGTAACGCGCTCCAGCCCCTGCGCGGCACTGTTGTACAGCGTCGGTTTATCGTAACCATGCTGTGCCTTCCATTGCTCGACCGCATCCGGGGTCACTCGCTTGACGCCCAGATGCATGCGCGCCATGTCATCCGGCGAATTGACCACAAAGAACAGTAGAAAGGTAATGATATTCACACCGATCAGGATCGGGATCGCATACAGCACCCGCCGTATCACATAGGCCATCATACGGCGCTGCTCCTTTCCCGCCGACGGAACATCACGTAGGCCGGTATCAGGGAGATCAGTAGAAACGTCAGCAGCATGATCACCGGCCATAATACCGGCTGATTCCATGCACGGCGTTGCTCCGCTCGCAATTGTGGGTCGATGCGTTTGTATTTCAGGGTATTATCCGCCATCAGGTTGGGAATCGCGTTTTTATACCAGGCGTGATGCAGGGAGAAGGATTTCGGAAAATAGCCCCAGGACCAAGGCGCGTCACGCCGCAATATCTGCATCATCTGATCGATGATGGCCTGCCGCTCGGGACCATTATCCATGTTCTTCATCTGTTCGAACAAGGCGTCATACTCAGGGTTTTTATAGTTGGCGGCATTCTCACCGTTGTTGTCGACTTTACTGTGAGGACCATAGAGCATGAACAGAAAGTTTTCCGGGTCGGGATAATCCGCATTCCAGCCCCACATGAAGATCTGCTCGGTCCCTTTACGCATCTTATCCTGAAAGCGATTGAAATCGGTGGCCCGAATAACCAGTTGCACACCTAGCTTGGCAAACTGTTTGCGCATCCAGTTGAGCTGGGCCTTACTGTCGGGTCCGGAAGCGGCAGTATCGTAGTAGAGCACCAACGGCTTGCCGGTTGCGCTGTCCCTTCCGTCCGGGTAACCCGCCTGGAGCATTAACTGCCGCGCCTCTTCCAGACCCCGACGTATTGCTTTGCCATTCACCGCCCGGTAGACATAAGGATTAAGCCCTTCCAACCCCGGCTTGTGACCGTAGATGCCGGGGGGCAGAATGCCTTGGGCCGCGACCCCCCGACCATTGGCAAAGATCGAAATGAACTCTTCGAAATCCACCGCGATGGAGATTGCCCGGCGCAGCAGTCGGGCGCGTTCCGAATCGCCGCCAACCACCGGGTCGGCCATATTGAAGCCCAGGTACCAGATGCTGGTGCGTACCGCAGTCATCAGTTGGATGCCCTTTTTACGCATGTCCTCGGTCAGCTCCGCCTCCCCCTGATCACTGAATTGCACTGCCTGATCGAAACTGTCGGATGAGATCCCGGAGTTATCATAATAACCCTGCAGGAATTTATTCCAGTAGGGGATGGTCTCTTTTTCCAGGCTATAGATCGCCTTGTCGATAAAGGGCACAGGCTTGCCCGCATCCTCCAGCAGCCCCTGTTCAGCCTGGCCCGGATCACCCTCGTTGGGATAATAATCCGCATGGAAATTGGGATTTCGCTGCAGCACCATGCGCAGGTTGGGATTGTTTTCAGTCAGCATATAGGGACCGGTACCCACTGGATACCAGTTTAGGCTGAGATTGCGCTGCGCCATGCCTGGCTGGGTATAGAAACGATCCGCCTCCCAGGGCATGGGGGCGAAGAACGGCATGGCCAGCCAGTAGACGAACTGGGGGTATTTGCCGCGCAGTCGGATACGATAGCTGTAACGATCCACCAGTTCGACGCCTTGCAGGGAGAAGTTGCGCAGATCCAGGAAGACCTCTTCCTCACCGGCCTCTTTTTTAAGCTTCTGATAGGCCTCATCCACTGTTTTACTGAATGGCTCAAAACCGAGGATATAGTCCTGCATCAGACTGGCGATGGGGCAATGCAACTTGGGAAAGGCGATACGCTTAATCTGGTAGACATAATCCTCTGCGGTCAGCTCACGGCTGCCGGTCTCGGAAAAATCCGCCAGCACATTGACCCTCTCCAGGTCGCTCGCAGACAACTGATGATAGTGAAACTCACCCACCTCATCCCGAGCGAATGCCGGATGCGGCTGATAACGGATGCCGGGGTTGATGCGGATCAGGTATTCACTCACCGCAATCTGCTCGCTCGAAGCATCATCCGGCAGACGCTTACCAGCTTGATCATAAAACACCGGCTTGGGCACCTCGAGGGCCGTCGCTGGCTCCAGCGCATAGGGGCGCTTGAGAAAATGATATTGCAGGGGCGGTTCGTAGATCTGCCCGATAAAGGCATATTCGTTGGACACGTAGGAGCGGACCGGATCCAGGTGCTTGGGACGTTCTTCAAAAGAGCTGTAGAGGATCATTGCATCGGCATCGTCCTCCGGATAGGGACTATTCCAAGGTGTTCCATCACAACCCATCAACCACAGAACGGGCAACAGGATACTCAGCAAGCTTGTTTTCTTCAGCTGTTTTCTATGCATGGGGAAGTGGCTTAACCCGCCCTTTTCCAGCAGCGGAAATTCCGGTACCTTAGTGAATAATTATTCCGTTGGAATACGCACAAGCGCGTATTATCCGCATTTCTGTTCGATGACACCACCAAGGAATTGTTCCATGGGTTTTTTAAGCAATAAACGTATCCTTATTGTTGGCGTCGCCAGCAATCGCTCCATCGCCTGGGGCATCGCCGAAGCGATGCATCGGGAGGGGGCAGAACTTGCCTTCACCTATCAGGGCGACAAGCTGAAAAAGCGTGTCGACCAGATTGCTGAGCAGTGTGGTTCAGATCTGGTACTGCCGCTGGATGTGACCAGCGATGATCAGATTACAGCCGTGTTCGCGGAACTAGGCAAGCATTGGGATGGCCTGGATGGCATTGTGCACTCGGTGGGATTTGCCCCGCGGGACCATCTGGAGGGGGGTTATCTGGATAACCTGACCCGGGAAGGCTATGCCCTGGCCCATGACATCAGCGCCTACAGCTTCGCCGCGCTGGCGAAGGCCGGGCGGCCGATGATGCAGGGACGCAACGCCGCGCTGGTCACCATGAGCTACCTTGGCGCAGTGCGCACCGTGCCGAATTACAATGTCATGGGCGTCGCCAAGGCCAGCCTGGAGGCGAACGTACGTTACATGGCGGATTCTCTGGGTCCCGAGGGAATCAGGGTCAATGCTGTGTCTGCCGGACCCATTCGCACCCTGGCGGCTTCCGGGATCAAGAACTTCAAGGGCATGCTGGACGAGGCTGAAAAGAAGAATCCACTGCGCCGCAATGTGACCATTGCTGAGGTCGGCAACGCTGCTGCGTTTCTCTGTTCCGACCTGGCGTCCGGGATTACCGGTGATGTGCTCTATGTGGACTCAGGTTATCACATACTGGGTATGGCCTGATGGCCGGTATGCTCGGGCTCCAGACAAGACAGAAAAAGCGCCAATTGGCACTTTTTCTGTCTTGCGGCGTTATATGATTATTTAACCTAGAATCCTCAATTGGACGGGGTGGAGTGTGCGCTTGCGGCGGTGCAGGGCAAGGCGCAACGACGAGTAATAGCCAGCTATTGCAAGGAGTTGCAACGCAGCCATGTGCCGCCGCAAGCGTGCAATCCGCCCTGTAGCGGCCCTCACCCGACAGATGAACCCGCTATGAGCACGATTCTTCAGCGATCTCATCGGGTTAGCTCGTGCACGAAGCGGTCAACTGAGGATTCTAGGTTTAAACGACTCGATCAGTTTTCCTGGCTGGACAATTGATAATCAATGTTCGCCCGCCCCATAAGATCATCAACCAGACTATCGTAGTGATTCCGGGAAAGTCCATTGCGGAGATTATTCTTCATCTGCTCTTTGAGCGTTTCATCCATTTCATCCAGTGAGCCATCTTTCACTTCATAGAGACTGAAGACACCCATATTACCCTTCGCCAGTTCAGCAATACCGAAAACAGGCTTGCCAGATTCCGGCCGCGGACTGCTGAAGACTTTTCGCAGCAGAGGTATTGGCATGGTGCCGGCAGAGCGTTTCGCCGCATCTTCACCGGTTATCTCATAATCTCCCGCCACATGGGCAATGGCCTCGCCCGCCTGAAGGCGCGCCAGGAGCTTTTCCGCCTCTTCCCTGGTCTTATCTGCAGCCCGTTGCTGTTTGATCTTGGCAGTAACAGCCTCTTTTACCTCCTCCAGGGGCTTGAAGGAAGCCTCTTGGTGATCGGAAATACGCAACACCATGGACTGCAACTGACCCAACTCGATCAATTCGCTGTTATGGCGTTCAACCACCACATCTTCGCTAAACGCCGCCGCCAGCACTTTTGGAGAACGCAATACCCCTTGCGCGGAGTCACGGCTGATCCAATCGCTGGTAATAATATCCAGCTGCAGTTCACTGGCTGCGGGTTCCAGGCTGGATGGATCCTCATAACTCAGATCCGCCAACCTCTCGGCTTGTTCGAAGTAAAGCCTTTCACCCTCCGCCTTGCGGTAGGCCGATTCCACTTCAGCACGCGCTTCATCGAACGACTTTACACTGCCAGGCTTGATCCCCGTCAGCTTGATCAGGTGTATACCAAATGCCGTGCGCACAGGTTCACTCAACTCACCCTCTTGAAGATTGAATACTGACTCTTCAAAAGCCGGGTCCATGATACCCTTACCGAAATATCCCAGATCGCCACCGTTCTCTGCGGTCCCTGGATCTTCGGAATTGGCACTGGCCAGTTCCGCAAAATCCTCACCCTGCTGAATACGCAGTTTTAGATCGCTGATCTTTGCCAGCGCTGTAGTCAAAGAGGCCTGATCGGCATCTTCGTCCAGACGCATGAGGATATGGCTGGCCTGGCGCTCTTCCGGAATCCCGTATTTCTCCTGGTTGTTTTCATAGAATTCGAACAGGGCGTCCTCATCGACCTCCACCGTCTTACCCACCCCATCGGTATTCAGTAGAACATACTCTACCTTGACCTGTTCTGGCGTACGGTAATCTTGCTGGTGCTGATCGTAATGAGCCTGCAATTCCTCATCGGAGATTACCTCGTCCGACTCAAAATCAGCGGCAGGAATGGTAAAGTAATCAACCGTGCGGGTCTGATTGAACAGGCGCACGGACTCTTTCACTTCGTGTTCGGTGACGAACGTACTGCCCTGAACTGCCTGAGAGAGTTGCTCGGACAACAGTGCTTGCCGTACCCTCTCCTCAAAACCCGCGGGGGTTAAACCCTGCCTCCGCACTGAGTTCTCGAAAGCCTGCTGATCGAAACGACCGTCACGCTTGAACGCGTCGATGCCCAGGATGGTCTGACTGACCAGAGGATCACCAGCCCTCAGGCCCATCTCGCGGGATGTTTGAATGATCAAGTCCTCACGCACCATGCGATTGAGGATCTCATTGCGTAATCGCTTGTCATCGAACAGTTCGGGCCGATAGGCCGCACCGAGCTTCTCGCGCAACTCCTGGCGAAACTGCTGGTAACGACTATCCAGGCTTCGCTCGGTGATCTCATTGCCATTGACAGTTGCTACCACAGGCTCGGACCCCACCCCCAGATACTCCTGGATGCCCCACAGGGCGAAAGGAATACTGATGAGAATCACAATTGCCCAGGCGATCCAGCCCTGAGCCTTATCCCTTATATTCTGCAGCATGATCTTGCACTCGTTATTATCAATGTCATTAATAGTTTCACAGTCATGAAAGCACTGAAACTAGCGCAGCACCAGGATGTACTGCCATTTTTTGAAGGCGACAAGCCTTCTTTAAAGTTAAGCAAACGAAAAATCGCTTTTCCATTGTTTTCCAGATCAACCCAGGTACCGGGTTATCCATATGCCAACTCAATAAAAAGGGGCATCAACTGATGCCCCGTTTTCATCTCAATATTGGCGGAGCGGACGGGACTCGAACCCGCGACCCCCGGCGTGACAGGCCGGTATTCTAACCAACTGAACTACCGCTCCAGATTTGGTGGGCGCTGCAGGGATCGAACCTGCGACCCTCGCCTTGTAAGGGCGATGCTCTCCCAGCTGAGCTAAGCGCCCTGTAGAGAGGCGCGCTAGTTTACGGCATCCTTCAACGCTTTACCAGCCTTGAATGAGGGTATGTTTGAGGCCTTGATTTGAATGGTTTCACCCGTCTGAGGGTTCCGACCCTGACGCGCCGCCCGTTCCTTGACAGAGAAGGTACCAAAGCCAATCAGGGAAACTTGATCTCCTTCCTTCATCGCGGTAGTGATGGAATCTACCATTCCGTCTAATGCACGCGCCGCCGCTGCCTTGGAAATATCTGCCGCATCCGCCATTGCATCAATCAATTCAGCTTTATTCATTAATCATTTTCCCCTTTGGTCGACCCAGCGGCCTGCGCAGGCTGCTGGCAAGAATGTTTTGTTATCGCCCCATCTGGAGCGCGAAACGCGAGAATTTATACCGACTGCCAGAAACCCTGTCAAGCAAGTTCACCCTGGCTCTCTGGCAGTTTACAACAATTCACTATCAGCTTAATGTTTAGTCAACTGGTCCCCTTTCTTGGATTCTGACCCTCCCTTTTTTACTTCTTTGGCATTCCCCTCCGTCGCGTTTTTTTTCGAACTCAACGGCTTAGGCATTTCGGTTAGCGCAATTTCCAGCACCTCATCGATCCAGCGAACCGGTTTAATGGTCAGGTTCTGTTTGATGTTTTTAGGCATTTCCACCAAATCCCTTTCATTCTCTTGCGGGATGATCACAGTAGTAATGCCGCCACGATGCGCCGCCAATAACTTCTCCTTCAGGCCACCGATGGGCAGAACTTCACCACGCAGGGTGATCTCACCGGTCATCGCCACATCGGCGCGCACCGGGATTCTGGTCAGCGCTGAAACCAGGCTGGTACACATTCCGACCCCTGCACTGGGGCCATCCTTGGGAGTGGCCCCCTCAGGGACGTGGATATGCACATCGCATTTCTGATGAAAATCATCATCAAGACCCATCGACTCAGCACGACTGCGGACCACGGTCATCGCCGCCTGAATCGACTCCTGCATTACTTCGCCAAGTTGCCCGGTATGACTGAGACGTCCTTTGCCCGGCATCAATGCGGCTTCGATGGTCAGCAGCTCACCACCCACCTCTGTCCAGGCCAGACCCGTAACCTGACCAACCTGGTCATGCTCTTCTGCACGTCCATAACGAAAACGCTGCACGCCCAGATAGTATTCGAGCTTCTTCGGGGTTACTGTGATGCTGGTCGCGGGTTTTTTCAGCAGTATCTCCTTGACCACTTTGCGACAGATCTTGGCGATCTCCCGTTCCAGGTTTCTGACCCCGGCCTCTCGCGTGTAATAGCGAACGATATCTCTGAGGGCAGACTCACGAATCGTCACTTCATTGGGTTTCAGGCCATTATTCTCCATCTGTTTCGGCACCAGATAGCGCTCAGCGATATTGACCTTCTCGTCCTCGGTATAACCCGAGAGACGAATTACCTCCATCCGATCCAGCAGTGCAGGGGGAATATTCAGGGTATTGGCGGTGGCGACAAACATCACCTCGGAAAGATCGAAATCGACCTCCAGATAGTGGTCATTGAAGGTATGGTTTTGTTCCGGGTCCAGTACTTCGAGCAGGGCTGAGGCCGGATCACCCCGGAAATCCATCGCCATCTTGTCGATTTCATCCAATAAAAACAATGGATTGCGCGTCTTTACTTTACTCAGGTTGTTGATGATCTTACCCGGCAAGGCTCCGATGTAGGTACGCCGATGTCCGCGGATCTCCGCCTCATCCCGCACTCCACCCAGCGCCATGCGGGTGAACTTGCGGTTCGTGGCGCGGGCTATCGACTGACCCAGTGACGTTTTACCGACACCGGGAGGCCCCACCAGACAAAGGATCGGCCCCTTCAGCTTACGCACCCGTTGCTGTACCGCCAGATACTCCAGGATACGTTCCTTGACCTTTTCCAGACCGTAGTGATCTTCGTCCAGCACGGTTTGCGCGGCGCCAAGATTATTCCGAATCTTGGAGCGTTTCTTCCAGGGCAGGCCAACCAGGGTATCGATGTAATTGCGCACCACTGTCGCCTCGGCAGACATGGGTGACATCAACTTTAGTTTATTCAGCTCTGTATCCGCCTTACCCTTGGCCTCCTTGGTCATGCCGGCAGTGTCGATCTTTTTCGTCAGCTCCTCGATCTCATTAGGCGCCTCATCCATGTCCCCCAATTCCTTCTGAATCGCCTTCATCTGCTCGTTCAGATAGTATTCGCGCTGATTCTTCTCCATCTGCCGCTTGACCCGGCCGCGGATACGCTTTTCCATCTGCAGGATATCGTTTTCTCCCTCCATCAGCCCCATCAGGTGCTCAATTCGCTCACGCACATTGGGCATCTCCAGAACCTGCTGCTTCTCCTCAAGTTTCAAGGACATATGCGCAGCAATGGTGTCAGCAAGACGGCTCGGCTCATCGATACTGGACAGCGAGGTCAATACCTCAGGTGGGACTTTTTTGTTCAGCTTGACATACTGATCAAACAGATTGGTTGCGGAGCGCATCAGGACTTCCGTCTCCCGATCGTCCAGATCGAGACTGTCATTCAGACCCTCGAGTTGGGCGGTAAAATACTCCTCGGTATCGAGAAACTGGATAATCTTGGCCCTTTCACCACCCTCCACCAGCACCTTGACCGTGCCATCGGGCAGTTTCAGCAATTGCAGGATATTCGCCAGGGTGCCAATAGCGAACATGTCCCCAAGGTCCGGGTCATCCACATCTGCGCTTTTTTGCGCCACCAACAGGATCTGCTTATTGCTCTGCATGGCAGAGTCAAGCGCCTGGATCGATTTATCCCGCCCTACGAACAGGGGTATCACCATGTGTGGGTAGACCACCACATCCCGCAGCGGCAGTACCGGCACCACATTCAGACGATCACTGATCATTCCAGTCTTTTTCTCTTCTTGACCCATATCTTTTTCTACCTCAAATCGTGCCACGTCTCGTTATATGGACATGTGCATCGGGGTTTATGTTTCAATCCAGGATTGTGGAATCAGGGGAAATTGGCATCCGTGCTGTGCCGGGCAATACCTGGTGTATTGTCATACAGAGTTGGGACAGGCCAAGCGGAATTCAAGCCATGTCCGTAAAAAAAGGGGTTCAGAAAGAGTTGCGGGCAGCGCATTTGCCACTGCCCTTGCTCGTTACAAACTGGCTGGCAAGGGATAGCGACTAATCCGATGCGGCTATCTGTTTATCCCCGCTCTCAAAGAGCATGAGAGGCTCAGATTCACCGGATATCACCGATTCATCCACAACAACCTTAGTGACCTCTTCCATGGAAGGAAGATCGTACATGGTATCCAGTAAAACCTGCTCCAGAATGGTCCTCAATCCACGGGCACCGGTCTTTCTTTTCATGGCCTTCCGGGCAATTGATCTTAATGCGTCCTCACGGATCTCCAGTTCGCAGCCCTCCATTTCAAACAGGCGGCTGTATTGCTTGCTCAGGGCATTCTTTGGCTCAGTCAGTATCTTCACCAACGACTCTTCATCCAGCTCCTGCAATGTCGCCACCACCGGCAAACGCCCGACAAATTCTGGAATCAGCCCGTATTTGATCAGATCTTCCGGCTCTACATCGACGATGATCTCGCCCACTGACTTGCTCTCATCCTTGCTTTTGACCTCAGCGGAGAATCCGATGCCACCTTTTTCAGAGCGATCCTTGATAACTTTTTCAAGGCCAGCAAAGGCTCCACCGACGATAAACAGGATGTTTGAGGTATCGACCTGAAGAAACTCCTGCTGAGGATGCTTGCGGCCACCCTGAGGCGGCACTGAAGCGACAGTCCCTTCTATCAGTTTCAGCAGCGCCTGCTGTACACCTTCGCCGGAAACATCACGGGTAATCGAGGGATTGTCAGATTTACGCGAAATTTTGTCGATCTCATCGATGTAGACTATGCCCGTCTGAGCCTTCTCGACGTCATAGTCACATTTCTGCAGCAGCTTCTGGATGATATTTTCCACATCCTCGCCGACATATCCCGCCTCAGTAAGGGTTGTGGCATCCGCGATGGTGAAAGGGACATCCAATAGGCGAGCCAGGGTCTCGGCCAGCAAAGTCTTGCCTGATCCGGTGGGCCCGATCAGCAGAATATTGGACTTTGCCAGCTCAATATCGCTCTCCTTGCCGATGCTATCCAAGCGCTTGTAGTGGTTGTAAACCGCAACGGACAGCACCTTCTTGGCCCGTGACTGGCCAATAACATACTGATCGAGGGTTTTGTTGATCTCCTGAGGTTTAGGCAGCTTACCGGTGCTTTCGTCCCCGGCATCCTGCATCTCCTCACGGATGATATCGTTGCAGAGCTCTACGCACTCATCGCAAATGAAAACCGAGGGACCGGCAATCAGTTTGCGAACCTCATGCTGACTCTTACCACAGAAGGAACAGTACAACAGTTTCCCGTCGTCACCCTTCCCAGTTTTATCTCCGCTCATACCACTCCCCCCTGCGAGGATTTTTGCTCAGACTCAATCATATCCATCTGCACCCAGATGGCAAGACTCCTGTCACAATCTGGGAATACAATATCTGTTTAAGTCACTCAGGTTCAACCGTTTGTCAACTGAGGTTATGCCTCTGCCTCGCTAACTCGGCTTGACAATACCTTATCGATCAAGCCATAGGAAACCGAATCTTCGCCTCCCATGAAGTTGTCCCGTTCTGTATCCAGGGAAACTTGCTCCAACGACTGTCCTGTATGCTCGGCCATGATGGTATTCAGGCGTTCCCTGAGCAACAGTATCTCCTTCGCGTGGATCTCGATATCCGTGGCCTGTCCCTGAAAACCACCCATTGGCTGATGGATCATCATCCTGGAGTTGGGTAGACAGTAACGCTTGCCTTTAGCGCCGCCAGTCAACAACAGGGCGCCCATGCTGGCCGCCTGACCGATGCACATGGTGCTCACGTCCGGGCGAACAAACTGCATCGTGTCGTATATAGAGAGCCCCGCCGTCACCGATCCACCCGGTGAGTTGATGTAGAGGTGGATGTCTTTGTCCGGGTTCTCTGATTCCAGAAAGAGTAATTGCGCGACGACCAGATTGGCCATCTGGTCCTCCACAGGACCGACTAGAAAGATGACACGCTCTTTGAGCAGCCGTGAGTAGATATCGAAGGAACGTTCGCCACGCGCCGTCTGTTCGATAACGATGGGCACCAAACCCAGATTTTGTGCGTCTAATCCGCCCATTTGCAGTGTATCGGTCATAACTTCAGTATCCTTTAGGATGGTCGTCTATAATCAGACCCACAGCCGCACGAGGTTGTGCCGCCAAGAGTGATTTCGTTGAGAAACCTGCTAGCAATCAACCTTCAGCAGTCAATGCAGCAAAGCTGGTCGGCTCCTCAGTCACATTTATCTGTCCCAGCACCCAATCGACAACCTGGTCCTCCAAAACCACATTCTGTACCGCAGCAAGCTGCTCACGACTGCCATAATAGTGTTTGATCACCTCATCCGGCGTTTCGTAGCTGGCAGCATATTCCTCGATGGTTTTGCGTACCCGATCGTTATCCAATGCAATCTCATGCTGTTTAATGATCTCGGCAATCAACAGCCCCAGTGAAACCCGGCGTTTTGCCTGATCCTCAAACATCTCTTTTGGCAACTCGATCGATCCAGCCCCTTCCCGGAGATGGCTGCGAGTCTGTTTGCGCAAGGCCTCTATTTCTTCATCCACCAACGCAGCTGGGATATCGATGCTGTTGGAATTGTAGATCAGATCCATGGCCTGGCTTTTAAGCTTGGCCTTGATGCGCTGTTCGAGTTCACGCTCCATGTTGTCGCGGATGTCCGACTTTAACTTGTCAACACCACCTTCGGCGCCAAATTCCTTAGCAAATGCGTCATCAACCTCGGGCAGCACCTGTTCCGCGACCTCGTTGACTTCAACCTCGAACGTTACCGGTTTTCCAGCCAGCTCTTCCACCCGGTAATCATCAGGGAATTTGAGTTCCAGGCTGCGCTTCTCCTCCTTCACCACCCCAAGCAGACCCGTTTCAAAGCCTTCGATCATGCTCTTTGAGCCGAGCACCAGAGGTACATCATCCGCCGAACCACCCTCGAATGCCTCACCGTCAATGAAGCCTTTAAAATTGATCTTGACCTGGTCGCTTTCATTGGCAGCGCGCTCCACGGGATTCCAGGTAACTCGCTGTTTCTGCAATTTTTCAATCATTTCGGCCACATCATCGTCGGTGATATCCGCCACCGGCCGGCTAATTTCACCCTCGAGTGCAGCCAGCTCTATCTTCGGCATCACCTCAACGGTGGCGATATAGCTGAAAACCCCTTCAGCATCGGATTTTGCAGGTTCGATTTTGGGCATGCCGGCAGGCACCAGACTTTCCTGCTCGATAGCTTCCTGATAACTGGATTCGATCATCTGCCCATAGACTTCCTGCAGGATCTGGCCGCCATACTGACGACGCAACATGTTCATGGGTACTTTGCCTGGACGAAAACCATCCATTTTGGCGGTCCGGCCGATCTGCTTGAGACGTTTGGTGACTGCCTCCTCAATAACTTCAGCTGGCAGCTCCACGGTCATACGCCGTTCAAGCCCTTCACCCGATTCCACCGAAACTTGCATCTATTCCTCTCCTGGCAGAATCCACTGCCGTCAATAATCTTTTGCTAATTTGGAAGTCGTACCGGACGGGAGAATTACCCGGTCCAGGAAATGGTGCGAAAGGAGAGACTCGAACTCTCACGGGTTACCCCACAGGAACCTAAATCCAGCGCGTCTACCAATTCCGCCACTTTCGCGTTGCACATCATGCAGGAGGGTCCAGTCGACCACTCTTCACACAAGCGGTCGATTATACCGAGGAATTTGTCAGTAGCCAAAAGCATTTACGCACAGATCCCAGACTGCGCACCTGGATACCAACTAATCCATGCGGCTTTTGTCTTGACCGGGATAATCTTGCCATAACTTTATTCAGACCACTTCAACGCGCTCGACTCGCTGAAACCCCCTGGGTAGCTTGTTGCCTCGCCTGCCCCTCTCACCCTGATAACTGTCCAGATCAGCGGATTTAAGGGTGATGTGGCGCTTGCCGGCATGGGCGGTGAGGCTGCCGCCAGCAGGCACGACCGTGATGATCACGACGAACTCTTCCCTGCTTTCAACCCGCTTACCCGGAATAGCAATAATCTTGTTACCTTTGCCGCGGGCCAGCTCAGGCAGCTCTGCCACAGGAAACACCAGCATCCTGCCTTCATTGGTAATCGCCACCAGCCGGTCAGTTTGCGGTTCTACCAGCGGAACCGGCGGTAGTACTCTGGCCCCTTTAGGCAGTGTCAGCATCGCCTTACCTGCCTTGTTCTTGGCAAACATGTCTCCGAGTTTCACCCGAAAACCATAACCGGCATCAGAAGCCATTAAATAGGCATGAGCTTGCTCCCCTCCCAGCACCGAAGTAAAACCGGCCCCGGGGGGCGGAGTCAGCCTCCCGGTAAGGGGTTCCCCCTGGCCGCGCGCGGAGGGAAGTGTATGGGCCTGCAAAGAATAACTGCGTCCACTTGTATCCAGAAACACGACCTGCTGGTTGCTGCGCAGCCTGGCGCAGGCCAGATAACCATCACCTGATTTGTAATTGAGTCCTGACGGGTCGATTTCATGGCCCTTGGCGACGCGTGCCCAACCCTTTTCAGACAACACCACGGTCACCGGCTCACTGGGCGAGAGTTCGGTTTCATCCAGCGCTTCCGCAGCGGGTCTTTCGAGGATCGGAGAACGGCGTTCGTCACCATATTTCTCTGCATCCGCTTGGATCTCCTTGCGGATCAGCGTGCGCAATCTCTGTTTAGACCCGAGGGTCTTCTCCAGCCAGTTGCGCTCTACCTCCAGTTCCTCCTGTTCTCCGCGAATTTTAAACTCCTCCAGCTTCGCCAGGTGCCGCAGACGCAGATTGAGGATCGCCTCCGCCTGCACCTCGGAGAGCCGGAAACGGCTCATAAGCTCAGCCTTGGGGTCATCCTCATAGCGAATGATCGCGATCACCTCGTCAATGTTGAGGTAGGCAATCATCAGACCTTCAAGGATGTGCAACCGATCCAGCACCTGATCCAGACGGTACTGCAGCCGTCGCCGCACTGTCTCTGTGCGGAACGTCAGCCACTCCTTGAGCAGGGTCAGCAGGTCCTTCACCGCCGGCCGGCCATTGGTGCCGATCATATTGAGATTGACCCGGTAGGTACGCTCCAAATCCGTGGTGGCAAACAGGTGTGACATCAGTCGCTGCGCATCCACCCGGCTGGAGCGCGGCATTATGACCAGGCGGGTGGGATTCTCATGATCCGACTCATCCCGCAGATCCTCCACCATGGGCAGTTTCTTGGCCTGCATCTGGCTAGCAATCTGCTCCAGCACCTTGGCCCCCGAGACCTGATGCGGCAGTGCGGTGACGATAATGTCGCCTTGCTCACGCTCATAACTGGCGCGCATGCGGATGGAGCCGTTCCCGGTCTCATAGATTTTCTGCAGATCCTCTGTGGGAGTGATGATCTCCGCCTCGGTGGGATAATCCGGTCCTTTGATATGCTCCAGCAGCTCAGGCAGGGTGGCCTTGGGAGATTCCAGCAGATGAATGCAGGCACTTGCCACCTCCCGCAGATTGTGCGGTGGTATATCGGTCGCCATGCCCACCGCAATGCCAGCCGCGCCGTTGAGCAGCACATTCGGCAGCCGGGCCGGCAGCATCACGGGCTCCCGCAGAGTGCCGTCGAAGTTCGGTTGCCACTCCACCGTGCCCTGCCCCAACTCCTGCAGCAACACCTGGGCATAGGCTGTCAGGCGTGACTCTGTATAGCGCATTGCCGCGAATGATTTGGGATCATCCGGTGAACCCCAATTGCCCTGTCCGTCCACCAGTGGGTAGCGGTAAGAGAAATTCTGCGCCATCAGCACCATCGCTTCATAGCAGGCGCTATCGCCATGGGGATGGAATTTACCCAGCACATCACCCACGGTGCGCGCTGATTTCTTGAATTTTGCCGTAGCACTCAGGCCGAGTTCCGACATCGCGTAGATGATGCGCCGCTGCACAGGCTTCAGCCCATCCCCAAGATGCGGCAGTGCGCGGTCGAGAATCACATACATGGAATAGTCCAGGTAGGCCTTCTCGGTAAATTGACTCAGTGGGACCTGTTCAATCCCTTCAAGACTGTGATCGATGGTGTTGCTCATAAATGGCAATTTACTCGCTTGCTGAATTGCCGCCGCATAATACGCGATGTGCGCAGACGCACAAGTATGCTTCAGCTACAGCAGGGTAATTAGAATTAGAGCCCTTCGGTGCAGGAAAGATGTGCCAACAGGCTCAACAACAGAACAGGCACGAGATTTACAGAGAAACCGGCAATCATTGCGTATACCACCAATTCACACCAGCCGGAGAACAATCTACCGGCGGCAACCGGCAGGCTGAGGACCGCCATTTTCAATAGCGGGGTTATCCAGCGCACCAGGTAATGGATAAAAACTGGAAACCGAATTGAGCAGCGGCGCCCATCTCATCACCATTTTCTATAGCCAGCAACGCCGGGTTAAACAGCGGGGCCGTGTTGCCATTGCTGGCCGCCACCCCAATACTTCCCATAACCATGGAGCGAGGGTCGAATGAGTTAAAGGGTGCCGCAATAGAAGTGGCTGTTGAGGCGGATAAAATTGCCGCAGCCAGGAATTTTAGCCGATTGTTATTGGTCATTGGGTACTCCTGCCAATGTGATGAGTTCATAAAACACGCGAACACTGCCAACAATCGTCCGTTTAAGGGCATTCTTTAATTCTTGCGGGAAGATTAAATCGACTGCTTCATTACCGGGAATTCTGATCACATTAAACAGCCAGAGGCTGAGCGCCAATCTGTTTTTTATAGTGGTGAAATACCGTTGCAGCCGATAGGATAAGTTCAGCGCGAGCAACTACATCCCCAAGAACCCATTTGAATGAGGAACCGCCATGCCGGAATTCGCCACACCCCAGGACGCCGAAGACGCCTACTACGATGCCATCGACGAAAAGGATCTGGAGGCCATGATGGCGGTCTGGGAAGACTCTGAAGAAATCCTCTGCCTGCTGCCGATGATGCCGGCGCAGCGCGGTGCGGCGAGTATCAGAAAGGCCTGGGAGCCGCTGCTGGGTGGCGAAATCCAGCTCGAGATGGAGATCAAGCACCTGGCCTGGATAGAAGCCGGCGAGCTGGCCATCCATCTGATCGAAGAGCACGTGCAGGTTCCGGGTGAGCAGGGCAAACAGACCGTCTATGCCAACAACATCTACCGCAAGGGAAGCGGTGGCTGGCGCATCCTGATGCACCAGAACTCACCCACTCCACCCCCACCGGGACTGCAGATGCCTGAAGCGGGATAAGCCCTGCAGAACCACAAACTTGTTCTCCCTGAACACCTCAACCACTACGGTTATCTGTTCGGCGGCAACCTGTTGAAGTGGGTCGATGAATTTGCCTGGATCGCCGCCACCCTGGACCACCCGGGTTGCAAATTCGTCACCATCGGCATGAACCGTAACGAATTCAGAAAAAGCGTTCGACAGGGAGTAATACTGCGTTTCGAGATCCAACTCTCCCGACCTGGCAAGACTTCAGTGCAATATCAGGTGGTGGTCTTCGCGGATGTTCCGGACAGCGGAAAGGAGAACTCCATATTCACAACTACCTTCAGCTTCGTCTGTCTCGACCAACAGGGCAGGAAACGCAGCATCCCGAAACTGTAGACCAGTTGAACTTCAACTATCCCGCTGATCCGGCAGCGCCTCTTTGCGGAATACCGGCAGGTCCGGGCCCGGCTCATCTTCCAGGTCGACCTTTTCGATCCTCACGAAACGGCTGGTGATCTTCCGTGCGGAGATGTTGACGTTGCTGACATCCGTATGCGCCTGGGAGATATGTGTGGCGAGTTTCTCCATACGTGACTGAAAGCGGTCGAAATCCTTGGAGAGATCCCGCAGATGGTGCTGGATGATATGCACCTGCTCGCGGGTCGCGGCATCCTTGAGCACCGCCCGGGCGGTGGTAAGGATCGCCATCATGGTGGTGGGTGAGACCAGCCAGACGCGCTTTCTGAAAGCCTCCTCCACCAGGTCCGGAAAGTGTGCGTGGATCTCGGCGAACACCGCTTCCGCCGGGATGAACATCACCGCCCCGTCCGACGTCTCTCCCGGAATGATGTACTTGGCGGCGATGTCCTCGATGTGCTTTTTGATATCCTGCCGGAACTGGCGCTGCATCCTGCCGCGTTCCGATTTCGGCTGCTGGTCGTCCTGCATGCGCTGATAGGTCTCCAGGGGAAACTTGGCGTCAATCACCACATTGCCGGTAGGATCGGGCAGGAACAGCACACAGTCCGCGCGCTTACCGTTGCTCAGGGTATGCTGCAGAGAAAAGCCTGACTCCGGCATCACGTTGCGCACCAGGGCATTCAGCTGCACTTCGCCGAAGGCGCCGCGGGAACGCTTGTCGGAAAGCACCTCCTGCAGGCTCACCACATTGCTGGAGAGTTCGGTGATTTTCTTCTGCGCCTCGTCGATGCGGGTCAGGTGAGTGAGCACCTGGGTAAAGGTCTCAGTGGTCTTCTCGAAGCCTTCGCTGAGGCGTTTCTCCACCTGACCGCTGATCTCCTTGAGACGCTGATCGGTACTTTCGGTCAGTCCTTCAACCCGCTTGCCCAGGCTGTCCGCATGCTGCACCAAGGCCTCGGCCACCTGCTTGCGCACCTCGGTCATGCCGGATTGCAGCGCCTCCTGCTGGGCCTTCATAGTCTCCAGTTGTCGCTCATCGAAAGACTCACGATGCCGCATCAGGGACTGGGACAATCCCTCTCGCAACTCAGCCATTTTCTCCTGCTGCGTCAGGCGCCCTTCCGAGAGGTTTTCGGTCACTTGTTTCTGCAGTGCCTCGAAACGCTCCAGCAGATCGATGCGCAGTTTGCCCGCATCCTCCGTCAGGTGAGACTGCATCTCGCCGAAGCGTCGTTCCAGTCCCTGGTAGAGCTTGTCAGAACGTTCCAGCAACACTTGCTGCATGCCGTGCAGGGTCCGTTGCTGGGCCAGCGCGCCCCTGATGATCTTTTCGCTCAGATGATCACGCAGGTCCGCCTGACCACCCAGCAGAATGCGCTCTTGCTCCCGCAGTCGCACTTCGATGAGCTGCATGCGCATATCATGCTCACCTTCCGTCTGGTCCTGTTTTCGCAACAGGAGCTGGAGCCAGCGCAGGCCCCAGCCAAGCAACACTAGAAACAGCAGAACAAAGCCGAGAGCGGCCTGCTGCCAGACAGGTAACTGTGCAAATATGTTCATTAAGCCGAACTATAACTCAAGCAGAGGCTCATAACGTGAGCCTTTGATTTACTGCCCGTCTTTTTATATTTCAGGGTGACACCAGCTTTACTTGCACCCAACGCCAACAGGTTATACCTTTTCCCACCCTATCAATTCTGCCGTAACTGACATGCGCATTCACCTCAAAACCCTCGGCTGCCGCCTCAACGAAGCAGAATTGGAGACCTGGAGCCGCGACTTCCAGGCTCAGGGGCACAGCATGACCAACGAGCCGGACCAGGCGGACCTGCTGGTGGTCAACACCTGTGCAGTGACCGAAGAGGCGGTACGCAAATCCCGCAAGCTGCTGGGACGTGCGCATCGTCAGAACCCCAATGCCCGGCTGGTTGTGAGTGGTTGTTACGCCTCCCTCGACCCCAACGCCACCGCACAGGCCGAAGGCGTCGATCTGGTGGTGAACAACCAGGACAAGGAGCGCCTGGTACAGATCGTCAGCGAGAAACTGGATCTGAAGATCATGCCGGAGACGGCTATCGAGGCTGAAACAAGCAGCCTGCTGGAACGCGGACGGCAACGCGCCTTCATCAAAGTGCAGGATGGCTGCCGCTATCGCTGCACCTTCTGTATCGTGACCCTGGCGCGGGGGGAGGAACGCAGCCGGCCTGTCGATAAGGTGATCACCGAGATCAACCAATTGCACGTCGAAGGCATCCAGGAAGTGGTATTGACCGGGGTCCATCTCGGTGGTTATGGCAGCGACAACGACAGCAACCTGTATGAACTCATCAGCCGAGTGCTGACCGAAACCGACATTCCTCGTCTGCGGGTCGGTTCCCTGGAGCCCTGGGATCTGCCGGAGGGATTCTGGGAGCTGTTCCTTAACCCTCGCTTCATGCCCCATCTCCACCTGCCCCTGCAAAGCGGCTCGGACAGCGTACTGCGACGCATGGCCCGGCGTTGCAAAATAGACGAGTACCGCAGTCTCATTGAGCAGGCCCGGCAGCAGGTAAAGGATTTCAACGTCACCACCGACATCATCGTCGGTTTCCCCGGCGAGACCGATGAGGAGTGGCAGCAAACCCTGAACTTCGTCGAAGAGATCGGCTTCGGCCACCTGCATATCTTCGCCTACTCGCCCCGCAGCGGCACCAAGGCCGCTCAGCTAGCCAACCCGGTGAACCGGGAGACCAAACGCCTGCGCAGCGAGGCCCTGCATGCACTGGGGGAAAAGATGAAGCGTGAAACCCTGCAACGCCACCTCGGCAGAACCATGCCTGTACTGGTGGAGGGCTCCGCAGCAACAGGATGGGGTGGTTACACCCCCAACTACTTGAGGATCAGCATAGAAGCAGATAAAAACACTGACTTGAGCAACCAAATCGTCGAGGTTGAAATCAGAAGTCAGACTGGAAATCATGACAAGTTGGCGGGAAGGCTTGTCGTTGCATGAACTCGACTCTTTACAAGCAGAATGGAGCTGCAAACAGCAGAATCCGGGACTGTCAGAAGTCCTCGCTATAGCGGAAACCTGGCTTTGATTTGCTGAAATTGCCTTGTTCTGCCGTTCAGGCAGTTTCAGATTTTGCAGGTCAATCCACCCTCTCGATTAAGCCCTTCTTGCTTAGTAATTCGTCGATTGGCCTGGGCCGACCGATACCATACCCCTGGGCGTAATCGACGCCGATTTTCCGCAGCTTCTCGAGTATGGCGGCGTTTTCCACAAACTCGGCAATTGTCTGTTTACCCATCACATGGCCGATCTCATTGATCGATTTTACCATCGCGAAATCCATCGGATCATCCAGAATGTCTTTGACGAACAACCCGTCGATCTTCAGGAAATCTACCGGCAGATTCTTGAGGTAGGCAAAGGAGGAGAGTCCACTGCCGAAATCATCCAGGGCAAAGCGGCAACCCAGTTCTCTGAGACTGCCGATCAATACAATGGCACTGCTCAGATTGGCAATGGCCACAGTCTCGGTGATCTCAAAACAGACCTTTTGGGGAGGAATATGAAACGCCTCCAATTGTTCGATGACAAAGCGTAGAAAGGTCTTGTTGCTCAGTGAAAGCCCGGAAAGATTGAGTGCACAGAGATCCAGCTGTGCAAGGCACTCCGGGTGCTCATGAAGCCAGCTGAAGGTGTGTTTGATCACCCAGCGGTCGAGTTTGTCGGAGAGATTGTAACGCTCGGCTGCCGGTAGAAAAGCGCCGGGCATGATCAGATTACCCAATTCGTCTTCCATCCTGAGGAGGAGTTCGTAGTGTCCGGCTTGAGACTGTCCTTCGCCTTGAATCGGGACGATAGACTGAAAATAGAGTTGGAAACGATCATTATCCAGGGCATGGGGCAGACGCACTGCCCATTGCATCTCACCGTGACGCCGGGCCAGTTCTTCATCATCCTCCTGATGCAGGTGGACCCGGTTCCGCCCCTGCTCCTTGGCCAGATAGCAGGCGCTATCGGCAGCCCGCAGGATGTCGCCAACACTCTTACTGTCCCGGTCAACTGAGACCAGTCCAATACTCACACCAAGGCTGAAACTATGCTCTTCCCAAGGAAAACTGAAGTCACCCAGGCTTTTTATCAAATTCTCCGCAACAGTCTGCGCATCCTCGAGGGAACAGTGCTCCATCAATAAGCCAAACTCATCGCCCCCCAGGCGAGCCAGGGTATCCCCTTTTCTGATATGTTTCTCCAACAGCCTGCCCAGCTGACGCAGCAGTTCATCACCCGCCACATGTCCGCAGGTATCATTCACCAGTTTGAATTGATCCAGGTCGAGATAACAGAAGGCATTCTGGGTGGATGCTTGCTGCGCCTTGTCCAACATACGCTCCAGCCGGTGTTCAAACTCAGCGCGGTTGACCAGCCCTGTTAGCGCATCGTGTGTAGCCTGGTAAGAAACCTGCGTAGACAACTCTCTGGCTTCAGAGACATCCTTTGACACCAGCACCACACCCAATACCTCACCCTTTCCGGTGTTGATCGGCGCCGCCGAAACTTCGATGGCGACTTCATTGCCTGAGCGACTGACCAGAATCGCGTGATTCGCCAGACCCACGATTTTGCCCTCGCTCAGGCAACGCGCCACACAATCTTCCGCCGGTTCACGAGTCTCCTCGTTGATGAGATGGAAAATCTCCATCAGAGCCCGGCCTTTCGCCTCCTCTGCAGCCCAACCCGTCAAGGATTCTGCTATCGGGTTGAGAAATTCCACACATCCTTTGTTATCCGTGGTGATCACCGCATCGCCAATGGATCGCAGGGTGACCATGGCCTTTTCCTGTTCTCGATAAAGCGCCTCTTCAAGGCTCTTTTGCGCTGAAATATCCCGGCCAACCCCTACAATACTCACGGGGCGGCCAGCCTCATCCAGCACCGCTTTGTCGGCCCAGGCGAGCCAGCGCCAGCCATTGGCTGTCCTGGCGCGCTGTTCAATGTAGCATTCATAGGGAGGCTGGGAGAGTTTCTGCATGGCCAGTGCCGTTGCCCGCCGGTCGTCCTCATGCACCAGCGGCATGAAGGTGTTGCCAATGAGTTCCGCTTCGGTTTTGCCGAATAACTGACAATAAGACGGGCTGACGAACTGAAATTTCCCCTCGAAATCTACTTTCACCAGCATGTCGGTTTGGTTTTCCACCAGCAGGCGATAATTCTTTTCACTCTCTTGCAGCGCCACCTCGACGAGTTTCAGGTCAGTGATGTCAGAGGCAATACCCTCGATGATCATCTTATCGGAAAGATCCTTCCGGCCTATGGAACGGTCATGCAACCATAACCATTTGCCGTGTATGTCACGGATGCGATAGACAAGATCGATCGGGGTTCCAATCTCAAACTCCGCTATCGCCTCATCCACTCTGTGCAGGTCATCGGGATGTATTGAGTCATGCCAGAGAAAGGGATTTCTTAGCAGGTCCTGGTCCGAATAGCCGAGGATAGTCTTCACTCGAGGTGACCAGTAATTTGCCCCTCTAGGGCGCGAGTAGCGGTAGACAATCGCAGGAAGCGCCTCTACGAGACATCTGTAGCGCTCTTCACTCTCCCGCAGCGCACGCTGAGCTTGTTCCCGTTCCAGAAAATCACTGATGAGTCGGGTGGCGACTTCCAAGAGTTGAACATCATTGTCCCGCCATTTGGACACATCACGAAGGTTGTCCAAGCCCACAAAACCGGTCAGGTTGCTGTTGTTCTGCATCGGCATAAACAGGCAGGAACGAATATTCTGCGCTGTCAGGATGGATCTTTCAGCCTCCGCTTCGGGCGGTAAAGCGGATACATCGGTTATCTGGCAGACAGTACCCTCCCTGAGTCTCTGCATAAACCAGGGTATACTCTCGAGAGGCAGCCCCTGAAGGTTCTCTTTCTCTCTTGAAACTCCGGTGTTGCACCATTCGTGGGTGTTGTCCATCAGGGGGCCATCTTCCGAAATCCGGAAGACGTAGCTGCGGTCCGCGTCGACCAAACCTCCCATTTCAGCAAGAGAGGCATTGATAGCCTTGTCCAGATCGGTGCAATTTGCCAGGCGCCCGGCAATACTGGAAAGCACTCTTTCTATCTGCAGGTGCTTTTCCAACTCCAGTAATCTCGAGGTTGATTGCCTTGAAGGGTGATGGCTTGTGTTTGTCTTTGGCGTATTGATGTGCTCTTCGCCCATATAATTTCCTACTGAGGAGAGTCTACTCAAGATAGAGATTTTACGAAAAATAATTGAGTTTATCTGAGCGCTCCATTCCATACAGAGTCGTGAAATGCTCAGCCGCTTGCTCTGGTGTGTAGGCACTGCAACGACCGGCATGCAACCTGTCGAACCGCCTGCAAAACATACCTTAATCCATTAATCCCTGTTCAGGGATGTGTTTATCGCATAAAAATGCTGTTTTAAAAAGTTTGCAATAACATCAGCCATCTCATCGAAATAGGGGTTTTCCTGACCGTTGTATGGATTGCTTCGCCGCACCAGAAAAGAGTGGGGAAGATTCTCGTCGCTGATATGGATGATTTCAGCTCCGTTTGAAAGCCTGGTAGCGACTTCATCAGCTGCGACGCCAAAGGTCGAGAGAGTCACTGGAGAATCGATTTGGCTGGACCATTCCAAAACGGCCTCGGGAGAAATTCTGGCATCCGCATAGGTCAAGGCAACAAAGGTGGGAACCTGCATGCGCCGCCCCATCTCATGCAGTCTTTGCAGGTAAGCGACTGATTCATCTCTCTCTGTATTACCGTTTCTCAGATTGCTCTCTATCAGACGCGAGAGTTGGCATACCCCATTGCCTAAACGATGCTTGTATTTCACCGGATTGGGCGGCAAATCCGTCTCCACTGTCATGCCTCTCAACCCAGGGGTACAGCTCAGGCTTGATATCGCTGCAAACGAACGTAACTCGATGGCCGGAGAGAAAAGCAGCAGGCCATGGATATCCGAACGCCTCAAGGCTGCATCGATAGAGAGCGCCCCACCCAGGGAGAATCCTCCAATGATGACCTTTCTGCCGACCAAAGAGGCTATTTGCAGACCCTTTTCCACCTCGTCGCGCCACTGCTCTGCCGACACTTCCAGCATGTCCCTGGTATCCGTACCATGCCCCGGCAATAGCAGCGTTAATACATTGAAACCATGTGCATGCAGCAGTGCTGCGATATCATCCATGTAATAAGCAGAATCATTCAGCCCGTGGATAAGCAATACCGAGTATTCCGTGCGGTTTGGATAGAGGTGCGCCGTTGGTGCACTTGGCAGACGATAGCCCTCGCTTTGGCGTTCTATCTCCTGCAGTTTTTGCTGGCGATATTCGTCAAACATTTTGCGCCCCAGCAACTGGCAGCTGCTGTCGACGGTGCCACAGGCAACTTCTGTGGGCTTACTCGTCATTGGTGCCAAAGCACCCGCACAACCAGCCAGCAGCCACACAGCCGACAGTAGAAGGCAGCCAAGCCGACATCTCAATCCAAGCTGTCTGAACTGCTCGATAGGTTTAGCCATGTCCTCTATCACTACTCAAATGTACCTGTTGCCGCTCGCCAAAATCCGGCTCGATGACCTTCAGTTCTTCTTCGTCATGCGCTTTTGCCTCGGGTGCGAAACAAAGCCGTTTTTGGAAAATCAACAACTGCCTCACTACAGGGTCTTCTGTCAGCTTGTCGCAGAATAGCTGAAATCCCAAGGCATTGATCTTAGTAACAGCTGCAAGTTTCTCCATCAATTGCGCATCCCGGCAAACCGGAAGCATATCGAATACCGTTCTGATCTGATGTTTACGCAACACCACCACATCGTCCTTGAAGTAGACATAGAGACCGGCCTGCCCCACCCAATCGATGATCTGTCCTGGATTGAATGCAGTACGAACCACCAGCTCGATGAAATTGGCGTTCGCGAGGTTTTGTGCGTCAACTATACCCAGTTCCACGAGCCGGGCCCTGTCATAGGTGTGAATGCCTTCGATCATATTCAGCGGTAGTGAATCGGCACTGCGTTTGCTGCGAAAGATCAGCGGAAACTGCTCTTTGAGAAAGATCAGCGCCCGATTGGGAAACCAGCCAACGAGAAATGCAATCACCGGCAACCCGGCCTGCATCGGGCGCAAGGCTTCAATGCCATGAATCAGATGGGCAATCATCAGTGAGAGGATCGGCGCCAGGATCATGCGGATGCCGGCGTGAAAATAGACCGAGGGTGCCAGATCACCGGCATTCAACCTGTGCAGTATGCTTTGTGTCGACCAGAGAAAGGCCCCTACGAAGGCAAGGCTCATCACTGCCATGTTTTGAATTCGCATCGACTGCAGGACATCCTTTTCCGCCAGACTGACACCTGTGAGCAGGAAATTCACCTTACCTTCATGCTCGACAACCATATCGGCGCCAAACAGCAGGGAGACAAAACCCAGGATGGCTATCAACCAGGAGAAGATCACCGGCATGCGGAAATCACGTGCGGCATACTGCTCGGCCACCCGGTTGCGGGCAAATTCCACCACGTCCTCGGCAAGCGCCAGCATGTCAACCACCCGGGCGAATTCTGCCGCTTTCTTGGTACGTCGCACCAACAGAAACGAAAGCAGCGTTACCGGCATGAAACCGCTTAAAAAAAGTGCCAAAAACCCCTTAAAAATGGGTGAATATTCGATACCTTCCATTTGTACCTCCCTGGTCCTGAGACTATCTGGGCGAACTAACGCGGCAACCCACACAGCTTGTTCCCTGTCTGCCTGGTGGATTACAGCATTTTTGGCGAGGACCTAAAAACACCACTCATTAATAAGGAAGCTTAGAAGAAACCAAGGAAATTGGTATGTATTTGCGTTGCCTATGTCTATCGAAACAGTGGGTATAACCGATATCCACGTACCTCAATTTGATTCTACGGTGTCACAGTGAATGTCAGTCGATACGTATGACACGCTGCGTAGGCTGGTTCACCCCGTGGCGAAAATCGGCAAGTCTGGCTGGCGGGACTGATCCACACGCTTTTCGCGGTAACAGACGTTTTGCCATCAAAAACATCATTTGCATTAATCGACTTTGAAAATAGAGGTTTAAGGAACGTGAAACTAACTGAACTCGCCTACGTTGTCGCCGTCGCTCGTGAAGGCCACTTCGGCAGGGCGGCCGCATCCTGCTTCGTGACCCAGCCAACCCTGAGTATTTGGGTCAAGCGGTTGGAAGAGACGCTAAATCTGCATATCTTTGAGCGTAACTACAACGAAGTGATCCCGACCAATGCCGGGGAGCGGATCATCACACAAGCGAAGCGGATCCTGGAGGAGGTCGCGCTCCTGGAGCAAATTGCGAGCTCCGGTGGCGACGAACTCGCCGGTCTGCTGCGTTTGGGGGCGATCTACACCATTGGCCCTTATCTGCTGCCGCGGCTGATTCCAACCCTACGCCAGAGAACCCCAAACATGCCACTGCTAGTTGAGGAGAACTTCACGGCACGTCTTGCCGAACGATTACAAAAGGGGGAAATGGACGCGATTATTGTTTCCCTGCCCTTTCAGGAACCAGGGATTTCAATCGAACCACTCTATAATGAGCCCTTCGTCATGCTGTTGCCCGACGATCACCCTCTCGCATGGCAGGAGACAATTAGGAGCGATGAATTGGAACGAGAGACGGTGCTGCTTCTTGGACCGGGTCACTGCTTCCGCGACCAAGTGCTGGCCGTCTGCCCCGGCTGCGCCAGCCAAGATCGGTTAGCGGGAAGTTTAGAGGGCGGTTCCCTGGAGACCATACGCTACATGGTAGCCAGTGGCATGGGTGTGAGTGTCCTCCCCTGCACCGCTGCCAAGGGTTTCGACAAGACCCACAGCCTCGGTACCGTGCGCCCTTTTGCCGGTCACCCGCCGATGCGTCAAGTGGCCATCGCTTGGCGCGCCTCCTATCCGCGCCCACAGGCTATCGCCGCCGTCGCCGCGGCCATATGGGATTGCCATCGCGAGTGTATCTCCGGCCCATGATTACGGGCTCCCTTGTATACCCACTAAAACCAAGGGAATAACAGACCAGTCATGGGACGCTGCGCTGGGGTCATAGACAGCTGGGGGACGTGCCGACAGGCATCCGAGCTGTCCGAATAGTTCGCAATTAAAAACAGCTATCGTACCGATTGAGCAATACAATTTCTCAATCATGCAATCTTTTACAATACTTTATTTCCTAATACCTGCCAACAGTCTGACAGGACAAAGGTGTCAACAGGGCGACTGACGGCGCCCAAATGACGACCCCATTCACCACTGGAGGAGATAACTGTATGTTCAAAAAAACCATACCACTGGTCGCAGCCATAGCGATCGCGATTGCGCCGGCGGCACAATCGGAGAACATGTTCAGCGGAAAAGCCAAACCAAACAGCTTCTGGTGGCCGGATCAGGTGGATCTCGGTCCGCTCCGAGACCACGATGACAAATCCAATCCGTACGGTGATGACTTCGACTACGCCAAGGCCTTCAATAGCGTCGACCTCAAGGCACTGAAAGCGGACATCGAAAAAGTACTGACCACGTCACAGGACTGGTGGCCTGCGGACTGGGGTCACTATGGCGGCCTGATGATCAGGATGGCCTGGCATAGCGCAGGAACCTACCGCGTACATGACGGACGCGGCGGTGCCGATGGCGGCCAGCAACGATTCGAGCCGCTCAACAGCTGGCCTGATAACGCCAGCCTGGACAAGGCACGCCGCCTGTTGTGGCCGGTCAAGCAGAAATACGGGCGTAATGTCTCCTGGGCAGACCTGATGATACTGGCCGGTAACGTCGCGCTGGAATCGATGGGTTTCGAAACCCTGGGCTTCGCTGGTGGCCGCGTGGACGACTGGGAATCTGACCTGGTTTACTGGGGCCCCGAGACCAAGATGCTCGGCAACGACAAGCGCTACAACAAGGACGGCGAACTCGAAAAGCCGTTGGCAGCAGTGCAGATGGGTCTGATCTATGTGAATCCGGAAGGCCCCAGCGGTAATCTCGATCCGGTCTCTGCTGCCAAAGACATACGCGAATCATTCGGCCGCATGGCGATGAATGATGAGGAGATCGTCGCGTTGATCGCCGGTGGGCATACCCTTGGCAAGAACCACGGTGCAGTGAAAGCTGACTGCGTGGGCCCGGAGCCTGCCGCTGCCGCTATCGAAGAGCAGGGACTGGGCTGGAAGAACAAGTGCGGTAAAGGCAATGCTGAAGACACCATGACCAGCGGCCTGGAAGGTGCCTGGACCCAGACGCCTACCGCCTGGTCTATCCTGTTCCTCAATAACCTGTTCACGTTCGAGTGGGAGCAGCAGAAGACACCTGCTGGCGCAACAGTCTGGGTGCCGACCGATAAAAGTGCACATACAGCCGTACCGGACGCCCACGTCAAGGATAAACGCAATCCGCCTGTCATGCTGACGACCGACCTCGCTCTGAAGGAAGACCCCGGCTTCCGCAAGATCGCCGAGCGTTTCCTGAAGAACCCGAAGGAGTTCGACAAGGCTTTCGCCAAGGCATGGTTCAAACTGACGCATCGTGACCTGGGTCCGCGTGCCCGCTACCTGGGCAGTGAGGTTCCGGAAGAAGTATTCATCTGGCAGGATCCGGTTCCGGCTGCCGATCACAAGATCAGTGCCAGAGGAAGCGGACGAGCTGAAAGCCAAGATCCTGAAATCCGGTTTGACCGTACCTGAGCTGGTCAGAGCGGCATGGGCATCAGCTTCTACCTATCGCGGCTCAGATATGCGCGGTGGTGCCAACGGTGCGCGTGTACGACTTGCTCCACAGAAGGACTGGGAAGCCAACGACCCGAAAGAACTGGCCAAGCGTGCTGGAGAAGCTTGAGGAAATCAAAAAGGACTCCGGCAGCAAGGTCTCCATGGCTGACCTGATCGTGCTCGGCGGTGCTGCAGCGATCGAGAAGGCGGCCAAAGATGCCGGTCACGAGGTCAAGGTTCCATTCAAACCAGGTCGTGGTGACGCGACACAGGAGATGACCGACGTGCATTCCTTCGCCGTACTGGAACCGAAGGCAGATGCCTTCCGTAACTACTACAACGACGGTGCTTACGGCTCTCCTGCTGACATGCTGGTCGAGAAGTCCGACCTGTTGACCCTGACAGTACCGGAGATGACCGCACTGGTCGGTGGTATGCGTGCATTGGGCGCGAATGCCGGCGGCTCTAAGCATGGTGTGTTCACCGACAAGCCGGGACAGCTGAGCAACGACTTCTTCGTCAACCTGCTCGACATGTCCACCACGTGGGCGCCATCGAAGGAAGAAGGCGTGTACGAAGGTCGTGACCGCAACAGCGGCAAGCTGAAATGGACTGCGACACCTGTCGACCTGGTGTTCGGTTCCAACTCGGAACTCAGGGCAGTCGCTGAAGCCTATGCCTCTGACGATGGCGAGAAGAAGTTCATCGACGACTTCGTCAAGGCCTGGACCAAGGTGATGAACAACGACCGCTTCGAGATCTGAAGGTGAACGGATAGCGCCCGGGTGTTATCCCGGGCGTTCCTCATTCAAACTTACGAGCCCCTCCTGACAAGGAGGGGCTTTTTTTATCCGCCCTTATGTGGAGCAGTTCAAAGCGTTGCCGACTTCTCTGTGTACTCCCAATAAGATCATTACAATACAGATATCGATATGTTACAGATGCTGGTGAACGTCACGCTTTTCCAGTGTTTGAGCAAATCACAACTCGACGAGATCGCCTTCCTTGGCGATATGCGCAGCTACAGAAAAAAAACTACATCATCCAGAGCAAGGATGATTCTACGGACTATCTGTTCGTGCTCCTCTCCGGCTGTGTCATTTCATTATGTGGCATCAAGGCTGGTATTGATAAGGTTCTGGTTTCATCATCACCGATGAATGACCTTTAATGAGGTGTGAGGCAGGCAGACTAGAGTCCCTGCCGGGCTGCCTCTTTTTGCAGGGCATCCAGTTCGTTCACGTAGTACGCAACAGAGATACCCAGCTTGCGGGTCCAGGCGAGTTCTACACGCCAGTGCTGACCAGGCAGTTGCCAGACGTTTTTCAACTCGGCCTCACCACGCCGAATCGCGCTGATCTGCCGCGACTTGTTTTTTGTATTGTCCGGGTATTCACTCAGATCCTGGTAGTTGCCGTATCGGCGCTGCAGGCGTCTTCTGAGATCCTTCATGGTCGCCAGGGTCTTTGGTTCATAGGTATGCAGAACTTTATAGATGATGCCTTTGTAGGACATGACAAAGATCTTTTCATTATCCTGACTAAAGATCACGCCTGATCTCTCACCATGGGTCTGCGGTCGCATCTCAGCAGGGGTTTTTTCAAGCTGCTGACTGAGACTGCCACCCAGGCAATACTTTTTGAACACCTTTCGGACGCATTCTTCGGCAGCGAAACCAGGGGCGTTATGAAATAACAGGAGCAAGGGAAAAATAAGGATGGCAGATCGTTTCATTGGTGCATGTCTATGTCAGTTAAATTCACCCTGCCTCTCGGCAGTCATTTCATTTTGCAGCTCGCCGATCCATGCCTGCATGGCTTGGTAGTGGTGTCCCTTCCAATAGACATGAGCGCAGCCGGCGCAGCGCCAGAATGCACTATGCTGACTGGCCACCCCTGCCGGCAGACTTTCCAGCACTTCGCTGAGTGCTACGGATTCCAGCAGACCGTTGCATTCCATACAGCGAGTGAAAGGGCGGAACATTTTTTCCAAATGCAGGCGCTTCATTACCTGGAGCAGTTGCTCTCTGGGATGTTCCGAACGAATGTAACAGCCATGAGTGATTTGCCTGCGCATCAGCAATGCCCGGTCCCGGGTCAGCAAGACCCTGCCCTGATCTGCGGATAAACAAGCCAGCCGTGCATCCCCTGCATCGTTGTAAAAGAGTGTATCGAAACCCAGCATGCGAAGTAAGTGGGCCAGCTTACCCAGATGCGCATCAGCCAGAAAGCGTGGATCACGCAGTGGTTTCTGTCGCAGTCGCAGCAACGGCGATACATCCAATGCCTCGAAAACCGGGTACACACTGACCCGATCACCATCCTGCAAAGGGTGCTCCAGACCGACCGAAACACCATTTAGCAGTATTACCTCCACCTCAGTGTGCGGCACACCCAGGGTTTCAATCAGATGCCGTACCGGAACCGGTGCTTCGAAGCGCTGTTCGAAATCCCGCTTACGCTGTTCCTGGGGTAGAAAATCGTTGAGCTCTTCGTAAAACCTGAAGAGCGCCCGGGCCCTGGACATGTCATCTAATAATCAAATTCCGCCCACACCGGGCAGTGATCCGAGGGCTTCTGCATAGCGCGGATATCATACGCAATGCCCGCATCGACACAGTGCTCATTGAGGATACCGGTGGCCAGCAACAGATCGATCCGCAGCCCACGTTTCGGTTCCCGGTCAAAACCACGGCTGCGGTAGTCAAACCAGCTGAAACGGTCATCCACCTCCGGGTGGCAGGTGCGATAGGTATCATACAGGCCCCAGGCCCTCAACTTTTCCAGCCACTCGCGCTCCTCGGGCAGAAAACTGCACTTGCCGGTTTTCAACCAGCGCTTTGCATTGTCCGGACCGATTCCGATATCCATATCCAACGGAGCAATGTTCATATCCCCGATCACCAGCAGCGGATCCGCCGGATCGTGATTTGCTTCGAGGTGACTGAGCAGGTCTGCATAGAATTTCCGTTTGGCGGGAAATTTGATTTCATGGTCGCGACTCTCGCCTTGAGGAAAATAACCATTGAGGATGGTCACCGTCCCTCCCTTGGGTGTTTCATAGCGCCCGATGATCATGCGCCGCTGCGCATCTTCGTCATCCGTCGTAAAACCTTTCTGCAGCTCCAGGGGCTCCCGAAGGGAGAGCAGGGCTACGCCATAGTGGGTCTTTTGGCCATGGTACTGAGCCTGGTAGCCGAGCCCGTTGATCATTTCCAGCGGGAAATCAGCATCCTGCACCTTGGTCTCCTGAATACCGATCACATCCGGTGCGTAGAGATCCCGCAGTTTGGTCAGTTGATGCTCACGGGTGCGGATACCATTGGTGTTGAAGGAGATGACTTTCATTAGACAAACCCGATTATTAGTAATTTGATGCGGCTCGACTTGGATGGACTCGCCGGCAGACAGATCGGCAGATCATAGAACCTCCCCGGTTTCCTTCTCGCCCATTTCGAACCCATGCCGGTAAGCCTTGCCCCAGGGTAGAAATTCCTGACCGGCGAGGTAATCATCCGGATCGACTTCAATCAGCTCAAGCAGCGGTTCTAGATGGTTCTTTTCCCTCAGGACCCGAATCATGCCATTTGCATAGCCCCGGTTGTACCAGAGCTGGAGATCGCTTTCGCTCTGGGCGAGGTCGGCCGTCTCCGCATACAGCTGCTGCACCAGTTGCAACAACCGCTGCAGGGTGGCTTGTTTATCCTTGTCAGTCATTGCTTGCATGAAATCTCGCGACAACCCTGCATGGATTGCGGTTGTTTTTCCATCCTCGTCTGGCGAAGATGTGGAGTATAAGACTTTGTGGGTAAATTATTCTAGGATCATCCATGCTGATTGTTATCTCCCCCGCCAAAACCCTCGATTACGAAACCCCGCCGGTGACGAAAAACCACAGCAAGCCGGCCTTTCTCAAGCAGTCCCAGGAGTTGATCAATATCCTGCGCAACTACTCGGCCCTGGATCTGGCCGAATTGATGAAACTGAGCATGAAGCTGGCGGAGCTGAACTTCGAGCGTTACCACGACTGGAAGACGCCCTTCACCAGGAAAAATGCCAAACAGGCCGCCCTGGCCATGAAGGGGGATGTGTATACCGGACTGGATGCGGAAACCCTCTCAGAGCAAGACCTGGCCTATGCCCAGGACCATCTGCGCATTCTGTCCGGACTCTACGGGGTGATGCGCCCATTGGATCTGATGGCGCCCTACCGGCTGGAAATGGGCACCAGACTTCCCAATGAACAGGGCAAGGATCTCTATGCGTTCTGGGGCACGACCATAACCGAAGCGCTCAACAAGGCACTCAAAAAACAGGGCGACGATGTACTGATCAATCTGGCCTCCAATGAGTACTTCAAGTCGGTCAAGCCCAAACTGGTCAAGGGCAGGATCATCACTCCACAATTCAAGGAAAAGAAACCGGGTGGTTACAAAATGGTCGGTTTCTATGCAAAGAAGGCCCGGGGACTAATGAGCCGCTACATCATCGAAAACCGGCTATCCGATCCAGAGGCAATCAAAGGGTTCGATGTAGAGGATTACACCTATAACCAGGCCTTGTCGAAAGGGGATCATTGGGTATTTAGTCAGAGGATGATCGATTCTCACTGCCATTTCGATGACGAGCGTTTTGATCTGGATCGGCCACAGGCCCTGCAGCGAGCCCATGCAGTCGGGGTGACCGAACAGGTCATACCTGCGGTAAAGGCGGCCTGGTGGCCCAGGATCAAACAGCTCTGTGCAGACTTTCCCGAACTGCATCCAACCTACGGTCTGCACCCCATGTATCTGGCGGATCATCTCCCTGAAGACCTCTCCAGCTTGCGGGAATGGGCAATGCGGGAAGAGCCGGTGGCGATTGGTGAATGCGGCCTCGACTTCTTCATCAAAGACCCCCAGCCCGCAAGGCAGCAAATCTATTTTGAAGGCCAGCTCGAAGTGGCGAGGGAGTTCGACCTGCCGGTCATCATACACGCCCGCAGATCGGTGGAAGAGGTGATCAATACCCTCAGGCGCTATCCGGGCGTGCGTGGTGTTCTGCACAGCTACTCCGGCAGCGAACAGCAAGCCCGGCGGCTGATCGACCTCGGCTATGTCATGAGCTTTGGCGGCCCGGTGACCTACGATCGGGCCAAAAAGCTGCGCAGACTGATACAAGCCCTGCCATTGGACGCCATTCTGCTGGAAACGGATGCGCCCGATCAACCGGATAGCAACCACCGGGGAGAGCGCAACGAACCGGCCTATCTGCCAGCCATTCTGGAGACCATCAGTCAACTGCGCAACGAATCGCAGGAAAAGATCGCACAGCAGACCAGTAAAAATACCCGACAGCTTTTCCGAATTTAAGTCCTATTGGACCTAAATATCGACCAATAGCCGATTTTGGCAGAAAGCCAATAATCCGACATGACTCCTCCCTCCTCAGCAGGTATCATCTGCGGGTTTTTTATCTCACTCTGAGGGTATTCAATGAGCCAAAAAGGGATTCTGGTTACAGGCGGCGCCGGTTACATCGGCAGCCATACCGCACGACAGTTGGGTGAGGCCGGGGAACGCCTGGTCACTCTGGACAACCTCTCCACAGGATTCAGACAGGCCGTGCTGTTCGGCGAGCTGGTGGTGGGCGATACCGGCGATCGAGAACTGGTGCAGCAGGTTTTGCGGGACCATGATATCGACACCGTGATGCATTTCGCCGCCCATACCGTGGTGCCGGAATCGGTGGAAAATCCACTCAAATATTACGGCAACAATACCTGCAACACCCGCAACCTGCTCGAATGCTGTGCCGAGGCGGGGGTGAAGAATTTTGTCTTCTCATCCACCGCTGCGGTCTATGGCATCCCCACTACAGACATAGCCTATGAGGATGCCCCCACCAATCCCATCAACCCCTACGGCACCTCCAAGCTGATGTCAGAGATGATGCTGAGGGACCTCGCCGCCGCCACCGATCTGAACTATGTGGCACTGCGCTATTTCAATGTGGCAGGCTGTGACCCACAAGGCCGCATCGGCCAGTCGACGCCGAAAGCCACCCTGCTGACCAAGGTTGCCTGCGAAACGGCGGTTGGTAAACGGGATGCGGTGTATATCTTTGGCACGGACTATCCTACTCCGGACGGCACCGGGGTGCGTGACTACATCCATGTGGAAGATCTGGCGCATGCCCATGTCAAGGCCCTCGACTACCTGCGCAACGGCGGTGAATCGGCCACCCTGAACTGTGGCTACGGCCATGGATACTCGGTGCGCGAACTCCTCAAGGCAGTCGAGCAGGCGGACGGAAAGCCTCTGAAGATCATCGAAGCCGAGCGCCGTGCAGGTGATCCGCCTTCACTGATTGCCGGCGCTGAAAAGGTGCGCGAGGTACTGGGCTGGGAGCCCAGTTTCGATGATCTGGCGAAGATTGCCGAGTCCAGTCTGGCCTGGGAGCAAAAGCAATTACAGTCACCCTGGCTGCAGGAATAATTCCTACCCCTTGGTAAACCCTTTCTGAATCTTCCCCCCGAGGGGAAGGAATTCTCGTCAACCCCACACAAGATGCAACACTGACCATGGAAATGCTGCAAATTCTCATTCTGGCTGCCGTGCAGGGCCTGACTGAATTTCTCCCCATCTCCAGTTCCGCTCATTTGATCCTGGCGCCCAGGGTGATGGGTTACGCAGATCAGGGCCTGGCCTTCGATGTCGCTGTGCATGTCGGCTCCCTGGTTGCTGTCGTTGGATATTTCCACCGCGAAGTGATCGCCATCGGCGGCGATTTTCTACGCTCCCTGGGTCATCCAATGTCAGGCTCTGAAGATGCGAGACTGGGCTGGATGATCATTCTCGCCACGATCCCGGTAGGACTGTTCGGACTGGTTATGAAATCTCTGGTAGAAGATGACCTGCGCGCACCGGTGGTTATTGCAGCCACCACCCTGGTTTTTGGTATGCTGCTATTAGTGGCGGATAGACTGGGAAAAAGACAACGGGACGAATATTCCATCAACTGGAGCGACGCCCTGCTCATCGGGGCATTTCAAGCGATAGCGATTATCCCAGGCACCTCACGCTCGGGGATTACCATGACGGCCGGACTGTTGCTAGGCCTGACCCGACAGGCAGCTTCGCGTTTCTCCTTCCTGCTCTCCATCCCCGCCATCCTGATGTCCGGCGGATTTGTTACCCTGGACCTGATCCAAAGCGAGATAGCTGTCGACTGGACCTCACTGATCCTCGGCGCCCTGCTCTCATGCATTGTCGCCTACCTCTGCATCCACTTCTTCCTGCAATTTATCGAACGCATCGGCATGCTGCCTTTTTTCATTTATCGACTCATTCTGGGGGGTGCGATACTGCTGCTGATCCTGTAGCAGCCGAGTACAAGTCGCCAACTGCTGAAGCAGGTGAAACCGCTCAAGGCAATAAATCAGCTTTTCCTTTTCAACCAGGAATGCCGCTTAAGACATTCCCGCTATCTATTGGCTTATTACCCGTTGCCGAGCCAGCAGACTCCTGTTCGCGCTTCTGCTGTCGCAGAGCCTCGATCAACTCCTGGTCAAGTCTTGCGAAATAGATGTCTTCTTCGGCCATTCCCTTGAGCCTTAACTTTGCTGCAAAACTGTTCATATATTTAACCTGCAAATAACTACAATGAACCCGTCCGGCACTATTGTATTCTGTTGCGGATCCAGCTGAAATCGGACTCAAGCCATCATCCAACCCAGAATGAAATGCCCTGCAAGATGCAGTACCGGGCGATAAATCCATTCTCTACCTGTGAGATCCGTCTGTCATTGAAATAAAACAATCCGTACTGACACTACCCCGCAGATTCCTTCAATAAAGCATGCAGTTAAAAGCCCAGATTCGACCATTACCCAGACCAACCTATACACTCGAGCAAGGTCGATCCATTGCATAGAAAAAATAAGAAACGATTCAATCAGCTAAAGGAACATCAACTCACTGAATATACTGCATATATTTAGTCATCACGAGAGCGTGTAACTCATCAGACGGGCATTGATTTGAGTAATTCGCTACATCCGTTAAGGGTATTCACTAGCTATTATTTTCTCGGGTTTGAGATATATTTGAGCGCACTTATATTCAACTATTCATCAGGCATGATCCGGCTTGAGCTAAGAATACCAACAACAAATAAGCTAGAAAATCGGTTGACCACTCCCAACTAAGGAATATGAAGCAAGGAGTAATAATCGGCTGTCGTTAGATCACCCGGCAGTCAGCCCAGGGAGCCTAGATCCAAATACCCTTCCCCAAGGATTAACCCATCGGGAAGGGTAGGAATCATGGAGTGATGATAACCATGACATCAAATGCAAACATTGCCGTTATCGGTATGGGCTGTGTCTATCCCGGCGCCCTCTCACCTGAGACCCTATGGGAAAATATCCTGGCCGGCCGGCGCTACTTCAGAATCACCCCGGATGAGCGCCTGCCGAATGAATACTACTTTGATCCGGACCCGTCAGTTCCCGGTAAGACATACTGCAATCGCATGGCGGTCATTGACGGTTGGACGTTCGATCCAACCCAGTGGAAGATCCCCCCGATTACCTACGATCAAAGCGAGATCGTGCATTGGCTGGCACTGCACACCAGTCGCGGTGGATTTCTCAAACAATACATCGATCTCGATTACCAGAATTGGCCGGGGCGATCAGCGGCCTCGCCGCCGGACAGCCCTCCTGAATCGACGGAGCCGCTGGATGCGCCGCGAGAAGAGCTCGCTGGGAAAGCAACCGAGCCTTCGATGCTGGATCTGGTGATTGACTGGATCGTGGCGCGAACCGGCTATCCTCGAGAATTTGTGACACCAGAAAAAAAGCTGCGGGATGATCTCAATCTGGACTCCATCAAGGCAGGTGAACTGGCGCTGATGCTGAGCAAACAGATGAACAAAGACCTGCCGGTGGATCTGGGGGTTGTCGCCAATGCCTCGATTGAGTACCTGGTCAACAGCGTGCGGGAGTTCGAAGGACAGCGGATCTCCATGGATGATTCACTCTCAAACAGCTGGATCAAGACCTTCGGGGTCGAGCTTTTGCCTGCGCCCCTCGATTTGGAAGAGCGAGGTGGACTGCCCCTCGATGGTACTGTTTGTGTAATCGGACAGCAGGGACTGGATTCAAGAACTGAGGCGCTGGCGGCACTACTGGAAAAAAGCGCTGTTGGGGTCCAGCAATTGTCACTGCAGCAGAGTCTCGATGCGGCAATGGCGGACGACCTGTCCGGTCTGGTGTTGATTCTGCAGGAACAGCAGCAGCCATTTTACGAGTTCAACTCTGCCCAATTTCAGGAAAGCATGGAGGGGCTTGCGGCCTCTCTCTTCCGTTTGATGCAGAAGGTATTGCCGATCATGCTGCAGCGGGATGATTTCCACCTGCTGGTGATTCGGCCGAGAAATGCCACTGATGCAGGCTGTGATGTCGACGGGGCAGCGGGATTTTTCAAGACCCTGTCGCTGGAGTATGACAAACCCGGTTTCAACTGGAAATGGCTGAGCCTGCCTGGCCAGTGGGACCCGGTCAGCATCGCCGAATGTGCGGCTTTGGAGCTGCAAACCTCTGGGGAACGCATCGAGTACCACTATTCCGACGCAGGGGACAGACTCTCACCCGGCGCCGTACAAACTCGGCGAGACTCAGCAAAAAGCGCCCCGACTCGGTGGACTGGATACCCTGCTGGTTACCGGCGGGGGAAAAGGCATCACCTTCGAGATGGCCTTCGCGCTCGCGCGCAAGACCGGCGTCAAACTCGGCTTAATCGGCTCCTCGCCCGCTCCGCAGGCAGATCAGGACGATGGTGAACTGGCCAGCGAATCTGCAACGACTCCGCGGCAAGGGCATCCGCCACCTCTACCTGCAGGCCGACGTCACCCGGCAAACGGCGGTGCAGCAAGCCGTCAGACAAATCGAGCGGGGCCTCGGTCGGATCAGTGTCATTCTGCATGGTGCCGGCGTCTCGAAATTTTCCGGTTTTCTGGAGATGGATCTGGAAAATTATCTCAGCTGCCTGCGGGTCAAGACGCGAGGGCTTTATCATTTACTCTCTGCCGTGCCACCCAAACGCCTCAAGGCCTTGCACGTCATTTCCTCGGTGCTGGGCAGAACCGGCATGTACCGGCAGGCCGATTATACCTATGCCAACGCCTGGCTGGACGCAGCCACTCTGGCCGTGACCAGGAACAACCCCAATCTGCACGGTTTCTCTGTCGGCTACAGCGTGTGGGACGGAACCGGCATCGGTGCCAAATCGGGATCCATGGAAATGCTGCAAAAGATCGGCGTGACCCCAATCTCTATTGAACAGGGTGTCTCGTCCTATCTCGAACTTGCAACCCGCCGACATCCGTTCAGCACATTTGTCCATACCGGCCGTCTGAATGAGAAACTGGAACCTCGCCTGATGCCGGGTATCAGACTGCCTGATTGGCGTTTTCTGGAAAACATCCGCCGTTTCGTCCCCGGGGTCGAACTGATCGCTGAAGCCACTCTGACCCACACCAAGGATAGGTATCTTCCGGAACATGTGTTTGCCGGCACGCCCTTGATGCCCACCGTGATGGGGCTGGAAGGCATGGTCCAGGCAGCCATGGCCTGTCTCGGCAGCGAACAACTCCCGGTCATCCAGCAGATCATCCTGAAGCGCCCGATGATTGTCGCCGAAGCATCTACGACCAAGGTAAGAACCTTGGCGCTATGCGACCCGATGGTTGACGGGACCAGGACTGTTACCGTGCGGATGCGTTCTGACAGCGACGGTTTTGCTACGGATCATTACGAGATTCGCTGTATTTTCGGATCACTACCAACTGCATCCAGAAAGCCTACCAATACTGCCTGCTTTACCGGAGGGAGCCTATGCAAAGAGTCCGGAGGAGTTTGCCCCCAGCCCGCTGTTTCAGGGCAGGTTTCTCCGCCGGATCAGTCGTATCTTCGAGCTCAGGGCGGGAGAAGAGGCGCTGACAGAGATAACCGTGCCGATCGCTGCCAAGTACTACTCCGATGAGTTCGAGCAGTGCACGCAAACACCCGCCCCAGCCATCCGCGATGCCATGCTGCAGTCAGCGGCACTGATGGCGCCACCCGGTTACCTGCCGGAATCGATCCAGGAAATCCATTTCTTCAGACCCCTGCGGGAAGGAGAAAAGCTCATCTGCCATGCACAGGGTATCGCACGGGATGCACAGACCATGACCACGGATATCCTGCTCTACGACCAAGCCGGAGAACCTGTTGAGTGGATGAAAGGTCTGGTCGTCAAGGCAACCTCGACGCTGGTTGACCTGGAGGGTAAACAGCGCATCAAAACCCAGCACCCGGAGCGAGTTGAAGAGAGTCTGAAATGTATTCTAACGGGTAACTCCCTATCCCTTGCCCTCGCCTATGAATCAGATCTACTGAAAAAGACAGCCTTCCAACTGCTCACCAATCAGGATCGCGATATGTTGCTCAATGATATTGCCAGGCCGCGCTGGAAACCCAGGCTGGTCAATCTGCTGGCGACCAGAAAGTCCGCCCTGCAATATTTCAGAAATTCCAACAGCTTCGAGTTATCGCCGGACCAGATACGACTCGACCACAGCGCAGGCGGCAAACCGCGACTGCTTCTGAGCAAGCAGCAGCATCTAGCTGATGGGCTGCACATCTCCCTGGCCGACAGCCATGGGATTTCCATCGCACTGATCAGCCAACAACAGGTTGGCATCGATATCGAATTGGTGGAGCCCCGTGACAGCGAAACCTGGCTGGCACTGCTCGGGGATGATGGCTATCGGCTGGCGCTGAGCTTACAACGGGAAACCGGTGAATCTTTCGATGCCTCCACTACCCGGGTCTGGACCTTGCTTGAAGCCGGCAAGAAGGCCTATGACCTGCAACGCCTGCTGCCCCGCTTCAACGACATTATCGATGACAGCTGGATGCTGTTTGCAGGATCAGAGGATCCGGAGCGACAGCTGTTAAGCACCATGATTGAAAATCATGGCCGTGAATTCGTGGTCAGTATTGCTACTTATGAATCCAACAGAACCATTCAGGAGCAGCAGTATGGCTGAGCACATCCTGGTAGTAAACGGCAGCCCGAGGGCGCAGCGCGGCAGCACAGGAATCGTGGTCGATAAATTTCTGGAAGGATGCCATCAGCAGGGAGCCACCAGCGAAATCATCGAGGTGGCGACTTCCACCTTGAAATTTTGTGCGGGTGAACTGGCATGCTATTTCAGACCGGATCACCAGGCCTGCCGGGTGCACAAAAACGACCAAGGCGCCAAGTTCACTGATAAATGGGTCAATGCGGACCGCATTATTCTGGCTTCGCCACTGCATTTCAATAACGTCACCGCGCATTTAAAACGATTTCTCGAACGACTGATCTGCATGTCAAGCCCCTACTACGTGGAAAACGACGGCTATCCGACCCATGAGGTGCCGTACCAGCCAAAACCCTGCGTGGTAATCGGTGTGTGCGCCTATCCGGGAATAGCCAATTTCAACCTTTTCAGAGAGGTCATGTTGAACTACCAGAAGGTTTTCTGGCTGGAACCTGCCGGTTATGTGCTGGTACCTATGTCCCGGGATCTGACGGTGATGAACATCACCAACCCGAGATATGAATCATTGCTAAGAGTAACAGCAGCCATTACCCAGGCAGGCCGGGAATTCATCACCGCCAACTCAATTTCCATGGAGACCGAGGAGACCATTGCCATGGATACGGACGACCTGGATAGGCTGCATGCTGAGTTCGATGGATACTTTGCACAGCTGACCTGAGTAACTTATGCAAGCAGACTGATAATTAGAAAATGCTCGATGGAAAAAGATTAGCGGATCCTCTAGGAAGATCTCGACCAAAGGACGCAAGATGATGGCCAGTCATAAAACCAAGTACGATTTCATCGTTGTCGGTTCAGGAGCCGGTGGCGGAACCCTGGTGCGTGAGCTGGCAAAACAGAACAAGGATGTGCTGTGTGTGGAATGGGGTTTTGTCACCGAGCATACCGGGGAAATGATGAATTGCCGGAATCTCTACGATTTCAAACGTCTCCCGGATTTTATCCCAAAGACGCTGCGGCGGATTCCATTGACCCCGCCCACCACGAAAGAAGGCTCAGTCATGTGGCGGGCGATTACTGCCGGCGGGACCAGCGTCATTTCCCTGGGCAATGGGGCCCGCTGTATGGAACGCGAACTCGATTCCATGGGAATTGATCTGCTGCATGAATTCGCCGAGGCAGAAGCCGAGATTGGCCTGGAGCCCCTGGGCAGTCGTCTACTCTCCAAAGGTTCGAGAAGAATCAAAGATGCCGCAAACGTGCTTGGCCATGAATTTCTTCCCATGCGGAAATATATCAATCAAGCCAAATGCGTAAAATGCCATAAATGTCTGTATGGCTGTGAATACAATGCAAAATGGGACACTCGCAGTTGGCTGAATGAAGCTGAATGTGATGGAGCGGATATTCTATACAACACCAAGGTCAGAGAAGTCACCCACTCGCAGGGAAAGGTAAAGGGCATCCGCGCAACGGGACCCAACGGACCCATCGAAATCCAGGCAAGCACCGTGATCCTCGCAGCCGGTGGTATGGCGACCCCGGTTATCCTGCAGAACTCCGGTATTAAAGAGGCGGGTGGAGGCTTCTTCCTGGACCTGTTCAGAAACACTTTCGGGGTGACTGAAGAGAAGGGCCTGAACCAGGATAAAGAACCCAACATGGCCATGGTCGACCTGGAATGGCTCTGCGAGGACGGTTTTATATTGAGCCCGTTCATGAATCACGACCGCCTGACCCGCCTGCAGGAAATGTCCCCATTAAAAGCGCTGCGCAGTTCAAAAAATATGCTGGGCATCATGACAAAAATTACAGATGATGCAAACGGCCAGGTCTATGCCAACGGAAAATGTTCCAAACCCTTGACCAAGCGCGATCTCGTGCGGCTCGACCATGGCGCAACGATTGCCAGGCAGATCCTCATTCAAACCGGTGTAAAACCGAAAACGCTCTTTGAGTCAAAGATCCAAGGCGCACATCCAGGGGGAACGGCCGCCATAGGTACGGTTGTGGATAATGATCTACAGACCAGAATCGACAATCTTTTTGTCTGCGATGCCAGCGTATTTCCCGCCAGAAAGTTCAACGACAGAAGCCGGCTTCCACCTATTTTGACCATTGTTGCCTTGTCGAAGCGTCTGGCAAAGACCTTGAACTAGAAACCGAGTCAGGTAATCACTGAGTGCAAAGGATAGCTATCATTGGCGGCGGCATTGCAGGTTTGACGGCAGGTTATCTGTTGCACGACCAATATGACGTTACCTTGTATGAGCAAAACCACAGGCTTGGCGGCAATGCTTACACTCATAACCTATTCGATGGAACCCAAGCCGATGTAGGAGTGATGTCTTTTGAAAAAAAGGCCTATAAGAATTTTTTCAAGCTCTTGGATCGCCTCGGCATAGACTCCGTATCCGGAGCGGGCCGGATGGGCGGTAACTTTTTCAACCTACAGAACCGACAGGGCGCTTACATCAGCCCCCACCTGCGCGGCCTGATCGCGCAAAGATTCGCTTGCTGCAAACCATCCCGCTTGGCGAGTAACCTGTTCCTGCCCCTGGGCATGCATGAGGCAAAAAAACTCTGGCGAAGTGGAGCCCTCGATGAATTGACAGTTGAGCAGGCCTTGACGCAACTGCCAAGGATTTATGGAGACGGCAAACTGGCCTTCATCTCCACCCTCTGCATGATGTCGTCGATGCATTGTGATGAGCTGTTGGACGCCCCAGCTGAGTTTTTTTTCGGCAAATTGAATCAATACGGCAGCCTGTTCCCCCCGCAGATTCTGTTGCGCATTCGCTTCATGGAAAACGGCACACGAAGCTACATTGACAAGCTCGCGAGTTATCTCCCCGGGGGAATCCAACTCGAATGCGCGCATTCGTAGCGTGATGAGGAATGAGCATGGCGTTATCTTGATCATGGAAGATGGCCAGCGCGTTCACTATCACAAGGTCATCTTCGCCTGCCACGCGGATCAGGCATTAGGCCTGCTGGATCGACCCACTGAGAAAGAGCGGAATCTGTTGGCTGTCTGGCGATATACGACAAGTGAAATTATCGTGCATCGGGATCTCTCTCAGTTGCCGCAGAAGAATTTGCTGGATGGTTATACTTTTCTCTACACCGCCAGCGAAAAATACATCGATACTTCAGTGACCTTCTCTCTCTGGATTCTTCCCACCATGCCGACTCACAGCGACTGGATGATCACGCAGCATCAAAACTTTCCGATCAGGCGGGAGATGATCGATAAGAAAATAACATTCAAGACGCCGGTTTTCGATTTCGATGCGGTGGCGGCCCAGCAGCAGCTTGCGACCCTCAATGGAGAGATGAACAGTTACTATTGCGGCAGTCACTTCGGCTTCGGCCTGCACGAAGATGCGGTAACCTCGGCAATCCATGTGGCGGCGCGATTGGGAGTTGGTTTTTAGCATGAAGGCATTCGTCACCGGCGCCGCGGGTTTTCTCGGCCATCATCTACTCAGGCAGCTACTAGCCGAGGGCTGGGAGGTCACTGCCATTGATCGATCCTCGTTGCGACAGGAAATTCACAGGGATCGAGGAGTCCGATTCGTTCAAGCCTCGGTGTTGGAGAAGCAGCGGATTCAAGAGCTGGTGGAGCCAGGCACGGATGCGGTTTTTCATCTCGCAGGCAATACCAGCCTGTGGAGCAAAAACAATCGGCAACAGACCCTCGACAATGTGCTGGGCACACAAAACATGCTCGAAGCCGCGTGCTTGCGGGAGGTAAAAAGGTTTATCCATACGTCAAGTTATACCGTGTATGGTTTTCAGCCCCAGCCTTTCACTGAACAAGCCACCGCAACCGTCATACAGTCCAATATCAACTATTTCATCACCAAGGCATTGGCAGAACAGCATGTCAGGGCAGCAGCGGCAAATGGCCAGGATACCGTCATTCTCAATCCGGCAAATCTCATGGGGCCTTATGATTTCAGAAACTGGTCCCAGCTATTCATCCTCATCGACCAGGGCAAACTGCCAGGCGCGCCGCCCGGCAGAGGTTCCTTTGCGCATGTCGAGGATGTTGCCGCAGCGCACCTGAGCGCCTTTCATCAGGGGCGCAGTGGAGAAAATTATCTGCTGGGCGGGGTAGATCTCTCGTATCTCGAACTAATCCAGGCAATCGGACACCAGCTGCAGCGGGCAACCCCGAAGCGCGCAACAGCTGTCTGGTTACTCACTTCCCTCGCGACCCTGCAGAGTGCATTTGCCTACCTATCGGGCAAGGAACCCGACATTACACCTGAGAAAGCAAGGTATTTCAGTGGCAGCCTATGCTGCAACGACGCCAAGGCAAGGCTAGAGCTGAACTACCAGTCTCGCAGCTTACAGCAAATGCTGGAAAGTACAGCCGAATGGCTGAATTCAGCAGGTATAATTAGTTAGAGTCCAGAAACACCCCTCCCTGGGGTGTTTCTGGAACGGGAATCGAAAAATGCGATTTTCCGATTCCTTCATTTTCAAAGGCTTATTGCTTTTGATAATGCTGGCACGTCCCTGTGCCAGATGAGTTTCCGTCCTTTCTGGACGGAAACTCATTAGCCCCGCTGCTGATTGACAACACAGCCAGACCGTTAAATCTCACTCATGATTGACCTGGCATGTCAATTGGTCATACCCTGAAATTTTCAATTCTATAATATTTAAATTCTGCTAGTATATCTGCTTGGAATCGTACTTGTGTACGCTTGAACCTAGATTCCGCAGTTGACCGCTCCATTCTACTTTTAACGAGTTGAATTCATGTGTATTTTGTTCGTTAGACTGATTCACCTGCTGGGTGAACCACGCTACGAGGTAGATTGCACGTTTTTGGCGGCACATGTCTTCGTTGCAACTCCTTGGAATAGAATAACTATTCCGCGTCGTTGCGCCTCGACCTGCACCCCCAAAAACGCACACTCTACCCCGTCCAACTGCGGATTCTAGGTTGAATAGTGATCATTCAAACGCTGCTGTAATAAATAGATCCTACAGTACCCTAACCTGGAATATATCAGGGAGATGAGAGACTAATGGATGTTGAAAGAAGAACAGGTAAAGGCGCCATCCCTGCAAAGCTGACTTTTTACATGAGTGAAAAGCAGATTCTGAGTATCCAGATCTTAAGAAAATTTGGCTGGACGCTGAAATTTGTCAGAAGACCTGTGTTCAGTAATGTGACGCCTGTTTTGAGAAATATTCACGATAATACGACTGGGATCCTGATGTCGGACGGGATTTTGAAAATCAGTTCAGACATCAAAGTTCGCACGACTACTGAAGCCCTCGACATACCGGGCAGTAAGCATGAACCACCTGTCGAGATCGTAATCAGCGATCAACACAACGGCAGGTATGATTACCCCGCCTTGTTCAACAGCCATTTTCTCGATCAAGCATCACACTGAACGCTGCCTGCGGCAATCAAGCATAACGAGGCGATTCCCCTGCAACTGTTCCACTGGACCAGTTGCAGGGTTATCAACCCAATATCAGCATCTGGCATTGTGCCTCAATTCGTGCAAGCAAATTTTCAGCAGTTTCACCGTCTTGTAAGCAGGACCATTTGGTCTCCAGCTTTACCTCAGGTACAACACCAAAATCCGAATTTTGCAGCGAGCCGTCTATCCGTTTCAATACTGTCCGCACTTTGTTGACGTCGGTGCTTCGCAACATCAGCAGAAATCTGCCTGAACTCCACCGCGCAAACAGATCAACCTTGCGTAGTTCATGGTTGACTATCTGAGCGATATTGCGCAATACCCACCGCAGCACTTGGCGTCCGTGTGAAGATAGGATTGACTTCTCATCCATAATCGACAATATAACCAGGCAGAGCGGTTCATTGTATCTATTTGAGTTATCGGCCATGTAAAACAATACTTCCTGCAGGTAGGAAGCGTTGTAGAGACCGGACAGTTCATCACGATAATGATTCACCTCGGCATTATGCTTAATCAATCGATCTCCAAGAATCAATGAGAGATTTTTATACAGCTTGGCAGAGATTCTAGGGTAGACATTAGCCACAGCGTGAATACTGTCCCATCGCAGCAACAGCAATTTAACCCGCTCAACCGCGACTACATCAGCCAATTGGGTATTTTCCGCGATCAGTGATGTGACGCCAAATACATCGCCGGTCTGATGGATTCCAGTTCGGAAGGTTGATCCATCTGAACGGTTTCGCCAGACTTCCGCTTTACCTTCCAACATGACCATCATGGCACCCGTTTCACTTCCCTGCAGGAGGATCGCCTCATCGGGAATGAACTCCTCCACCTGGCTCAGTGCCACCAGTTTTCTTATCTGCCAGGATCGCATGCCCTTAAAAAGCCGGCACTCTTTGAGCACTTCGTCTTTCAATCTAAGGGAGAGCAGTTCCCAGACCGTTATCAAGCGTGTATTTCGAAGCATCAAGGGTATGATGACGAATGTTGCAATCAAAGCCAGTAACATCACAAGAGCACTCAACATCCCAAAGCGAACCACCGGTGGAAAGCTAGAAAACATCAGTGTCGCAAAACCCAGGGCAAGCGCCAAAGCCGTAGCAATGATGGGAATGGATTCTTGCCTTACAACCTGATCAATGGCATCCAGCTGAGAAATACCGCTATGCGCAAGTCGCTGATACCGCACCATGAAATGCATGGTGTGATCGACGCATATACCTAACGCGATGGCTCCGACCATAGCAGTTCCCGTATCGAGTGAGAAACCAACCAATCCCACCACGCCAAACAATATGACAATAGGAAACAGGTTTGCGAGCACCGCCACGATACCTGCTTTTATGTTCATAAAAAGAAATGCAACAATCAGAAAAATGATCAACAGCATGAGTAACAATGAGCGGGCTTGCCCTTTGGCCATGGCATCCACCGCCTGGCTGTTTAGGTAGCTCCCCCCGGTCACTGTGATATGCAAGGCTGGGTCCAGCCACAGCCTGGCGTATTCTCTGATGCCCTCGACTGCTTCATTGAGTTGGCCAGAAGAGTGAATTCCGTGTCTGACAATAATCCTTGCCTGGCTGTAATCGGCTGAGATGAATGATTTTACATTCTCATGTTCCAGTAGTGACATATACTCATTCACCACTTCATTTCTTGCCGGCAGATAGACTTTACCAGGCTGTTCACCGTCGATACCGCTGTGAATCACTCCAATGAAATCAGCAAAGGAAAAACTTTTATCAAAAACACCCGTCTCCGCCAGATATTCCTGCAAACCAAGTAACTCCTGAAGATAGGGTACCTGCAGGAATTTGCCTTCCGTTCCTTGCACCACAATAGAGAAGGCCTGCATACCGGAAAGATTTCGATGCATCAATTCGGCCTGTACAGGCACATCGGATGATGGCTCAAAGTAGTCCATTACATTGTTGTTAACTTGTATTTGTGTCATCCAGTAGACACAGATCAGGCTTAATAACAGCAGAATAACAATAACCTTACGGGGATATCTAAAGATGAAACCATTCAACTGACTGATTAATATTTCAAACTCATAACCTCCCAATCTAGCATTTCTAGCCACATGCGTTTTCGTCATCCGGAGACAAACCGGCACCAACGAAATGGTCAGCAGAAAGTTGAGCAGCAAGCCAACTGCTGTCACCAGGCCAAACTGCATCAAGAGGTCGATTCGATTGAGCGAAATAGAAAGAAAACCAAGAAACGTGGTAATAAAGGTTAATGCCACGGCGGTGCCCATGTTATTCGCCATGAAATTGATCGCCGCCAGACCGCGTTTGCCCTTGCTGAGGCCTACGTGGTGTTCTGATAAGAGATGAATATCCTCCGTTGAGCCTACTATTATCAATAGCGCCGGGACAATGGAGGTCATGATGTTGACGGATATGCCGAGAACCGCCATAAACCCCAGGATCCAGATAACACTCAGCCCAGCAGTCAGCAGAGGTATTAAGGCCGCATTCACGCGTCTCAGTGTTAGACCCAGCGTAACCACTAGCACCAGCAGAGCCAATGGCATAATCAGCTTCTGATCTAAACGAATCTGTTCAGAAATAGCTGATCTGATAGCTGGGTTACCGATATGAAACACGGTACGAAAACGCTGTTGCAAGGGGGCAATCACCTCATCCAATGCAGCAGCTACCTGCTCATCGAAACCACGTTGATAACCATTCATATCCAGATAGACGTTGATCGCCATGATCGAACCGTCACTGGAGAGTAGATTTCGCTCAACCAGCGGGTTGTTCCGAGCTTCCTGGATCATGGATTCAACAGCTTTCCTGGTAGCGGGTATCTGCTTTAGATAGGGATCTGTAAAGACATAGCCATCGACGGTACGTAAGTACCTGATTGAAAAAAGGCTAGTCGTCCGACTTACCTGGGGAATAGCCTCTATTGCCCGAACAGTCTGTTGAATTGAGGTTAGATTTTCCGGTTCGAAAAGATCCGGGTCTTCAAGGTAGATGACCGTGACATTCTCACTGCCGAATGTCTCCAGGATTCGATGATATTCCGCCATGACTTGCGGATCATTGATCATCATACCTTCAGCTGTTATTTCAATTTGCAAATGGGATATCTGAAAAAGCGCAGCTAAGGTAATGCCTCCTATCAAACTCAGAATCAACCAGGGGTGCCTGGCTGCAATGCTGATGATATGCTCCATTCGCACAATCCCGGTAGTCCCTGACTTGGAATAGCCGCAACCCAAATTTGTTGTATCGCCTATCCCTAGCCGCAGAAACCAGGACAGGGATGGCTCTCAAGAATCACTTCGTTGAGCGACGAGACAAGGCCCTGCTGATTTCATGATCGTCACAGACTAGCTGGGTGCCAGTACTGCAGAACACACTTTCTTGCTAGTGCGAAGAAAGGTTGAGAGAAAACTTGCTTCGACGCTGGCAGGAGCCGACTCTCATATTGATAAAAGCTTAATAGTTAGCCGGTGCTCGTAAAATCCCTAAACTTCTCAATTGACAAATGAAAGCCTGCGTGGTTAACGTTCAATTTCCAAGTTTAGGATTTCCCGTCACTTGTCACCTGAGAAACAGGAAAGATTCAATAATCTTTATCTTTAGGTTCCATGGTTCAAGGTCATTATGATTGACATCATTACTCAGTTTTTCAGAAACCCTCTGTAGTTGCGCAGCTATCGTATTGGGAGATTTACCACCGAGTATTTTTGCGTATTGTTTTCCAGTGGCAGAAGGATTGCTAACGATGAGCTTTATGAGTTTCATGGTTTCAGGAGAGCCAGTGAATCTGTTCAAAAGCGTTACTTGCTCGACTAACGTCTTGTCGCAGATGTAACCAAAACAGTAGAGGTATGTGGAACACAGAACGGGAAAAACATCGTCGAAAAAGTATATTTCTCTCTCGCTGAACAACTGATACTGCTCAGCCAAACACAAATAAAGAACAAGATATTTATTTTTATGCCCAGGAATTCTTGCGCTGGCTGAGAGGGTATTGCTTATATCGAATAGTAAACAATGTTTATGATAGAATTCAGAATCATACAACTCATCAAAAATTAAATGATCCGGACCATGAAATACCATCCTGGGGTTAGCAATTACCTTGGGAGTAAAAAAATCGGTTGTACTTATCCTGCAATATTTTTCTTCTATTATCTGGGGTTGATTAAAGCAATAGCTCTTCAATTCACCTAGGGTCATATTGTCTTTAATCTTGCAAAAATTCAGCAGCGCCGAATCCACCTTTATATATTCACTCAATACCCTGAAAGAATATTCACAATACTCCTCGATGTTTTTTGAGTTGAGAGCAGCCGAAAGTAAATCTTTCTTAACCAATAAAAGATCGGGTCGGGAAATAATGCTCATAACATCCACCTATGTCGTTCCATCGTAAAGGGAGTTATCTCATTAGCGATAAGAGAATCTACAGCTTTTCAATATTAAAGTGTTTGTAAATTGGTTTACAAGCTGTCCGAAAATCCTTATCCGAATTATTGAATATTTAGCAAGCCTTGTTCAGAATACCCGCCTCCTCGCCACTCACAATATTACAACCCTTTGACAAGAACGAAGGTTTGATAGACAGACAGTTTGGTAATGCAGAAATGAGGCACCTGATCCCGGTCTGTGTGCGGGTGATGTAACAAGACAACATCTACAGCAGGTGCTATTCCGCCCGCAACGCTTCTACCGGATCAAGCTGCGCCGCACGCCGCGCGGGCAATACGCCGGCCAGCAGGCCAATCAATACTGCCACCGCTTCCGCCAGCAGAATATACAGGAGGGAAACATGCACCGGCAGCGCTGGCAAGGCAAAATGCAATAATTGGGCAAGCCCTATACCCAATAACAGGCCGCTCACGCCTCCCACGGTCGACAGCACCACCGCCTCCCCCAAAAACAGGCTGAGCACCTGTGACTGACGGGCGCCCAGGGCGCGCAGCAGTCCGATTTCATTGATCCGCTCATTCACCGCAATGGTCATGATGGTGACAATACCGATCGCCCCGACCAGCAGGGAAATTCCACCGATCGCCCCCACTGCAAAGGTCAGCACATCCAGCACCTTGCCCAGCACGTCCAACATCTGCTGCTGGGTGGTGATGGTGACATCCTCCTTGCCGTGGCGCGCCACCAGAAGCTCCTTTATACCCTTCACCACCTTTTCCACGGACATGCCCTCGTCATAGATCAGATCGATCTCGAACAGGGACTCGGTATTGAACAGGCTCATACCCCGTACGGTGGGAATATACACCGTGTCATCGAGATCAAAGCCGAGAAAGGTGCCTTTGGACTCCATGACGCCTATGATCCGATAACGGCTGCCGCCAATCGTGATGCGTTGCCCCAGCGGATTGCGGTCGCCGAACAGTTCCTTACGCACCTTGCTGCCCAGCACTGCAAAAGCGCGTGGTGCGGTGGGGTCGTCAGCCGGCAGAAAACGGCCCAGTTTGACGCGCATGCTGAAGGCCGCCGGCATTTCGGATCCGACACCATAGACCGTGGTGCGGCGGCGCCGGTTACCGGCCTCCACCTCGGCATTACCCACTACCACCGGCACCACCGCCCGAGTGTAGGAGAGCCGTTCCAGGGCCTCTGCATCAGCAATCGAGAGTGGGCGCTCGGTGCCGAACATACCCATACTGGTGCCCGCCGTGGTGGCCTTGCCCGGATTGATACCCACCAGGTTGGTGCCGAACTGGCTGAATTCGGAGAGCACGAATTGATGCACCCCCTCACCGATGGAGGTCAACAGCACCACCGCTGCAATCCCCACCGCAATCCCCAGGGTGGTGAGAAAACTGCGCAAACGATGGGCGATCAGCGAGCTGCCGGTCAGATGAAGAAAGTCTCGGTACGCAAATCATCTCCCCGACAGAGCAAGCACCGGGTCCAGACGGGCCGCGCGGCGCGCCGGCAGCAGACTGAACAGCAGGCCAGTGATCAGGGCCACTGCGAACACGCTGCCGATCACCCAGCCCGGCGCATAGGCCGGCAGGATCGGGAAACACCTGACGGATAATCCAGCATCCCAGCTCCCCCAGCCCCAGCCCGCAGAGCCCCCCCAGCGCCGAGAGCAGCAGCGGCCTCGGCAAGAATCAGCCGCAGGATCTGTCCCCGTGACGCCCCCAGCGCCTTGAGCAGACCGATCTCCGCAGGTGCGTTCTGAGATCGCCACCAGCATCACGTTCATGATCAGGATACCCGCCACCGCCAGGCTGATCGCCGCAATACCGCCCACCGCATAGGTCAGGGCGCCGAGGATCTCATCGAAAGTGGCCAGTACCGCATCCTGGGTGACCACCGTGACGTCTTTCTCGCCCTGGTGACGCTTCTGCAGCACCTCGATGACCATCTGTTTGACGGGTTCGATGGCTTCCCGGCTCTTGGCCTCCACCAGCATCCGGAACAAGGAAGAGGTATTGAACATCTGCTGGGCGGAGGCGACCGGAATGATCACCGTCTCCTGCACATCCACGCCAATCGAACGCCCTTCCGATCCCACCACCCCGATGACCCGGAAACGCCGGTCACCCAGCCTGATCCATTCCCCCAGCGCCTGGTCGGCGCCAAACAGCTCGTCGCGGATGATTTTGCCGATCACCGCCACCGGCGCGGCCCGGTCAAGATCCATGCTGGGCAGAAACTGGCCCTGCGCCATCTGCCAGTGGCGGATCGCCAGCAGGTCGTGACTGGCGCCGAGTACCACCACCTCCCGCGAGCGGCTGCCCCGGCTGACGTCCGCCTGCCCGACATTGAGCGGGGCCATGCGCTTCACCCGGGTGCTGCGTAGCAGCGCCTGGGCATCGTCCAGGGTCAGATCACGGGTGGTTTCGCCCATCATCGCACTGGGATCTATGCCCGTGGTCTCGGAGCGACCGGGAAAGATGATCACCAGATTGGTGCCCAGGGAGGCAAACTCATCCATCACATAGCGACGCGCGCCCTCCCCCAGGGCGGTCAGAATCACCACCGAACCGACCCCGATCGACATCGCCAGCAGCATCAACAGGGTGCGGGCGGGATAGCCACGCAGCGCGCCCCAGGAGAAGCGCGCGATATCCGCGCTATGCAGGGCCATCATCGTTTACCAGTTTTCCGTCCATCATATGCAGCTGACGGCGTGCGCGCTGGCCCATTTCGGGATCATGGGTCACCATGATCAGGGTAATGCCGCGCTGCGTTCAGCGCCTCCAGGATCCGGATCACATCCTGCACCGGAGCGATGATCCAGGTTGCCGGTGGGCTCGTCCGCCAGCAGCACCTCCGGTTCGGTGACAGTGGCCCGGGCAATCGCCACCCTTTGCCGCTGCCCGCCGGAGAGCTGATCGGGCTTATGATGTCCCCGGTCGGTCAGATTCAGTTCTTCAAGCACCTTCGCCACCCGCGGATCTACGCTCCTCTGCCGGCACCCCGGCGAGCATCAGGGGCAGGGCGACATTCTCCGCCGCGGTGAGCCGGGGCACCAGGTGAAACATCTGGAAGACAAAACCGATCTCCCGGTTGCGCACCCGGGCCTGCTCCTGATCATCCAGACCGGTGACATCCTGGCCATTCAGCTGATAGATCCCGGAACTGGGCCGGTCGAGCAGCCCGAGCAGGTTCAGCAGGGTGGATTTGCCGGAACCGGAAGGCCCCATGATGGAGACATATGCGCCGGCCTCGATGGTCAGAGTTACGTCATCCAGGGCATGGACGGTCTGATCACCGACCTGAAAATCCCGGTGGATGTTGACCAGTTCGATCATTTCGCTGGTCTTCGACCACCGCCAAGGCGCCGGCCTTAACACCTTCCCGGTCCACCGAAACCACCACCTGATCATTTTCCTGCAGGCCATCGGTCACCTCGGTCCAGGCCCAGTTGCTCAAGCCCGTTCTCGATCATGCCGCTCTTCCAGCAGGCCATCCTGAGTCAGCCGCAGCACCTTATTGCCTTCCAGGATCGCTTCGGTGGGAATGCGCAGCACATCCGTCACGCTGCTTGAGGATGATCTCGATATCCGCGCTGTAGCCCGGCAGCAGGCAGTCACAATCTTCCGGGACATCGAAATCCACCTCCACATCCACGGTGCGGGCCTGTTTCTCCCGATCCAGCACATAGGGGGCGATGCGCCGCACCCGGCCTTTGAATTCCCGCTCGGAAAAGGCATCCAGGGCGATGCGCGCCGGCATGTCGATCCGGATGCCCGGGGCATCCACCTCGTCGATGGGCGCCGAAACATAGACACAGCTGATATCCATCAGGTCCACCGCCGGCGGCGTGGGTATACCCACGGGTGAAGGCGTGACGAACTCACCCACCTCACCATTCACCTCCGCCACGATGCCGGCAAACGGCGCCTTCAGTTGGGTCTGATCCAGCGCCGCCATGGCCACATCCAATTTGGCCTGACTCACCTGAATGGCAGACTTGGCGGCGGTGCAGGCGGCCTTCTGCGCCCGCGCCTCGCCATTCGCCTTGTCCACCGCCTCTTCCGCGGCCAGCTTCTGTTTCTTCAGTTGGATCAGACGCCGCGCCTCCCGCTCAGCCACCTGGGCCAGCACACAGGTCTGCTCCGCCTTGGCGCTGGTGGAGAGGATTTCGCTCTCGGCCAGGCTCACCTGGGCGCTCAGGTCATCATTCCAGAACTCCATGAGGATCTGTCCCCGTTCCACCCGATCACCCTCTTTCACCGGCATCAGCGCAATTTGCCCCCCCATCCGAGGTGAGATACCCGCCCGCCGGCAGGCGCGGATGGTGCCAGCCCGGGTGTTGGCCACCGTATCCTCCACCTTGCCGGTTTCGGCTGCCTTGACATTCACCGCCACCGGTTTGCTGCGACCCAACCAAAAATAGAGGCCGGCGACCAGCAAAGCCAGGATCAGCAAAATGATAAATATCCGAAATATTTTCTTTACCATCTAGCAGTCCTGTAGGCGTTTGCTTGATTGTGAAACGGGTTAACTGTCTGCTGCTTGAGTTCCGACATGCTTCTCCTTGGCACTTTTCAGGTTTTCCATATGGATGATCAACCCATCAGTTGTCTCTTTGAGAAGTTCCAACTCTTCGACAGAGAGATCATCGAGCTGTTCAAGATTGTACTCGATCGTATCGATGATCTGTTTTACCGGTCGCTGCAGGGGTCGCATGAAGTAAGCAGTGATGGTGGCGACGATGGTACCGAAAAACAGCATGGAACCGAGGATGATCCAGATGCCACCGATAATCTCAGATAGCCCATTGACCGGCATATCCGCAATTCCGGCAGTGGAGAAGGCGGCGATCCCCCAGTAGAGGGCACGGCCGTAGCTTGTAATGCTGCTGCCTTCGGCGCCCATCTCTGTGGCATAGAGACCCGCAGCAAACAGCACCCAAAGTACCACCAGAATGATGATCATCCTGACGATGGGCGTATGCACGACCACGTCTCGGAAGAAACGCCTGGAGCGTTGTTTCAGATTCCCGGGTTTTTTCAAGCTCCTGTGCTTTTTCATCCTCCCGACTCCGTCCCCTCAATCAAGCAGACTCACACATCTCCCCACATGCGCAGCAAATTGGCATAGGACTTGTCCGCCAGACCAGTATGTTCTTGTTCAGGTGCGTTTTTCAACAGATGCTCCCGCACCTGATCCAGCTCGTAGAGCAGCTCCCGTCTGGCCGGGTCCCGCACATAGCTCTGGATCCAGGCCAGGGCCACCAGCCGTTCACCTTCGCTCACCGGCGCCACATGATGCAGACTGGATGAGGGATAGATCACCGCGCTGCCCGCCGCCAGCTTCACCTTCTGCTGACCAAAGGTGGTGCCGATCACCAGTTCGCCACCCTGGTAGCTCTGTGGGTCACGCAGAAAGATAGTCATAGAGACATCGGTGCGGAAACGCTGGCCGCTGTGCCCCATCAGCGGGTCATCCACATGATCGCCGTAGGTCATGCCCAGCTGGTAACGGGCAAAGATCGGATCGGCCATGCGATAAGGCAACACCGCGCTGCGAAACGTCGCATTATGCGCCATCGCGCTGGTAAGGATCCGGATCAGCGTCTCCATGCTCTTTGGCTCCGCCTTCATCTCCTCATTGTGCTTGACCCGACTGGCGGCGCTGCCGGCGGTGAGTTTGCCGTCGACGAACTCCGCTTTGGCCAGCACCTCTTCAATCTTGTTTAGTTGCGCCTCGTTCAAGAGGCCGGGAATTTCCAGCAACATGCCAGTACTCCTTCCAGGTAATAAATTACGATTCTATCTGCTGCAACAGTTCATCCAGACGCGCTTCCTGAATCGGGAATTCCAATGCACCGAAAATCGGATAACGCTGCTTCACGCCTTCCAGCCTCTGCAGGTAGTGGTGATCAATGAACACGATCACCTTGGCCTGAGTGTCGTAGCGTTGCAGGGTCGCGAGCAGAGATTCCAGATTGCTCAAGCGATCCCGGAACTGGGGATCTACATAGAATTCCGCCACCACCACCCGCGGCTGGTGTTTTTTCAGCCAGGCTTGCGCCTTACGCACCGAGTTGACCATCTCCACCTGGTAACCATGGCGTTTATACAGCGGCAAGAAATTGGGATAACCACCCAGTTCTACCAGGGCAAGTAATTCCGGAGCATTCATAGCTTGATTTTATCCTCAATGAATCGGATCATTTTACTCCTTATGCAGCAAAAAAGTTGGACAAGCCATGCAACTGAATCTAATTATCGATGATTGGTCAATGAATCTGGAGATCACAGACGAATATCTGCAGACCATGCAGGATTCTTTCGGCAAGATAGACCGGGATATGGATCAAGGGCGGCGGCTCGGACAGCGCTTCATCAAGGAACCGAATCTGACTCAGCGTTGCCAGATTGCGGCGGACCGGCTGCTGTCAGCCCTGGAGTCGAACAATGAAGCGATGGCCCTGCTGATGGGCGGCTACATCGTCACGCGCATGGACGGCGTGAAACAGGTAAAAATCGACAACAATGGTGAACCTCAGGAGACCAGCTTCAACTAGGGCCTGTTAAAGGCCCGGTTTTACAGATAGCTGGGCTTCCGACCAGCGCCTTGATCGGCCGGGCGACCGCCTGGCCATGCTGCTGATGCAGCTGTAGAAGCTCATGCGCCAAAGTCGACCAGTGGGAGCGGCCTTGCAACGCGGCCTCTTCGAGGAGTTGCCAATCCCCGTCCCCGGACCACTGCTCATAGGCCTGCTGCAACAGCGGGAACAGGGTCTTGCGCATCCCGTTCAGACCACCCACATAGAAGTGAATGGAGGCCGCATCGGCCTGTCTGATCAAGGCAGGCAGGGTCACCTGGCAGTCAGCCCAGTGGTCGCGTATCGCCCTGGCCATCAACTCCGCAGGTGTATGTGCCAGATCCATCAGCATATCGTTCCAGCCGGCACCCACGGCGCAACCCGCCTCGTACTCGCCCTGTTCATGCAGCAGCACCGCGTTGAGCTCCTTCTCGACCATCGCATCCAGTGAACCCTCCAGGTCCGCTTCGAAAGCGTAGCAGGCGAAAGCGCGACCCAGGGCGTTGTCCGGGCGGTGCCAGCGCCAGCTCTCCAGTTTTTCCCACAACAGACGGCGGAATGATTCACGGCGGATGAAGATCCGATCCCCCTGATTCATCGCGGCCGGTGCTGTGAGATCCCGCGCCAGCTCACGTCCCGAAACCCATACCGATACCCCGCCCGGCTGCTCGCGACGCTCCAGATGACCAAGAAAGAACAAGGGTTTGTTCTTCGCCCCATAGCCCGCGCTGTAGACCAGCCCCAGGGGCTCAAGCTCCGCATTGACCGCATCCACCTCGAAGGGATCACACTCGCCGGCTGCCAGGGGCAAGGGTACAAAGTCACATTCCGACAGCGAGTGCCAGAGCGCTTCACGCTCAGTCAGCCAGTCGCCTACTGCTTCCCTGGGCAAGGCATCCTCGAAACCAAACCCCTGCTCCCAGCGAAAATACTCGCGCATTTTCATCAGATAAGTGCAGAGGCCATAGTCCGCGCCTTGCCGGGCATCCGAGATATGGCAGTTTTTCTGCACCGCTTCACACAGCTGTAGGAGGGAGTTATTCATGCTGACCCAGTCATCAGTTCACCTGCTTCTGACTCTACCAGAGATTCGGGGTTCCGAGCCGCTATTTTTCCCTGCCATTTGTAGGTATAGGACGGCTGGCTGCTCCCCGAATTTTATCTGTTTGCAGCTCAAGCAGTGACCGCATGGAGCAGTTTAATAAGCCCACAAACCAGAACCGTAGTTGACCACTCCATTCTGAAAGTAACAGGTTGAATTGATGTGTAATTACCTTGATATAGCTACCCACCTGCTGGGTGAATCACGCATACGGGCTGAAGGCACGCCCACAAAGGTGTATCGCTATGTGAAATATTCTTCGAGCGACTGCCATGGCGGAATCAAGTTCCTGGGGTTAATGACGATACGTTGACAATGCCGAAAAGTGGATATTTTCGCTCGAATTCTTGAATTCCAATGAACGGATCTCTCCTGGGAATTCAACACCACCAAGCCGGGAGTTGAAAAATGACCATTAGAACAAAAATGTTTTCAATCCTGGGGTTCGTCACCCTGCTTCTCATTGTCATGGCGCTCACTGTCGATTACCAAACAAGGCGCTTAGGTGAGCTCAAGGACAGCCAGATCCTGGCTTCGCAACTGGCAGCCGATATGCTTGAGCTGAGGCGTAACGAAAAGGATTTCATGCTGCGCCGAGAGATCAAGTATCTCGACAAATTCGAGGATCACTATGAAGCCATGCAAGCCACCCTGTCCCGTTCAGCGCTGCCCGAGGAAAACGCCAGTTAGCCTTGCAATATCTGAAAAAATATCACACAGATTTCAGCGCTTTGGTGAATGCAGAAAAAGAGATCGGACTGACGCCTAAAGATGGCCTGATGGGTCAGCTGCGCGCAACCGTGCATAGCGTGGAAGCAAATCTGGCTGATCTTTTCAGCTCGCTGAATGAAACGATAAGGTCAAGCTGAGGCCGGGTTCGCTGGACCCTTTATAACGCCATCATTAAGCATCACCCTGATCATTGCCGCCTTGTTGTTGTGGATGGCCATTAGCATTACCCGCCGCATCGCTCAAGTTACCAGCCATATGCAGCAAATCGCTTTGGGTGACGGCGACCTGCGCCAACGTCTGGACGGACAGGGTGGTGATGAAATCGCCGAATTGTCGCAGGCGTTCAACACTTTCGCCGGCAAGATCCACGATATGTTGAAAAGTATCGCGGAGATGGTGGCGGACCTGGGTGAAACGGATGATCGGGTGAATGATGCGGCTTGCGATACCGACAACAGCATGAAGTCTCTACGCACCAACACACAGTCCGTGGTGGTCGCCACCGAGGAGTTGTCAGCAACCGCGCGAGATGTTTCCAGTAATGCCAGCAATGTGTCGGCCTCAGCACAGCAAGCCAATCAAGTGGCCAGCGAGGGACATGAAATTGTCAGGCAGGCCATCAATTCCATCAACTCATTCGCCAGTGAATTCGGTGATGCTGCAACCACGGTCACCTCGCTACGTTCCGAATCCGAAAACATCGGATCTATTCTCGATGTAATTCGCAGTATCGCGGAGCAGACCAACCTGTTGGCGCTGAATGCAGCTATCGAGGCCGCCAGGGCGGGAGAGCAGGGCCGCGGCTTTGCCGTGGTGGCCGACGAGGTGCGCAGCCTCGCGCATCGTTCTCAGGAATCCACAAACGAGATCCAGGTATTGATAGAGCGACTGCAGAACCAGTCAGAAACGGCCATGACAAAGATCCAGAATAGTCAGGGAAGGATCAGCGAAACAGTGACGCAAACTGAAAAGGCCGGGACCTCTCTGGCCCTCATCAACGAATCCGTCGGCACGATCAGTGATATGACCATCCAGATCGCTACTGCAGCCGAAGAGCAGTCGGCAGTGGTTGCCGACATCAACGGCAATGTGGTTGCGATTGACAATCTCGCTAAAAAAACCATGCAAGACGCCGAATTGACGACCGGCTTGACGGCAGATCTGGCGAGCGTCATGGCCTCGATAACCCATCAACTTAAACAGTTTCGCTTTGCCAATAACGAACAACTGGTACTGGCCCAGGCCAAGTCTGCCCATTTTGCCTGGAAAGGCCGACTGCGGGAATTCCTCGATGGAAGATCACACCTGACCCAGGACCAGGTCGTGTCGGATCATCAATGCGACCTGGGCAAATGGTATTTCATGAGGGTCGGGAAAGGTTTGGCAACCGGCCAGAGCTTAAGGCCATCGAACAACCTCACAAGGAGATCCATCGTTTGATCCAGCATGTGATCGACCTTCAGGAAAAGGGGAATATGAGAGAAGCAGAAACGGCCTTCCAAGAGGTGGCACAGCTTTCTGATCAGATCGTACATGGCATCGATAAACTCGCTGTAACATTAAGCTGATCTTACTGAACCAACACTGAGGGCTGATTGGTTTCCTAGACCCGCTGGGGACCAGGCAATAGCGACCACTCCCAGTCCTTGAGTTTTTGCAAAGAATTGTCGTGGGACAACGACACATGTCTTGGTAACTTCATCAAAAACGCACCGGAGAAATACAACATGAACTTTTTTGAGCAGCTGTCAATCAAGGCGCATTCATTGATGTCACTCGGTTTCTCACTCACATTGATGGTGGCCATCGGTGCACTGGGACTAATCAGCATTGAGAAGTCAGAAGTGGTAATTCAGGACCTGCATTTGGACATGCAGCACAGCTTCCATGTCGGTGAGATCTTCGACCACCTGGGGCAGACGCAGGTCCAGCTCATGCTGGCCCTGCAGCACGATCCCGGGAACAAACTGTCCAGCATGCACAGGCACCCCATCTCGCTGCACCTCGACCAGGCGCTGGCCAATGAATCGCATGTCGAGCATGCCCGCCAGTCGATCAATAACTCAGACCTGGACAACCAGGAAACCAAGCATACTGAACCTTTAACCGGACCCATCGTATCCTGCTGAATGAGGGCTATAAACCTGCAATCGCGGCGCTCAAGACAGGCGACTTCGTAACCGCGACGCGCATCCTCACCGATGCCGAAAAGGTTGGCAAGCGTTTCCTGGAAGCAGAACAAGCAGCCGAAAAGGTATTGCAGCACCAGCAGGATAAGGCAGAGGCGGAATTTCGCCCAGGCGGAAGACCGTTATCATGCAGTGCTTGGCTGGATAGTTGATCTGATTATCCTTGGCAGCCTGCTCAGTGGCACGCTCGCCTTTGCCATCATTGGCGGCATTTCACGCTCTATCAAGACGCTGGATCAGGTCACGACATCGCTGGCGGACGGCGATCTCAGGGCCAGAGTTTAAAAGCAACAGCAAAGATGAACTGGCCCATATCGCTGAGCAGTTCAACCAGGTTGCCGAGCAGACCAACCTGCTGGCGCTGAATGCCGTTATTGAAGCCGCCAGGGCCGGCGAGCAGGGCCGGGGCTTCGCGATGATGGCAGACGAAGTGCGTACCCTGGCCTCCCGCACCCAGGAGTCCACCGAAGAGATCCAGAACATGATCTCGCGTCTGCAGACCGGTGCCGCCGAGGCCTTGCAGGTCATGGAATCCGGCTGCAACCTGGCCAGTGCGGGCGTGGAGCAGGCAGCCGAGACGAGCGCCGCCCTGGAGACGATCACCGCGGCAGTCGACCAGATCACCGAGATGAACATCGAGGTTGCCAGCTCCAGCGAGTGTTAACAGATAGGGTGGATCAGGTCGAGCCGATAAACTGGCGCCGATCAAAGGCGAAAGTGGCCGACGATTCCCGCCAGCTTATCGGATAGGGTGCCGAGATTTTTCCCGGCTTCAGTGACTTCCTGGGTCTGCCGTTCTGCGACTTCACTGCCTTGTTCCATGTCGACCACATTGGTGTTGATTTCACTAGCCACCATTGACTGTTCTTCTATCGCACTGGCTATCTGAGTATTCAGATCCCCAATCTGTTCAGCGGCTTTTTTAATCTCTGTCAGGGCAGTCTCGGCGTCCCGCACCTGGCTCACGGTGTTACCAGTCATTTGATGGCCGGACTTCATCAGCTGTACAACCTGGTCAGTACCATCCTTGAGTGACTCGATCAGCGCATTGATCTCTTCGGTCGACTGTTGAGTACGATTCGCCAGGGTGCGCACCTCGTCGGCAACCACAGCAAAACCTCTGCCGTGCTCACCGGCTCGGGCGGCTTCGATACTGGCATTCAGCGCCAGCAGGTTGGTCTGCTCGGCAATACTCCTTATCACATCGAGAATGCCCGCAATGTCCCGGCCATTGTCCTCCAAGCGATGGACCGCACCGGCGGCCTCATCCATGCGGCCTTTGAGGTCGTCTACGGAACTACCCACCTGACCGACCAGATCCGCACCCACTCTGACCTGCTTCCCGGCTCCTCTGGCTGCGCTGGCGGCAGCCTCCGTATTTCTCGCAATATCCTGAATGGTGGCAGTCATCTCACCCAGAGAGCGAGCGGCCCCTTGGGTTTTCAGGAGTTGTTGCCGGTTCTGGCTACTGGCTTCTTCACTATTCTCATGCAGGCTATGCGCAGAATCTGTCAACTGACTAGAGGCATTCAGGATTTCGCTGATCAGGGAACGCAGGTGCTGCACCATATCGCACATCCCCTCGGTCAGCAGTCCGGTTTCATCATGCCGATGCCGTCCTACTGCCGCGCAGGTTGACAGGTCACCTGCGGAGATATCGTGCATGGTATCGACAACCTCATTAAGCGGACGAAAAGAGCGTTTACCAAACCAATAGGTCAGGAACGAGGTCCCCAGCAGGATACAGACAACCGCCACCAGAGAGATAAACTCCAGCCGCGCCTGGGTTGCATAAGTATCCGTATGGTCTTGAGCTGTCAGCAAAGAGGCAATGGTTTCACCTTGAAGATTTTGGATTGGCAGGTTGACCAAAACATGGTAACTGCCTGCTTCTTTGACGATTTCCAGGTCATCCTGCCGTTCACTAAAGTCCACAGTGGGAAATTTCGTATCTCCATTATTACTACCGATAAGTTCGGGCTTTTCATTCAGGTCTTTGATCATCACCATGGATTGATCGCTGTTCTGAAAATCGTCCAGGATGACCTGCAGATCCTTGCTGTATACCGCTACACCTTTGATCTTGCCCCGGGCAAAGACAGGAAACGACAGCACTGCCATCAGCTTGCCGTCATCATCGTAGTCGACGCCCTGCTTGACCAGCTTTTCCTTAGCTGCGTCCATGACCAATTGTTTGCGTGTCTTACCGCTAAAGCCATCAGGTATGGCTACCAGATAATTACCTTGCAGGTCGACGATCTGTAAACGGTCGATGCTACCGACACTGGCCAGGGTATTGTGAGTCGTTCTCGCCGCCTCCTGCAGACTGTCCAAGTCCTTAGATCGCAAGGCTTTGGTCAAGGCCCGGTCCCGGCTCACGGCCTTCATTTCGGGGGATAATTTCTCAAAGTAGCTCTCCACCACTTTGTTCCAGAGGACCTTTTTACCCGCTATGCTGGCCTCCACATAGCGGGAATGGGAGGCCCGTTGCGAAAGCTCCCAAGTCGTAATCAGGACCAGCGCGACGATCAATGTCGCGCCAATGGACATCAGGGTAAGGCGTAGACGCAGTGTCATCCGAAGGACCTCGAGGCTGATTTAACCGACTGGTTTCTATTCTGTGGGATAACCTGCTTTCTGCCAGGCAGGAAAGCCGCCACGAAAATAGTAAACACGGGTATATCCCCAATCCAGTGCTTTCTCAGATGCCTTGGCGCTTCTTGGGCAGCGGATACCACTGCAATAGAAGACTACAGCCTCATCGGTGCCCACCTCATTCATCAATGCCTCCTTCGAGAAGGCTGTCTTGAAATCCAGGTGGATCGCACCTGGAATACGCCCTGCATTCCAGGCAGGGTCTTTGCGAAGATCGACAAAAGCGGCCTCATCCTCGAAGAGCTTTTTCGCCGCTGCAGCATCCACGGTGGTGGCACCGGGTACGGTTTCCGGGGTTGATTTGACCAGTTCCGATGCAGCAAAAACCGGTATGGCGAAGAAAAACATTAATGACAGGCAATAGGTGAATCTACGATTCATGAGTCCACTCCACAAATTAAAGTATGCTGAAAGATTGATGCCATCTATTCTGCTATGAGAAACAGAGAGGAATAGAACTGCCAGGTTTCTGTACAGACTAACTCGGCTATGGAATTGGATTCTTTAATCGCAGGAGAGTTGGTAAGGATCCTGTTCGAGACATTTTATTTCACGGCTGGAGCATCAACCAATAACAGCTCCCTGAGCAGCACGGTGGCATAGCAGCCGGCAGGCAGGCTGAAGGCCAACAGCAGCTGGCTATCTTGGGGAAAGCTCCAGGTCAGATCTGCAACCCCGATACGCAAGGCACGACGATCCTGTTCCAGCCCGACATGCTCCAGACCGTTGCGCCAGCTCGTGTAGGATTCCAGGGCTGTCTCCTCTAACGCCAAAACCTCAGCAGTTACCAGCGCACGGCCACGCCCCCAGAGCGGGCCGGAGGGATGGAGTTCCATTGCCCGACAACGCCGGGTGATTTCAGCATCCACATCCTGAATATCAAACCCCGAGCGACTACCCGCCAGTTTCACATGCTCACCACTGATCGGCAGGTTCCAATTCCCCTGCTCGATGCGCGCGGCCAACACCTCATTGAAGAGTTGGGAACGGGCAGCTGAGATCAGCAACCCCCGCAGTTTGCGCTCCACCCGACCCAACCTGCGCGCAAAAAGGGCATCTGCCTGGTGCAGGTTGCCGTAGCCATGCCCAAAGCGCTGCTCTCCGAAATAGTTGGGCATACCCTCTGCCTGGATTTGTTGCAGGCGTTTTTCCAGACCGCTGGCATCTGCATCCAGCTCACGGATCAGCAAACGGAAGCGATTACCCTGCAGGGCGCCGATGCGCAGTTTGCGGCCATGCCGTGCAGCCCTGAGCAGCTCGATCTGCGCAGACTCCAGCGCCTGCCAGTCCGGTTCCGGCTGTCCGGCCAGGCGTACCGAGAACCATTGGCTGGTGACTGCATGGCGATCTTTCATGCCGGCATAGCTCACATCCCGTTTGGGAACACCCGCCAGCCGGGCAATCTGCCCGGCGAGCCACAGGGTATTGGTTTCCCGCTTGCGCAGATGCAGCATGACATGTTCGCCCTCTCCATCCGGCTCGAAGCCGAGGTCCTCTTCAACCTGAAAGTCATCCGCTGTGCTGCGGATGATTCCCCGGCCTGCCGGACCACCAAAAGCATGGGGCATCTCCGCCAGGGTTTTCCAGACCACAACAGACAAGCGGCCTACTCCTGCAGCAGCGCAACGGCATAAGCAGCAATGCCTTCGCCCCGCCCGGTGAAGCCCATTCCTTCAGTGGTGGTCGCCTTGACATTGACCCGGCAGAATTCGATGTGCAGATCGGCCGCCAGACGACCGCGCATGGTCTCAATGTAAGGCGCCAGCTTGGGTTTCTGCGCAACAAGAGTCAGATCCACATTGCCCACCTCGAGTCCGGCCAGATGCAGACGCTCAACAATTTTTCGCAACAGGATGCGACTGTCGATACCGGCATAGGCTGCATCGGTATCCGGGAATTGCTGGCCGATATCACCCAGGCCGGCGGCACCCAGCAAGGCATCGCACAAGGCATGAATCAATACATCTCCATCGGAATGGGCCTGTAATCCCTGATCATGATCGATTTCCACCCCTCCCAGCACCAATCTGCCGCCGTCTTCGAACCGATGAGCATCATAACCCTGACCAATCCGCATACTTACCTCCTGATTTAAAGTGTTCCCCAGCAATGACGCTATAGGATCTATCAATAAAAAGTGGATTGTATACCCTGATATGAATGGAATAGTAACCCCCATCGAAGCCCATCAACTGAGACAGTTCAAACCACTGACTGATCTCCCGAGCCGGGTTCTCGAATATGTTGCTGACCAAACCCAGCTCGTGAACCTGGCTCCGGGCAGCATCATCCAGACTCTGGGGGAAGTGGATGACCAGGTCAGCTACCTGCTGCAAGGTGATGTCGAAACACAGACTGAAGAAGGCGCACCACATCGATTGAGCGCTGCGACGAAACGCAGTCAACAGCCCTTGTCGACCCAACAACCCTTTGAGCTTTCGGCAAGAGCCATCGGTGCGGTGACCCTGCTGAAACTGCCGAAAGAACTGTACGACGGCATCAGCCGACTACCCACCACTAAAACCGTCGATCCAGGCTGGACGACCGAACGCCACGATACCGATGTCAGAGAGACCGAGATCTACTGGGAGTTTTATGAGACGGTCAGGGAGGGGAAACTGGAACTGCCGAGCATGCCGGACATGGCCATGCGCATCGCCAAGGTTATCAATAATCCGGATACCGACAGTGAAGATATCGCTCGGGTTATCCAGGCAGACCCTACCGTCGCAGCGCGCCTGGTCAGCGTCGTCAACAGCGCCGCCTACCGGGGCCAATCAACCATCAACAGTATAGCGGATGCAGTCACTCGCCTGGGGCGTAATGTGATCCACAACCTGGTGATCAGCTTTGCCCTGGGTTCATTGTTCCGCAGCCGTTCAATAACGCTACAGAGCCGCATGCACTCACAATGGAAACATGCCTGCCATGTCGCAGCGATCAGCAATGAGTTGGGCAGGGTTACTCCCGGCAAAAGCGCCGACCATGCCCTGCTCTGTGGATTGGTGCATGATATCGGCGCGCTGCCTATTATCAGCAGCGCCCGCAGTCATCCTGAAATCGCTGAAAACTCCCAAATCTTGGACCAGACTATCGACAACCTTAAAGCCGAAGTCGGGGCGATGGTGCTCAGAAAGTGGGGGTTTGCCGATGACTTCATTCACGCAGCCCTGCACAGTGAAGACTGGATGCAGGACACCAGTGATGAACCCAGTTATCTGGACCTGGTGCTGGTGGCCCAACTGCATGCCTGCATCGGCACTGCGAAGATGCAGCAGTTGCCACGCCTGGACCTGGTTCCTGCTTTCCATAAACTCGCCTTGGGTAGACTTACGCCACGCCACTCGATTGGCATCCTGGAGAACGCCAAGGATCAGATCAGAGAATTGAAGGCGCTGCTCTCAGGTAGTTGACTGCGCGGCAAGAAAGAACTCAGCCAGCGCCAGATCGGCAGGACGCGTAATCTTGATGTTGTCCGCATGGCCCTGGATCATTTTCGGCTGCTGTCCCTGCAATTCCATGGCACTGGCGTCGTCTGTCACCAGCAGTCCCTGCTGCAGAGCCTCAGAGAGCGCCCGACGCAACATGCCAAGACGGAACATCTGCGGGGTGTAGGCGTGCCAGAGTCTCTCTCTGGGAACGCTGGCCAGGACACGGGTCGACCCATCCACCTGTTTCATGGTGTCATGCACAGGCACGCCGAGCAGACCACCCACCGGATCGTCCCGCAGGCTGTTTATCAGCAGATCCAGATCAGCATGCCTTAGACAGGGCCGTGCCGCATCATGTACCAAAACCCAATCATGCTCATCGGCCGTTTCCGACAAAAGCTCCAGGGCATTCAGCACGGAATGGCAGCGTTCACGGCCGCCCGCGACACGCACAACCCGTTGATCAAGTGCAAACCTGCTCTTCGGCCACCATGCATCCTGCGGGGCAAGGGCCAAATAGACCGCCTCTAGCTGCGGGTGGGACAGCAGTCTCTGCAGGGTGTGGTCGATGACCCAAACGCCATTCACGGATAGATACTGTTTGGGCACCTCAGCGCCCATTCTGCTGCCAGCGCCGGCAGCCGGCATCACTGCCCAGTAGCGCTCACTCATGCGCCTGGACCTTCGAATCGTCGATCACCTGATAGAAGATCTCACCCTCCTTGATCATCCCCAATTCGCTGCGCGCCCGCTCTTCAATGGCCGAGACACCGCTGCGCAGGTCCGCCACTTCGGCCTGCAGGGCCCGGTTGCGCTCCCGCAACTTGACCAGTTCCTTCTCCAGATGGCTGATCTCATGCTTGAGATTACTGACTTCCGCCAGACTGCCCTTACCCACCCAGAGGCGGTACTGCAGCATCACAAATACACTCAGCAGGATAGCGATGAAGATACGCATATGCGGCGAATCACCGAGCTGATAGACAAGGAGCCAATGTATGCCGAACCAGCGGCCGGAGCAACGCCGGTACCCACACAACAGGTGGGAACCGGACAGAGGGGTGGATCAAATCTCGACCGGGAAGGCATCGGCGCCTGCATAGACGGCTTCATCACCCAGCTGATCCTCGATACGCATCAACTGATTGTATTTGGCCACTCGATCCGAACGCGAGAGCGAGCCGGTCTTGATCTGGCCGGTATTGGTCGCCACCACCAGGTCGGCGATAGTGGTGTCCTCGGTCTCCCCGGACCGATGGGAAACCACCGCGCTGTAGCCGGCGTCACGGGCCATATTGATGGCCGCCAGGGTCTCAGTCAGGGTGCCAATCTGGTTGACCTTGATGAGGATGGAATTGGCGATCTTCTCGCTGATGCCCCGCTCCAGGATCTTGGTATTGGTGACGAACAGGTCGTCGCCCACCAACTGCACTTTCGAGCCGAGTTTTTCAGTGTGATACTTCCATCCTTCCCAATCGCTCTCGTCCATGCCGTCTTCGATGGAGATGATCGGGTACTGATCCACCCAGCCGGCCAGGTAGTCGGTAAACTCTTGCGCGCTGAACTTGCGCCCTTCGGAGGCCAGGTTATAGACCCCATCCTCATAGAACTCCGAACTGGCTACATCCAGGCCCAGATAGATATCCTTACCGACTTCGAACCCGGCCTTGCCGATCGCTTCCAGGATCACCTCGATGGCCGCTTCATTGGATGGCAGGTCTGGTGCGAAGCCGCCCTCGTCACCTACACCTGTGGCCATGCCGCGGCCACTCAACACACTCTTCAGGGCGTGGAAAACCTCAGCGCCGTAACGCACCGCTTCACGGATTGAACCAGCACCTACCGGCAGGATCATGAATTCCTGCAGGTCCACAGAATTCTGCGCATGGGCACCGCCATTGATGATATTCATCATCGGCACCGGCAGGCGATAGGGACCGGATGAGAGTGAGCGGTAGAGGGGCAGTGCGCGCTCCTGAGCCGTTGCATGGGCGGCAGCCAGGGAGACGCCCAGCAGTGCATTCGCTCCCAGGTTCCCTTTGTTATCCGTACCGTCCAGTTCCAGCATGCGCGCATCCAAAGCCTCCTGTTCAGAGACTTCCATACCAATCAAGGCGTCGCGCAACACACTGTTGACGTTGGAGACAGCCTTTATCACACCTTTTCCCAGATAACGGCCTTTGTCACCATCCCTCAGCTCCAGAGCCTCGCGGGAACCGGTAGAGGCCCCGGATGGCACCATGGCGCGTCCGATGGCCCCGTTCGCCGTGACCACATCGGCTTCGATGGTGGGATTACCCCGCGAGTCCAGGATTTCCCGTCCGCGAATATCAACGATTTCTGACATATATTGCCTCTCTTACTAAGATTTTTATCAACTGAATATGTTTAATTAGAACTGAAAAATGTGACCGTCTGATGTCTTTTTCAGACTGATGAAAGATGTGGCAGCACCGGGGAAATTTCCAGCGTGGCTAAAGGCTCATCTCGATCAAACCCTGCTGTTTCACCGCTTTGTCGAGAGTCGTCAGGGTTTCAAGCAGATCCCTGATACGACCCAGGGGCCAGGAGTTGGGACCATCACTCAGCGCTTTTTCCGGCTCGGGATGGGTCTCCATGAAAAGGCCGGAGATCCCGACGGCGACTGCAGCCCGCGCCAGTACCGGCACGAATTCCCGCTGTCCACCGGAGCTTGCGCCCTGCCCGCCGGGCAACTGGACCGAGTGAGTGGCATCGAACACCACCGGGCAGCCGGTCTCGCGCATCGCGGCCAGAGAACGCATGTCGGATACCAGGTTGTTATAGCCGAATGAGACACCTCGCTCGCAGACCATGATTTGATCATTGCCCTCGGACTTGGCTTTATTCACCACGTGTTTCATGTCCCAGGGAGCGAGGAACTGGCCCTTTTTGATGTTAACCGGTTTGCCCTGGATTGCCACATTCTGGATGAAATTGGTCTGACGGCAAAGGAATGCGGGGGTCTGCAAGACATCCACCACATCCGCCACCTCGCCGAGTGGAGTGTCCTCATGGACATCGGTGAGTACCGGCACACCGATCTGCTCGCGCACTTTCTGCAGAATCCGCAATCCCTCTTCCATACCAGGACCACGAAAGCTACCCCCTGAGGACCGATTGGCCTTGTCAAAGGAAGATTTATAGATGAACGGAATGCCCAGCTCATCGGTTATCTGCTTGAGCTCACCCGCTGTATCCAGTGCCAGCTGCTCACTCTCAATCACACAGGTGCCGGCAATCAGAAACAGCGCTTGATCCAGGCCCACCTCAAATCCACAAAGCTTCATCCTTTTGTCTCCCGATGTTTACTGGCCGCCTCGATAAACCCGGAAAACAGTGGATGACCGTAGCGCGGGGTTGAGGTGAACTCTGGGTGAAACTGGCAGGCGATAAACCAGGGATGTTCCGGAATCTCGACGATCTCCACCAGACGGCCATCCATGGAACGACCGGCGATCTTCATCCCGGCAGTAACGATACGGTCCTGATAACTGTTATTGAATTCATAGCGATGGCGATGGCGTTCGACGATCTCCTCCCGGCCGTACAGCTCTCTTGTACGGCTGCCATTCTCAAGACGGCATTCCTGCCCACCCAGGCGCATGGTGCCGCCCAGGTCTGAATGCTCATTGCGAGTTTCCGTCTTACCGTCTGAGTTCAACCATTCGGTAATTAGAGCAATAACCGGATTTGGTGTGCCGCGGTTGAATTCAGTGCTGTGCGCATCAGTGAGTCCGGCTACATTGCGCGCAAATTCGATCACGGCAACTTGCATGCCGAGACAGATCCCCAGATAGGGGATGTCGTTCTCCCGGGCGTAGCGGGCAGCCTCAATTTTGCCTTCGACGCCGCGTTCCCCGAACCCGCCAGGCACCAGAATGGCATCCATGCCGATCAATGCCTGCAACTCCTCCTCAATCTCCAACTGCTCGGAATCCACATAATGGATGTTGACCTTGCTGCCGGTGTGCACGCCTGCATGCACCAGGGCTTCGGAAAGTGATTTGTAGGCCTCGGTGAGATGCACATACTTGCCCACCATGGCGATATCCACCTCATGCTGCAGATCATCCAGGCCATCGAGAAAAGCCTGCCACTCACTCAGGTCGGCAGCAGGCAGATCCAGAGAAAAGCGTTTATTTACGATCTCGTCCATATCCTGGGCATGCAGCAGCATGGGTACGCGATAGATGGAATCTGCATCCACCGCTGAGATGACCGCTTCTTCCCGCACGTTGGTGAACAGAGCGATTTTCTGCCGTTCGGCATCAGGCAACGGCTGCTCGGAACGGCACACCAGGATATCAGGCTGAATACCGATGGAGCGCAACTCTTTGACGGAGTGCTGAGTTGGCTTGGTTTTAATCTCGCCCGAAGCCTTGATGTACGGCACCAGGGTCAGGTGCATGTACAGCACACGCTCGTGCCCCAGTTCCACTCCCATCTGACGAATCGCTTCCAGAAACGGCAGTGACTCGATATCACCTACAGTGCCGCCTATTTCCACCAGGCAGATATCCGCATCATCAGCACCCAGCAAGACGCTCTCTTTGATTTCATTGGTGATATGCGGAATGACTTGCACCGTACCACCGAGGTATTCCCCTCTGCGCTCCTTGCGAATCACGCTCTCATAGATCTGGCCGGTGGTGAAGTTATTGTTGCGCCCCATGATGGTGCGCACAAATCGCTCATAGTGTCCCAGATCGAGGTCGGTCTCGGCACCATCGTTGGTGACGAAGACTTCACCATGCTGGAACGGACTCATGGTGCCCGGATCCACATTGATGTAAGGATCCAGCTTGATCATGGTGATCTTGAGACCGCGGGCCTCGAGCAATGCCGCAAGTGATGCAGAAGCAATTCCTTTGCCCAGGGAGGATACAACACCGCCCGTGATAAAAATGAATCTGGTCATTAGGTTAAAACGCCGGAAAATGAGGGATATCGGACGGGAGCCAACAGTACCAGAATGGAGACATCCCCTCAAACAGAACTGGCGGGAATCGATGCAAACTGTGTTGCATTGAGAAAATCCAGCTTATGTATTATTGAATATCCTTGCTCAATGTCTATAATCGACTGGCGTTTCGCGCAAAAATAGCTGCATTTAAGCCAGTCATCCGCCTGGTCAGCCTCCGGTAACAGACAGATGCAGAGTAAGATTCTGCATGCTGAGTTGTCAGCCAGTTAGCTTCTCCAGGTCGTTGAAGACGAGCAAAGTAGTTAATTTCTAATCATTAGATGAGGATCATAACATGATGAAGTTTTCCAAAGTTGCTGGTGCTGCCGCCTTGATCGTACTTTCCACTTCCGCTTCTGCATGGTGGGGCGGCCCAGGCTACGGCGGTCCAGGCTATGGCGGCAATAATTGGGGCAACAACTGGCTGGGCGACGGCTGGGGCGACGGCTCAGGCGACTTCAACTTCGGCATGAGCGGCAGCGGCCGTGGTTCCGGTTATGGTCGTGGTTATAACCGTTATAACAGCCAATATGGCTATGGTCCTTACGGCTATGGCGCACCCTATGGCTATGGCGCTCCTTATGGCGCACCTTACGGCTATGGCGCACCTGTTGCTCCTGCGGCCCCTGCGGCTCCGGCTAAATAAGCCAACCTAGAAGCTTCGCTAGAAAAAAAGGCCACACCCACCCGGGTGTGGCCTTTTTTGTGCCCCTGTAAAAATAACACCAGCCAGTATCCAGACGCCCAGCCGCTTATTTTGAAACTAAAATATGACCGATTTTCCTTAAATCACTTGATCCAGCTCAATAACTTCTGAAAGAATAGTGAGGTTACGGCATTATGTATGCTGTGTGATATCGATTTGGAGTGGAGTCTTGACCAACCGGAAAGTCATCTCTTTCGAAAACATCAAGGTCGCCTGTAAAGATTGCAGCCTAGCCACGCTGTGTCTGCCTATGGGACTGGACCCGGATGATGTGGAGCGGCTTGACGGAATCGTGAAGCGCAGCAGGCCCTTTCATCGCGGGGACCATATCTTCCGCGAAAGCGACAAATTTTATAGCCTGAGAGTCATCACCAGCGGTTCGATCAAGACCTATACGCCCAATGAAAACGGCAGTGAACAGGTATTGGGGTTTCACCTGCCCGGCGAGGTGATCGGGCTGGACGCCATCCAAAACAACCATCACACCTGTTCCGCTGTGGCATTAGAAACCACTGCTGTCTGCGACATCCCCTTCGATCAGCTGGAATCCCTCAGTAGCAGCATACCCAGCCTGCAACATCAGATTTACCGGCTGCTGAGCCGGGAAATTGGTCATGAGACGGAGATGCTGACCCTGCTGGGCAAGAAAAGCGCTGAGGAGCGACTGGCCACATTCCTGCTCAGTTTCTCGGAGCGGTTCAAAAAACGCGGTTTCTCCGCCAGTGACTTCTTCCTCAGTATGTCGAGACATGAGATAGGCAACTATCTGGGTCTGGCGGTGGAAACGGTGAGTCGCCTGTTTACCCGCTTCCAGGACGAAGATCTGCTGCATGTGGAACGCAAACATGTACAACTGCTGGACATCAAGCGTCTACAAGAGATGGTTCACGGCAACAACGGCGAAAAATCACAACAGAACCACATCTGATATTTACCGCTCGTCAGCGCTTCATCAGCGCCTCCAGACACAGCCGTCGCCCAAGGCATCCAGCCTTGCCTCATGCACCTGTAGCTCTTCGCTGTCTGCCCGGACAACCTTCAAGGCGGGACGATTTCCCTGCAACCTGCGGATAGCCCCGATAGATGGCTGTCCATTTTCCTCAAGGCCCGTGCCTTCCAGCAGCAGAGCGCCCTGCCCACCGGTCATCATCAGGTAGACGTCTGCGAGGATCTCGGCGTCGAGCAGGGCTCCATGCAGTTCGCGGTGAGAATTATCGATAGCGTAGCGCTTACAGAGCGCATCCAGGCTGTTGCGTTGTCCCGGAAACATCTTTTTCGCCATCACCAGGGTATCGGTCACCGCACAGAGTTCGGTGATCCCGGAAGAACTGTCGGGCAACTTAGACAGCTCGTGATCCAGGAAGCCTACGTCGAATGGCGCGTTATGGATGATCAGCTCCGAACCTCGCACATAGTCGATGAAATCCATCGCCACATCACCGAAACGGGGTTTATCAGCCAGAAATTCATTGGTTATGCCATGCACCTCGACAGCCGCAGCATCGATTTCCCGGTCAGGTTGCAGGTATTGGTGAAAGTTATTCCCCGTGGGACGACGCTCCACCATCTCCACGCAGCCAATCTCGATAATTCTATGCCCCTGCTTTGGTTCCAGACCAGTGGTTTCAGTATCGAGTACGATCTGTCTCATGAAGTGAGCTCCTCAATACCCCGGTTGGCCAGCTGATCCGCCAGCTCATTCTCGGGATGACCGCTATGACCCTTGACCCAGGCCCATTTGATCTCATGCTTAGTCGTCTCATCCTCCAGCGCCTGCCACAGGTCTGCGTTCTTTACCGCTTTCTTCGCTGCTGTTTTCCAGCCGTTGCGTTTCCAGCTGTGAATCCACTGGGTAATACCATTTTTGACATACTGTGAATCGGTAGTGATGCTGATTCTACTGCTTCGTTTCAGGGCCCGTAGTGCCTGGATCACCGCCATCAACTCCATACGGTTGTTCGTGGTCAGGCGTTCCCCACCATACAACTGTTTTTCATGCCGTCCATAGCGCAATAACGCCCCCCAGCCACCAGGGCCTGGATTGCCTTTACAGGCGCCGTCGGTAAAGATTTCAATCAGTTCGTTCACTGCATATTTCTCGTAGTTGGCTCGACTGCTGCTGGCAGCACCTTTTCTCTTAAACGCCATTTGGGCTTGATGGGGGTCATCGTGAGGGTTCGTTTTACTGCCTCTAACACATAAACACCGCCCAACGGCTGCCAAACCGTGTCCGTCAGACGCTCCATGAGCAGCAATTTCTGCATAATCGGCTGACTCTGCAACGGCGGCCTGAAATTGACATAGTCAACATTCAACAGATCAAATCCGAGCAGTGAGAGCCAGTCGCAAATTCGCTTCACCGGAAAAAAATGTCCCACCCAGGGCGGCAACCGACTGCGCAGATGAAACAGCTGCCAGCCTCCCCAAAGACTCCATGGGTTAAAACCTACGATCAAAAGCTTGCCTTCAGGAATCAGGACTCTCTCGACTTCACGCAGCATTTGATGGGGATCTAATGAGAAATCCAAGGCATGATGCAGCAACACACCGTCCAGGCAGTCTGTCGCCACGGGCAAATTTAGCGGATCTGCATGTAGACTCAGATTACCCCCCCCAACATCAAGCAACAGCTTGTTTTTTACCGGACTGCTACGCATAAGATCAAGTTTTGGATCGAACCTGCCGATCTGTATCAGGTAATAACCAAACAGGTTGGATAGGCGCTTATCCAGACAATAGCATTCCTGTTCCAGCAAGAGTTGCCCAAGACTGCTTTGAAACCAATCAGTTAGCAGTTTCTGTCGGTTAGGTCCCAGTTTCTCGATACGGTTTCTAACCATAATTTATCAGTAATCGGTCAACGGTATTTAGATGATGGAAATGATACCCAGCTTTGTTACTATTTTCCCCTCCGTGACCAGAATAATAAGATGCCATCTTTCACTATGCAGTATCTCGAGTCAAAAAGAACAATGCTGAGTATTTTTTTCGCCTGCCTCTTCAGCGCCTGCCAATCACTCCCGACAGAGGAAGAGAGCAGTGCTGAAGTAAAGGTGCAATCAGCCATTCCCAGCGACAGCAACCGTTTCCCAGACCGAGCCTGCCGGAACTCCAAATCAGCTTACCCTGGTCAGTGCAAGCCCCGGCAAGGCCTCGGTCGCAGTCCAGGAACCTCCCCCTGCTGACATCTGGCAACGACTTCGTGATGGCTACAGGCTGCTGCCGACACAACACCCAAAAGTAGTCGCTGAGCTGCGTAGATACCAGTCGCACCCGAATACCATCAAACGCATTCAAGAACGCGCGCAACCCTATATCCATTTCATATTGGAAGAATTGGAGAAGCGCGAGATGCCGGCAGAGCTGGCCCTCCTGCCCGCCGTTGAAAGCGCCTTTCGGCCTTTTGCCTATTCATCGGGGCGGGCAGCCGGTATCTGGCAGTTCATTCCGTCTACCGGGCGGGGATTTGGTCTCAAGCAGAACTGGTGGTACGACGGCAGGCGTGATGTAGTGGCCTCGACCCGCGCCGCCCTGGATTACCTGAAACAACTCAACCGACAGTTTGACGGTGACTGGCAACTCGCCCTGGCAGCCTATAACTCGGGTGCCGGTACTGTGCGCAGTGCGATACGCAAGAACAAGAGGCAGGGTAAACCGAGCGATTTCTGGTCCCTGAAACTCCCTAAAGAGACAAAAAAATACGTTCCACGTCTTCTGGCAATCAGTGAAATTTTCGGCCACCCGGAAAAATACAACATCAGCCTGCTGACCATTCCAGACGAACCTTACTTTGCCACGGTTGATATCCAATCCCAACTCGACCTGGCGCTTGCCGCCCAGATGGCTGAACTGTCCATTCAGGAGATCTACCAACTCAATTCAGGCTATAACCGCTGGGCCACGGACCCGGAGGGTCCACACCAGCTGCATCTGCCTATCGAGAAAGCAGACACCTTCTTAACCCGATTGTCCCAACTTCCCGATGAGAAGCGCGTCAGTTGGAAGCGTTATAAAATACGCCGCGGAGACAGTCTCAGCGTGATCGCCAAGAAGCACGGCACCACTGCCAAGCTCCTCAAACAGGTCAATAAATTGAGTGACAGCAAAATCCGTGCTGGAAAACACCTGCTGATCCCTGTCGCCACCAAGCAACTCGATCTCTATGCGTTCAGTGCCAGTCAGCGCAAGGCGCGTACCCAGAACAAGCCCCGCAAAGGTTCCAAGCAACACTACATGGTGCGCAACGGTGACAGCCTGTGGGAGATCGCCAAGACGCACAAAGTCAGTCATCGGAAGCTCGCAAAGTGGAATGGTATGGCACCTGCCGATCCCATCCGGCCGGGGCAGAAACTGGTACTCCGGGTGGAAAAGCAGGGTCCTAAAGAAAAGCTCTCGGCACTCGACTTGCAACCCTCTGGCATTCAAAACTCAGTCTCATACAAAGTGCGTCGAGGCGACTCACTGTCCCTGATTGCCCAGCGCTTCAGTGTAAGCGTCCACGAACTGAAAAAATGGAACGCCTTACCCGATAAATATCTGCAGCCGGGTCAGCACCTCAAGCTGTATGTGGATGTGACCGAGCAAACGATGCTGTAACGCTCTTTTTTTCACGGATTGATAATGTTCATTGATCCCTCGTTCAGTGGTGCTAGGATGACACTCACCAGACGTTGTTTGTCATAGGGGCGTTGAGAATGAACGAAGAATGCAGATTGAGAAATGGCACTGATCTGAACGTATCAGACGTTGCAAAAATCGCCATGGGTCTCAAATCCCTCGCTGTCTACAGCATGCTCGCCTACGAACATGATGATGACCCCCAGGAACTCGATGAAATTGTCCAGGAAGGATTGGATGCGATCGATCGATTGTTTGACTGCTGAGCGGTAAAACACCTCAATTTAAACTTGGCTGCGCATCAGTTATCCACGCTGAGGGATGGATTCAAGATCATTTCAGTGAACTCGGGAAGGCTACCAAGTGGCCTACCTCCAGAGTGATGCCGATGCGCTCGCCAATTGCATGGTCATGGTGACTCTGCACCATACAGAGTAGCCGGGCACCATCCTGCATCTTCAGGGTATACAAATACTCGGCGCCGCGGAATGCCTTATCCGCCACTTCCAGTTGCATGGGGCTGCTATCGTCGTGAATAATATCGTCCGGCCTGAGCAGCAACTCCACTGGATCACCGGACCTCACATCGGTAACAAAATCGCCGCGAACACGACCCAGGGCCGTGTCTACCTGCCCGGCATCCACCACCCTGCCGGGGATAAAGACCCCCTGACCGATAAAATCAGCCACAAAACGATCGACGGGTTGATGATAGAGGTCATAGCCACTGGCCCACTGCCTGAGGCTTCCGTCCCCCAGGACGCCGATACGGTCCGCCATGGCAAAGGCTTCATATTGGTCATGGGTCACCAGAATGGCAGTCACACCATCCCGCTGCAGAATTCCTCTCACCTCGCGGGCCAGCTGCTCCCGCAGCTCCACATCCAGTCCTGAAAAAGGCTCATCCAGCAGCAGAATATCGGGGCGCGGGGCCATGGCTCGGATCAACGCCACCCGCTGTTGCTGCCCCCCGGAAAGCTGGTGCGGATATTTTTCACCCTGACCCTGCAGACCCACCAACTTCAGCAGCTCCTCGACCCGCTGCTGGCGTTCAAAGCGGTTCAGGTTGCGCAGCCCAAAGGCGACATTCTTTGCCACCGTGAGGTGAGGATAGAGGGCAAAATCCTGGAACACCATGCCAACCCGCCGCTTCTCCGGCGCCAGGGTCATCCCGGGGCGGGTCACACAGCGCCCATGCAATTGGATCTCGCCTTCCGTCAAGGGCTCAAAACCCGCAATGGCGCGCAGCAGGCTGGTCTTTCCGCAACCACTGGGGCCCAGCAGGCAGCCGATCTCACCGGCGTTCAAGACCAGACTGATCCCGCTCACAACCGGCGTTCCGGCGTAGGCGACGGTTGCATTGATTACTTCAAGCTGTTTTTGCATGGCGTGAATGGGTAATAGAACGACTTAGCAGGATCACTGGCAATATACCGACGATGACAATCGTCAGCGCAGCATAAGAGGCATCGGCAAGGCGCTCGTCAGAGGCCAGCTCATAAGCGCGTACGGCCAGGGTATTGAAATTGAAGGGACGCAGAATCAGGGTCGCCGGCAGCTCCTTCAGTACATCCACGAAGACCAGCAACAGCGCGGTCAGCAGGCTGCCCTTGAGCATCGGGATATGCACCTGGCCAATGATCTCCCGGGAACCACTACCCATGGATCGCGCCGCCTCATCCATGGAGGGTCGAATCTTGCCCAGCCCGGCTTCCACCGTTTGCAGGGAGACAGCCAGAAACCTGACCAGATAGGCAAACAGCAGAGCGGCCAGCGTACCACTCAGGAGCAGGCCGCTGGACCAGCCAAACTGCTCACGCATCCATGCGTCCAGCGTATTATCGATGGCGGCAAATGGAATGATTACGCCGACGGCGATTACCGTGCCGGGAACCGCATAACCCATCCCGGCGAGGCGCACTGCGAAACGCACCGGCCAGCTCTTTTCCATGCGCTTTCCGTAACCCAGAAAGAGCGCCAGCAACAGCGCCAGTCCGGATGCCATACCCGCCAGCATCAGACTGTGCCCGATCAGATCGAGAAAACGGCTGTCCAGGCTCTCTTCAGCAGTTGTCAGCGCCCACCAGAGCAGCTGGCCGGCCGGCAGCAGAAATCCCATGAACAGGGTACCGAAGCAGATCAAGAAGGACCAGAACCCGCGCCAGCCATTGAGTCGGAAACGCGCCAATTGCTGCTGACGCTGAGTGGTATGATGGTATTTAGCCTGCCGCCGGGAACCCCGCTCGACGATCACCAGCAAAAACACCACCAGCAGCAACAATGCGGAGAGCTGCGCTGCCGCTGCGGCATTATTCAGCCCGTACCAGGTGCGAAAGATACCGGTGGTGAAGGTTGAGACGCCAAAGTACTGCACCGTCCCATAATCTGCCAGGGTCTCCATCAGCGCCAGGGAGAGCCCTGCCACAATCGCCGGCCTGGCCAGGGGCAGGGCAACCGTAAAATAGGTGCGCCAGGGACCGTTGCCCAGGGTCCGGCTGACATCCAACACACAGAGAGACTGACTAAGAAAGGCGGCCCTGGAGAGCAGATAGACATAGGGATAGAGCACCAGGGACAGCATCAGTGCGGCGCCCTCGAGGGAGCGAATCTCCGGAAACCAGTAGTCGCCATAACCCCACCCCGTCAGTTCACGCAACAGGGTCTGAAAAGGACCGGCAAAGTCGAACAGCCCGGTGTAGGTATAAGCGATGATATAGGCGGGCATCGCCATCGGCAGAAGCAGGGCCCATTCAAAGAAAGCACGGCCGGGGAAGCTGCACATGCTGGTCAGCCAGGCTGTGGAGACCCCTAGCGCCAGCACCCCGATCCCGACCCCGAGCATCAACAGCAGCGAGTTGAGCACATAGTCCTGCAGCACCGTCTCAACCAGATGCCTCCAGACTTCCCCAGCTGGCTCGAACAGATAGGCCAGGACAACAAAAACCGGCAGCGCCAGCAGCAGCGCAATAGCCACTACGCCCAGATTCCAGATGGTCAGTCTGGACGGGTTCTTTGCAATTGGCGCACTCTCACTCTGGATCTGCATGATCTGACAGCTTTACCTAGAAAAAGCCGGGATTAAACTCCATCTGGAATAAAAGGAAAACCCCACTCAGACGTCACTGAGTGGGGCGGATTGCGGTTCTTGCTGAATCAGTCTGAACAGCGCTTATTTCCAACCCGCCCGATCCATCAAGCGTAAGGCATTGGGATTGAGTTCACCCAGCTTGCGTAGATTCAAGGTATCCATCTTGAACTCACCCCAGGATTGCAGAAGCGTTCCGGCCTCGACATCCGAGCGTACAGGGAATTCCCCATTGGCCTCAGCATACCAGTGCTGCGCTTCCTTGCCGGCGAGAAACTCCAGCAATTTGATGGCATTGTCGCGATTTTTTGCCGCCGCGGTTACTGCAGCGCCACTGATATTCACATGCGCACCCCGGCCGGCCTGATTGGGCCAGAAGACCGCCATCTTCTCTGCTGCCGCTCGCTGACCGGCATCTTTTGAAGTGAGCATGCCCGCCAGATAATAGGTGTTGGCAACCGCAAGGTCACAGATACCTGCTGCCGCGCCCTTGATCTGATCCCGGTCCCCGCCTTTCGGTGGACGCGCAAGATTTTTTACCAGGCCTTTGGCCCAAGCTTCTGTCGCCTGCTCGCCATTCGCGGCAATCATCGAAGCTACCAGTGACTGATTGTAGATATTGTCGGAGGATCGGATACAGATACGTCTTTTCCATTGGGGATCGGCCAGCGCTTCATAAGTGGAAAGTGTTTCCGGTTCCACTTTACCTTTGACATAGAGGATCGGACGAGCGCGCACTGACAGCCCGTACCAATAACCCTGTGGATCCCGGAATTCTGCAGGCACCACGGTCGACAACAGCTCCGATTGCACAAGCTGTATGACCCCCGCTTCAAGCGCCCGGTGCAGGCGACCTGCATCGGTGGTGATCAACATGTCAGCGGGGGAATTTCGCCCCTCACTCTGCAGACGTTTCAGCAAGGCGTCCGCCTTGCCGGTGACAAGATTGACCTGTATCCCGCTCTGCTCGGTAAACCGATCCAGCAATGGCTTGATCAATTTCTCTTTCCGCGCAGAATAAAGATTAACTTCCCCAGCGGCGGCCTGCACCACAGGAGCCGCAAGAGACAGTGACATCAAAACAACCCCAAACCACGGGAAATACTTTCTCATACGACCCTATTCTCCAATTAATTCATCAACGTCATACCTGGAGTGAACCAGGCTTGATGCTAATGATAATGATTCGCATTAATAAATGCAACCCAGTATTGCTTGTCCACCATGGATCCATGATCCTAGAATCCGTGGTGGGTATGCCTTGTTCACCAATGGGGTGAAGCAATGACTCGAAACCAACCAATATTCGCTCAATACCTTACTTTCGGAATGGAGCAGTCACCTGAGGTTTCCAGGATGATCATTTCAATGAGCCGACATCGACTAACCAACCGACCGCTAAAACAACAAAGATGAAACCGAGAGAAAAACGCAGGGGCATCACACTGGTGCATACGGGCAATGGAAAAGGAAAATCATCCAGCGCCTTCGGAGTCGTCTTCCGTGCCGCAGGTTGGGGGATGAAAGTCTGTGTCATCCAGTTCATCAAGGGCCGCTGGAAAACCGGTGAGGAACAGGCGGCAAGGCGTTTCGAAAATATCGAATGGCATTCCCTAGGAGATGGTTTTACCTGGGACACGCAGAATCCAGAACAAGACCGAAAGACCAGCCGTGAGATCTGGGCGTTCTGCAAAGACAAGATCCGCTCCCAAGCCTATGACCTGGTGCTATTGGACGAGATCAACTACTGCTGTGGATATGACTGGCTTACGGGGCTGGAGATCGCCGAATTCGTGCGCCAGGAAAAACCTTCATGGATGCACCTGATACTCACCGGCAGGGAGGCGCCTGTTGAAATCATCCGGCTGGCGGATACCGCGACAGAGATGCGCGCCCTCAAACATGCCTTTGATTCAGGGATCAAGGCGGAACAAGGCATTGAGTTTTAGTGGAAGAGAGAATATCGATTTCGCCCAGCCTTGATGACCAGAACCATAATCAAACTGATGGCTTCCAGTCAGGCTTAATGTGACCCCCATCAAAGATTCACAGTTAAGCTCGAATTCCGCCTACCCAGATTTTCTATCTTTGACATTTGTCATTACCCTTGTTTTGTGTGCTGATAGGTTCCCCAGCCATGCAATGGATCACTTCAATAAAACAAAAATCGGCCAGCGATAAGTCGTCCTCGCCATAAGGTAAGTCATCCCGAAGAGCTGACAATGTTCACTCTATTAACAATCCTGAGGTAGCAATATGTAATTAGTTAGAGTCCAGAAATACCCCTCCCGGGGTGTTTGGCAAGATTGATGATTCGGAACAACAGCACACCGACTCGGTCAGAGACAAGCTGCTGCAATATGGCATCAAGGATCCCAGCACCAATGATAATGTCGGGGTCTTCACGGGTGAAACATACGGCTGGTATTTTACGGAAAAATACAATGAACTCGTTGCACGTGGCGCCATGAGCGAATTTGATGCCCTGTATGTGGGAGCCTTCATCGAAGAACTGGATATGCGGGACATCAACCAATGACCGAACGTGGTCGTGGAAAGCTTCGATGCAATCACAAGCGTTGCTGAATGCGGCAAGGTCTACACCCAGAACAGTGATATTCAACGACTCTACGAAAACTTACTGGAAGGTTCTGAAAACCACCTGGCAGCTTAGGTCAGAAAGATTGAGTCAGTGACCGGCAAGGGCACTTATCAGGCCCAGGTACTGATTCAGGAACAGGTCGATGCCATCCTGGGCAGATAGTCAGCCGTCAGCGGAGCATGGATGCTCTCCGGCAAACCAACCCGCTGGATAGCTGGCCAACCTCAGCTTAGTGGCTGTCAGATCGAGGATAGCGAAAAACACAACGGTTATACCTGTCGCCCGAAAATAAACTTGGGCTTGAGCCAGTAGACCAATAACGGCAGCAACATCAGGGCCGTCAACACATCCAGGATCAGCGCCTCGGCAATATACAGGCTGACTGACCAGAGATTGGCAAGTTCGGTATTCATCAATGGAATAAAGCTACTCAGCAGCACCACTACTGAGATGATGATCGCAGAGCCGGTTGAATTCAGTGTATTCCTGAGTGCTTCCGTCCAGTTTTGCCCTGTAGCCAACATCTCCTCGCGCAGCCGTGACACCATATAGACTGCATAATCGACCCCCAGCCCCATCGCAATGCTGAGCGCAACCTGCACGTGAAACGCAAGATTCGCCGACCACTCCTTGATCGATGTCATATAACCCCCCAGTCCGTACTGTGTCATCAGGGTAATGAAACAGAGACTGATCAGGATGCCCGCCACCAACCATGACCGGAACATGATCGCCGTCATTGCAAAGACCGTGAGCGAAGTCGCCGCCGGTGCATGCAGCCATTCCTTAAAAGCCACATCCCGGGTCGCTTCCGTGACCCCCAGGAACCCGCCAATTGCAACTTTACCCGGGATACTATCCCCGGTAACAACTGTTTTCACGCTGTCACCCTCCACCAGCTCAATCCTCTCACCACCATTGATACCGATCTTCAGCTTGCGAAATCCTGGATCATCCTGGTGCTCCTTCACATAGTTTTGGATGTCAACGATGGTTTGATGGGCCTTGACCGGGTCCATGGTATTCACAAATCCGATGACTATGCCTTGATCCCAGTTTTGGGTATCCATATAGGAATCGAGTTCACCCGCACCCACGCCGGCCAACAGGATGCCATTGTAAAGCTGTATCATGGCATCGGGATCCGGCATATAGTCCGGATCTTCAGCACTCAGGTAGGCATAGCTATTTGCCTCTATATGATCGGCATCGGGAATCACATAAAGACCCAGGTGATCCAGTGGCTCTTCTCCTTCAGGGGCATTGAGGATCATGTTGAGGGTTTTGATAAACTGCACATAGGATGCGGTGAATCCGATGTTAGGATGTTTTCTCAGCCAGTCTTCAAAATCGGAGAGCGCCAGTAACACCGAAGCATCATTGAAGATACCCTGTGGCGGATCATCCTGCTCATCGTGACACTGCTCCGGTCCTACCACGCGCTCACCTTCTTCGTTCCAGGCGTCGAGTCCGCAGGACGGTAATATGCCGGCTTTTGAACGGATAACCATATTGGCCGTGATCACGCCAGGCATCATATTCGACAGCTGTGTAAGATGGGATATGGGTTGCACCTCGCCACTGTCACCAAACAATTCACCCAGCATATAGTGATCCTTGAAGGCGGCGCGAGGATAGTGGATACCTTTTTCCGCCCCTGGCATGATGTCGAATTCATCCTGAATACGTGCGACCTCCGGGTCATTGCGCCCCTCCTCACCTGCAAGCAGGGCCCCAACCCCACGTCCAAGATCAGCGTAGTCGGCAGAGAGCCACAAAATACCCACCACGAGCATGAGTGGAATCCATTTCAATCTGCCGGTAAGAAGTGCCGTTATCCCATTTGCAATCGTGTTGTCCCATTGCCGTTGTTCCTCACGCTCTTTTATCTTTGGTGGGAATGTAGCCATCATCAGAGGGATCAAGGTAGTGGTGGTCAATAACAGGGTCGACATACCGAAAATGCCGAAATAGGCATAGGCCTTGTAGAATGAGATATCCACGAACGAAATCGCGAAGAATCCGTGTAGATCCGTACCGATCGACAAGATCGCCGGTACGATGGTATGCCGGATAGACTCAAACGCCGCCTGCTCAGAGTCGCCGCTCTTGAGCATTTCCTGCATGAAGCGCCGAGTGATCTGCATCGAGTGGCCGATGCCGACCGCCAGCAACAGCATAGGAGTCAACGCCATCATGGTAGTCAGTTTGAACTGGGTAAACCCCATCAGCCCGAGGGTCAGGATGATCGTCATACCCACCCCCAGGAGTGGAAATATGGCACAACACCAATGGCGGAATTCGTACCAGAGCACCAGCAGAACAATCAACAGGGAGACGCCAAACAGCCACGCCTTGTCACTCAACTCCTGCACCATCGAGGCCAGAAAGTAAGGCTCGCCAGAGATCTGGAATTCGACTCGATCAGCATAGCGCGCCTCATACTTGGCCATCAGCGCCTTCGTCTGCTTAATCCAGGCGAGATTGTCGTTCTTCAGCTCATTGCTAAAATCCCCAATGATAAAAGTGGCCTTGGCTGAACACTGCTTGCGTACCCGGGCCATCGATTCATTGGTAATGAGACCGTTGGCATCGACAAATTCGCACTTGTTGCCATCAACATCTTCGTAATAGGTCAGCAGTGGCCCCATAACCAGGTGTTTTTCCAGCCCTGTGCGCAGATAGTCCAATTGGCGCTGTTGTTCATTCGGCTTGTCCGCCAAGCCGCCGATCGGCACGAGCCGCCTGAAATCCAGGCCGCCATCCTCACTCAAGCCGATGTTGCGTATCTTTGGAGAGACAATGCCGATGAAATTTTCCGCATTGGCATAATCCAACTGACTGACATCCTTGTACATCTCGTCCACCATTTGGATGAACCAGGGCTGGTAGATGTCCCCCTGCTTCACCTTCATGCCCCACACCATCAGGTTCCCCATGCCATAGGTGAGATCGCTATAGAGATTGGTGGCGATGTAGCGGTTGGAAAGCGGCAGTAGTGAATCCGGATCGTTGCGCAGATTCAGCTGATTGATGTACAGAGAGGCAAAAACAGTAGCGGCAAAAGAGAGAATAATAACCGCCCAGCGATGTCTGAGCATGAAACGGGCATAGCGATCTGCGTAGTTATTATTCGCCATTGACCAGTTATCTCAGGGAAACGAAAGTCTTTTCATCGTCCCTGCCTTTTGAGTGTATCCTCGGACCAGAAGCTATCCGGCAGATCCACATTGAACTGTATTGTACTGCGCGGTACATAGACCATGCTGTCTTTACCGCTGTCGTGGTCAATAGCATAAATATAACGCGGATAGCTAATCCGAGGGTCGGGCTGATCTAAAGACTGCCAGTCAACATATACCGTTTTTATCGGCTTATCGTCCTTGTAATAGACCGTCCGATAAAGAGAAAACGACTGTTTGTCGATATCGCTGATATGGTAGTCATACCACCAGTTTTTGAATTTGGTGGCACTCTTCATACGATATACGGGTTTTCCCTGGTGCGCGCATTGCCGACCAGGCAATTTACGGGTGTGGCGGCTCTTCTCCCATGCCTCCAGTTCCATCACCTCGAGGCAGGCATCGAAACTAGCCTCGTCCAGGAGTTCGTGGACCTCGTGATCAGGACGGCGCAGCACAAGCTCCCCATAGGTCAAATTCGTACCGAACCAGACATCTTCATGGGCGGGTTCATTAATCCTGCGGATTTTACGCAGCGCCGGCAGCCACATCGAGATCTTCGCCCCACGCTCCTGATCCGCGTAGTTGGTGAGCAATATGCCCGTACCTTTGGTCTTGCCGGATGTCAGTATTGCCATCTGGGTCGACTTGATCGCGGGATCCGCTGGGCTGTTGTTCACGTAAGTCTCGAAGGAACTGACCGTCGGCATCCGACCCGGCACTCGTTTCTCGAGCGGGGCGCGGTTTATCACCAAGGCCACGGCGCCTTTATGACGCTTACTGACAGCATTTCTCAATAGACCACCATGCGCCGCCGCATAGACCTGTTGGGCAATCTGCTCTGCAGTCAGCGGTCCATCAGCTTGGGTGATTTCACCCAGTGCCTGGGCAATCCCGGTCAGAATCAGTAGCAAGGAAAATATTATTGTTATTCGAATCTTCAGGCGCATGACAATGACTCTGCCATGAAAAAGACCGCCAAACAAGTGTACCCAGACTTCAAGCCAACCTGCCGGTTAACCCGCAACAGCCAAATTGAGTCGAACATTGGAAATGCCGTAAGAGAGATCAGATGGAAAAAGACAGCATCTCGGACCGCAGGCAATGGTGACTATGGCCTGGCGAGATGAAGCAGACCATACGAAAGTATTAGACGTTGGGAAGGTGGCGTCCCCAAGGGGAGTCGACCTTATCCCCCGGGTACATGCCACCTCGGACAGATTGCATATTTAACTATAAATAAATATGTTGCATCCTATTATAGAATCGGCATAACGAAATAGACTCTCATTAGGCAAAGCCCAGAAAAACCGCCAAGGCACGATTAACGGCAACCAGATCATCATCACTTAATCGACCAATCACTTGCCCGATTTTTTCACGGGAAATCGTTTGCGCCTTGTCTACCATGATTTGTGAAGACTTGTGCAGACCATTATCAGTGTTAGGCTCAACTGTAATGCGAAACAACGGTGTTTCCCGCAACTCGCTTGTCACGGGCAATACCGTCATAGAGGGATGCTCATCGAACAAATCAGACTGAATGATTAATGCTGGCCTTGGTTTACCAAAACCGCCCTGTAGTGCGACGGTTACCAAATCACCTCGTCTCACTTCCAGTCATCCTGGTCAGCGGCAGACTCCAGCCAATCAAGCATCTCCTGCTCAAGCGGGTCATTGCGTAGCAGGCGCGACTGGCGATGACATTCCTCTGCAAAACCTGGCCGATGAATATCAGGCACCCATATTTGCACTGGACGCAACCCTGCATCCCGCAGCTTGGCGCGATGTCGTTGTACGCGATCTGAAGCGCTCGATGTCATGATCCTCACCTAACCCAGTCGTTACATGTAACAAAAGCATAGGCCCAACATGCGTTACATGCAACGGTAAAATGGTCGTCAATAAATCGCTTTCGTGTTTTCCGATACAATCGCACTGGATGCCGTCCATTTCCGGCATTTCATCGGTGATTGTCGGCCAAGAAGCGGCCTGATAAGCTGACAAATACATGCTCGTCAGTGCCTATATTGAAAAATCACATCAAACCATTCGATGATCCAATCTGAACTCGGGGTGCTGCCCTCGGGCCACCTGCACTGGCTTCCAGGTGAAAACATCCATGTTGCTGGCAAACAAGCCGGACAGGATGCCATCAACGCTGCATTCGCGCGAGGTAATGCTGCAGGTCTGATTGCACTGGCAGCGCAAGATAATACTGCGGACCTCTCCCCTAGTCTTGTCTATTGGCGCACCTTCTCCTGCCGATTTCTTACGGAACGATGTCGGATGACGCCAGTCGATCCGGCGCGTCCCGAGCCAATCGGAGCACTCGACGAACCGCAAACAGCCTCGATGCTGGAAAACACACCACCGATGCGCGGTGCCGAGTACCTATCATCGCAAACCCTGAATAGCATCTGGTTCTGGTTAGACGACTGGATATGTACACAAATCCATAACCAGGGCAGCCTCGGCGCGTTCCTCAAGCGACACGCACCTCGCTGGCATCAAGCTGGCCGCGTCTGTTTTCACCTGGCGGAAAACAAGCTCGACCCGGATTATCCGTTCGCATTCATGGCAACCTATGCACCGGAGTTCGCCGGCCAGGCCCAGGACCGGATCCGCCACAAACCCCTGGCCAGGGCCTTGCAAGAATACGCAGGCGCGCGCAACAAACAGGCCCTGATCCGTCTGCTGTCCCCGGTGCAGCGCACAGCCGAATCCAGTACCCTGATCAAAGAACTGGTCGAGAGTGGTGATCTCTACCATCCCCTTGCATGGACGCCGGCCGAGACCTACCAATTCCTCAAGGAGACGCCCGTCTACGAGCAAAGCGGTGTGCTGGTCCGGCTGCCCAACTGGTGGAAGCAACGCATCCGGCCGCAGGTCAGCGTCAGCATCGGCAATGCTAAACAGCAGAAGCTCGGTGCCGAGGCGTTGTTGGATTTCAAACTCGGGATCACCCTGGGTGATGAACCCTTGAGCAAGCGCGAATTGAACTCGCTGCTGGTGGCGCAGGAGAACCTGGTCTTCATCAAGGGGCAATGGATTGAGGTAGACCGGGAAAAGCTGGCCGCTGCCTTGGCGCACTGGAAAAGTGTCGAGGCCGATGTGCACCAGGATGGGCTGTCATTTGTCGAGGGTATGCGCCTGTTGGCCGGCGCTCCGGCAGACCTGGGTCGGGCGGACGCGCTGGCCGATGATCGACAGTGGGCCTTTGTTCAACCAGGAACCTGGCTGAGATCCCTGCTTGATCAACTGCGCTCGCCGGAGTCAATCAAGGCCGTCGATCCCGGTGGCACTCTCAAGGCCGATCTACGCCCCTATCAAAAAGCCGGCGTCAGCTGGCTATGGCTGCTGTCGCAGCTGGGGCTCGGGGCCTGCCTGGCGGATGACATGGGTCTGGGCAAGACCATGCAGATCATTGCGCTGCTACTGGTACTTAAGAGGCGCCGCAACAAGACACCCTCTCTGCTGGTGTTGCCTGCATCACTGCTGGCCAACTGGAAAGACGAATTGGAACGCTTATGCACCCTCCCTGCGCTGTCAGTTTCTGCATAGCTCGCAGATGAGCAAAAAAAACATTGAGGCCCTGGCCAGTGACCGGACCGGCCTGGCCGGGATAGATCTGGTCCTGACTACCTATGGACTGTTACTGAGACAATCCTGGTTGCAGGAGCAGGACTGGCGGTTGCTGATCCTTGATGAAGCGCAAGCGATCAAGAATCCCAGCAACCGGCAAACCCGTGCCGTCAAGCAGTTGCATGCCACAGCCCGGATCGCATTGACCGGCACTCCCATCGAAAATCGGCTTGGCGATCTCTGGTCCCTGTTCGATTTTCTCAGCCCCGGCCTGCTCGGCTCGAAGACACGATTCAAAAACTTCGTCAAATCCCTATCCAGTAGGGACAGCGATCAATATGCTCCCTTGCGTAACCTGGTGCGCCCCTACATCCTGCGCCGACTGAAGACCGACAAGACGATCATCAGCGACCTGCCGGAAAAAACCGAGCTGCATGCCTGGTGCGGTCTGAGCAAGGCCCAGACCGCACTGTATCGACAGGAAGTCACCAGGCTGGCCACTGCACTCGAAACCCTGGACGGCATACAACGACGCGGTCTAGTGCTGGCCAGTCTCATGCGCTTAAAACAGATCTGCAACCATCCCTCGCAGCTGCTGGGGGATGAGCAGTATGATCCCCGCAGCAGTGGCAAATTCGCCCGCCTGGCCGAGTTGTGCGAAGAGATCGCCTCGCGCCAGCAGAAGCTGCTGGTCTTCACTCAGTTTCGCGAAATCACCGGCCCGCTGGCTGCTTTTCTGGCCGAACAGTTTGGCCGGCCGGGCCTGGTCCTGCATGGCGGCACCCCGGTCAAAAAGCGCAAGCAGCTGGTGGACGAGTTTCAGCAGGAAGACGGGCCGCCGTTTTTCATCCTGTCACTCAAGGCCGGCGGTACCGGGCTGAATCTGACCGAGGCATCCCATGTGGTCCACTTCGATCGCTGGTGGAACCCGGCAGTGGAAAACCAGGCCACCGATCGGGCGTTTCGCATTGGTCAACGCAACAATGTGTTGGTCCACAAGTTCGTCTGCCAAGGCACGGTGGAAGAGAAGATCGATGCCTTGATAACCGAAAAGACCACATTGGCCAGCGATATCCTGGAGGGCGGCGCGGAAACCCTGCTGACCGAACTGAACAATAAGGAATTGCTGGAACTGGTTGCGCTCGACGTCAACAAGGTACAACTCTGAGGAGATTGAATACGGTGTCTTATGGTGGATGGCGACCCTATGTCTCGGTCGCAAAGCGGCGCGCCAATGCGATCCGGGAAATGAATAAGCTGCGCAAGAAGGGGGCAGAAATCGAACCCATCGAGATCCAGGGCCGCAAGATCGCCCGGACCTTCTGGGGCGAGGCCTGGTGCAAGCATCTGGAGCGATTCAGCGACTTCGCCAACCGCTTGCCACGCGGCCGCACCTATGTACGCAACGGTTCGGTCTGCCACCTGGCAATCAAGCAAGGCAAAGTCGAGGCCATCGTCTCCGGTTCGGAGCTGTACCATGTCTCGATAGATATCACCCCTTTGGCGGTATCTCGCTGGAAAACGGTACGCAAGCAATGCGCTGGTCAGATCGGCTCCATGCTGGAACTGCTGCAGGGCCACTTCTCAAACCAGGTGATGGAAATCGTGACCGACCCTGCCAAGGGACTGTTTCCCCAACCCAAAGACATCAAGCTTCACTGCGACTGCCCCGACTGGGCCGACATGTGCAAGCATGTGGCCGCCGTGTTGTATGGTGTTGGCGCCCGACTGGACGGAAAGCCGGAGCTGCTGTTCCTGCTGCGCAAGGTCGATCATGAAGAACTCATTTCGGCGGAACTGGACATACAGACGGCGACCAGTGGTACGGGCAAACGACGTCGGCTCGCTAACCCGGATCTCTCGAGCCTTTTCGGGATCGAGCTCGAGGAAGCGCCAAAGCAGAAGAATAAACGTCGTTTGGACAAAGGCAAGTCAGCCACGCGGAAAAAAGTGCCAAAGAGCACAAACTCCAGGCCGAAGCATGCCACAGCACCTGGCAAGAAGAAGACCTTTACACCCACCGGCGCAGCGGTTTCCAGACTGCGCAAAGAGTACAAAATGACGCGTTCACAATTCGCTGAACTACTCGCGATAAGCCCCCAGACCGTGGCAACCTGGGAAAGCAGACGTGGCAGACTCAACCTTCAGACACACACACTGAAAGCACTCAGCCAGGCATGGCTAAGAAAGCAATCTTGAATCGGGAACTATATCGCTTCGGTCTCCCGAGACGAATCACCGTATTTTCACGATATAAATCTGTGTGTTATGGAGACAGGCGCTTTAAGACATGTTTTCATGATCATTTTTTCTTTATTTGACAATGGCACCGTAATGACGTACATATCTGGCGTATCTGTAATTCTTTGTTAAGCGTGCAATATGACTTCTACTGCTGCCAAAAACGAGCGAATCAATCTGCGCCTGAAACAAAGTGCCAAGCATCTTATTGAGCGTGCGGCGACTTTCGAGGGTAAGACTGTAAGCAACTTTATATTATCCAGCGCTTTGGCTAGCGCCGAAAAGGCTATTCAAGAGCACGAATCCATCCAACTCAACGAGCAGGATGCTCAACGCTTTTTTGATGCGCTGGCTAAACCGGTCGAATTCAATGAAAAATTGACTGAAGCTCTCGCGGAGCATGATCGTCACGTAGACTCCAAATGAGTTCGGAAAGTGAACTCATTATCGAACCGCTAAACAAAGAGCACGACCGGTCTGTTTTCAACTGTGGCATTGAGTCCCTGGATCGCTACCTTAAGCAACAAGCCAGGCAGGACATCAAACGTCGGATAAGCCGTGTGTACGTTTGTAGCCCCATGGATAAGACGGCAGTGCTCGGTTACTACACTCTCAGCACTCTCTCCATTGATTTATCGATCTTGCCTGAAAAAATCCCGAAGAAGTTGCCCAGACACCCAATACCGGCGGCTCTCATTGGCCGCTTGGCAGTTGACGTCTCTGCGCAGGGCAAAGGGATCGGCAAAATGCTTCTAGCCAACGCAATCAAGCGAACCTTGGCTGTTAGCAATGAGATTGCTATTTACGCCATGGTGGTGGATGCCATCAACGAAGAAGCAGTATCATTTTACAAACGATATGGATTTTCCATTCTTGCGCGTGATGGCAATCGCTTGTTCCTGCCACTGAATTCCTTCTGACCACCGCTTTTGCACAAGCCCCAACAAAAACACTGTTTGGCGATTATGCATCGACCGAAGGAGTGCCCAAACTTCGCGGACGACCCAATATCGGCGCTGAAATCTATTTCATCATGAGGGGGTTGGTCGCACTTGCCACCCTTGCCAAACTCATGTGTCCGGATAGCAAGCAGAAAGACAAGGGGCTTGTCTAACAAGCTCATCGATGTATGTGGACAGGAAGGCCAGTGGGAGAAGTGAAGTCATCGCTATTATGCCTATCGAAAGGGAATAGATGGGCAAGGTTGGTCACAAAGTGCCGTAAGACAGGCACAACATGGTCCTGATTAACGACAGATTCTATAACCTGTAATAAGATGAGGAGAAATTCTTCTGGCTATGCCAACATACTGACACACCGACTCGAACCCCTATTATTATTGTTATTTTTCAGTATTTTATATTAATTTGGCGTCCCCAAGGGGAGTCGAACCCCTGTTACCGGCGTGAAAGGCCAGTGTCCTAGGCCTCTAGACGATGGGGACAGGTCCTGAGCCAAGAATATCAAACGCCCTTGTTCAGGAGAGCGCGCAATCTAAGGCACTTTAACCCTGCTGTCAAGTTCCGGGCATCTTGAATTAACCAGTATTCCTATCCGTTGAGCAAGGCCAATTCCTGATAAAGCCGTGAGCTTGTGTGGGTATGGGATATCCAGCCGGGCGGAGCTTGCCAGACCTGAATATCCCAATCTCAAATACGACGACAAATCTATGACAACTTACCTAGAGAAGCTCAACGTGGGCTTCTGATTGTAATTGCTGGATCATACGACAGGATTCCGCAGGGGCGCCTGTCAGGTAACCCTGAATGTAATCACAACCCAGCGCCTTGACGAAACGATACTGGGCCTGAGTTTCAATACCTTCAGCGATCACAGACATTTCAAAAGCATGGGCGAGCTTGATGATAAGCTCCACCAAATTTGCATTCACAGGATCGGTGTCCACACTATGAATAAATTCACGGTCTATTTTTAACAGGTCAAAAGGAAATTGCCGTAAATGACTGAGTGAGGCCTGGCCTGTACCGAAGTCATCCAATGCGATCATGCCGCCCAGTGACCTGACCTGCTGCAAAAAGACTTCTGCCTCCGCCAACTCCTGAGTCAGGATATCCTCAGTCAGTTCAAGCACCAACCCACCCGCCGGGAATTGCCCCTCAGCAAGCCGTTCCAGTAATCCCCGACAGAAAGCTGGATCATTCAACAGTCGCACCGAGAGATTTATCGAGACAGCCACGGGCCTGGCAAGCTCGTTGCTGATTTTTGATTGATGTGCCGATGCCTGGTCCAGTAAATCATCCATGACTGTGCCAACCAGGCCTGTTGTGTCGAGGAGATCGAGAAATGCCTCAGGCAGCAGCAGCCCTTTCTCTGGATGCCGCCATCGCAAAAGTGCCTCACAGTAGTGAAGATGACCATTCTTAAGACTGATAACTGGCTGAAAATGATAGAATAATTGATTTCTACTCACACCCTGCCTGAGGGCATTTTCAAGATGCAGGCTCTCGGTGGCCTGATGCGCCATCTGGCTGGTAAAAAAACGGTACGTGGCCCGGCCCTGACGTTTTGCTTCATACATTGCGGTGTCCGCATCGCGGATCAGGTACTCAACCGAGGTATCATCAACCGGAGCCAGTGCAATGCCAATAGAGGCAGAGATATAGAGTTTGTGATCGGCTATCTGTATCGGTCTTTCCAACACCGACAAGGCCTTTTCCGCCAGGGGTTCGATATCCTCGCGTGTATCCAGGCGTTCGACCAGTATTGCAAACTCATCACCACTCAAGCGGGCCACAGTATCCGATGACCTGACCAGGGACAGAAGCCTTTCAGCGACTATTTTCAGCAATTCATCCCCGATCAGGTGACCTAGACTGTCGTTGATCTGTTTGAACCGGTCCAGGTCCAGAAACAGCAGTCCCACCAGGTAATTGCCGCGATTGGCCACATCCAGGGCGTGTTTCAGACGATCTCGGAAAAGTATGCGGTTCGGCAACTGCGTCAGTGCATCGTGATGCGCCATGTGATCGAGGCTGCGCTGACGATTATGTACCTGTCTGCGCATCTCCGTGAAGGCATCCACCAGATCGCGGGTCTCTTTCAGCTTGGCGGGAGGTGGCTGTATATCCAGCATGCCCTGAGCCTCCTGCTTCAAGGCCAAAGTAGTTTCCGCAATAGGTTGCAGCAGGTTTCGAAAGAGGAAAAAATAGGCGCTGAATATCAGCAGGATGACCGACACAGAGATTCCGAGAATTGAGTTTGACAGTTGCCGTGCGATAGTCGTCAACTGGGTGATATCCCGAGCTGACTGGGTATTCAGATCGATATCCAGTGATGAGAGACGCTGCCTCATACGATCCAGAATCGGCATCACCGCCTCGCCCATCAGGAGCAGGTCCATCCGCCAGTTGGGGTTATCGATAATTCGCGAGAGTTGATTGAAGGCACGGATCCAGGCCTGGTAGTGATGCTCCATTTCATCCAACGATGATTCACTGACAAAGCCCAGTTTTCCGATATTCGACATTTGCCGCAGGGTTGCCAGATGACCCGGTATCTCCTCGCCATAGTAGGTCACATTGGTCAGACGGGACTCCATTCCCTCTCTGAACTCGCTGGCGAAGATGCCAAATCTATTAGCCACATACAGGCGCATCTCAGAGATCATGCTGATCCAGGCGCTACGCAGCGCCGTGGCTGTTTTGAAAGTCTGCAGTTGATCCTGCGGCGAGAGTTCTTCAGCACTCTCTATCAACAATCCATCCAGCAGGGTAATCAACTGCTGATGATGAGGAAACATATCTTCCCGCATCAGACGCAACGCTGGAAACCAGCGCACCACATCGGTCCGAATCGCGACTAAATCCTGCGATGCCTCATGCAGTTGTTTGGCATCCTTTTGCAGCTCTTGGGCGATTTCCTGATTGGAAGCGTTGCTTGCCAGTACATCCTCAAGAGCCCGCAGTGTGAAGCCAATGCGTTTGAGCCTCACCTCAACCATTTCAATATCCTGCACAGCAGGTTCAATAATGATCCGTTGCAGTCTGTTTTCCAGCAGATTGAGATGCGTCAGACTATCCGTCAGAACACCTAACGTCTTTGACCTTGCCTCAATCTGGTTAATCTGCACGTGACTGGTGCGATTGACATAATCCCAGCCAAAGTAGGCGACAGCCATCAGGGTAAGGCAGACCGCCACGGCAAAATAGGCATAGCGCCCACTGTAGGAGCCGATCCCCGGCAGCGACCAGTTAATTCCTTTTGAACCCAACTCAGTATTGCTCCTGCAGGACCCTCGCAACGATTTGCCGGTGCGGATCGTAATCCTCATCCGTGGCGGTAACCAATCCGGACAAGCCGGCATGCCGTAACAATTGCTGCCCCGTCTCGCTTCTCTTGAGTGTGGTCAGCGCCTGACTTATCCCGAGTGATGTTTTTTCTGACAGCGCCGGACTCACCGCCCAGGGCAGCTGAGCAACGGATTGGCCCCGCAGCAGGGTTTCAAACGCCTCCGGAGAGACAGACTCATGGGTCCCGAGTATTGGCGGCAACGCATCGCCAGCACCTGCCGCCACACTTTGACGATAGTAGAGACTGAGCATTGCACTGACCGGATTCACGGCAAACTGTATTAGATAATCATCCTCGGCCAGACCATGCTCTCTCAACAGGTCGGCCGCCATGATGTAACTTACCATGGCCTGCCTGCCGCCCCCGAAGATGACCTTCTTACCTTTCAGGTCGGAGGGTTGATTGATACCACTTCCCTTGCGCACCCAGATCACCGGCGTGATTTCGGTTCGCCCCATCTCCTCGTTTTTGAGGATTGCTTGATAACCAAATAGCTGATGGGCGCGCAGATACTGATATTGATTCAAATGCACCAGATCGTAACGATTCTCTATGAGGCGTTCCCAAAAAGCCTCAAAGTCGGGGGGCACATCGAGTGAGACCTGCAGTTTCAGCGCCTGCCGCAGGTGATCCATCAAGGGCGCAAACATCTCCCGCGTGACTTCACTATCCCGGCGAGGAAAAATGCCCACGGAAAGCCCATTGGAATCGGCCGCATAGCCTGCAACTCCAGTCACCAGGATTGCCAAAAACAGGACGCACTGCATAACCACTCTGGAGGCTTGCCGCAAAGCTGCAGGTTTCAAACGAGATGTTGTGCAGGATGCCGGCCGCATGAACGCCACTCGAGACATAGGAATTTAACTACTATACTACAAGATCGGTGATCGGCCTGTGACTTGCACGACATTCCTACGCGGCTTAGATGGAGATCAGTTGACCTTCGAAGACGATCTCTCCGCTCGGACGTTTGACTGGCGCATCGGCTAAGGCCTCAATCGTGACCTTAAAACGGCTATCCTGATTTAATCTGGCTGGGAGCTGCATTTTCTCCGAACCCTTGTGAGGCAATACGCCCACCGGCAACAGCTCACCCTGTTCCGTCTGCAGCCAGAGCTGGCAAACCTTGTCGGCCGGTAAAGGAGTGGGTTGCACCGCACTGACATTCAGCATGGCGTCACGACTACGCGTATCCACGATCCATCCGGCCTGGGATTCGTTATTGGTCACGACCATCACCCGTTCCAGCTCCAGCGAACCCTGAAACAAGCCAAACAGACTCAGGCTCAGAACGAGCACAAGGCTGGCCGCAACCATGCTCATGCTGCGCCAGAAATTGAGACTTTCCCAGATGCCTGGTCGCTGCTGATCGACTTGCGGATCGATGCGTTTTTCAATCCGGCCCCAGACATCAGCCGGCGGGGAGACCGGTTCTACGGTTTCCAGCATGGAGCCCAAGCGCTGCTCCCAGGCCGCCACCTCTTGCTGCAGAGCGAAATCCGACGCCAGGTGCTGATCGAACCGATCCCTGGCTTCGCCCCGGAGGGTACCCAGCACATATTCAGCCGCCAATTCTTGACTTTCAGCTGTATGATCCTGTGTGTTCATGGTTCCAAACACCTCTTTAGCTGCTCCAAACCGCGACGGATCCACGTCTTGACGGTACCGAGCGGTGTATCTGTACGGGCTGCCAGTTCCTCGTGGGTCAGCCCCTTGAAATAAGCCAGAGCGATAATCTGACGTTGCTGGCTCTTCAACTGCTCGAGACAAAGGTTGAGCTTACGGCCTTCATCTGTCATCTGCAGCTTGTCCTGCGGCAGCAGGTCCTGATCCACCTCCTCCGGAAAGGAATTCAATCGGACTCTCTCACTTCCCGATGCCGCCGCCGCAACAGGTCCAGCGCCTGGTTGCGTGCGATAGTCGCCATCCATGTCATCGGCGAGGCAAGCTGAGGACGATAAGTCCCGGCTTTGTTCCAGACTTTCACATAGGCCTCCTGCAGGCAGTCCTCCGCCCATTCGCTCCTATTCAATATACGCAGGATCACGCCATATAGTTTCGCCGAGGTCATCTCATAGAGCTGACTGAATGCCTGGCGATCATGCAGTGCACTGGCAGCCAACAATTCCCGCAGCTTCTGGTTTCTTTGTTCGATTATATTTTCAGAGTCACTGTCCGGACTTGCCATGCCTGCTCCAAGAGAGAGAATATTTAACGCTCCTAAGGGTACTTCCCAGACCCGGAGACAGCAAGGTCCTCTATCAGTCTGATTCCAAAGGTTCTCCCAGATAGCCGGAAAAGCGCAGACACTGCTTGCCGTTCATCTCGACGATTCTTACAGTCTCACCCCGGCCCCGGCCCAGACCCTCGATCACCGCTTCTGTGGCAGAGACCGGTTTCAACGGTACCCGGATCTGGCTGTCACTCAGGTGCGGCGCCCGGTAGTGCAGGCAAAGCACCCCCTCTTCACTACTGATCTGCAGATCCTGAATAGCGAATTCACCATCCGGATTCAAGGTCCTGTAATTGCCGATGCGCTGCTCCCAGACCCTGCCCCAGGGATGGGCATCAATGCGGTTGCCAAGCACCATCTCTTTACCGTCTTTCTCCGCCAGCAGCACATCCTTCCCGCCCTGATGACGGGAGGTAAAGCGCAGTTCACCCAAAACCCGATAACTGCTGGGCAGACTCGCCGCGCTTTCCGGCGTCAGACCAAAACTGCCATCGTCGAACCTCACCATATCCAGCATGCGCTCGATGATGCAGGCGCAGAGCCGAGGTCGATCCGGGTCGACCATTATCAGGCCAAGATCGGTGGCATAACCCCCGGACGGAATCAGTTGGTCGTCTTCTTTAATCATTTGGACTTTAATGGCCTTAACCTCCTCTTGCCGGCCCCGCAAGCCGACGCTCAATTGGAGTATCGCCGCCGCCAGCTGGCGCGCAACCCGGTTGCCATCTGCGCTATTCGCCAGAACCGCCACCCCCAAACCCTGATCGGGCAACAAGGCCAGTTCTGCGCCGAACAGCAGAGTGCTACCACCATGCCGCACCACTCGCCCGAGCGCGATATCGTCTTCGATAAACCAGCCCAAGCCTGGATAGATTCCGAGTGAGATCTCCCCCTTGACCATCTGCGGGGTCCACATCTCGACCAATCGCCCCTCCCCCAATCCCGGCACGTCGCCCTGTAACAGGGCGACCGACAAGCGTCCCAGATCCCTGGCGCTGGAGTAGAGACCCAAGGCCGGGGTATCTCGAAGTGGAGGCTGCGGGCGTACCTGCCCATCGAGATGCCCGGCCGCCAGCTTTTTCCGCATCCGTTCGGTCAGGGCAAAACCCGTCTGATTCATTCCCAAAGGCTCGAACAACCTGGACTGCATGTAACCGTGGAATGTCTGCCGGGTAGTCTGCTCGATGAGATGGCCCAGCAGGTCGTAACCGAGATTCGAATAGCCATAGACGGTGTCCGGGGCAAAGGCGATATATTCATCTTGGAGCAGCTGGGTGACTCGCGTAAAGGGGGTCGAGGTATACATGCCCTTACGCAGATCGCTGGGCAGGCCGCTGCGGTGACTCAGCAGTTGTCTGGGGGTTATTTCTATCGACTCTCGCGAATGACTACGCACGGAGAATCCATCAAGCTGCCGCTGCAAAGATTCATCCAGGTGGATCTCACCCTCTCCACTCAGCTGCATCACCCCCAGAGCCGTCAACGGCTTACTCAATGAGCCTACCCGGTAGACCGTGTCAGCCGTGGCCGGTATCGATTTCTCCCGGTCCGCCTCGCCGAAACCCTCAATCCAGAGTGGGCCATCTCTGCTTACGAGTGCGATGCTGATACCTGCCACCATCTCTTCATCCAACATGCCCCGGATCAGCTTGCGAGCCTCGTGGCGCACAAGCGCGGCCTCGGATTTCGGCAGCAGTGCGCCATTGACCCCATCGGTCTTTCTGTCTACTGACGCGCAACCCTGCAGCATCAGCAATCCGAGGCAGATAAGGATTAATGAAATCGATTGTTTAATACAGTCAATCATCCGCTAGTAAAAATTAATATGACGCAGGGCTCTGCCACGGCCCTGGATGCAAAGCCCAAGGCTACCTGTCTAGATTGTGACCAATGTCAATCAGGATACTACCGTATCCCTCATTTGTGCCTTTTTGCTCAACATGACAGCTATCAGCATACCCACCTGAGAGTAGAACAGATCCGTAGCCATCGCCAATTCCCGGTTTCATTACAGTCGGCAGCTGCTGTGAATCAGCCAACCGTCGTATAGATCGGAATTACCCACTTCTAATGAGCTGTTGAACGTTCCCGCAGAGACGCTTGTCGAAACGAGTAAGGCAACACTTAGTGCAGTCTTTTTCATGGCAGGCTTCCTCGCTTAGGTTGTCTTGAGCCTTATTCAGGCTTTCGTGACACTATACGTAGTACTTTGTGGTTTGGATTCAATCCACTGCTTGAATTTTACACTGAGCCCTATCCGGGTTATCCATGTATCTTGTTGTTATTCATTTTTTTGGCGTTTTGCGAAAATCGGTCGAGCCGGGCTTGGCGGGTAACAGCGCCCGCTCGTCGTCACAGCCAATAATGTTCTAATTATGTTTTCTGTCCTGCCTCAAAGGAAAGCGGGGTTCAAGTAGTGTTCCGGAAAATGCAGTTACCCGGTAACCCTTTTCCCAATCCAGCTTTGCTTCAGCTTGTACAAGCTGGGCGCGGCTTTTCAAACGAGTATTTGATATCGACGTCGAACACTGCCCCCACTGTTGGGGTACGATGAAGATCAACGCCGCCATCTAAGAACCTGCAGTGATCACCAAGATCCTCGCCCATCTGGGCCTACCTACCAGGGCGCCGCCGCGAACACCGGCTCGGTCTTTCAATCTCTTCAAAACGGCCTGATTCCCTACCTATATCCTGATTTCATACGGTTCAGCTTCCGTGCCGGCAATCGCCTACGCCAACTGCTTACTTAACGCCCGAAAATTCAGCACAATTGCTGGCATATTGGGCTCTCCAAAGCGCAAAATGGCGCAGATTCGGGGCAATGACACCTGTGAGTGGCAACTTTGCGCGTGTTCGATACTTTGCTGATGGATAAAATGAGGGTGCTTATCATAACCATGTTCCAGGTGGAAACAGGAAAGACAGCAGAGATGTAACCAAATCAGGAACAACCTAGCCCTACACCACGACCAGACTTGTCTGATATCATTAAGTCTCACCTTCAGACTGCCAATTAGTACCAGCCATTCGCAGCTTGAAAGAGGAAACCAGTGAACAAGGCTGTAATTGTTCTCGCAATTGTGACGGTTGCTGACGCCAGGCAGCATCCCAGGAGCAGCCCAATGTGCCATTCGACCAGAAAAATTCCAGGTGGAGACTTAAAGTACATGCTGAACATGACGCATGCATGGCTGCTGGTCATTATCCTTCTTCCCTGGGTGTCACCCGTAACTGCAGGAGAGAACGGACCTTTACTCTACACAGTACATTGCGCCACATGTCATCAAAAGGATGCCATGGGCATCGAGGATGCATTACCACCGCTGGCTATGAGCGATATCGTCATGGGTGAATTGTCAGCCCTTGTTGATCTAATTGTTAAGGGAAAAAAAGGTACTGCCATGCGACCCATACGGAGTCATGCTGAATGAAGATCAACTGGTCGCAATTATTGAATACCTTCAAGTTACATACTCGGATAAACAAGACAAGCATGAGAATATTATGCCCCTGGTAAGGGTTGCCAAGAAACAGGCTGAACATGAGAAGGCCGAGCGCGATAAAAAATATCAACTGTGCCTGAATGAACTAAACAGCATCTCTGATCCGGACGAGCTTTATGCTAAATCGCATAGTTGCGAGGAAAACAACCTTCAACTTACGATATACGGCTACAATCTTCTGATAAAAAAATATCCGAAATCAGATCTAATACCAAAGGTAATCGAGCGACTGGATATCATTAATCCCGCGGTTGAAAAACAGCAATAAAACGGGGCTGTCTAGTGTAACCTGCCCCGCTATGCCGCAAGGGCAAGCGGCCATTGTGACCAGCATCAGCCTACGCAGCACCCAGCCATCATCAGTTCAATAATCTACGCGCTCGAATAACAGCTCGCCGCTCGTGGGATGTCTCAGTAGCTTACCGGTATTGGGATTGGCCCAGAGTTCAACCACGCGGTTTTGTGCGTCCATGGTGATAATCTCGTAGAGGGCATGCTCATATTCAATGGAATATACTTCCGAGTATCCTGCCGCCTTGACCTGGGAAACCAGGTCCTTCCAAGACAGAATTGATTGAACCGGTTTGCCCCTGGCAACAGTTTGATAACGCGGCTTACCGGTTCCGGGATCCTGGACCAGCGCACCACTCACAGGATCAAGCTGAATCTCAACATAGTGTCCGACCGGATGTCGCGCCTTGATACTGTAGAGACCATGCTCGAAGGCTACAAAGTACACATCAGTGAAACCCGCTGCATTAGTCCGACTGATGATATATTCACTGGATAGACCACCCGCATCGAGATACTTCTTTGCAACATCGCCAGTACCATCCTGGGCCTGCGCCACCTTGGGAGTGGCCGCTTCGGCAAGGACAAGGATCATCGCAGTGGCTGCGTAAGATAAATACCTGTTTATGTCGCTCATTTCGAACTCCTCCCAGGCAGTGTATTGGGAATTACATACCAATTATGGCGCCTCCCAGAGAGGATTTTTGGGAATCACGTCCCAATTAAACGGAATATCCATCCTGTATCAAACCGGTCATAGCACATAGCTCATTACAGGTAATTTCGTCCTGCGACAGAGTTGCAGCGGGTGTAGCCATGGTTTTTGCCAGTATTAGGTTGCGTCACTATAATTAAAGTTGCGTCACTATAATAAAGCGCCACCCATATGGGTGCAGTAACAATGGAGCGCCCTGCAACAGGGCGCCTGTCCTTGCGCGGGTACATTCTAAAAGGAGGTAGGAAAATGAAACAGTTTATCTGCATTATTACCCTGACAGTGCTGACTGCGATACCAGGATCTGTATTGGCCAGTGATGTTGAGGCCGGCAAGTCCATAGCATCATCCGTCTGTGTGGGTTGCCATGGCCCTGAGGGGAAGAGCATCAATCCTATGTGGCCAAATCTGGCCGGACAGCAGACTGGATATCTGGTCAAACAAATGAAGGCTTTTCGAGATGGCGGGCGTAACGACCCCATGATGGCACCCATGGTTAAAGGACTAACGGATCAAGACATCGAAAACATTGCCGTCTATTACAACAGTCTCGCTGGAGTGGCGGTTATGCCCGGTGCTGTATTGGCCAGTAATGTTGAGGGGGTCAAGTCCATGTTATCTGTCTGTGCGGGTTGCCATGGCCCTGAGGGGAAGAGCATCAATCCTATGTGGCCAAACCTGGCCGGCCAGCAGGCTGCATATCTGATCAAACAAATGAAGGCTTTTCGAGATGCCGCGCGTTACTATCCCATGATGACACCCATGGCTGAGCAACTGACGGATCAGGACATCGAAAACCTTGCTGCGTATTACAGCAGCCGCCAGTACTCCTTTTCAGCGAAGAAATGAAATATGCGCAAGAAAGTGACATATGAATATTCCCTTCGCATATTCATGGTGACTTTCCTGGCCCTTGCTGGAATGAGTCATCCTGCAAGGGGGCAAGCGGAAACCGGTATTCCTGCTGAATCGGTCAATCAATATCTCGGCGAAGGCGGTCGCTCGAGTGAATATATCATCAGTCATGTTAATGCAGCGGGTTTCACTGATGTGTACTTTATTGGCTTCGAGCATGGCCTCTACAACATCAAGGCGCGTCATCCGGCCGGGCACTATGTCGAGATCCAGCTAGACCCTGAGAGTGGCGCACTGATCAAGGATCCCGCAACCGGCAAACCGCGTTCTCACAGCGTTTCCAGGGCCAAAACGGATACAGTACCCATATCCTGGAAGGACCTGATTATCCAGATCAAGGCGGCAGGTTACCTGGAGGTATATTCCATTGAAACCGAGCACGGGATGATCGAAATCATTGCCCGGGATGCACAAAACCGGGTGATTGAACTCTGGGCCAAGCCCAGCACCGGTGAATTACTCAGACATCCCGAAACAGGCAAGTTGTTGTTTGAACGCCTTGAGTAACCCGGCAGGGATACACATCACCCGGGGCCTGCGCCTGGTATACGGGAACTCGTTCACTCAGGGATAGGCCAGGTTATCGTGCGCTACCCCATGACATGTCAGTGAGCAACTGCCCTGAAATGTACCCAGGTCCTCAAACTCCATCAGCCCTGATGTGTTCGGCTGCACTATGAGTACATCAAAATTAATGAGATGGGTGTTATTCATTAGGTTACCCTGTGTTGCGCTGATCCCATGGGGGTCATGGCAGGCAGAACAAGGTGCATTACCCTGACCGCCAGCACCCACCCCGACATGCACTCCATGCGGGAAACCGCTGGCATCACCCAGGATGCTGGAGCGATCGTGGCACTTGTAACACAGGGCATACTCAACTGAACTTTCCACGGTATTGTCCGCAGTTGTGTAGTTACTCTCCAGGAGATACTTGTGTGTTGAACCATGTGGCCCATTTGGGCCAATCCCCCCAACCGCGGGATTATCATCGCTGTTGTGGCAATCCGTACAATAGATGACGCTGTTGACAGTGTAAGGTGCTAGCAGGCTGGGCACATTCGGGTTCTGCCCGGGGCCCTCCACCGGATGATAGGACGGATTGATAGTGTCGAATTCAAGGCGCGTGTTGAACTGCTGGTTCTGCCGATCGACACTGGCGAAAGACAGTACATTGTTGTCGGCATGGCACTTGAAACAGACTTCATAGGAATAGGCAGCCTCATCCACTGGCGCACCTGAAGCGTTGACGCCCTTAACCCCCTGCAGCGCCCCGGGGACTTCGGGAGCGCTTGCCGTACTGTCGTTGGCACGGTGAGGATTGTGGCAATCAACACATTCCACATGCGGACTGGTAGACCCCTGGAAATCTTCGGCTGCATCATGCAGGCCGGTATAGTCCTGCACGCCATGACGATACTGCTTTATGAGCTGTGCTTCGATATCTGTCCCTGCCACATTGCCGTTGTGGCATACCAGGCAGTTATCTTCCTCGACAGCATAGTTAAGCAGCCTGACATGACCACCGGCCGTGTGCGGCTGGTGACAGTTCTCACAAGCGTTTTCATCCACCATCGTATATTCCGAATGTGGCCAGGGATCTGCACCTGAACCATTCCACGTTGCCTGAGAGATGGCATGGGCACTTACATTCCAGTCAGTGAGGTCATGACATGATACACACAGCATGGAATAGCGGTTCTCCATCAACAGATAATTGCCATAGGTGTCATCATGCGGATCATGGCATGATGTGCACTGCAGCAATCCGTTGATATCCAGTTTTATCGGATACTGCAGGGCCGAGGGCGCTCTCAATTCGCCATTAACGGCTGCGAGTGATTCGTTATACAGGAATGAAACCGGATGATCGTCAGAGATGTCCGTACCTAACTGTTTCGGTCCATCCGGGATATAACGGATACCGCCGGCAAACGGTATTTCTTCCGGCTGTGACAGTACGGCACCCAGCGCAATGGTACCGTCATGACAGCTCAAACACATCTTCGAAGCACCGGACGGCTGCCCTACAGTTGCATACAAGGTAGAGCTTTCATAGGTCGTGTAATTGGCTGTGCTGTCCGCCCGGTTCCAGAGATAGGGTACATCTCTGCGCGCATTATGCGGCGTATGACAGAAGATGCAGATTCGCTGTTCTGATAGGGACTTTACCGGACCGGGACCGGAGATGGATAGATTGTGTGTGGTAGTCTCGATTCCAATAGCCACGGATTTACCGGTCAAACCCAGCAGTCCCGCAGCCAGGACGATTAATAACACTTGCCTGGATATCACGGTCATTTTGTCCCTTGCCTCAGGTACTGAAACACCTGCACTCGCTTGTTATACGAGTCCGATATGTAGATGCGATCACTGTCATCTATGAAAATTGAATTCGGCAGCCAGAATTCACCGCTGCCACTTCCCGGTCGGCCAAAGGCGAGCAGCACACGCCCTGCACTGTCAAATATCTGAACATTGTCAAACAGCGCATCAATCACATAGACATGCCCTTCACTGTCCGTTGCTACACCTTTTGGTCGCGAGAACTGGCCGGGCCCGTCCCCGGGCGCACCAAAGTTGCTGATGAAGTCCAGATCTGAATTACGTTTCTGAATCCGGTAATTCAATGAATCCGTGATATACACCGTTCCCTGCTGGGTGACAGAGATATTGGTCGGATAGTGTAATCCCTCCATATCCTCCCCCTCTTTGCCCACGACACGTTTCAGGTTCAGAGCCTTTTCATCAAAGACCAGCAGTCGCGAGGCAGTTGTATCCAGCACAAGTAGTTCGCCTGTTGTTTTGTTAACCGCAAGCCCCGTCGGTCGCTGCAGCTGTCCCTGACCAATACTTTGTTGATATGTTTTCCCGTGATTCGTGAACACGTGGATCATCTTGGCTTCTGAATCAGATACGTAGATTCGTCCCTCTGTACCCAGGGCAATATTGACCGGGCTCAGAAACGCATCCAACTTTTTATCCGGGAACAGATAATGTTTTCCCTGCGCCGTATCAAAGACATGAATGGCCCGGTAAAAGGTGTCGACCACATACAACCTGCCTTGCGCATCCATAGCAATGCCATAGGGGCTGGCTACCTGTTTGCGAGGGCTCCCCTTGAGGTAATCGATGAGCTTCCCGAACCAACCCTGGCTGATATTGATATCCTCGGGATCGGTAATCGATTGGATATATTTTATCCTCGGCACTTCCGGGGCCCGGGGCCAGACAAGTTCCTGCGCGTCGGGCACCGGCTCTTCCAGCACCGGCTGTTGTGCACAACCCGCCAGCAAAAACACCACAGCCAGGAGCAGCGATACGTTGGATTCTTGTCGTCTCACCCTGAACATCCCTAGTAAAAGGTTCGCGTTATCTCGAAGTACAGAATATTCCGTTTCCTCTCGTCACCCGCAATCTCGTTAATATCCTCAAGATATTCATATCGGACCCGAGGGTGCCATGCACCAAAGCGCCAGTCATAGGTGGAAACCAGCCCCTTGCTTTCAGAACGCTGGGTTGAACTGCGGTTGCGTCGTGCGTATGCACGCGTGCGAAAAAGTCCGGGTCCTACATTCCAGCCCACGACAGCATTGGCACCCACACTTTCTGTGGTTTCTCCGGTATCTTTCAACTCCACTTCACCGTAATCCAGGCCAAAACTCAGCTGGACCTTGCGACTTGGTTTGAACGTCAGCGTTTCCCGAATCAGAAAGCGTTCGAGTGGCGTGATCGTGGTATCCCGGTCCTCGACTTCAACATGTGTGTTGCTCCACTTGTAGTCAAGGTCCGCACCATAGCGGGTTATAGTGTCGTCAATCAGTGTGCGTGGCTCGGTGCCTGATATCAATCGCTCATCCGCATTGCTGATCTGGTAGAACAGGGTCAGCATGTCCCAGAGATGCAGATTGGTTCCAAATGTAAGGGTGGTTAATCCCGTCTTGGCTGGCGGGTCCGGATCATACTGGTAACTGACCAGCACTGTCTGATCGTCGGCAATGCTACTAAACGGGTCTCTCGTGATCCGCGTCGAGTCGCCAACCGTGTCAACGGTGTAATCGATGCCCTCAACATAGACAATAAGCCCTGTGGAGTCTGTAACAAAAATGGTAGTCAGATCGACACTTGTATTATCCAGGAATATCTGTGTGGCCGGACCGACAAAGACATCTGACTCGTCCAGTATCTGCACCGTCGTCCCCAAGCGCTGGTCATCTTCGATTCGCTCCTGCAGCCCCAGATTCATGCGCAGCCTGCCCCAGGGTATGCTACGCCGATAGAGGAAGTCGAGACTTGCTCTTTGGGTATTGAGATTCCCGTCTGACTGGTCACTTTTTGTGCCAGTAAGGTTAAACGATGTAGTGAGATTCTCGTACAACAGATGGGTAAGACCCGCAGACAGGGTTGTATTTTTCGAGGTGAAATCCCGCTCTTGCCTGTCTTCATAGCGCCCCGAGTAATGGGTACTGAAATTCTTCCGATGACGTACACGAAGCCGACTGGATACACGCGCAATCCGGGTATCCCGTACATCTGAGTCGCTGTCGGAATAACTGAGCCCTGAAGACAGATGGCTTTTATCACTGATGTTATAGTTATTTCTCAGGAATATTGTATCCCTGTCTGTAGAACTGCGGTTACCGAGTATTTCCCGCTCCTGAGTTCTGGATTCAATATCCAGTGTTGTATTGCTGTTCTCCGTCTCCTTTCTTGACTCGATACGGAAACTGTCGTTTTTATCGAGTGTACGGTAAAAGGCTTCAGTCTCCGCCTCCCTGCTTTCCAGGGTAAATGTAGTCGGCAGTATCGGGTATTTCAGCGAAAAACGCCCACGATTGACTTTGGTGGTCGTGGTTGTATCTGCTGCCAGCGTGCTTGTGACTTCACTTTTATCTTTGCTGGTAAACAGATTCAACGTGTATGGCTTGTCCTTTAGCCAGGTAGTATCCAGGAAGTACCCTAGAAAATTGGCGTCCTCGTCATTCGTCGCGCCGGGATTACCGTCTTCATTGGCCTGCCTGAATTCCGGCCTCAGACCGAGGTCGAAAACAACCAGTGCGGGATGATATGCCCAGCCACGCGTCCTGATATCCAGCTTCTGGGTTGTAGTCTGAGTATCTTTCTCTGTATCAATATTCCGGCCCTGGTTACTCTCATCGGTCAGTTCGAGGGAAAAAAGGGCCCTGGTAACTGGCCGCTCAATATAGAATGGAACTGGCTCCGGAAAGTAGAGATATTGCACTGCGAATGCTGTATCTGCCCACAAGAGAGCAAAACCGGTTGCCACTAAAACAACAGTCAGGCGCCTGCATATAATGTCTGTCAGTTCCTTGTACATTTTTATTAACTACAGGTCGTCAAAAATACTCCATTCGTCATACTCCGCCTTGAGTAGTAACGGCGATTTACCCACGTGAGGGTTATGACAGGAAACACAGTCTGCTTGCGGATCCTTTCTGTGTTCGGCACTGGCCTGAAGATCAACCGGTTTGTGGCATTGAATGCAGAGTTCTACATTATTATTCTTTAGCAGCATATATTGCCGTAATGCCTTATGCGGACTATGGCACACGGTACACCAGCCATCGGCAACCGGTTTGTGTTGCGCAAGATCCATGGAACCCGCAACTTCTGCACTCTTCTCACTGTGGCAGGTTACACACAGCTCTTCCAGCGAATAGGCAAGCCGTGGACCTATGCTTTGTGCCCGGGATACGGAAGACTCGGCAACTCCAGCCTTGAAAGTTCGGAATGGTTTCGAGGCCGCGGTTGCGTGGCAGCGCTCGCATTGGCCTGATCCGTAGGGTCCGTGTACAAACACCCGGGGCTGCCTGAATAACTTCAGTTTCGGCCGTTGTCTTGCCCCAGGCGCCAGAGTAGCGACCTGCTGCCCTGCGACATCCACCCCCTCTGCATCTACTGCACCCGGCTCCGGCACACCGGTAAAGAAAAACGTCAGTACATCATGGCGGGTTAGATTGCTGCATCCCGACATGAAGGCGAAAGCGACGGTCAATGCCATCAGCAAAGTAATCGCTTTATACCTGTACCAACGCTTCTCAAACATCGCTAGTCATAATCCGTTCCGGGAAATCCCTTGTTATCCCTTTCTCCGTTATTACACCTGGCCGGTCGGCTGTCCTTGCAACCTGTTAGCCAGATCAGACTGCCAGTTGAGCATCTCGTATTCCAACAAAATAATATTGATGGAGTACTAGTCTGTCACTGCTGCCCATTCCCGGCCTAGTCGGGCTTCACATAGCCCTTCAATGGCACTCCGACCCATTTACCGAACCCATAGATATTCAGCTTGTGATCACCCAGCATATTCCCCACATAGATCAGATACTCGACCTGGAAATTCGGGTCCACATATTTGCTGAAGTAATTGACATTGTCGTAGTCGATATGAACCCCTGCCGGCAAATAGGTGCTGCCAGGTGCCGGACCAAACTTGCCGAATGGCAGCAGCGGTTCCGCCGATGCAACGTCAAATATCTGGATAATCTCGAATCCGGCATCTGCGCTGTAAAGATGTCCATCCCTATCCACCGCGATACCTTTAGGCCGGACAAATGCGCCCGGATGCGAGCCCTGATAGCCAATAACCTTGACGAACTCACCGTTTTTGTCGAACACCTGAACACGGAAATTAAGGGCGTCGGTCACATACAGGTTGCCTGCAGAATCGAGAGCGAGATGAGTTGGCCGGTGAAAGGTTCCTTCCTGCTTACCAATACCTCCTATTATGTCGACAACCTCACCACTCTCCTGATCGATCACTTCCACTTCGTTGTCATTGATATCACAAACATATATCTTGCCATCGCGCACAACAACTGCTGTTGGACGGAACTGATTCTCAGCACCATAGGCACGGTAGAACTCGTTTCTTTCGTTAAATACGACGATCTGCCCCCTGCCGGCATCTGCCACGTACTTGTAACCATCGGGCGTTATAAATATGCCGGAAGGGTCCTGAAGCGCCCCCCAGGTAGCGTCCTGTATGTAATCAAAGGAATTACTCTCAAGATTGACAATAATAATCTTCTTAATGGTTTTATCGCTGATATAGATCTTGCCCTCTTCATGGGCAATTGAATACGGCCTTGCCAGGCGCTTCCCGCTCTCTTCCTCACCGATCAGAAATGCCCTGAACTGGTTCTTCTTGCCTAAATCGTGCTCCTCGGTAATGCTTCTCAGGAACTGGACGCGCGGCTCCTGCGGTGGCGGAGGATAGAAAACCGTCCCTATCTGCTTGGGCGCCTGGGCGCAGGCCGACAAACACAGTACGAAAATAATTAATACCGAATGAAAAGTTGCGTTCATTCCAGTCCTTCCTGGTTGAGAAATTCTCGCGTTGTGCAATATCGAAGCCATCTGATTATTTCTTTTGTTGCGCTTGTTTGGCCCGGATCAACGTCTCGAGAGAAGCATCATCACCCTCTCGCTTTGTCACCTTGAAAGCATTCTGCACAGGCTCGAAACGGTCATAGCTCACCTTGGGATGGCACGTTGGGCCACAGGTTCCACCGGTCTCGCTTAGTTCAAAATCATTGATAACGATATGACGCTTGCCGAAGTCTACTTTTTCCCGAATAAGTTTGGGATTTTCGGCACTGTGGTGGTGGTGACATGCCCTGCAGGTCCTGCCTTTCTTTCTGTTTACATGCCTGTAATGCAGGTTGAGGTTACCGTTCCTGAAGGCTGTCGTGGACAGCGTTCGCGGCTCACTGAATGCTGCTTCATCGTGGCAGTTGAAACAGATGTATTTGTCTTTGGAGTAACTGGCATAAAAGGCACCCGGATAGACACCCTTCAATAACCTGTGGTTCGGACTGGCATGCGCCTCATGACACATCGTGCACTGCCCGATACCGAAGGGAAGATGGTGTACAGTCTTCTCATCTTCATAAGTTTCCTGCGGAGAAGGCAACTCTTTTCCCTTGGTGACCTTCTGGGTCTTGGAATGGCATTCGAAACAGAGGTCAGGCAGCGCCGCCCTGGTTTGTTTATAGTGCTCAGTCGCATGAGGATCATGACATTTAGTACATTCACCTTTACCGACTGGCCCGTGCACCACTTCACCCTTGAACAGATTCCTGTCATGACACATGGTACACAGCTCACTCCCTTCCGCGAGCATCTTGAAGCTATGCTGGTCTGACTCCGCCTGTAGGTGGCAAATTACGCAGGCGCGTCCGTCCGCCGCTATCAGATGGACGAACTTCTTTTCCACGATACCTGTATGACAAGAGGCAGTGGTACAAGACTGCCCGGGTTGCAGGGTAATTTCTTCTGCACTCACGACTGGATGCAGGCAGAAAATGACAATAAGTGACACAAGTAGTAACGCAGAAACTTGCCACCTGGTAATTGTCATCACCATCGCCAGCCCTCACTCTAACAAAGCACAAAACCGACTATCTATCGGCAATCATTAATTCATCACTACATTAAAAAAGGCAGGTCGCGACTCCACGCTGTAAATGTTTTCTTCCTTGCCTATCCGAGAATACGTTTCACGTCACAAAATATTATTATGTACCTTGGGTTTACACCCAATCTGGCCAGTGACGTCTGCATAAAACCCTGGCCCAACAAAATAATAACTACACAAGCGATGGCTGAATTAACTGCTTGATCCCACGGTACCGCAAGGTACTTTTTGGATCCATACGTACAAACCCTGTAGGCATATAAGAATCAACCGAACTAGCCAAAGGCTTCTCTCATCCCCTGTTCAGGGCCATGTAACGCGGGTTGACAAAATAGCGGAGGAACTGCAGCTTCTTATCTGGCGGATATCCAGCACTGCGGAGAAGATGACATGTCATTCACTCTCAGGGGCAGACGGGATATTTCTGAATCCAGACTAACAACGCATTATTATTATCGAACAGCGTGAAAGAGCAGGACCGGTTACGGCCCTACCCTCTCACAATCCGCGACTCACTGCGTTACTTGATATGGCAGGTAAGGCACAGTCCGGATGCCTGCTCGCCACCACCCATATCTGTCTGTGCAACACGCAACAGATGCGTATCGGCAACCGACTCCTGATCGTGCACATCATGACAGGACGAGCATTGCACCTTGCCGGCGTCCAGGACATCAGCAATTGTGCCACTGGTTCCCATTGTGGTTGAGGTCGCCCTCAGGTTGGGATCCGCCACCGTGTCATAGGTAATCGACAATGGATGGGTCCCACGCAGGTCCAGATTGGCACCGTCTGTGAAACCTGGCACGACGAAGGCGCCAACAGCACCGCCATAGATATTCGTGATTTCATTACCGGCGGTTCCTGCGTACTTGTCAAAAGTATCGATGGCAACCGTACCGTCATGGCATCCCAGACACAGTTTGGCAACACCGTCCGGTTGAGGCGACTGCGCACCGTCCAGTGTCGAACTCCAGCTGGAATCATACATGGTGTAGGTTTGTGCACTGACCCCGTGGTTCCACAACAGGCCATTGTCATAGTACTGCGTTGCCAGGCTGTGATCATGCGGCACATGACAGACCCGACAGATTTCATTTCTCTGATTCCAGCCGCCGGTTGCGCCCAGCTCAGCGACCGCACCACCGGCTTCGTCACTGTAATCGTCTGTAAAATCATGTGGACTGCCGACAATGCCGAGTCCCTGACCGTTGGCGAGGACAAGCCCGGAAAACACCAGGCCAAATATCCCGATAGATGATGTGATTAGTTTTTTCATGATTCCTTCCCCGTAATTCCGTTATAAATCTGATTATCCCTAGATTTGAATTTGTCAAACCTTCTCTGAAACAGGTATCTCCTTGTATGTACGTCAACTGCTCGTTTCGTTAGCATCCAATCGCTAACCGGAAAAACCCTACTTCCTGTACCATCACTACAATTTGACTAAAGCACTCACATTGTCTTAAGTCAAATTTATATGCACATTAGTTTTTTATTACTTATATCAGAACTAATCTACTATCAAAAATAGATTAATCTACCGTCAAGAATGGGTAATTTTACCCATGTACTTGACACAGCCGCCGGATATTTGCCGTCGATTGATTGCTTGAAGCAGTATGATCAAAAGGAGCCTGCAGATGCTCAGGCCAGGCAATCCATGCAGCTTCTGTTTCTTCGGTTGCCGAATCTGCTTAATGATTTTTCTACCACATGAATAATCAAGCAACATCGTTACCTGGTTGATGAACACAGATACACGCCAATCTGGAGGTTACCGGGCTGGCGGGGAATGACAGGAATTAGCGCCTTTCACCCACCACAATTGACTTGCCAATGGATGCATGATCATCTAGATGTCGCAAAGAAATTCACATGGAGAAGGCGTGATGATAACAATCGGAAGACTATTGGTGTTGGCTCTTGTGCTAGTGCTCAATGCCACAGAAATAATGGCGACAACAGAACCATCACGCATAGGCAAAGTGACAGAGATAAAGATTGTCGGCAAATATATCTATCTGAAGCTCGATGAGCAGGAGAAAGAAACCTGGCTCGCCACTCTCAAATTAAAAGTATCGCCAGGGGATGAAGTGGAATATCTTGGCGGCGACATCATGGAGAAATTTTACAGCAAGGCCCTTGATAGAACCTTCGAATCCATCCGCTTCGTGACTCGCATCCGGGTACTTAATAATGACAACGCGCCAACAGCGAATGCAATGCCAGCTGATAGCTACCATAAGAATGTAGTGAAGAACGAACCGGTAGAACCCGTACCGGTCAACATCGACGTCACCCCCGCTGAAGGTGAAAAAACTATTCTTGAAATACTCACCTCAGGTGACAAGATCGCAGGGGAAAAAGTCGTTTTACGCGCCCAGGCTGTCAAGGTTAGCAATAATATACTGGGCAAGAACTGGATTACCCTGCAGGATGGAACCGGTTCCGCACCAGATGACAAAATCACTGCAACCACCTCGGAAACCGTTAGGCTCGGTGAAGTATTCACTATCCAAGGTATCGTTAAAACAGACGTCGACCTGGGGGGCGGTTATCTATACAAGGTATTGCTTGAGGAAGCCAGATTTACCCAATAGTGGACAGCATGGCCATGAACATGGTGTACCTACATATTGTGACAAGCAAGGCACAGTTCGGTCTCAGTGTGACCCACTGTAAGTTCACCTGATGCAGTACAGTCTTCAACCCCGGCATGAGCCAACTGCACTTTATCCAGACGACCGTCGACTGCCCATCCCACCTCATCGGTCTCTTTCAAACTGTGGCATGAAACACAGCTAACCTGACCATTGACGAGAAGGATGTCCGGGTCCAGACTGAAGCGCGGCACATAGTCACGTGGTTTTCTGACTGCATAGTCATCGTAGCTCATGCCCACGGGATGATTGACCTGCATCCCACTACTCGTTAACTGCAGGGGGCTATCCGCATTCTTGACTACGATATGGGTTGCACGCATGCCATTGTGGCATTGCATACAACCTTCCGCGACTTCATCCAGCGCGGGCTGATCCTGCCGTAGCAAGGAAGCCTCCGCCTCGGAGCCCAGCAGCCATTTACTGAAACTGTCACCGAAACTACCCGCAATTAATGCCGGTGATGTGAACGTGACAACGCATAGTATTGCTATGGAAAATACAGGTTTCTTCATGGATCAATCCCCACCCTACGCGGGCAGGACGACCGGAACGGAGGGAATAGTGCGCCGCTGTTACACAGATAAAATAATTGTCTACAACAATTTAATTAACGGGTTGATACCCATTAATTATTTATCCTTTTTCAACAACCCTTTACCATCCCCGCTCGATCCAAGGCAGGTTACCACTAGCCCCGGGACTCCTTGCCAGCAAGCCTTTATCTGGAAAATCTCGGTGAAACTATCGACTACCTAGAATTAAACTTTAAGGATCTTCAGGAAAATTTATGGTTAGAACCTTCAATAAGAGTAATTCAGTAGGAGATATTGAGTAACCAGATAAGGGGTAGTGAATCTGCCCTCCGCCTCTGAGATGACGGGAGTGCTAACAGACATCAATGTCAGAAGGGGGAAAACAGGATGCGCATAAAGTCTATCCTGAATCGGGTCGAGTGATTCAAATCTTTTTGTGTACGGCGGAGTCCGTTGGGTTGAAGGGATAAAAAGAGCCAACCATCGAGGTTGAACTTTGTCCCCGCAGAAACAGCCGGCCCATCTGCTCCGGGTGTAGTACGATACGCTGCCGAGACGGCGGTTCGAGTTTATCCCGATGTGGGACATCAAGGTGTTTTTCCTCTACGCACCGCGCCGGGTCGGCTGTCCAGCCTGCTGGTATCCGGGTGGAGCGGATGCCCTGGTCGGAAGACAAACACCGATTGACCGAAACCAATGCCTGGTATCTGGCCGGTTGGGCGAAGTACCTGAGCTGGAAAGAGGTGGCCGAGTCATGCCGCACCAGCTGGGACCATCTGTTCTGCTCGCTGGAGATGGCCGTCAATTGGGCTCGGGCATACCAGGGTCTGTCGGGGATCGAAGCGATCGGTATCGATGAGATCCAGTGGCAGCGGGGCCACAAGTACTTGACGCTAGTTTACCCAATCGAGGTGAACTGCAGGCGGCTGTTATGGATCGGTAAGCAACGGAAGGTCAAGACCCTGAGGGTACTTCCGCTGGTTTGGGAAGGAGCGAACCGGAGAGCTGCGTTATATCTGCAGTGACATGTGGAAGCCCTACCTGAACCTAGATTCCTCAGTTAATCGCTCCACTCTATTATTAACAAGTTGATATTATGTTTGTTTTGTTCGATAAGCACCTTCACCCACTGAGTGAATCACGCTATGGGGTAGATTGCACGCTTGTGGCGGCGCATGTCTGTGTTACAACTCCTTGGAATAGAAAAACTATTCCGCGTCATTGTGCCTTGACCTTCACCACCACAAACGCACCCTCTACCCCATCCAACTAAGGATTCTAGGCTGAAGGTGATAGCCAAGAAGGCGGGGCAGGCCATCCATATCCTGGACCGGTTTCACATCATGGCGCACCTTAGAAAGGCGATCGATGAGGTACGCGCCCATGAGGCGAAAGAGCTGAAGGAAAATGGATATGACCCGGTGTTGACGAAGAGTCGCGGGCTGCTGCTTAAGCGCCCGGAGAACTTGACGAAAAAGCAGGAGACCAAACGGGCGGATCTTCTCTGCAGTACAATTTGAGGTCGATCATAAGCTATCTGCTGAAAGAGGAGTTTCAACTTTTCTGGGCCGGAAACTGCCCACGAGTTTTTCTCACGAGGCTCTTTTTATTCGACATTATCAGCAAGGCATTACACAGACAACTGAAAATTACCGCCGTGAAATCAGTGAGTGTAAATTCTGGCATGAATAAAGGGGCCCGCAGGCCCCTTTATTCAGCACGACAGAAGTTACTTTAATTACTCTTCATCCACCGCTTTCATGCTGAGGCGGATGCGGCCCTGCTTGTCCACTTCCAGTACCTTGACCTTGATCACATCCCCTTCGGAGAGCTTGTCGCTGACCTTCTCCACTCGCTCGTTGGAGATCTGGGAGATATGCACCAGGCCGTCCTTACCCGGAAGGATGGTGACAAAGGCGCCGAAATCCATCAGCTTGGCCACCTTGCCTTCGTAGATGGTACCCACTTCCACATCGGCGGTGATCAACTCCACACGCTTGCGGGCATCTTCGCCGGCGCTCTTGTCGACGGAGAAGATTTTCACTACCCCATCGTCGGTGATATCCACGGTGGCGCCGGTCTCCTCGGTGATGGAACGGATGGTCACGCCACCCTTGCCGATCACGTCGCGGATCTTGTCCGGATGGATCTTGAACTCGATGATGCGCGGCGCATGCTCGGACATCTCCACGCGATGGGAGCCGATCACCTTGTTCATCTCATCCAGGATGTGCAGGCGTCCCTCTTTGGCCTGGTCCAGGGCAATCTCCATGATCTCCTTGGTGATACCCTGGATCTTGATATCCATCTGCAGGGCATTGATGCCATCCGCGGTGCCGGCTACCTTGAAGTCCATGTCGCCGAGATGATCCTCGTCGCCCATGATATCGGTGAGGACTGCAAACTTGTCGCCATCCTTGATCAGCCCCATCGCCACACCGGCGACCGGCGCCTTGATCGGCACACCGGCATCCATCAGCGCCAGACTGGTGCCGCACACCGAGGCCATGGAAGAGGATCCATTTGACTCGGTGATCTCCGAGACCACACGAATCGCATAGGGGAACTCCACAATGGTCGGCATACAGGCCAGCACACCGCGTTTGGCCAGACGGCCATGGCCGATCTCACGCCGCTTGGGACTGCCCACGCGGCCGATCTCGCCGACACAGAAGGGCGGGAAGTTGTAGTGCAGCATGAAGTGCTCACGACGCGAGCCTTCCAGGGCGTCGATGATCTGGGAGTCACGTTCGGTTCCCAAGGTCGTTACCACGATAGCCTGGGTCTCACCCCGGGTGAACAGGGCCGAGCCATGGGTACGGGGCAGCACACCGGTACGCACACTGATCGGACGCACGGTGCGGGTATCACGTCCATCGATACGCGCCTCACCCTCGAGAATGCGGCCACGCACCGTGGTTTTCTTCAGCTTCTCGATGACCCCTTTGACCTGATCCTTATTCCAGCGGGGGGTTTCGCCTTCCGCAGCCGAGCAGAGTTTTTCAACTGTCGCCGCAACGACCGCATCGATGGCGCCGTAGCGCTCCAGCTTGTCGGCAATCTTGTAGGCATTGCCGATGCCCTGAGCGGCTTCGGCCTCGACGGCAGCTTGCAGCTCGGCATCCACTTCCGGCGCCGCGTAGGCTACCACTGCCTTGTTGACTTCAGCTGCCAGTTCCTTGACTGCCTGCACGACGATGTTCGACTGCTCATGGCCAAACAGCACCGCCCCAAGCATCACCTCTTCAGAGAGCTGATTGGCTTCGGACTCAACCATCAGTACCGCATCTTCGGTGCCTGACACGATCAGGTCCAGATCGGAATCTTCATTCAGGCCGGTGCTGGAGGCATTCAGGATGTACTCGCCATCCTTGTAGCCAACCCGCGCAGCGCCGATCGGTCCATTGAAAGGCAGACCAGAAATGGACAGGGCCGCGGAAGTACCGATCAGCGAGGGAATTTCCGGATCCACTGCAGGATTCAGGGACATCACGGTGATGATGATCTGTACCTCATTGGTAAAGCCCTTGGGGAACAGCGGGCGCACCGGCCGGTCGATCAAACGGGCGGTGAGGATCTCCTTCTCGCTTGGGCGACCTTCGCGGCGGAAGAAACCGCCGGGAATAGTACCCGCGGCATAGGTCTTTTCCTGATAGTCCACGGTCATCGGAAAGAAATCACGCTCCACGGCGCTTTTTTGTTCCACCACGGTCACCTGCACCACGGTATCGTCCATATTGACCATTACCGCACCATCGGCCTGGCGTGCAATTTCACCGGTCTCGATTGAGACGTGATGTTCGCCCCACTGAAAATCTTTTTTAATCAGAGCCACTGTGTTCTCCTCAAGTCAGGATAGTGATGGTCTTAACGACGCAGGCCAAGGCGGGAGATCAGATCCCGATATCGCTCAACATCCTTGCTTTTCAGGTAGTCGAGCAGTTTGCGGCGGGAGTTGACCATGCGCACCAGACCCTGACGGGAGTGGTGGTCATGTTTGTGTTCCTTGAAGTGCTCGGTGAGCTGGGTGATACGGGCGGTCAATAGAGCCACCTGTACCTCTGGGGAACCGGTATCGGTGGGAGCACGCTTGTACTCTTCAACGATGGTTTGTTTGTCGGCTGCGCTCATTGTCATGACGCTTCTCCTCTTGGTTACGTCTTAAAGAAAAGTGGCCCTGTTTAAGACCACCCGACAATGAGTTCAGGCTGGTCCGACCACGTTAAGAAATCTACATAAGCTCGTTTCAGGACTTACGTCGCTGAGAGCCGCGTAGTATGCGCGGATTCATCCTCGACAGCAATAGCGCGAGCCAGCTAAAAAGGAAAAAATCAATCGGGTTATCAATTCGTTAGCTGGATCATGCGTTTTGGCGCCACCCGCCCGTCATCCTGTATCTGGCCGACACCGAGAAAGTCGGTCTGGTTCGCGTAGAGCCGCACCCAACCACTGGTCGGGGCATTCGGCACCAGCACCGGCTGGCCCTGTTTAAGGTAGAAGGCGGCATCTGCGGTGAGCATCACTTCCGGCCACTCAGAAAGAGCACTCTCCAGGGATAACAACCAGCTGTCCATCTCCTCGAAATGTTTTTCCCTGAAGGCCTCCTGCACGGTCTCCAGTTTAAGCATGCTCTGATCATCATAGGGGCCGACACCGGTACGGCGCAGGCCGCTGACATGGGCCCCACAGCCCAGGCGTTTCCCAATATCCTCAGCCAGGGTGCGCACATAGGTGCCTTTCGAGCAGTGAACGTCCATGACGAATTCCGGCATCTTGACTTCAATCAGATCGATGGCATGGATATGGATGGTCCGGGTCTCCCGCTCCACTTCGATGCCCTGACGCGCCAGTTTGTAGAGACGCTCGCCCTTGTGCTTGACGGCCGAATACATCGGCGGCAACTGCTGTTGCTCACCCATGAACTCCAGCAGGATCTCACGAATCCCTGCTTCAGTGACGCCACTGGGATCCAGGGTCTCGACGATTTCGCCTTCGGCATCCGCGGTGGTGGTGGTCTCGCCCAATTTGACCGTGACTCGGTAATGTTTGTCCGCATCCAGCAGAAAGGCCGACATCTTGGTCGCCTCGCCAAAGCAGATCGGCAGCAAGCCGGTTGCCAACGGATCGAGGCTGCCGGTATGTCCGGCCTTGGCTGCCTTGTAGAGAAACTTGACCTCCTGCAAAGCCTTGTTGGAGGTCAGCCCTATTGGCTTATCGAGCAGCAATACGCCACTGATATTGCGTCCTCTATTTCGACGACGTCCCATGTTCCTACTCTTTTGAATTGATAAAGGTTGGAGGAAGTTAATCAGAATCGGCGTGGTGTTCGACGGCCTGCTCGATCAGGGCATCCAGGCGTTCGCCCTTTTCGATCGATTCATCATAAACAAATAACAGTTTCGGCACACTGCGCAATTTCAGCTGCTGTCCCAGCAGCCAACGCAAATGCCCCGCGCTATCCTTGAGATGTCGAGTGCATTCGGCCAGTGATAGCTGACTGCCCATAACAGTGAAATAAACCTTGGCCTGAGAGAAATCTCTGACCACACGCACCTCCTGAATCGTCACCATACCGATGCCGTCAACTTTGACTTCATCGCGAATCAGGGCGGCCAACTCACGCTGCAATTGTGCACCGACCCGGTCGGTGCGCTTAAAATCCCTGGCCATCGGTTACTCGACTACACGTGCCACTTCGGTGCGTTCAAACACCTCAATATGGTCGCCGACCTTGACATCGTTGTAGTTCTTCACGCCAATACCGCACTCCATGCCGCTCTTGACTTCATTGAGGTCATCCTTAAAACGACGCAGCGATTCGAGTGCTCCCTCGTAGATCACCACGTTGTCTCTCAACACGCGGATCGGATTGTTGCGCTTGACGATGCCTTCAAGCACAATGCAACCTGCAATGGCGCCGATCTTGGAGTTGCGGAACACATCGCGCACCTCTGCCATACCGATGATCTCTTCGCGGATCTCGGGGGAGAGCAGACCGGAGACCGCCTTCTTCACATCATCGATAATCTCATAGATGATGCTGTAGTAGCGCATGTCGATGCCCTGTTCTTCCACCACACGCCTGGCGCCGGCGTCGGCGCGTACGTTGAAACCGATAATGATGGCATTCGAGGTAACGGCAAGATTGGCGTCGGACTCGTTGATTCCGCCCACGCCGGAAGCCACCACCCGCACCTTGATCTCGTCCGTGGAAATTTTAACCAGTGATTCCTTGAGCGCTTCAACACTACCCTGAACATCCGCCTTGACGATGATATTGAGGTTCTGGGTCTCGCCATCCTTCATCTGGGTGAACATCTCATCCAGTTTGGAGGCTTTTTGCGCTGCCAACCGTGTATCGCGCTGTTTCTCATGGCGCAGGCTGGCGATCTCGCGGGCCCGCCTTTCGTCGGCTACGGCGCGCACATCATCGCCCGCCTCCGGTGTGCTGGAGAGCCCCAGAACCACGACCGGTATCGAGGGACCGGCGCTCTCCACTGAGCGGCCATTTTCATCAAACATCGCGCGCACCCGACCGAACTCCTTGCCGGAAACAATAATATCCCCCCGATGCAGAGTTCCGGAACGCACCAGGACTGTAGCTACAGGTCCGCGCCCCTTATCCAGTGACGACTCGACAATCGAACCATTGGCCGGGCCTTCTTTGACGGCGGTCAGTTCGAGCACTTCAGACTGCAACAGGATAGCATCGAGCAGGTTATCGATACCTTCGCCGGTCTTCGCGGAAACCTTTACGAACATGGTGTCGCCGCCCCAGTCCTCCGGAATGACCTCTTCATGGGAGAGTTCCTGAATCACCCGGTCCGGATTGGCATCTTCCTTGTCGATCTTATTGATAGCGACAATCAGCGGCACATTCGCCGCTTTGGCGTGTTGGATCGCCTCCTTGGTCTGCGGCATCACACCATCGTCCGCAGCCACTACCAGGATGACGATATCCGTCACCTTGGCGCCGCGGGCACGCATCGCGGTAAACGCCGCATGCCCCGGGGTATCCAGAAAAGACACGGTCCCTTTGTCGGTAACCACATGATAGGCGCCGATGTGCTGGGTAATGCCACCCGCCTCGTCAGCCGCCACCTTACTCGCGCGAATATAGTCAAGCAGGGAGGTCTTGCCGTGATCTACATGCCCCATGATGGTAACCACTGGGGGTCGTTGAACCTGTTCACCCTGGGCCTGGGCCTCGTCTTCGTTGCTCAGCAGATCCGCTTCGACGTCCTCGTCTCTCTGTATCACGGGGGTGTGCCCCATCTCTTCGACGATCAGGGTCGCCGTATCACGATCCAATGGCTGGTTGATGGTCACCATCATGCCCATTTTCATCAGCACCTTGATCACTTCGGCTGCCTTGATCGACATGCGCTGGGCCAGCTCGGCCACCGTCATGCTCTCGGGAATCTTGATCTCGTGTACCACTGGAGCCGTAGGCTTTTGGAATCCGTGCTGGGCGTCAGCCATCGCAGGTGAAGCAGCCTGCCGCCTACCCGGTTTTTTCTTGCGTTTACCACGCTTGTCTTCTGCAACATGCAGTTCCTTGCGGCCGTGACGCGTCGCTTTGCCACCTTCAACCTGCTTGCCTTTGCCCTCCTTTTCCTTACGCGGCGCTTTTTTGCCCCGCGGAGTTTCCGGCTGCTGACCAATCTTTGCCTTCTCAGCGCGTGCTTCCTCTGCTTTAAGCGCTGCTTCCTCTTCCGCTTTGATTCTGGCCTGTTCCTCTGCCTTGGCGCGAGCCTCTTCTTCAACTTTACGGGCGGTGGCCTCTTCTTCCTCACGCTTAGCGAGTTCAGCGGACTTACGCGCCTCAGCCTCAGCTTCGATGGCGGCCTTTTCCCGGGCCTGTTCTTCCAGCGCCAGGCGCGCCTCCTCAGATTCCTTAGATGCCTCGACCGTCGGCTCCTCCGTTTCAACTACGGTGCGCTTGACATAGGTGCGTTTCTTGCGCACCTCGACACTAACCGTTTTGGTGGGTGCCGAGGGTGAAGTGCGGCTCATCGTGCTGCGTCCCGATGAGGTGGGCTGGCGCAACTCACTGACGGTCTTGCGTCTCAAGGTGACTTTCTTCGGGGTCGCAACACCGACAGCCTTATTCTTTCCATGACTCTTGCGCAGGTGGCTAAGCAATCTTGCCTTTTCATCGTCGCTGATCGTATCGCTGGCGTCTTTCGCCTGGATACCGGCATCCGCCAGCTGTTCCATCAAGCGATCGGGTGGAATGCCTACGACTTCTGCGAGCTGTGATACCGTAACTTCACTCATTTATTCAGGCCTCTCAACTTTGCCTTTCCGTCTATTCACTGTGCATTTGAAACTGTATGACCAAGGACAATCATCCTTTATCCAAGGCTACTCAGCTTCTTCGAACCACGGCGCCCGCGCGGTCATAATCAATTTTCCCGCCCGCTCCTCATCCATACCGTCTATCTCCATCAGATCATCGATGGACTGCTCGGCAAGATCCTCCATGGTCACCACACCCCGCTCGGCCAGGGTGAAGGCAAGTTCCTTCTCCATGCCCTCCATGTTCAGCAGGTCTTCAGCGGGCTCCTGGAAGGCCTCTTCGCTGGCAATCGCCCGGGTCAACAACACGTCCTTGGCCCGATTGCGCAGCTCGTGCACCAGTTCTTCATCAAACTCTTCGATACCGAGCATCTCTTCAATGGGCACATAGGCCACTTCATCGACGGAAGCAAAGCCCTCCTGGACCAGAATCGCGGCAATGTCTTCATCCACATCCAATTGATCCATGAACGACTGCATAAAGATCTTCGATTCGGACTCAGTTTTCTCGGCTGCCTGCGCCTCGTCCATGACATTGAGCTCCCAACCGGTCAACTGGCTGGCAAGCCTGACGTTCTGACCGCCGCGGCCAATCGCCTGGGAAAGATTCTCTTCACTGACTGCCACATCCATTGCGTGGGTGTCTTCATCGACTACGATGGAGACCACGTCTGCCGGTGACATGGCATTGATTACGAATTGGGCAGGATTATCATTCCACAGAATGATGTCTACCCGTTCTCCGTTCAATTCATTTGAAACCGCCTGGACTCTGGATCCACGCATGCCGACACAGGCACCGACCGGATCGATGCGGGTATCAAGGGCCTTGACGGCAATCTTGGCGCGTAGACCCGGGTCCCGCGCAGCAGCCCTGATATCGATCAAACCCTCACCCACTTCCGGCACCTCCAGCTTGAACAGCTCGACCAGCAGTTCCGGCATGGTGCGGCTGATGAACAGCTGTGGTCCACGGGGCTCTGGACGAATTTCATACAGGTAGCCACGCAAACGGTCGCCGACCCTTACAGACTCTTTCGGTATCATGTGCTCGCGGCCGATGAACGCCTCCGCATTGCCGCCCAGATCGAGAAACACATTACCGCGGTCGACACGCTTCACGACACCGGTGACCAGCTCGCCCTCACGGCCCCTGTATGCCTCGACCACCTTGGCGCGCTCAGCCTCACGGACTTTTTGCACAATGACCTGTTTTGCGGCCTGCGCGGCGATCCTGCCAAACTCGATCGAATCGATGGGCTCCTCGACAAAGTCACCCGCCTCGATTTCCGGATTTTCCTCCCTGGCCGCATCCAGGGTCATCTGCCGCAGGGGTGCGTCCGGCTCGTCTTCAGAATATTTTTCGACCACTTCCCAGCGTCGGAAGGTATCGTAATCTCCGGTATCCCTGTCGATGGAGACCCTGACAAGGATATCGTCGCCATTACGCTTACGCGTCGCGGAGGCCAGCGCGGCCTCGATGGCCTCGAATATAACCGGTTTCTCAACATCTTTTTCGTTGGAAACTGCGTCGACAACCAGCAGAATCTCTTTACTCATCAGTCGTTTCCCAAATCAGAATTCCGGTACCAGACGGGCTGTCTCAATATCGTCCAGCGACAAACGATAGAGCACCCCGTCGTCCTCAAGTAAAACCCTATGCTCTTCAATACCCTTCAGGACGCCACTAAAGCGGTGTCTGTTATCGATCTTGGATCGAGTCTTGATGCGTACCTGGTGGCCAATGAAACGCTCAAAATGCGCTTCCTCGACCAGTGGCCTGTCGATTCCCGGCGAGGAGACTTCAAGCCTGTACTTTTCCCGAATCGGGTCCTCCACGTCGAGCACACCGCTCACCTGATGGCTGACCTGCACGCAATCATCCAGGTTGATGCCGTCTTCGTGATCGATATAGATCCGCAGCAGCATCCCGCCTTTACCCTGGCTGACCAGCTCGACAGCGACCAGCTCATAACCGAGCAGCTCAACTTCTGCACGTAGCAGCCGTACTATTTTTTCAGGTGCAGAACGCATTTTTCCACCGCAATAAAAAATGGGCCAATGGCCCATTCCTCATCATTCCGAAACTCCTGGGCAAATCCAGCACTGCTATCGGCACGGGAACCTGGGCTATCTCATTGCTGCTTAATTTAAGCAACAATGAAGAGTTTCGAAAATAAAAAAACCCCGGTCAACGGGGTTTATTATTAGAGGCGGGGACTCACATTGCCCGCCAGGAGCCTATGTAAAACTTATTCATCAAGCATCACAAAACCCGCCCCTTAAACTGAGCAGCGCATTCTAGCAGATGTGGGTTTGGATTGGCAAATTGAGTGAAAACCCGGGTTTGTTATCGTTCCTTCTGATACAGGGTCTTCTGAAATCCGACAAAAGCCTCCCGCACGCCCGTGACACTCCCAAGCTGTGAAGCGGCATCACTCACGGTGTGATATTTCAGCTCCAGCAGATCGGGCAGCTTGGCGCTGTCCAGCTCGCCGACCCCTTCCTTGACGTACTGCAGCAGCACGAAATCCAGGAATGCCTGCAATTTGTCATCATAGTCCGAGAAGATCCGCGCCCTTCTCAGCGCCACACGCTCCTGCCGCGTGATGGGGTCCAGGGCGAATGCGATATACCCCAGCACATCATAGAGGTCGCTGTTTTCGGCATTGATCATGCGCCTGATCTCGGTCAGCTGCGCATCCCCATAGCCCTTTTCAGACAGGCTTTCGAGCAACGCCCGACGTGTTTCGGGATGACTCCAGAGCGCGCGCAGTTCGTCTTCGTCCTTGAACAACCCGGGCAGTTCGCCAAACAGCCGCTCGATGAACTCCGCCGCTGACATCGGCCTGCCGTCCGGACTCCAGTAAGTTGTCGCCATCATGTGCTGAATGGTGCGCTCCTTGCCATCCGCCAGCTTGATCCTGGTCCTGGTTTTCTTCTTGCAGATGCACGGCCGTTCCCCACACACTTCACAGGGCTCCGGCGGGGGCTTATCGCAGATACATGGAGAATGACCACAAACAAAACAAGGCGCCTGGGGCTCGCTGATGCAGATACAGGGATGCTTCCCGCAACGTTCACAGGATACCGGCTCAACCGGCGCCCCGTCCCATTCCGGGTCGCTGAAGTGCTCGTAGGCCTTCACGAAATCGTAAATGGTGAAATAGTCCTTGCCCTCGAACAGCCGGGTGCCGCGCCCGACGATCTGCTTGAATTCGATCATCGAATTCACCGGCCGCAGCAGCACGATATTGCGCACGTTGCGCGCATCCACGCCGGTCGAAAGCTTCTGGGAGGTGGTGAGAATGGTCGGGATGGTCTTTTCATTGTCCTGGAAGGTGCGCAGGAACTGCTCGCCGATCTCCCCGTCGTTGGCCGTCACCCGCACACAGTAGTTCGGATCGCCGCCGCTCTTCAGCTGGTTGATCAGGTCGCGCACCGCAAGGGCATGTTCCTGGGTGGCGCAGAACACCAGCGTCTTCTGCCGCTGGTCGATGCTCTCCATGAACAGCTTCACCCGGTACTTCTCCCGCGCCCTGATCTCGATCACCCGGTTGAAGTCGTCTTCGGTGTAGCGCCTGCCCTCCTCGATCTCGCCCTCGATGATTTGATCGTCCGAGGTGTAGACATAATCATCCAGGGTGGTGGCGATCTGCTTCACCTTGAAGGGGGTGAGAAAACCGTCATTGATCCCCTCTTTCAAGGAATAGCTATACACCGGCTCGCCAAAGTAGGCGTAGGTATCGACGTTGCCCTTGCGCTTTGGCGTGGCGGTCAGGCCAAGCTGCACCGCCGGCGAGAAATACTCCAGGATGCCGCGCCAGTTGCTCTCATCGTTCGCCCCGCCCCGGTGACACTCGTCGATGACGATGAAATCGAAGAAGTCCGGCGGATACTCGCCAAAACTCGGCGCGGGGTTGCCGGCCGCATCCTGCCCGGTCATGAAGGTCTGAAAGATGGTAAAAAAGATGCTGCCGTTCTTCGGCACCCGGCCCTTCTTGCGGATGCTGGCCGGGTCGATCCGCAGCAGCGCGTCCTCGGGAAAGGCCGAGAATGAATTGTAGGCCTGATCGGCCAGAATATTGCGGTCCGCCAGAAACAGGATGCGCGGGCGGCGGGCCGGTTCCCGGCTCAGGTTCCAACGGCTGTGAAACAGCTTCCAGGCCAACTGGAAGGCAATGAAGGTCTTGCCGGTGCCGGTCGCCAGGGTCAGCAGGATGCGCTCCTGTCCCGCGGCGATCGCCTCCAGCGCCTTGTTGATCGCGTTGTGCTGATAATAACGGGCCTGCCACTGGCCGCCCTTGTCCTCGAACGGCACCGCGCCGAAGCGATCCCGCCAGACATTCTGTTCCGCGAAGGTCGCCTTCCACAGCTCATCCGGGCTGGGATAGCGCTCGACGTAGCCTTCCGCCCCGGTCTGCATGTCGATCTGGTAGATGCCGACGCCGTTGGTGGAATAGGTAAAACGGGTCTGCAGCTTTTCGGCGTATCGCTTGGCCTGCCCCACCCCTTCGGTATCGGGCAGATCGCGCCGCTTGGCCTCGATCACCGCCAGCTTCTGGCCGCGATAGAACAGCACATAATCGGCAATGTCCTGTTTCGAGCGCCGCCCCGCGCCCTGCAGGCGGCCAAGGGTGATGACCTCGCGCCGCACCCGGCTGCCGTCCACCACGCCCCAGCCCGCCGCTTTCAGGGCGGGATCGATCAGTTCGGCACGGGTTTCAGCTTCATTCATCCCATTAACTCCGCCTCAATCAAAACCCGATCAAGAAATCCAACAATAGAAAATCTTCCATATCTTTTCCTGATTACCCCTCAGACTCAGCCATCGTTCAGTCGATTCTGGCCTTCTAAAGACAATTGACGCACAGAGAACACAGAGGACACAAAGAAAATGAGAGGCTGTAAGGTGGTCCAAGGGTTTTTTTGAAGTCTCTGTGCACTCTGTGATCTCTGTGGTGATATAAATTTTCAACCATTTACTGCGATTTATCGCTCTCCACAATAGCTGAGTATTGAGGGTAATCAGGTATCATATTGATTTTTCTTCATATTTATCCCTCCTTCAACCTATCCCAGCAATATCGATCAAAACTGGATCAAGAAATCTCGTAACTCCAACCAGGGCAACTCAGAGTGCATGGCCCGCAGGTCGTCTATCAAGTCGATGTCACGACTAGCGTTCATGCAATGGCCTCTTCCTTGATGGCGATTTCAGGTTCCGCCGTCAGCTCCCCGGCGAAGGCTTTTTGCAGGAGGGATTGTTTGAGTTCGGCAAGAGCGGCAAGTTTTTGCTGGTAGATCGCTTCAAGTTGCTGGGTTTCTCTCGATAGCTTCATCAGATATTCAACAACATAATTGCTCTTGGCTGTCGAAAGCATTGGCGATATCAGTCTGAGAGCCTTTGCTTATTACGATTGGCAGATGTTCAACAGTTGCACCGTCCAGAGAGGTACAATTGTTCAATAATTGCGAAGACCTAAACGCATAGCAAGACGAAAAGCGAATTGGTGAGTATTTTCTCTCGCAAGAGCATAATATTGCCGTCCTTGTAATACGAACTTATCACCTATCCCTAACGACATAGCGCAACACCAGATTGTTCCTCGTGCCGACTATCAGAATATCGCCCATCTTGTGGCATTTCATATTTTGATGCAGTATTCGCGTGTATTTCTCTTCGGAGATATATGCATTACTGACTGTTGACTCCATACTTGCCAGTCTGACAATCTCCTTGCCGCCATAGAATGGCATCCCCTCATGAGGTCCATTCTTGTTTCAAGAATGCGTTTAGCTCGATCCGATGTCAAGCACATTCCCTAACCGCCTCTCAACCCACCCTTCACCCATCTGGTTGAAAACTGAATTCAGATAGCTTTCAAACAGCTCGCGGGCATTGGCGAGGTTCTTTTCGGCATTGGCAACCGCCTGCCCGATCCCCTCAAACGCTTCATCGAGAATGGCAACAATGCGCTTTTGTTCGGGGAGAGGCGGAAGCAGGATATCGTAATCGAGCAAGACATCTTTCGTTCAGTGCACATGTTTAGACCATGCCCTTTGCATGAGACTTCGTTGAGCTTTCAGACGCTATAGAAGTCGAGTTAGTAAACAAACTTGGAAGCCTGAGCATCCTACCAAATCATCACCAATTCGTTGATTGACGCAAAATATGACGTCCGATTGCCAGAAACGCATGCGCTCTTCCAGGTATAACTTCACCATTTGATGAGATCGCTCATTACGACCGATCAATTATCGTCGACTTTGCGTAAATAGCTTTAAGTAGCTTATCGTAAAGCATTTGTATATACTCGTGATACGTTCGCTGTCCAGTTATTACCCGGATAACTATCATAGCTCTGATCACTGCTGCTTCTTAGAATAGGGTCTTAAAGCCGATAGCCATGTGACAAAACATCACTTAGTCGCTTTCATCTCCCACCCCTCCCTCACAGCATCCCCCGGATGCCTTCAAGAATCTCGGCGCTCTGCGCATCGAGGGCGACCATCTCGGCAATGATCTCTTCCGGCTCCCGCAGCGGCGCTGCTTCCGGTGCGTTCGGGTTCTTCACCGACAGATCAAACGTCACCGGATCAATATCCGCCACATCCACCGACCAGGATTTCTCTGAATCGGCAAAGCTCGCCTGCAGCTCCACAAACTCTTTCAGATCATCGTCATTAAGGGATTGGTCTTGCCCATGTTGCGGCCCGGATCGAGCTGGTAGTACCAGACCTTGCGGGTCGGCGCGCCTTTCTCGAAGAACAGCACCACGGTTTTCACCCCGGCCCCGAGGAACGTGCCCTGCGGGCAATCCAGCACCGTGTGCAGGTTGCAGCTCTCCAGCAGTTCCTGGCGCAGGGCCTTGGAGGCATTGTCGGAGTTCGAGAGGAAGGTGTTCTTGATCACGACCGCGCCCCTGCCCCCGGCTTTCAGGTACTTGATGAAGTGCTGCAGGAACAGGAAGGCCGTCTCGCCGGTCTTGATCGGGAAGTTCTGCTGCACCTCCTTGCGCTCTTTGCCGCCGAAGGGCGGATTGGCCAGGATCACGTCGAAGCGGTCCTTGTCCTGAATGTCGGCAAGGTTCTCCGCCAGGGTGTTGGTGTGGATGATATTCGGTGCTTCGATGCCATGCAGGATCATGTTCATGATCGCGATCACGTAGGCCAGGCTCTTCTTCTCCTTGCCGTAGAAGGTCCGGGTCTGCAGGGTTTGCAGCTGGCTGGTAGTCAACTCGGCTGTTTTCCCATGGCGCAGATAATCGTGGGCCTCGCACAGGAAGCCGGCGGAACCCACCGCGCCGTCATAGATGCGCTCACCGATCTTGGGCTTGACCACCTGGACCATGGCGCGGATCAGCGGGCGCGGGGTGTAATACTCCCCGCCATTGCGCCCCGCGTTGCCCATGTTCTTGATCTTGGCTTCGTAGAGGTGGGAGAGCTCGTGCTTTTCCTTCTGGGAGCGGAAGCGCAGCCCGTCCATCAACTCCAGGGCATCGCGCAGGGAATAGCCGCTCTGGAACTTGTTTTTGATCTCGCCGAAGATCTCGCCGATCTTGTATTCGATGGTGTCGGGGCTGGTGGCGCGTTGCTTGAAGCCCTGCAGGTAGGGAAACAGCTCGCGGTTCACATAGTCGATCAGGTCATCGCCGGTCAGGGCATTGTCATGGTCGAATGAGCCGTCGGCCTTCTTCGGCGCGGCCCAGCTTGACCAGCGGTGCTTTTCGTCGATGATGAATTCGTAGGGCTTGCCGACCAGCTCGGCCTCCATGGCCCTTTCCTGCTCCAGATCATCCAGATATTTGAGAAACAGCATCCAGGAGGTTTGCTCGGTGTAGTCCAGCTCCGTGGTGCAGCCTGCCTCTTTCCAGAGGACGTCATCAATATTTTTGAAGGTTTGTTCGAACATTCCATTCCCTTTTTGACTTCATCAGGTTGATTCGTATCGGCAACATCGTAAATCAATGCAGGGTGCCTACAAGATTATGCATCCCGCGAGAAGTGTTCTTTGGGTAATGCGCACCATACTGATGCAACGAACCCTGGTGCGCCTCGCAAGCTCAGCAGCACCCTACCTCTAATAACTTTCTTTGGAACATGATCACGGAGTGTAGCGCTATTTTACAGAGCACCCAGCACTCTTTCCGCCAGTCTGGCTGTCATCATTTCACACACTCTCCCTGATGCCCAAGCTCCCCAAATGCCTTTCAATGCGCTCGACGATTTCTCCGGGCAGCGGGTAGTTCAATCTATTTTCCCGCCATTTCTGCAATGTCATCTCGATGGTTTCCCGCACCGTCGACAAGACCAGGAACTTAGGCAGTCCGGCTTTATCGGCCAGTCTCTTGAAATGCTCCAGCATTATCGCCCCGAACCTTTTTTCGCCCGACAGATTGAGCGCCAGCCGGTCTTCCGGCAGATAGGGAACGGTCGAGACAAAATCATAGGCTGGAGCCAGTTCCGGGATGCGTCCGTCCGGATAGACGAGGGACCAGTTCTTGAGATGCATGTCGCCATTGCCGATCAGTAGGGTGAAGACCAGCCGGCGGATGTAATCGACCAGCCCTCTCTCACCGGTCAACGTCCAGAGCATATTGGCGATGTTGGCGTAGCTGACCTTGGCATATTTGTCATCTGGAAAAAGGTTATAAACCTGCGCGAAATCTTCGATATGAATCCGCCGTTTCGCTTCCCGATCGAACCGCTTGACCGCCAATGCCGTGTTTCCCGATAAAACCCCAAGGTCAGGCAACCCGGCAATTTGCTCCAGAGGCGTCAGCCGCGTTTCGGGCACGGGAATTCCGATTTCACTGGCCAAATGCAGCATGGACCATTCGTTTTCCGGGATATGGGTAAAATTCTGCGCGGGGAGCTTGATGATCCAGTCCCCACCCACACCGCCGGCCGGGATGGTCAGACCGCCCGTCGATTCTGCCAGCGCGGAGAATTTCAATTGCACCCCCGCGAGAGAAAACTGGTAGGGCTGCTCAGCGGTTGCCGAGATATGGTCCGAATGTTCTGACTCGGGGGATTCGCCGTTCCATTCGAGCGGCTTGATCACCACGGCTCCCGGCAGGTCCTCACCCAACAGTTCAATCAGTTTGAATTCCCGGACAGGTTTGATCCCACCGCGCGCGGCCAGGTACTCACGCAAATGCCCCTCGGGCAGCAGATTCGAAAAAAAACCCGGCAGCCTGGTCTGCACTGGGCGTGTTTCAGGGATGATGTCACCGCCAGCGGTAAAAAATGACTGGCTCAGGGCCGGTCGCTGCGAATCATTGAGATAAGCCTCTTCAAAGGAGAAAAACGAACGGTCCCCCGTGAGCAGGGTCAGCTTGCCCACACTCGCGCGCCCTAGATCACACATCCAGAATGTCCGTCATCCGCCATCCTCCTCATCGATTTGCCATTTCGGCTTTTGTGCCTCATCGCCGGAGAGGATGGCCCGGACGCAGGCAGCATGTCGCGCGGCACCAGGACCAGTTCCTGATCCAGCAGGCGCGCCAAATCCGTCACGGTGGACAAACGCGGGTCTGACTTGCCCTGCTCGATCTTGGAGATATGGCTCTGCGGCAATCCAAGCTTGCGCCCAAGCTCCGATTGCTTGAGCTTTTTATCCAGACGGGCACGTTTGAGCTGCTTGATGATCTCATGCATAAATATATGCTATTACATATTTTTGTCTAATAATATATGTAATAGCATATATTTGAATTCAACACATAAAAAAACCAATCACTGGAATGTGATTGGTTTTTTGATGTTGGTAGCGGGGGCAGGATTTGAACCTACGACCTTCGGGTTATGAGCCCGACGAGCTACCAGACTGCTCCACCCCGCATCAGAGGAGGCGCATACTACCTTTGTTAGAGAATCTTATCAAGTACTAATTCTTGCGGTGCCGGTATTAACCGCCAATAGCCGCATGGCAGAGCGACAGCAACCCTGCCGGGAACAGGCCCAGATAGAGCATGGAGAGCCCGTTCAGGGAGAGCGCGACCCGGGTGTCGACCCCCATGCTCAACGGCGCATCATCCACCGGCTTATCGAAATACATCAGCTTAATGATGCGGATATAGTAGAAGGCGCCGATGATGGAGAAAAAGACGCCAACCAGGGCGACCCAGGTGAGGTCCACCGAAACCACCGCATCCAGCACGAACAACTTGGCGAAGAATCCGACCGTAGGCGGCACGCCGGCCATGGAGAACATCAGCAGCAGCATCATGCCGGCGAACCAGGGACTACGCTGATTCAGGCCTTTGAAATCATCCAGATTCTCAGCCTCGAAGCCCCGACGGCTCAACGCGATAACGATACCAAAGCCGCCAGCTGACATCAGAGCATAGACCAGGGTATAGAACATCGCTGCGGTATAGCCCTCTTTGGTGCCGGCCAGGATGCCGAGCAGGATAAAGCCGACATGAGAGATCGTCGAGTAAGCCAGCATGCGCTTAATATTGGTCTGGGCGATGGCGATCAGATTACCGATGGCCATGGAGAGCACCGCCAGTACGATCAGCATGCCTTGCCATCCGTCCCAGCCACCCTGACCGACCAAGGGTTGCATGCCGTCCACCAGCATGCGCATGGCCAGGGCAAAGGCGGCAATCTTCGGCGCACTGCCGAGGAACAGGGTGACTGCGGTCGGCGCGCCGTGATAGACATCCGGCACCCACATATGAAAGGGCACCGCGCCGAGCTTGAAGGAGAGGCCAATCACGATAAACACCAGCCCAAAGACCAGCACCACATTATCCAGACCGACGCGTTTCGATTGCTTTACCCAGTTCATCAAAGCGTATGGTTCCGGTCATGCCATAGACCATGGAGATACCATAGAGCAGCATGCCCGATGCCAAGGCGCCCAGCACGAAATATTTCATGGCTGCCTCGGCACCGGTCTTTGAATCCCGATTGAAGGCTACCAGGGCGTACATGGACAGGGCCAGAAGCTCCAGGCCAAGGTAGATGGTGAGGAAACTGTTGGCGGATACCATGATGATCATGCCCAGCACAGCAAACAGGCCCAGGGTATAGAACTCGCCCTTGAACAGATCCCGGTCCCGCAAGTAGTCCTTGGCATACAGGAAAGCCAGAAAGCTGACCACGAAGATGCCCACTTTCAGCACATCGCTCATGGGATCGCGAATGTAACTGCCGTCGAACAGCAATCTGGGTTTCCGGCTGGCCGACTGCCACGGTGATCGCAACCGCCAGGATCAGGCCAATCTGGGTGATGCCGTAGGTGACGATCCGCTGACTGTCCTTGAGAAAGAGATCGATCACCAGCACAACACAGGCCAGGGACAGGATATAAATCTCCGGAAGGACCGGAATCAATTGGGTCGAATCAAATTGCATTGAACTCTACCGGTTAGGCATTCGCCTGATCAGAGTTTGGAAACGGAAATATGCTGCAGCAGGTTGGTGACAGAGGCATCCATCACTTCAACCAGCGGCGCAGGCCAGAGACCCAGCACCAGGACCGCCACAGCCAGGGTACCAAGTACGATGTATTCCCGGCTGTTGATATCTTCGAGTGCGGCGACATTGTCATTGGCGACATCGCCAAACACCACGCGCTTGACCATCCACAGGGTATAGGCGGCACCGATGATCAGCGTGGTGGCCGCCAGGAAGGCATACCAGAAGTCGGCCCGGAAACTGGCCAGGATAACCATGAACTCACCGACGAAACCGGAGGTGCCTGGCAGCCCCGCATTGGCCATGGCGAAGAACACCATGAAGGCGGCGAACACCGGCATGGTATTGACCACGCCGCCATAATCATTGATCTGCCGACTGTGCATGCGGTCATACAGCACGCCGACACAGAGGAACATGGCGGCAGAGATGAAACCGTGGGAGACCATCTGCACCATGCCGCCTTCCACGCCCAGGGCCGCCCCGCTGCCGGAGGCACTACCGACCATGAAGACGATGAAAAAACCCAGGGTCACAAAGCCCATATGGGCGATCGACGAGTAGGCGATCAGTTTCTTCATGTCCTGCTGGATCAACGCCACGAAGCCGATATAGACCACCGCGATCAGGGACATGCCGATGATCAGCCAATCCAGGGAGTGGCTGGCATCCGGGGTGATCGGCAGACTGAAACGCAGAAAACCGTAACCACCGATCTTCAGCATGATGGCCGCCAGGATTACTGAGCCGCCGGTGGGCGCCTCCACGTGGGCATCCGGCAGCCAGGTATGCACCGGCCACATCGGCACCTTCACTGCAAAGGCCAGCAGGAAGGCGATGAAGATCAGTATCTGTTCGGTCAGCCCCAGCTTCAGACCATGGAAGCCGAGGATCTCAAAATTGCCGGACTGAAAGAACATGTAGATCAGGGCGACCAACATGAACACTGAGCCGAAAAAGGTATACAGGAAGAACTTGATGGTGGCGTAGACTCGGTTCGGCCCGCCCCAGACACCGATGATAATGAACATCGGGATCAGCATCGCCTCCCAGAACACATAGAAGAGCATGGCATCGAGGGCAGCGAACACACCCACCATGACACCTTCCATGATCAGGAAGGCAGCCATATAGAAAGATTGTTTGACTTTGATCACCTCCCAACCGGCGATCACTACCAGCGGGGTAATGAAGGTGGTAAGGATGATCAACGGCATGGAGATGCCATCGACCCCCATGTAGTACTCGATATTGAACAGGGGTATCCAGGGCGCCCGCTCCACGAACTGCATCTCGGCGGTGCCATTGTCGAAGCCGAACCACAGCGGCAGACTCACCAGAAAGGTCAGGATAGCGATAGTCAGAGCGGTCCAGCGGGTGGCGTTGGCCTCCCGGTCGCCGCTGGCGATCACCATGAAACCACCGATAATCGGCAGCCATATTGTCAAGCTGAGGATTGGCCAATCGGCAAACATGCTAAACGTCCTTTCTTCTTAAGCGAAAACGAACCAACCCAGCATCAGGGTCAGGCCGAGGATCATCGCAATGGCATAGTGATAGAGATAACCGGTCTGCAGATGGCGCACGATGCCTGCCAGCCAGCCAACACTGAAAGCGGAACCGTTGACTGCGAGCCCATCGATGACCCCCCGGTCACCAGCCAGCCAGAGAAACTTGCCGAGGGCACGGCTGCCGCCGGCAAAAATGAACTGATAGGCCTCGTCGAACCAGTATTTCTTGTCCAGCATGGTGTATACCGGTGCGGCAATGGTCTTGATCTTGTCGGCAATCTCCGGTTTCACCATGTAGATATACCAGGCGACTACCAGGCCACCCATGGCGAGATAAAAAGGCGGACTTGCGTAAATGTGCGCCAGCATACCATTGGAGCTATGCACTATTCCCTGAACTGCCGCAAGAGTGTCATGCTCTGGGTGCACATACAAAACACCTTTGAACCAATCACCAAAAAGCATCGCATCGATAGTGATATAACCGAGGATCACCGAGGGGATCGCCAGCATGATCAACGGAATGGTCACCACCTTCGGAGTCTCGTGGAGATGCTTCTTGGCATGTTCATCCCGCGGGACCTTCGCCATGGAATACCAGGAAGAACATACGGAAGCTGTAGAGCGCGGTAACGAACACGCCCGCCACTACCAGTACATAGGCATAGCCGGCCCCCGCTATATTGGAGTGATGTACCGCCTCGATGATCGCGTCCTTGGAGAAGAAGCCGGAGAAACCGGGAAAACCGATCAGCGCCAGGGAACCCACCAGTGAGGTCCAGTAGGTGATCGGCATGTATTTCCTGATGCCGCCCATGTTGCGGATATCCTGATCATGGTGCATGCCGATGATCACCGAGCCGGCAGCCAGGAACAGCAGCGCCTTGAAGAAGGCATGGGTCATCAGGTGAAAGATTCCGGCGGCATAGGCGGAAACGCCCAGGGCCACCATCATGTAACCCAGCTGGGAGAGCGTCGAATAGGCCACCACCCGCTTGATGTCGTTCTGTACTATGCCGATCAGGCCGGTGAAGAAGGCAGTAGTTGCGCCGATGACCAGGACGAAGGTCAAGGCGGTCTCGGACAACTCATACAGGGGCGACATGCGCGCGACCATGAAGACACCGGCGGTGACCATGGTGGCGGCATGGATCAGCGCGGAGATCGGGGTCGGGCCCTCCATGGAGTCCGGCAGCCAGACATGCAACGGCACCTGAGCCGATTTACCCATGGCGCCGATGAACAGCAGGATGCCGATCACCGACATCAGCGACCAGCTGGAATCGCCCCAGATCTGCACCTGGGTGTCCGCCAGGCTCGGCGCCATGGCGAAGACCTCGGCATAGTCGAGACTGTTGAAATACATGGCGACCGCAGCGATACCCAGGATGAATCCGAAGTCGCCCACCCGGTTGACCAGAAAGGCCTTCAGGTTGGCGAAGATCGCGGTGGGGCGCACCGACCAGAAACCGATCAGCAGATAGGAGACCAGGCCCACCGCCTCCCAACCGAAGAACAGCTGCATGAAGTTGTTGGCCATGACCAACATCAGCATGGAAAAGGTGAACAGGGAGATATAGCTGAAGAAACGCTGATAACTGTTTTTGCCAGCCTTGCTGGTCTTCGGCCAGTTGTGTTCATCATCCGCCATGTAGCCGATGGTGTAGATATGCACACAGAAGGAAACGAAGGTTACCACGCTGATCATCACTGCAGTCAGCTGATCCACCAGAAAGCCGACCTCCATGTGCAGGCCGTCGCTGACCATCCAGGTATAAACCGGGCCATTGAAGACCTCCTGGCCATCGAAGATGAAGCGTTTCAGTACGTAGAGTGATGCGAGCGCAGAGATGCCGACACCGGAACTGGTGACCCAGTGAGCCCCCTTGCGGCCGATACTGCCCCCCAGAAAACCGGCGACGATCGCCCCAACCAGTGGCGCCAGGACGAGTAACAGATAGATATTTTCCATATCTTACGCTTCTAAATAGTCAGTCCGTAGATGATCGCAGGCTTGTTGCTTGATTTTGCGTCATCTGAGAATACCCATACCTAACAGATCAGCCTTTTAAAGCATCCATATCTTCGACGTTGATGCTACGCTTGCTGCGGAACAGCACCACCAGGATCGCCAAGCCGATAGCTGCCTCTGCCGCCGCCACCGTAAGGATGAAAAAGACAAAGACCTGACCGGTCGTATCTCCCAGGAAGTGGGAGAAGGCAACAAAATTCATATTCACCGCGAGCAGCATCAGTTCCACGCACATCAACAGAATGATCACGTTCTTGCGGTTGATGAAGATGCCGGCCACGCTGAGTGCGAACAGGATGGCGCCGAGAATCAGATAGTCTGAAAGTTCAATCATGTCTCTTATCCCTTCTCTGCATCCATACTGACCATGCGCACCCGGTCTTTGCGCTTCACCGCTACCTGAGAGGCCGGGTCCAGATATTTGCTGTCCGGCCGCCGGCGCATGGTCAGACCGATCGCGGCAATAATCGCCACCAGCAGGATCACCGCAGCAATCTCGAATGGGTACATGTAGACCGTATAGAGCACACTGCCCAGCTCTTCCGTATTGCTGTAGTCGGCGGCATGGCGCACTGGCGCGGCAAACTTCTCCAGACCAAAGTTGTCCGGCCCGACCACCAGGATCAGCTCCGCGGCCATGGCGATGGCCATCAGAATACCCAGGGGCAGCAATTTAATGAAGCCGGCACGCAGGGTCGCCACATCGATGTCCAGCATCATCAGGACAAACAGGAACAACACCATCACCGCACCCACATAGACCAGCACCAGAACAATGGCCAGAAACTCCGCTTCTGCCAGCATCCAGATGCCACTGCTGGCAACAAAGGCCAGAATCAGCGAAAGCGCCGCATGCACCGGGTTGCGCCGGGTAATCACCATGGTCGCCGAGATGATCAGCACGGCTGCCAGTACATAGAAAATAAGCTTTTCAAAGGTCATCGGGTTTCCTGACCGGAGGCTAATCCAGTTGACTTAAACTCAGCGATACTTGGCCTGGGCTTCAAGATCGGCGGCAATCTCCGCTTCATACTTGTCACCAACTGCCAACAATTTTTCCTTGGTCATGATGTTTTCACCACGGTTTTCGAAGTGATATTCATAGACCCGGGTCTCGACAATCGCATCCACCGGGCAGGATTCCTGACAGTAACCGCAGTAGATGCACTTGAACAGATCGATATCGTAACGGGTGGTGCGCCGTGAACCATCCTCGCGGGGTTCTGCCTCGATGGTAATGGCCAGGGCCGGGCAGACCGCCTCGCACAATTTACAGGCAATACAACGTTCCTCACCATTGGGATAACGCCGTTGCGCATGCAGGCCACGAAATCGGGGAGAGACCGGCGCCTTCTCCTCCGGATACATGACGGTGAATTTCTTCTTGAACAGATAACGTCCAGTCAGACTGAGCCCACGAAACAACTCCAGCAGGAACAGGCTCTTGAAATAGTTTGTCAGTGCTTTCATGCGTCAGACACCCTTGTCGAACCACCAGGGAAGTTGATAGACCACAGCCAGGCCAACCACCACAATCCAGACGATGGTGATCGGGATGAAGACCTTCCATCCCAGCCGCATGATCTGGTCATAACGGTAGCGGGGGAAGGTGGCGCGCAGCCAGAGAAACAGAAAGGCGAACATGCCGGTCTTCAGCACCAGCCAGACAAAACCGGGCACCCATTCGAATAACGGACCGAGAATCGGCCAGCCCTCGAACGGCGACAGCCAGCCACCCATGAACATGATGGCGCTCAAGGCGGCAATAAGGATCATGTTGGCGTATTCCGCCAGGAAGAAGGCCGCGAATGCCATGCCGGAGTAATCCACATGAAAACCGGCGACGATCTCCGATTCACCTTCAGCCACGTCGAAGGGTGCGCGGTTGGTCTCCGCCACACCGGAAATCACATAGACCCCAAACAGCGGCAGCAGGGGCAGCCAGAACCAGGAAAACAGCCCCGCGCTACCCTGTTGCGCCCTGACGATATCACCCAGATTGAGGCTGCCGGCGGCCACCAGTACACCCACCAGGGCAAAGCCCATGGCGATTTCATAAGCAACGATCTGGGCGGCGGAACGCATCGCACCGAGAAAGGCGTATTTGGAGTTGGAGGCCCAACCGGCAATGATCACCCCGTAGACCCCCACAGAGGTCAGAGCCAGGATATAGAGCAGTCCGGCATTGATATCCGCCAGCACCAGTTCTTCATCGAAGGGAAAAACCGCCCAGGCTGCCAGTGCAGGCCCCAGGAAGATCGCCGGAGCAATTAGAAACAAGGCCTTGTTGGCGTTGCTCGGAATGATGATCTCCTTGAACATCAACTTGACCGCATCTGCAATCGGCTGCAACCAGCCTTTCGGCCCAACACGATTGGGACCGATACGCACTTGCATATAACCAATTATCTTGCGCTCAGCATAGGTAAAGTAAGCCACACAGATCATCAGCGGCAGCACAATGGCTACGATCTTGAGCAGAATCCAAATTACTGTCTGCAGACTCTCAGGTAGCCATTCCCAAAGACCGATAAAAAATTCCATCGCTACGCCTTCTCCAGGGTCAGTTCACCAAACTGCTGGCCCAGCATCTCGGTTCCCGCCAGTGCGGCTGGGACCCAGACACAACCATCCGGTACCCGGTCATCGATCTGCAATGGCAGGTGCGCCTGGCTACCATTCTGTTTAACGGTTGCCGAATCGACGTCCTCCATCCCCAGCTTCCGCGCCTCGCTGCTGTTGATGCGGATCACCGCAGGCTCGGCATCTTTCGTTTGCTGCAAGGCGGCTGCATGACGCACCAGATCATCCTGAGCATAAATCGGCACATCGCCAATGCGCATCAGCCCTGCATCTCGGCAATTGATCACCGCTTTCTTCAGGGGGCTGAAACTATTGTCGGGTTTCACTGCTTCACAAAGTGCGGAGAGTTCATCCCGAATCTGCTCGGATGAGGTGTAACTGAACCCATCCAGATCGAGAAGATTGCCCAGTACCCGGAGTATCTTCCAAGCGGGACGTGACTCGCCGTAAGGATTCACTGCGCCACGGAAACTCTGCCAGGTACCTTCAGCATTGACATAGGTGCCTGAAGTCTCTGCAAAGCCGGCGATCGGCAGCAGGATATCAGCACAGGCATCCAGGGTCTCGCAGCGATAGGCAGTCAGTGCAACCACCGTTTCAGCACTCTGCATGGCAGCTTGCGCCAGACTTGGATTCCAGAAATCACTCCCCGGATCCACCCCCATCAGCAGATATCCCTTAAGCGGTTGACTGAGCTGTGCCAGCGCATCCAGGCCCGCCTGCTCCACCGGCTTAGCGCCTGGGGCAAGTTGCGGCGCTGCCCCAGCGAGCATTGCACCCAGGGCGTTCGCTCCCTGACTGAGAAAACCCAGGCTGGCGCCAGTCTTGCTTGCGATCAGAGATGCAAGGCTGCAGAGCAAGGCATAGTCGGGGTGGGAAACCGCAAGATTCCCCAAGAATACGGCAGCCGCTTCCGCCTCCTGTAACTCCTTTGCCACTGCCTTGCTGAAATCGCTGGCCTTGGCTTTTTTGACCAGCCCCGCAAGATCACCCTCGGCCTTGACGCCTAGGGTCTTGGCCACAGCGGCAAGTGTCGGCAGCATCTCTGCGGGTGAACAGACCTGTTGACTGGCTGAATAATTGAGGTCCTGCCTGAGTGGATTGAGATAACTGATGGCGGCGCCCGCCAGCGCTGCCTTGCGCAGGCGATGTCCTAGAATGGGCTGCTCCTTGCGCACATTGGAGCCGATCAGCAGTGCGGCATTCAACTGCTCGATCGCCTCGATCTTGAGGCCGAGCCAGGGAACCGCCGGTCCCACTGCATCCAGGCGGAAATCGCCCTGGCGCAGGCGGCTGTCGATGTTGCCGCCCCCCAGCCCACGAATCAGTTTTTGTGCCAGGTAGAATTCTTCAAGGGTAGCGGAGGGAGAACAGAGCGCACCTAACTGGTCCGCAGCGCCGATCTCTTTGAGGCTGTTGGCCGCCATCTCCAGGGCCGACTCCCAACTGGTCTCCTGCCAGGCACCACCCTGCTTGATCATCGGTTTGCTGAGGCGTTCCTCGGCATAGAGGCCTTCATAGCTGAAACGGTCCCGGTCAGAGATCCAGCTCTCATTGATTGCTTCGTTGTCCCGGGGATGCACCCGCATCACCTGGTTGCCGCGCAGGTGCAGATTGATATTGGAACCGACGCAATCATGCGGCGCCACACCTTCCACCTGGATCATCTCCCAGGCCCGCGCATGAAAACGAAAAGGTTTGGAGGTCAAGGCGCCAACCGGGCAGAGGTCAATGATATTACCGGAGAGTTCGGAATCGATGCTCTTTTCCACATAGGTGCCTATGACCATGTGTTCACCGCGTCCTGTCGCGCCCAGCTCACGGATACCGGCGATCTCTTCACCAAAGCGCACACAACGGGTGCAATGGATGCAACGGGTCATGTCGGTGGCGATCAGCGGACCGATGTTTTTGTCGGCCACCACCCGTTTACCTTCCACATAACGGGAAAGATCCTGGCCATAGCCCATGGCTACGTCCTGCAGTTCACACTCGCCGCCCTGATCGCAGATCGGGCAATCCAGGGGGTGGTTGATGAGCAGGAACTCCATGGTGCCTTTCTGCGCCGCCAGCGCGCGGGGTGAACGGGTATGCACCTTCATGCCGTCCATCACCGGTGTAGCGCAGGCAGGCAGTGGTTTTGGGGCATTTTCCACTTCCACCAGACACATGCGACAGTTGGCGGCGATGGAGAGTTTTTTGTGGTAACAGAACCGCGGGATATCGATACCGGCGGCATCGGTGACTTCAATGAGCATGGAGCCGGGCTGCGCCTGCAACTCCTGACCGTTGACCTCGATTGTGATCATTGAATCCTGTGTCATCGTCGTAATACGTCTCTACTGACCGTTCCTGGGGCCGACCATACAGCGCTGGTGGTCAATATGGTATTGAAATTCATCTCGGAAGTGCTGCAGCATTCCAGTTACCGGACCGGCGGCCGCATCACCCAGGGCGCAGATGGTCTTGCCGCTGATCTTGTCAGCCACATCATCCAGCAGGTCCAGGTCCTCGGGCCGGCCCTTGCCGTCCTCGATCCGCTTGACCACCCGGTACAGCCAACCGGTTCCTTCCCGGCAGGGGGTGCACTGGCCACAGGACTCCTCATGATAGAAATAGGACATGCGCTCCAACACCTTGACCATGCAGTTGGTGTCATCCAAAACGATGACCGCGCCTGAACCGAGCATTGATCCGGCCCCGGCAATGGCGTCGTAATCCATCGTCAGGTCCATCATCTGCTCACCAGGAATGATCGGTGCTGAAGAGCCGCCGGGGATCACCCCCTTGATCTTGCGCCCGTTCTTCATCCCGCCAGCCATCTCCAGCAGTTCAGAAAAGGGCGTACCCATGGGAATCTCAAAGACCCCCGGATTATTGATATTGCCTGAGATGGAAAACAGCTTGGAGCCGCCGCTGTTTTCCACACCGATATCCGCGAACCACTGGCCACCCTTCTCGAGGATCAGCGGTATCGAGGCCAGGGACTCGGTATTGTTAATGATGGTAGGGCGGCCATAGAGTCCGTAATGGGCTGGGAATGGCGGTTTGAAGCGGGGCTGGCCCTTCTTTCCTTCAATGGATTCAAGCAGCGCAGTCTCCTCGCCGCAGATATAGGCGCCGGCACCAAGGTGCGTATGCAGCTGAAAATCGAACCCGGAACCGAGGATATTGTCACCTAAATATCCTGCCTTCCTGGCCTCTTCCAAAGCCGCCTCGAAGCGTTCGTAGGGCTCCCAGAACTCACCGCGAATATAGTTGTAACCAGACGTTGCACCAATGGCGTAGCCCGCAATGATCATGCCCTCGATCAACTGATGAGGGTTGTAACGCAGGATATCGCGATCCTTGAAAGTGCCCGGCTCGCCTTCATCGGAATTGCACACGACAAACTTTTGTCCCGGCGCGTTGCGGGCAATGAAACTCCATTTCAGACCCGTGGGGAAACCGGCTCCCCCACGCCCCCGCAGGCCCGACTTCTTGACCTCGTCGATGATCTCCCCTGGAGACGTCTGCTCTTTGAGGATTTTCTTGAGCATTTGGTAGCCACTGCGGCTTTGATACTGCTCCAACAGCCAGGGACGATCCAGATCCAGGGTTCTCAAACAGACTTCATTTACCATACGCCTACTCCAACCCTTCCAGGACCGAGTCGATGATCTCAGGGGTTAAATTTTCGTAGTACTGCTTGCCGATCTGCAGCATCGGCGCGCCACCGCAGGCGCCCAGGCATTCGACCTCTTTCAGGGTAATCCGGCCATCCTCGGTGGTCTCGCCCAGCTTGATGCCCAGTTTCTGCTCCAGATAATCAACGATCTTGTCTGAATCATTGATCATGCATGAGACATTGGTGCAGACACAGATCTTGTGTTTGCCGACCGGTTTCAACTCATACATGGAATAAAAGGTTGCCACCTCGTAGACCGCGATGGGCGGCATGTCGAGATAGGCAGCAACCTCATTCAAAGCTTCCGTCGTCAGCCAACCGCCATTTGCATCCTGGACGATACGCAGGGCCCCCATCACCGCTGACTGTTTCCAGTCATCCGGGTATTTCGCCACCCATTGGTCAATCTCTTTGCGCACCTCAGGGGTGAAGAGTTCAGCCTTGTTTACCGATTCTGTTATCGTCATTGGAATACTGCTCTAGCGATCGATCTCACCAAATACAACGTCCATGGTGCCGATCACGGCCACCACGTCGGCCAGCATATGACCTTTGATCATTTCATCCATTGCCGCCATATGCGGAAATCCCGGTGCGCGAATCTTCAACCTGTAGGGCTTATTGGCGCCATCGGAGATGATGTAACAGCCAAATTCACCTTTTGGGGCCTCAACCGCTGCATAGACTTCACCCACCGGCGGGCAGTAGCCTTCCGTGAAAAGCTTGAAATGATGAATCAGGCTCTCCATGTCACCCTTCATGTCTGTACGCGTAGGTGCAGCTACTTTATGGTCATCCAGCATCACCGGACCCGGATTGCCGCGCAGCCATTCGACGCACTGCTTGATGATCCGATTGGATTGACGCATCTCCTCGATCCGCACCAGATAGCGGTCGTAACAGTCGCCTTTGACACCCACCGGAATATCGAAATCAACCCGGTCATAAGCCGCATAGGACTGTTTCTTGCGGAGGTCCCAGGCGATTCCGGAGCCACGAATCATCGGACCGGTAAAACCCAGCTGCAAGGCGCGCTCGGGAGAGACTACGCCGATACCCACGGTGCGCTGTTTCCAGATCCGGTTGTCGGTCAGCAGGGTTTCGTACTCATCGACCAGGCCGGGAAAGCGGTCGGTAAAATCCTCGATGAAATCCAGCAGGGAGCCCTGCCGCGCTTCATTGCGCTGGGTCACATCACGTCCAGTCACCCACTGACTGGCTTGATATTGGGGCATCTGCTCCGGCAGATCGCGATACACGCCACCGGGACGATAATAGGCCGCATGCATACGCGCGCCGGAAACCGCTTCGTAGCAATCCATCAAATCCTCACGCTCACGGAAGGCGTAAAGGAACACCGTCATCGCACCGATATCCAGGGCATGCGCCCCCAGCCACATCAGATGATTGAGGATGCGGGTAATCTCGTCAAACAGGGTGCGGATATATTGGGCACGCAACGGCGCTTCTATATCGAGTAATTTTTCTATCGCCCGCACGTAACCATGCTCGTTGCACATCATCGAGACATAGTCGAGACGGTCCATGTAGGGGATGGACTGGTTGTAGGGCTTACTCTCGGCGAGCTTTTCCGTAGCACGATGCAGTAAACCAATATGCGGATCTGCGCGCTCGATGACCTCGCCGTCCATCTCCAGGACCAGGCGCAGCACACCATGTGCAGCGGGGTGCTGGGGACCAAAATTCAGGGTGTAGTTACGAATCTCAGGCATCGCCGGTATCCTCCCCTGAGGCGTGTTGGGGGGTGTCTTCACGCAGATAACGATTATCATTGCGCACCACCCGAGGCACCAGGGTGCGGGGCTCAACACTGCTCACGGGCTCGTAGATGACTCTCGCCTGCTCAGGATCGTAACGCATCTCCACCAGACCAATCAGCGGGAAGTCTTTACGGAACGGGTGCCCGATAAAGCCATAATCGGTGAGGATGCGGCGCAGATCCGGGTGCCCGTCGAACAGTATTCCGTACAGATCAAACGCCTCGCGTTCGAACCAATCCGCAACTTTCCACAGTTCGATCACGGATGGCACAATCGGGTGCTCCGTATTGACGAAGACCCGCAGGCGCAGGCGCTGATTCAGGCTAACCGATAGTAGATGATAGACCGCAGCAAAGCGTTTTTGATCGTCAAACTCGAGCTTTTCGGAACGCTCCACACCGCGTCCGAAACCGGTGTTGGGGGCGCCTGTGGATTGCCATTCTGTTTTGCCGTAAGCGGAGTAGTCCACACCGCAGACATCGATCAACTCTTCGAAGGAAAAGTCTGCTTCATCACGCAGAGCAGTGGCGACTTCGATCAGCCTGTCGGCAGGCAGGATCATCGTTACTTCGCCATGAGCCTGCTCAACCACAGCCCCAAGACCCGAAAAACGCTCATCCAGGTGCTCGGCTAACTGTGCCAGACGCGTTTGCATGGGTTTTTGCGTACTGTCATTCATGGCACACCCCTAACGCGCAATCGTACTGGTTCGGCGTATCTTATCCTGCAGCTGCAGGATGCCATACAGTAATGCCTCAGCGGTCGGTGGACAGCCTGGAACATAGATATCTACCGGTACTATGCGGTCACAGCCGCGCACGACGGCGTATGAATAATGGTAATAGCCACCGCCATTGGCGCAGGATCCCATGGAGATCACCCAACGTGGCTCAGCCATCTGGTCATAGACCTTACGCAGTGCCGGGGCCATCTTGTTGACCAGGGTACCGGCAACGATCATGACGTCGGACTGGCGCGGACTAGGACGAAATACGATACCGAAGCGATCGAGGTCATAGCGGGATGCGCCGGCCTGCATCATTTCCACCGCACAGCAAGCAAGCCCGAAGGTCATCGGCCAAAGAGAGCCGGTGCGCGCCCAGTTGATCAGCTTATCGGCCGAAGTTGTGACTACGCCCTTCTCAAGAATGCCTTCAATGCCCATGGCAACCCCCTTCGATAAGCATGAATCCGGCTACTCCCATTCCAAAGCCCCTTTCTTCCACTCGTAGATAAAACCGATAACGAGAACGCCGAGAAAGACCATCATGGCGAGGAAACCGACCATGCCAATCTCGTCAAGCACTACGGCCCAAGGAAACAGGAAGGCAATTTCAAGATCGAAGATGATGAACAGGATCGCTACCAGGTAATAACGCACATCGAACTTCATGCGCGCGTCCTCGAAGGCTTCAAAACCACATTCGTATGGGGAGTTTTTTTCACTGTCCGGTTTGCGAGTGCCCAGCAGAAAACCCATGCCAATGACAACGCCACCGATTATGAAGGCAAGCGCCAGAAATATCAGGATGGGCAAATAGTTTTCGAGCATGGTTATGCTGTCCTCCCGTGACGATCAGTCATTCCGCATAAACGGATAATCTGAAGCAGCAGGAAGTCTATTCCAGTGGTCTACTGCTGTCAAGCCCTGGTTAAACCCACATTATCTTATATATCAGATAGTTATGTATCTTTTGGTGGCATAAAAAAACGGTATTGCAGCGCTTGGGTGCAATACCGTTTTATGAGATGGTGCCGATGGCCGGATTTGAACCGGCACGGCTTACGCCACTACCCCCTCAAGATAGCGTGTCTACCAATTCCACCACATCGGCAAATTTTCAAGCGTTTACTCTTTGTCCTGAGCCACAGGCACTTCGACAGCCGGCATCGCCGGCTCGGCGGCTGGAATGACCGGCACATCCGATGTAGCAGGTACCACAGGCACACCGCTTCGCTCGGTCCTGACTTCCGCTGCCGGCTGAATCGATTCCATGATTCCGGTGGTATCACGTGCCTGGGATGAAAAATAGGCCAGGACCATGCTGGTGACAAAAAACAGGGCGGCAAGTATTCCTGTGGTACGGGTCAGAAATGAGGCGGAGCCCTGGGCGCCAAACACCGTTGCCGATGCGCCACTGCCAAAGGCAGCCCCTGCATCTGCGCCCTTTCCATGCTGAATCAGGATCAAACCAACCAGCCCGATTGCCAGAAAGAGATGAATCACTACCAGAATTGTCTGCATATCGAATCTTGTCCGTCAGTTAATTGTTCATCGCCCGGAAACGCCCATCAATGCAGCATTTCCGGAACGGAATCGGAAAAATGTGCTTTTCCGATTCCTTCATTCTACCGCTTTTGGATATCCCTATCCTTGCGGTGCCAGTAATTCCCTGTACGTCATCAGAAGCTCATACCGAAAACAAAGATGAAGCATCTGGCTTGCAGGGATCTGGATATGGCCAATCCCACCAGGAGTGGGATTGGCCATATCTCAGCTTAGTTTCCGACCTTTTCTTGAAGGAAACTAATTTGCAGCAGTACAGATACCCAGAAAATCCTCGGCCTGGAGAGCTGCACCACCGATCAGGCCACCGTCAATATCCGGCTTACCCAGCAATTCTTTGGCATTTCCAGGCTTCATGGAACCGCCATAAAGGATCCTTACGCCTTCCGCCACTTCCGCGCTTTTCTCCGCCACGCGGCCGCGAATGAATGCATGAACATCCTGCGCCTGCTCAGGAGATGCCGTCATGCCAGTGCCGATCGCCCAGACCGGTTCATAGGCAATAACCCCAGCTGCCAAGGCATCCACGCCCTCCAGTTCAATCACTGCATCCAGCTGACGAGCCACGACTTCCTCGGTAATGCCTCGTTCACGCTCTTCCAGGGTCTCCCCTACACAAAGAATAGGCACCAGTCCGGCCGCCCTGGCTAGCGCATACTTCTTTGCCACCAGTTCATCCGTCTCGGCATGGTAGGTGCGACGCTCAGAGTGACCGACAATCACATATTTACAGGCAAAATCGTTTAGCATCGAGGCGGCAATTTCGCCCGTGAAGGCCCCTGCCGACTCTGTGGAGAGATCCTGACCACCCCATGCGATCGCCGTCCCGGCCAGTTGCTGCTGTGCCTCGGGAATAAATACGTAGGGCGGGCAGACCGCAACCTCAGCGACTTTCACATCACCGATACCGCGCTTGAGCCCATCAAGCAGCTCCCGAACGCTTTCAAGGGAACCGTTCATTTTCCAATTACCCGCTACAAACGGCTGCCGCATGACGCTCTCTCCTAGAGTAAAAAATGAAAGCGCGCTAGCTTAACGGCCAACGCGCCCGAAATCAATCTACTTATTGGCTGGGGAGCTACTCAGCTATCAACAAAAGTCTGCACGACTTCTGCAATGTTTCCGGTCAATTGCTCCACCTGGCTAGCCTCGCTGCCTTCCAGCATGATTCGAATCAATGGTTCGGTACCCGATGGCCGCAGCAACACACGGCCTGAATTACCCATCTCCATTTCGGCATCACGAACCGATGCCTTGACCGCGTCCGCCTGCATGACCTCCGCCGGGGATTTATCACCCAACTTTACATTTACCAGCTTCTGCGGATATTTTTTCATGCCGGCGGTCAATTCACGCAAATTTTGCCCCGATGTATGAACCTCGGCCAGAACCTGCAGCGCTGAAACGATACCGTCTCCGGTAGTGGTCTTATCCAGACAGAGGATATGGCCCGACTGTTCGCCACCCAGCATCCAGCCCTTCTGCTTCAATCGCTCCATGATATACCTGTCGCCCACCTGGGTGCGCTCGAAGACTACCCCATGTTCCCGCAGGGCATGCTCGAGTCCCAGATTACTCATCAATGTTCCTACCACAGCCCCTTTTAGCGTTCCCTGGCGCATCCTGGAACGGGCAATGATATAAAGGATCTCATCGCCATCCACCTCATTGCCCTGATCATCCACCATGATTAGGCGATCCCCATCGCCATCCAGGGCCACACCCAGGTCCGCCTGATGCTCAATGACAGCAGCCTTGATAAATTCCGGGTAGGTGGAGCCGACCCCGTCATTGATATTGAAGCCGTTAGGCCGGTTGCCGATCGCGATCACCTCGGCGCCCATCTCGTCAAACACATAGGGCGCGATGTTGTAAGCCGCGCCATTCGCGCAGTCGACAACGATTTTCAGTCCTCGGAACTGAGTCTTGAGGGGTATGGTACTTTTGCAAAATTCGATATAACGACCTTCTGCATCCATCTTTTCAGCCCGGCCCAGTTTTGATGAATCGACTGTGGTAAGGGGCTTGTCCATTTCAGCCTCAATCCGACTTTCCACCTCATCGGGCAATTTAAGACCGTCACGGGAAAAGAACTTGATGCCATTGTCTTGAAAAGGGTTATGCGAGGCACTGATGACTATACCCGCCTGGGCGTGCAAGGTGCGGGTCAAATAGGCGACGCTGGGCGTTGGCATCGGGCCGAGCAAGGTGATGTTTACACCGGCCGCGGCCAAGCCGGCTTCCAGGGCAGATTCAAGCAAGTAGCCCGAGATTCGCGTGTCCTTACCAATCAACACCCGATTCTTGACTTGATCACCAAGTACGCGGCCAACAGCCCAACCCAACTTGAGCACAAATTCAGGGGTGATTGCACCTTCACCAAACCGTCCCCTGACACCATCTGTTCCAAAATATTTTCGGCTCACGTACTTTCTCTCGTATTAGTTATTGGCGTCCTTGCAGGGAACAACCGCTCAATATTGATGTGGGATTCAATATAACGTCATTCTAAGTCAGAAACCTGCGCTTAGAAAAAAAACTCACAATTTTTCACTTAGGCAGAATTACCCAAATATCGACTCCGCACTCAAAAGGCGTTAACGGCAACTGTTACCTTGAGTGCATCAACCGTCGCCCTTACATCATGTGTTCTGATCACTGCGGCCCCGTTAAGAACCGCCAGTACGGCTGCCGCGATACTGCCGGAGCGGCGTTTGTCGACCGCCACATCCCCCAATAGCGCCCCAATCATGGATTTTCTTGACAGCCCCACCAAGAGTGGCACCCCAAGTTCGCCAAGCTTGTGCAGATTTCTCAGCAGTAAGAGATTGTGCTCAAGGGTCTTGCCAAACCCGAATCCCGGATCGATCAAGATAGACTCCCGAGGTATCCCCGCTGCGCGGCAGGCCTCGACCCGTTCGGCAAGAAAGGATTTCACATCCTGCAGCACATCCGGATATTCGGGCGATTGCTGCATAGTGCGTGGCTCACCTTGCATGTGCATCAGGCATACCGGCACACGCAAATTTGCCGCCGCATCAAGCGCACCCTCGGCTCGGAGCGCCATCACATCATTGATCAATCCGGCACCGGCACTGACTGCCTCACGCATCACGACTGACTTACTGGTATCAATTGACAGAGGTACAGGGAGTTCGCTGGCAAGTTTTGAAATGATTGGGATGACCCTGTCGAGTTCTTCCTGAACAGATACAGCCCGGGCTCCTGGACGGGTTGATTCACCACCGATATCAATGATCGCCGCTCCTTCCTCGACCATTTCACGGGCCCGCGCCAAGGCGGCAGCTTTGCTTGAGAAGCGGCCGCCATCAGAGAAAGAATCCGGGGTGAGATTGAGTATACCCATGACCTGGGGTACTCCCAGGTCAACAGGTTTGCCTGCACAATCAAGAATCAACGCGACAGCAAAGCTCAGTGCTGATTGGCAGGTCCACCAATGGTGCCTGAAACGTCGTCTGAGGAGGCCGCTTCTCCGGAAGATTTGGTATCATCGTCAGAACCCGCTTCAGGCTCTTCCCAATCTTTCGGCGGACGGGGCTTCTTGCCCTGCATAATGTCATCGATCTGATTCGAGTCGATGGTCTCGTACTTCATCAGCGCTGCCGCCATCAGGTGCAGCTTGTCCAGGTTCTCCTTGAGGATCGTATCGGCACGCTCATAGTTTCTATCTATGAAGTTGCGGATCTCCTCATCGATGGTGTGCGCGGTGTCATCCGAGACATTCTTGTGCTGCGTCACAGAGCGACCGAGGAACACCTCTTCCTCTTCCTCGCTGTACATCAGCGGACCCAGACGTTCAGAGAGACCCCACTTGGTCACCATGTTGCGCGCCAGCTCCGTGGCGCGCTTGATATCATTGGAGGCGCCGGTTGTCACCTTGTCCATGCCGAAGATCAGCTCCTCAGCGAGACGACCGCCAAACAGACTGGAGATCTGGCTCTCCAGGGTCTCCTTACTCAGGCTGTAGCGATCCTGTTCCGGCAGAAACATGGTTACGCCCAATGCACGGCCTCGAGGAATGATGCTGACCTTGTAAACAGGGTCATGAGAAGGCACCAGACGCCCGACGATCGCATGTCCGGACTCATGATAGGCAGTGAGCTTCTTTTCCTCTTCACTCATCACCATGGTGCGGCGTTCGGCGCCCATCATAATCTTATCTTTGGCCTTCTCCATCTCTTCCATACTGACCAGGGACTTATTGGCGCGCGCCGCAAACAGGGCCGCCTCATTCACCAGGTTGGCCAGATCGGCACCAGAGAAGCCAGGAGTACCCCGGGCAATGATCGAAGGCTTGACATCGTCCCCCCCCGCCACCTTGCGCAAATGGACCTTGAGAATTTGTTCGCGACCGCGCACATCCGGCAGGGGCACTACGACCTGGCGATCAAAACGTCCGGGGCGCAGCAAAGCGGGATCAAGTACATCGGGGCGGTTGGTAGCAGCAACCACGATGACGCCTTCGTTACCCTCGAAACCATCCATCTCCACCAGCAGCTGGTTGAGGGTCTGCTCACGCTCGTCGTGTCCGCCTCCAAGACCCGCACCACGGTGCCGGCCCACTGCATCGATCTCGTCGATGAAGATGATACAGGGCGCATGTTTCTTCGCCTGCTCGAACATGTCGCGCACTCTTGATGCGCCAACACCGACAAACATCTCCACGAAATCGGAACCAGAGATAGTGAAGAAAGGCACCTTGGCCTCACCAGCAATCGCCTTGGCCAGTAGCGTTTTACCGGTACCCGGTGAACCCACCAACAGCACACCCTTGGGAATCTTGCCGCCAAGTTTCTGGAATTTCGAAGGATCACGCAGGAAGTCCACCATTTCGGAGACCTCCTCCTTGGCCTCTTCGATCCCGGCAACATCGTTGAAGGTCACTTTCACCTGATCTTCCGTGAGCATCCTGGCCTTGCTCTTGCCGAATGACATGGCCCCACGCCCGGCGCCACCACCCTGCATCTGGCGCATGAAAAATATCCACAGACCGATCAGCACGAACAGTGGGAACCAGTTGATCAGAATATTCATCAACAGGGATGGTTTTTCAGGTGGAGTGGCCACTATCTCGACGTTATTGTTCAGCAGATCACTGACCAGGCCGTCGTCACCGGGGCTATAAGTGGAGAAACGCTGACCCGAGACCATGGCGCCATCGATATCCCGGCCATTTTGAATGGTTACCTCTTTTACATTCCCAGCTTTTACCTCGCTGATGAACTCCGAATAGCTGACGGATTGAGCCTGATTCGTCGTCGTGGAAAAATTATTGAACACCGTCATCAGAACGATGGCGATCACCACCCACAGAATTAAATTTTTTGCCATGTCATTCAAAGCGTAACAACCTCTCAAGTGGCCCTGTCTCTACCAGGAATCTCGATAGTTTAAATGGTTGGTAAGGTACTATAGTTTAAAGTTCCCTGCTACCAGGTAGATCTCACGGCTTTTCTGCCGTGAAGACTTAGGCTTTCTGCTGACCACCCGGGAAAAAGATTTCCTGAGTTCTTTCAAATAGTTGTCAAAGCCCTCGCCCTGAAAGACTTTTACTACAAAACCACCCCCGGAACGCAGGGATTCCTGAGCAAAATCCAATGCCAGTTCACAGAGATACATGGAACGTGGCTGGTCTACACTGGCCATACCTGTAATATTGGGAGCCATGTCAGAAATTACAAGGTCAACCTTTTCACCAGCAAGGACGTTCCTTAACTTTTCCATGGGGTCATCCTCACGAAAATCCCCCTGAATGAACGTGACCCCGGCGATCGGATCCATCTCCAGAACATCCAGGGCAATCACCTGCCCTCGATCACCAACCAATCGGCGCGCCACCTGCGACCAGCCACCGGGCGCAGCTCCCAGATCAACAATCCGCATACCCGGCTTAATGATCCGGTCCTTTTCCTGAATCTCCAGCAGCTTGAAAGCAGCACGGGAGCGGTAGCCTTCCTTCTGGGCCCGCTTCACATAGTCATCGCTGAACTGCCGGTCCAACCACTGGCGACTGCTTTTAGTGCGTTTCATGACTTTTCAGGTACAGTCTGTAAATGAGTTATTATGCCCCCATTTAGACTCTAACGGCTTATTACCATGCGCTTGAACCCCCAGCAGATTCGAGAACTCAAGAAACAGGCCCACCATTTGAAGCCCGTGGTAATGATAGGTCAGCATGGTCTGAGCGAAAACGTACTCAATGAGATCGATATCGCCCTGGACACCCATGAGCTCATCAAGGTAAAACTTGCCGGGGCGGACAAGGCAGAACGCGAGCAAATCAGCAGCAAAATCACTGCTCAGCAAAAAGCCAGCCTGATCCAGATCATCGGCAGGATAGCGATCTTCTACCGCCCTAATCCGGATAAAACAAAAAACCGGATTATCGTCTGAACGATATTCCGGGTTTCTACCGGCCATTTACTACATAATGACTTATTCGTAACGCACTTCCAGAATCTCGAATTCCCGAGGCCCGTTGGGGGTCTGCAGGAATACGTCGTCACCCTCCGACTTACCGATCAAGGCGCGGGCAATCGGCGAACTGACAGAGATCAGACCCTGTTTGATATCGGCCTCGTCCTCACCCACAATTTGATAGGTAAACTCTTCATCATTGTCCAGTTCGATGAGGTCCACAGTAGCGCCAAACACCACCTTGCCCCCGGCATTGATGCTGGTGACATCGATAACCTGGGCATGGGAAAGCTTGCCTTCGATATCCTTGATCCGACCCTCGATAAAGCCTTGCTGCTCACGGGCCGCATGATATTCAGCGTTCTCTTTCAGATCACCGTGCGCACGCGCTTCAGCAATCGCCTTGATAACATCGGGGCGGGCTACCCGTTTCAGCTCTTCGAGTTCAGTTCGCAGGTTCTCTGCGCCTTTGGCGGTCAAAGGTACTTTGCTCATAGATCCTTCCTCAAATAATTTCAGTCACAAGCAAACAGCCAGCTGTGCCCCTGTTAAGGGAGCCACCGGGTCGTTGCCATATTACATCCTGGGCCAGCGAAGGGCGTCGTTTCACCCCGTTCACCCATGTACAATAATCGTATTTGTCGGTGAGCTAAGTAGTTTCGCTGCCAGTTGCAGATCAAGCGTGCAGATCCTGCAGACGATTGACACTCAATTCATCCAATTGTTTCAATGCCAGGCAAGTTGCTTCAGCCCCGGATATGGTAGTGGTGTAGGTCACTTTATGCTGCAGCGCTGCACGGCGTATCTCCGCAGAATCTGTGATCGCCTGCGCACCTTCGGTGGTATTGACGATAAAACTGACTTCCCGGTTCTTGATCATATCTACAATATGCGGCCGGCCCTCCGTGACCTTATTGACTCTCTGACATTCGATCCCCGCGTCCTGAATCGCGGTGGCAGTGCCTCCGGTGGCGTACAGCTTGAAACCAAAATCCGCCAGATCCTCCGCCACCTGCACCGCCCGATTCTTGTCTGCATCCCGTACACTGAGTAGTGCATGTGCCGCTCCTGGGCAGACGGGAACCGGCGCCAAGAATCGACTTATTAAAGGCCTCGCCGAAAGTCCTGCCAACTCCCATCACCTCACCGGTGGACTTCATCTCCGGCCCCAGTACCGTGTCGACGCCGGGGAACTTGACGAACGGGAAGACCGCCTCCTTGACGAAATAATGGTCTGGAATTACTTCCCGGGTAACACCCTGCTCCTTCAGGCTGACACCCGCCATACAGCGCGCAGCTACCTTGGCCAGCTGAACCCCCGTGGCCTTGGAGACGAAAGGTACGGTACGGGAGGCGCGGGGATTCACCTCCAGCAGATAGATATGATCATCCTTGATGGCAAACTGGGTGTTCATCAGACCCACTACCTTGAGTTCCAGGGCCAATTGTCGCATCTTCTCCCGCATGCGGTCCTGGACCGAGGCGGAGAGGGTATAAGGCGGTAAGGAGCAGGCGGAATCACCGGAATGGACCCCCGCCTGCTCGATATGCTCCATGATGCCGCCAATCAGCACATCCTTACCGTCACAGATGGCATCCACGTCCACCTCGATGGCGTCATCCAGAAAGCGATCCAGCAAGACCGGAGAATCGTTGGATACGCTCACTGCCTCGCGCATGTAGCGGCGCAGGTCATCCTCATCATAGACGATCTCCATGGCACGGCCGCCCAGCACATAGGAAGGACGCACCACCAGCGGATAGCCTATCTCCTGCGCCAGTTTGACCGCCTGCTCCGCCTCGGTGGCGGTGCGGTTGGGCGGCTGGCGCAGTTTCAATTTCTCCACCAGTTGCTGGAAACGTTCCCGGTCCTCCGCCAGATCGATGGAATCCGGGCTGGTGCCGATGATCGGCGCCCCGGCGGCTTCCAGATCCCGCGCCAGTTTCAGGGGGGTCTGACCGCCATACTGCACGATCACCCCGCCGGGCTGTTCCTTGTCGATGACCTCGAGCACATCCTCCAGGGTCAGAGGCTCGAAATAGAGGCGATCGGAGGTATCATAGTCGGTGGAAACCGTCTCCGGGTTACAGTTGACCATGATGGTCTCATAGCCGTCTTCGCGCATGGCGAAAGCGGCATGCACACAGCAGTAATCGAATTCGATACCCTGGCCGATGCGGTTCGGACCACCACCCAATACCATGATTTTCTTGCGGTCGGTAGGCTGGGCCTCGCACTCCTCTTCATAGGTGGAGTACATATAGGCGGTACTGGTGGCAAACTCCGCGGCGCAGGTATCGACCCGCTTGAACACCGGACGCACCCCTGCGGCATGGCGACGACGGCGGATCTCCGCCTCACTGGATTCCACCAGCTCGGCCAGGCGGCGGTCGGCAAAGCCCTTGCGCTTGAGAGCGCGCAGACGTTCACCATCCAGCGCCTCCAGTCCCTGTCCGGCGACCTCCCGCTCGATATTCACCAGTTCTTCGATCTGCACCAGGAACCAGGGATCGATCTTCTGTGATCGAAGACCTCGATCCAGACTCATGCCCCATGCGGAAGGCCTCCGCCACATACCAGATCCGCTCCGGCCCGGGCAGGCGGATCTCCTGAATCAGATTGTCCCTGGCGCCCTTGCCATCCAGGTCGAGCACCTCGCAGAGTCCGTATTTACCGATCTCCAGGCCCCGCAGGGCCTTCTGCAGGGACTCCTGGAAGGTGCGGCCGATGGCCATCACCTCGCCCACCGACTTCATCTGGGTGGTCAGGCGATCATCTGCCTGGGGGAATTTCTCGAAGGCAAAACGCGGCACCTTGGTGACCACGTAGTCGATGCTGGGCTCGAACGAAGCCGGGGTGGCACCGCCGGTAATCTCGTTCTGCAGCTCGTCCAGGGTATAGCCCACCGCCAGCTTGGCCGCCACCTTGGCGATCGGAAAGCCGGTGGCCTTGGAAGCCAGCGCCGAGGAGCGGGAGACCCGGGGATTCATCTCGATGATGATCATGCGCCCGTTTTCCGGATTGATGGCGAACTGCACGTTGGAGCCGCCGGTCTCCACGCCGATCTCGCGCAGCACCGCCAGGGAGGCGTCACGCATGATCTGGTATTCCTTGTCGGTCAGGGTCTGGGCCGGGGCGACGGTAATGGAGTCGCCGGTATGCACCCCCATGGGATCCAGATTTTCGATGGAGCAGATGATGATGCAGTTGTCCTTGCGGTCCCGCACCACCTCCATCTCGTACTCTTTCCAGCCAAGAATCGACTCCTCGATCAGCAGCTCCTTGGTCGGCGAGAGATCCAGCCCGCGCTCGCAGATCTCGACGAATTCTTCCGGATTATAGGCGATGCCGCCACCGCTGCCGCCCATGGTGAAGGAGGGCCGGATGATGGTGGGGAAACCGATGCTGGCCTGGACCTGCTCGGCCTCTTCCATGCTGTGGGCGATCGCCGACCTGGGCATATCCAGACCGATCTTGCGCATCGCCTTGCGAAACAGATCCCGATCCTCGGCCTTGTCGATGGCCTCGCGGGAGGCGCCGATCATCTCCACGCCGTATTTCTCCAGCACCCCTTCACGCACCAGATCCAGCGCGGTATTAAGGGCTGTCTGACCGCCCATGGTGGGCAGCAGCGCTTCCGGGCGCTCCTTCTCGATGATCCGCTCCAGGGTCTCCCAGGTGATCGGCTCGATATAGATTGCGTCCGCCATGTCCGGGTCGGTCATGATGGTGGCCGGATTGGAGTTCACCAGGACCACCCGGAAGCCCTCCTCCCGCAGCGCCTTGCAGGCCTGCGCCCCGGAATAATCGAACTCACAGGCCTGGCCGATGACAATGGGGCCGGCGCCGATGATCAGGATACTATGTATATCAGTTCTTTTCGGCATTATTTTTTAGCCACAGAGACACAGAGGACACAGAGGTTCCTGATGCTGAGCAACAGGATCCTGAATAAAAAAACATTTCCTAGCCACGGGATCAAACAAACGAAGTCACATCAAACGCTCTCTGCGTCTCTGTGGCTATTGATCAAATCGATAAAGTGGTCGAACACCGGCGCTACATCATGGGGACCCGGGCTGGCTTCCGGGTGTCCCTGGAAACCGAAGGCTGGCTTGTCAGTCCGGTGAATACCCTGTAGAGAACCATCGAACAGGGAACGATGAGTGGCCTGCAGTGTGTCCGGCAGGCTTTGCTCATCCACCGCAAAACCATGGTTCTGGCTGCTGATCATCACAGTTTTTGCCGCGATGTCCTGTACCGGATGGTTGGCGCCATGGTGACCGAACTTCATCTTTACCGTGCTGGCGCCACTGGCCAGGGATAGCAGCTGATGCCCCAGACAGATACCAAATACCGGCAGGCCGGTCTCGACTATCTGCTGGATCGACTCAATCGCATAATCACAGGGCTCCGGATCACCCGGGCCATTGGAAAGGAACACACCATCCGGCTGCAGAGCCAGCACTTCGCTGGCAGGCATCTGCGCCGGCACCACGGTCAAGCGGCAGCCGCGATCCACCAACATGCGCAGGATGTTGCGTTTGACCCCATAGTCATAAGCCACTACATGCAGCGGCAGCTTCTCCTCGATGGGATGCAACGCCTCGGGAATCCCTCCCTCCAGTGACCAGGTACCCTGAGCCCATTCATAGGGAGTGATGGTGGTCACTTCTTTTGCCAGATCCATGCCCTTCAAGCCGGGAAAGGCTTTGGCCGCCGCCAGGGCGGCTTGCTCGTCAATCGCATCACCCGCCTGAATACAACCGCTCTGCGCACCTTTTTCGCGCAGGATGCGGGTCAGTTTGCGGGTATCGATCCCGGCAATGGCAACGATATTGTTTCGCTGCAGGTAGTTCCCCAGGGATTCTTCGCTACGCCAGTTACTGGTCAGCAGTGGCAGATCACGGATCACCAGTCCCGCCGCATGGATGTGGCTGGACTCCTCATCGTCCTGATTGATACCGGTGTTACCGATATGCGGGTAGGTTAGGGTGACAATCTGACGACTGTAGGATGGATCGGTCAGGATCTCCTGATAACCGGTCATGGCGGTGTTAAAAACAACCTCGCCCACAGACTGGCCATCAGCCCCGATAGCCTCTCCGCGAAAAAGGCTGCCATCTTCAAGGACCAGAAGGGCTGGTTTTCTCAAGGAATCCTCCGTTGCAGGCGCGCGAAAAAGGGTGACCCCAAAGGCTCACCCTCATTCATCGAATTTAGTTCGGATGCAGAAGGGCCATACATGCATATACATGGGAAGCATGGCATGGCGGCCGCTCCTGGGCTCCTTGCCCTCGCGGCACTTGTGCATCCTTGCACGGCGGCCGTTCATGGGCTCCATGCCCTCGCGGCACTTGTGCGTCCATGCACGGCGGCCGTTCATGGGCTTCTTGCCCTCGCGGCACTTGTGCATCCTTGCACGGTCGGCCGTTCATGGGCTTCCTGCCCCCATGGCACTTGTGCGTCCATGCACGGCGGAAATCTACCCCCTCAAACCGCGATGATTCTACTTGATTATGGGTGAATCTGTCTATCCGGATCGAGCCAGTTGCTGCCTCGTCCAACTCAGGATGCCAGCCACGTCCATAGCGCCCGGCTGGCGGGCAATTTCACGTCCATTGCGCATCAACAATAAGGTGGGGATACTGCGGATACCATACTCGGCGCCCAGCTGCTGTTGCTCTTCGGTATTCACCTTCACCAGCCGTACCTGAGGTTCCAACTGCCCGGCAGCTTGCTCAAAGGCTGGCGCCATCATCTTGCATGGCCCACACCAGGGCGCCCAGAAATCGATCAATAACGGGATATCGCTCTTAGCTGCATGACGTTGAAAACGACTGGCATTCAACGCCAGGGGCTGGCGGGTAAACAGCGCTTGATGACATTTGCCGCAGCTGCCCCCCTCCGCCAACCGCGAAACAGGTAGCCGATTGATGCCGTCACAGTGTGGGCACACGATGTGCAAAGTTTCAGACATGATTTATATTCCTTGATCTCAGATACACTGTTTATGGGTCCGCCGAAGCTGAATTTCAACCCAGCAAGAAGCACTGAGACGGTTGCATAGGCATATTCAACCATGATTCCGAGTTTAGGCATCTTGTATCTGGGTAACAATCCGTATAATAGTCAGACTCTGTTTCAATCTGACAGGATTGCATGAATATGTCTGATTACCCTATGTTTTCAGGTCACTGCGGAAAACTTCCAGCAGGTCGTCCTGGATGGCTCCCACGAACACCCGGTACTGGTCGACTTCTGGGCGGAATGGTGCGCGCCCTGCAAGTCCCTGATGCCTTTACTGGCCAAATTGGCCGATGAGTATCAGGGAAAATTCGTCCTCGCCAAGGTGAATACCGAAGAGCAACAGGCGCTGGCAGCCCAGTTCGGGATTCGCAGCCTGCCTACGGTCAAATTGTTTCAGAATGGCCAGCCGGTTGATGAGTTCATGGGCGCATTGCCGGAGGCCGATGTCAGGGCCTTTCTCGACCAACATATTCCCAGGGAGTCGGACCTGCTACTCAGCCAAGCCGACAACCTGCTGTTGCAGGGAAATGCTGCAGAGGCCGGGGAGCTGATCAATAAGGCGAACGTCCTGGACCCGGAGAATCCCCGGGTAAAGCTCTCCTATGCCCGCTACAAGGCCACCCTGGGGGAGCTGGCGGATGCAGAGCGCCTGCTGGAGGAGCTGCCCATGGATCTGCAAGAGCAACCGGAAGTGGTCTCGATGCTGGCGCGGATCAAATTTGACCGGGCCACCAGCGAGGCGCCGGCCGCGGAAGAATTGGAAGAGATCCTGGAGAAAGATCCGGCAAACAGCGAAGCGCTCTATCAGCTGGCATCCCACCGCATCATGCAGACTGACTATGAAGCCGCCCTCGAACTGCTGCTCAAATTGATGCAGAAAGACCGGGAGTATGGTGACGACGCAGGGCGTAAGGGCATGCTGCAGATCTTCGACATGCTCGGCGGCGAGGGTGAACTGGTGAAACGCTACCGGAGTCGCATGTTCAATGCGCTACACTGATGAACCCGGCTCGAACAACTCAGAGCAAACGCCCCGAACTCGGCTTCGGTCTGGGTCTGCGCAGGGAGCTGGTAAGGCCACTGATAGAACAGCAACCGGCCATTGACTGGCTGGAGATCCTTTCCGACAGCTACCTGAACGCCAGCTCGGAGCAACTTGCTGAGTTGCAGCAGATTCGGCAACACTATCCTTTGACCATGCATGGCGGGGCGCTTTCCGTGGGCGGGCCGGACCCTCTGGACCGCAACTACCTGGCCCAGCTCAGGACTCTGGCGCAGCGCATAGAACCTGAGCTGATCTCGGACCATCTCTGCTGGACACCACCGGGCATGTCACACAGCTATGAGTTGCATCCCCTGCCCCGCACCCGGGAAATGATCGATCATCTAATCCCCAGGATCGAGGTCGTGCAGGATACCCTCGGCCAGCCGATTCTGCTGGAAAACATTCCAGACAGCCGCCCGCGCAGTCCCGATGAAATGCCCGAATGGGAGTTTATCGGCCGGGTTGCGGAGTCTTCGGACTCATTGATCCTGCTGGATCTGAACAACATCATTCTTAACGCTGTCCCGCAGGGCTTCGAGCCCTCGAGCTATGTTGAAAACCTGCCGGCAGATCGAATCTGGCAGATACACCTTGCCCCTCTGATGAACAAGTCGGAGTATGAGTGGGATACGGACAGTGCGCCAATCGATGATCCAATCTGGAATCTCTACCTCAAGGTTATCAACCATTGTGGACCGGTCCCAACGATGCTTGAGAGGAATGACGACATACCCCCACTGGCCGAACTGCTGGTGGAGCTTGAACAGGTCAGAACGGTGGCCGCAGGTACTTGAACAGGCTGTTGCTGTTCGCGCATGCTGACGCTGCAGGTGGGGTATTGACCAGAGACAGAGGTAACAGGTGAGAAAAAGATCCGATCAACCAGGCTGATTGAGTGACTTGCCAGAAAATTGTCTATTCTTCAAACAGAAATAATTCACTCGAACCGAATAATCAGGAATAAGAATCATGCAGAAACCCGAGATCAAACAGGACCCCATGTATCAGCTATTGCGGGATGAGAAGACCACCGAGTTCAACCAGCGCCGCACAGCGGGGGAAGCCTGTCATCTGCAGGGCACTGATCTGCGCGGGCTGGACCTGCGGAAGCTGAATGCAAAAGGACTGGACCTGAGTGATACCTACCTGCGGCAGGCGGACTTGCGGGGTCTGGACCTGCGCGAGACCCGCCTCGAAGGCGCCAGCATCAATGGCGCGAAGATCTCCGGTACCTTTTTTCCCAAGGACCTGGCACCGGAGGAGATCACTCTGTCACTGGTGCATGGGACCCGTTTGCGCTATCGATAAACGATCCGCTAGAGGGTATCGAGCTGGGCCAGGATGTTCCTTGCCACCCGGCGCTGATCGGCATCTCCATCCTCAAGGATTTCATATAAAAGCTCCCTGGCCTGGTCGATCTCACCCGCATCGCGCAGGGTCTGAACATGCTGCAGCTTATCCTCTACAGACAGCTCTTCGTCCTCCTCTTCCGCCTCGATGGAATCCAGCTCGGCTTCCATTTCCGCCTCGGTCATGGGTACAAAGCGATCGGCATCGATAGTCTCACTGGCAGGGTCGATATCAGTGCCGACCGGCGGTGTGGTTGTCTCAACAACATCAGCGGCAGACCCGGAAGCGGATACACTGGCAGCAGCGACCGCCGATCCAGGGGCGGATTGCTCCTCCTCAGGTTGTTCTCTGACAAAGCTCTTAGAGAAAATCAGCCCGAGTTCGAACAATACCCACATCGGCAGCGCCAACAAAGTCTGGGAGATCACATCCGGCGGGGTTAGAAACATACCTGCAACAAAGGCGCCGACAATCACATAAGGGCGTTTCTGTTTCAAGCTCTCGGGTGTTGTGACTCCCATCCAGACCAGAATGATGGTGGCGATCGGGACCTCGAAGGCCACGCCAAAAGCAAAGAAGAGGGTCATCACAAAATCGAGATAACTGCCCATATCGGTGGAAATCTCGATACCTTCCGGCGCCGTACTGGTGAGGAAGGCAAATACCAGCGGGAAGACCACGAAATAGGCGAAGGCCATACCCAGATAGAAGAGCAGGGTGCTGGAGACCAGTAATGGCATCACCAGCTTTTGCTCATGTTTATAAAGCCCCGGCGCCACAAAGGCCCAGAACTGATAGAGAATAAAGGGTATAGCAATAAAAATAGCCAGCTGCAGGCTGAGCTTGAAAGGAATCAGAAAAGGGTCGATGGGTTTGGTGGAAATCATGCTGGCGCCGGCTGGCAGCGTTTGCCGCAGCGGTTCTGAGACCAGGATGTAGAGATCATTGGCAAAAGGAAACAGCACCAGAAACACTGCCAGCACCGCCAGCACCATGCGCAATATCCGGTCACGCAATTCCAGTAAGTGAGCAACCAGCGGTTGCTCCGGTGATGGGGTTTGGCTGTCAGCCGTCATTATTTCTGTAAAAGATTACTTCTTTTCGCCGGAGGTCTTTTGATCTTCGTGCGATTTATTAGCATCAGTGGCGATCTGTTCTGTATTTCTCTTGATCGACTCGAACTCCTGCTCTGTCTCTTCAATGATCTCATGCAGGGGATTGGCCTTCTTGACCTGCTCATCGAGGATCTTCTTCAACTCATCCGCCTTGATCTCCTTATCGATATCCGCCTTCACGCTGGCCACGAAGCGTCGGCCCCGGCCAATCCAATGGCCCGCCGTGCGGGCGACCTTCGGCAGCCGTTCGGGGCCGATCACGACCAGTGCCACGATCGCGATAATACTCAGTTCCCAGAAACCGACGTCAAACATTGATCAGGACTCAGCTGGCGTAAGGTTCAGGTCTTGTCTTTTTCCTTGGAGGTCACTTCGCCTTCGACAGTGGTACCCTCGGATTTTTCGATCTGTTCGGTCTTGTCTTCCGGCTTTTCCCCATCCGACATGGACTTTTTGAAGCCCTTGATGGCACCTCCGAGGTCGCCTCCGATATTCTTCAGCCGTTTGGTGCCGAACAACAGCAGGACAATGGCCAAAATGATCAACAGCTGCCAGATACTGATACCGCCAATACCCATAGTCTTCTCCACTCCCCGGCTAGAGGCCGGCTGTATATTTGAAATTCAGAGACGCCTGATATTCCCAGTCAAGCAAACAGTGGGATCATACCCCAGATGCCGGTTGCTCGTAACCACCCGGGATTCTCCCCGTTTGCAGGAGTTTATCTAATCACTAAAATCTGCAACTATTGATCCCGGCTTGCCTTCTCCTCCAGCCCGGAGAGCCCGAAACGCCGTTGCAGCTCCCGCAACACGTCATCCGGTCCCAGTCCCTGATGGGCCAAGAGGACCAGACTGTGAAACCAGAGATCAGCCGTCTCGTAGATAATCTTGTCAGCCACCCCATCCTTGGCGGCCATCACCGTCTCGGTGGCCTCCTCACCAATCTTCTTGAGGATCGCATCCAGCCCCTTGGCATAGAGTTTCGCCACATAGGAGCTGTCCGGGTCCGCCTGCTTGCGCTCCTCCAACACCTGGGCCAGTTGGGTCAGTACGTCACTCATAGTTAATGATACCGAAAGCAATTGCACAAGGACTATTGTAGCCGTTGGCGAGAGGAACCTCGCTATCGAGCATACAGGGACGTATTCACAGCGCGTTGCATGGGTCTGCGTGTGATTACTTTAGTAGTTATTGATAGTACTTATTTGTAGATCTCTTTGGGATCTTTCACAATCGGTAACACTTCGACCCAGTCGCCATCCTGCAGTTCCCGGTAGAAGCAATTATGACGGCCGGTATGGCAGGCGATGCCACCCTTCTGCTCGACCGCCAGCAATACCACATCCGCATCGCAATCGACCCGCATTGACTTCACCAGTTGCTGATGTCCTGACTCCTCGCCCTTGTGCCAGAGCTTCTGGCGGGAACGGGAAAAATAGACCGCATGACCGGTCTGCTCGGTCAATTGCAGGGCCTCGCGATTCATCCAGGCCAGCATCAGGATCGTGCCGGTCCCGGCTTCCTGGGCGATCGCCGGAACCAGGCCGTCGCTGTCCCATTTGATTTCGTCGTACCAACTCATAACCGCACCTCTACGCCTTGGTCCTGCATAAAACGCTTGGCCTCTCCGATGCTGTATTCGGCAAAGTGAAAGATACTCGCGGCTAAAACCGCATCCGCCGCGCCCTGCTTGATCCCATCCACCAGGTGCTGCAGCGTGCCCACGCCCCCAGAGGCGATCACCGGAATCGGCACCGCCTCCGCGATGGCCCGGGTGAGTGTGTTGTCGAAACCGATCTTGGTGCCGTCACGGTCCATGCTGGTGAGGAGGATCTCGCCGGCACCGAAATCGGCCATTTTTTTCGCCCATTCCACAGCATCGATACCGGTGGGCTTGCGCCCGCCATGGGTGAAGATCTCCCACTTCAGGGGCTCACCCTCGCTGCTGACCTGCTTGGCGTCTATGGCTACCACGATGCACTGGGAGCCGAAGCGTTGCGCGGCCTCCTTGACGAACTCCGGATTGAACACCGCAGCGGTGTTGATCCCCACCTTATCGGCGCCGGCGTTGAGCATGCGCCGCACATCCTCCACGGTGCGGATACCGCCCCCCACCGTGAGCGGGATAAAGACCTCGCTGGCCACCTGTTCCACCACATGCACGATAGTATCCCGGTCATCGGAGCTGGCGGTGATATCGAGAAAGGTGATCTCGTCCGCGCCCTCCTCGTTATAACGGCGCGCCACCTCAACTGGATCACCGGCATCGCGGATCTCCACGAACTTGACACCCTTGACCACCCGGCCGGCGTCTACATCGAGACAGGGAATGATACGTTTAGCTAACATAATTGATTATATTTTATGCAATGACTCGAACACTGCGGATCAACCGCACATCTCATCCGCCAGCTTCTGACCTTCAGCAAAATCTAAAGTGCCTTCGTAGATGGCGCGGCCAGTGATGGCGGCGGTTATGTTGTTGGTTTCCGCCCGACACAGTGCCTCAATATCACCAATGTTGGTGATGCCGCCGGAAGCCACGACGGGAATATTGATGGCATTCGCCAGCGCCGTGGTCGCCTCGATGTTGGGTCCGGTCATCATGCCATCCCGACCGATGTCTGTGTAGACGATGGCGGAGACCCCATCATCTTCAAAACGCCGCGCCAGTTTGGTCACCTCCTGATCGGTTACTTCCGCCCAACCGTTAATCGCCACCATCCCCTCTTTGGCATCCAAACCAACGATGACATGGCCGGGAAAGGCCTTGCAGGCCCGGGCCACGAATTCCGGCTCCTTGACCGCCTGGGTGCCGATGATGCAATAGGTCACGCCCGCCTTGAGGTAGGCCTCAATGGTTGCTTCGTCGCGAATGCCGCCGCCAACCTGGATTGGCAACTCCGGATAGGCCTCGGCAATGGCATGGATCACCGTTCCATTCACCGGTTCACCGGCAAATGCGCCATTCAAATCCACCAGATGCAGGCGGCGGCCACCGGCTTCCACCCAACGGCGGGCCATATCCACCGGATTGTCGGAAAAGACCGTGTCGTCATCCATGCGCCCCTGGCGCAGGCGCACACATTTGCCGTCTTTAAGATCGATTGCGGGTATCAACAACACAGTAGTATTCCTATATTTTGTTAACCACAGAGGACACCGAGTACACCGAGATCAATTGTTTATTTGTTCCAAATCTTGGTGAGGGATATCTTTCGACATCGCACGGTATTAGTACGAGTCACATAAGGAAACAATTCTCTGTGTTCTCAGTGGTCTCTGTGGTGAAAGTTAAACTTGCCAGTTCACGAAATTCTTCAGCAGTTGCAGCCCGGCGTCCGCACTCTTTTCGGGGTGGAACTGCACCGCAAACAGATTTCCGTCGGCCACCGCGCTGGCGAAGGTGACGCCGAAATCGGTGGTCGCCGCAGTCAAACCGGCCTCATCGGGATCCACATAATAGCTGTGGACAAAGTAAAAGCGGCTGTCCTGTTGGATATTCGCCCAGAGGGGATGATCATGGGTCTGATGCACCTGGTTCCAGCCCATGTGGGGGATCTTCAGCAACGCTCCATCCGGTCCTCGACCGCCTGGGAAGCGCCGCACCTTTCCAGGATAGAGCCCAAGCAGCTCCGTGCCCTCATTCTCCTCACTGAACTCCAGCAGAACCTGCTGGCCCATGCAGATCCCGAGAAAGGGTTTACTGCGGGCCGCATCCAGCACCGCCCGATTCAGGTGGTGATCGGAGATGGCTGCCATGCAGTCCCGCGCCGCACCTTGACCGGGAAACAGCACCCGATCCGAATTCAGGATCAGCTGTGGATCGTCGCTGACCAGGATTTCATCATTATCCGCGGCCACATGCTCGACCGCCTTGGCCACTGAACGCAGGTTGCCCATCCCGTAATCGATCACGGTAATTCTCTGAGACATCGCTTACTTCTCTCTAGCATTACTAAATTGTGGAACCACTGATCCATTCAGTGGTGCCTACGGCACAAGGATGTGCCGCCATTTTCGATCGCTGCAGGCGATTGAAAATGAAGGAAACAGAAAATCGCATTTTCTTTTTCCGTGCACTGATAAAGCCAGGGATGGCTTTAATCAGGGTCTCATTAGAGTGAACCCTTGGTCGAGGGCACCAGATCTGCCATCCGAGGGTCCGGTTCCAGTGCCATGCGCAATGCGCGTCCCAGGGCCTTGAATACGGTCTCTGCCTGGTGATGGGCATTCACCCCCCGCAGATTGTCCACATGCAGGGTCATACCAGCATGATTGACCAGCCCGCGGAAGAATTCCAGAAACAGATCCACATCGAACTCACCGATGCGTGCGCGGGTAAAATCCACTCGATATTCCAGGCCGGGCCGTCCGGAGAAGTCCACCACCACCCGGGAGAGCGCCTCGTCCAGTGGCACATAGGCGTGACCATATCGGCGAATGCCTTTTTTATCCCCCAGCGCCTTGGCCAGCGCCTGACCCAGGGTAATGCCGATATCCTCCACCGTGTGGTGGGCATCGATATGCAGATCACCCTGCGCCTTGATATCGAGATCGATCAGTCCATGCCGCGCCACCTGATCGAGCATGTGGTCAAGAAAAGGCACACCAGTGGCAAACTGACCGCTACCGGCGCCGTCCAGATTCAGCGAGATGCTGATCTGGGTCTCCAGGGTGTTGCGTTCTACCTGCGCTGTACGCTGCATGAAAACTCCGGAAATGGATAAGTGAATATATCTACTGTCTATTCAAACCGATGCATTCTAGAGCAAATACCCCGAAATTAGCAGTGGCAGCCCGACAGAGTCTCCCATCAGACATAGGGATGGCGTTCAATCGTCGTCCATTTCCAGGTTCAGTACCGGGCTGGAGGCGCCTTTCGGCCCGCTCGGCAGTACGATGAAAGCATGATCATTCTGCGCATGACAACGCATGCAGGTGTCGGAGAACTTGTTGAAACTTGCCTTGAAGCTGTCCCACTCCCGGGTCGCCAGGCCTTTGTGCATCTGCGGAATACCGGTATCGAGAAACTGCTGGGCGGTTTCGGCCCGCTTCGGTCGAGTCAGCTGCACCAGCTTTATCAGGCTTTCTATCTCTTCGAGCTGGTAATTGGCGAACTCCCATTTACCCTGTTTCGCCGCCCAGTAGAGATTCTTGTAGCGCTCACCGACCTCAAACATCCAATGCGAGGTACCGGGGACCGCCGCTATCAGGTTCTTGAGCTTTTCCGCATCGCTGCCTGCCTGGCGCCAATCGGCTGCATTGACAGTTAAAACAGTGCTCAGCGACATCACCAGACAAATCCATAGAATATTTTTTTTCATTTTCAGCATGACCTACAACTCAATGTCGATTCCCTCAGGAATCCGTGAAGATGACAGACGAGGATTTCACCCGCTCATTCTACCCGTCAGAACATCTCCGCCTCTACCTCCAGATAAGCCTGACCGATGTGTTTTCCTATCAATTTGTCAAAGTCCACCCACGACTTGTAGGCTGCAAGTGCATCAATGACCAAAGGCTTCATCTCAAAATCACTCAGCCCCTCATCCAGCTGTTTGGCCACTTCAGTGCGCAGGATCGACAGGTAGGCGCGATACGCCTCTGGCACTTCGGGTCCACCGCTGGGTCCATGGCCCGGCACATAGATCTGCGCCTTTGTTTCCAGCGCCAGATCAAGCGCGGCGATATTCCCCTTGAAGGTCCCGTGCCGCATCTGGCCAAAACGGTTCATCATGGCATTGTCACCCAGAAAAACGAGATTTTTCGAAGGGATCTCTATCATCAGATCGGTATCGCTATGGGCCTTAGGCAGGTAGAGAAAGCGGATCGGCAAGCCCGCCAGGCTAATTTCATCGGCATGGTCGACCTGTAGATTGGGCCCGACGATGTCGGTGCCCGCAGTGGCTTTTTCGGTCAGCCGCAGCAGCAGATCGATCCACTCCTGGCCTTCCCCCTGCTCGATCTTTTCAAACATCCGCGGATGTCCGTAGATCGGAACCTTTGGAAAGGCCGCCACCAGGGCCTGATTCGCCAGCCAATGGTCACCGTGGATATGTGTGTTCAGGACCCCGGCCACCGGGAGGTCCGTTACTTTACGGATCTGCCGCAGCACCATCTCCCCGGCCTGGACACTGGAACCCGGATCGATCACCACCACTCCGCTCTGGGTAACGATAAAGGCCGGATTGTTCATGAATCCCTGGTTTTTCACCGAGGGCTCGCCTAGCGGACCGTGGATGACATAGACGCCATCAGCGACCTGGTCTGCCGGATAATCGGGCAGGGCCGGTCCACGCTCCACCGCCAGGCTTGCGACACTGAAAAACCCACTTACCACAAAAATAAGTAACTGTTTAATCATAGGATTTGCTCCAACCTTGTAGTTTTTATCTGAACACCCGGAAGGTAATAAACGAGTTAATCAGTATGAACCTACCCGCATACGACCAATCCCTTGAAATTCTCAGGTTTCCAGCCAGAAGGTTACCGGCCCGTCGTTCACCAGTTCCACCTGCATGTCGGCGCCGAACACGCCACAGCTGACCGGTCTATGGATGGATTGGGCAAGCATAACCAGATGCTTGAACAACTTGTCACCTTCTTCCGGAGCAGCCGCCTTGGAAAACCCGGCACGGGTGCCTTTGCGGGTATCCGCCGCCAGGGTAAATTGTGGCACCAATAACAAGCCTCCGCCAATGTCCCGCAGACTCAAGTTCATCCGACCGTCAGCATCAGGAAACACCCGATAACCCCGCAGACGCTCCAACAGCCGTTCGGCCTTTGCTTTATCATCACCACGCTGCACGCCGATCAGCACCAGCAGACCGACGCCTATTTCAGCGACGACCTCCCCATCGATGCAGACCCGGCCTTCCGTGACCCGCTGCAATAGACCGATCATGCGAGTTCCTTCGCGAAACGATTGGTCGCCTCAACCAGGGCGCTGCGAATTCCCGGCTCCGTCGCTGAATGGCCGGCGTCAGGAACCACCCGCAGCTCACTGTCTGCCCAGGCCTGGTGCAACTCCCAGGCCGAGGTCATGGGACAGATCAGATCATAGCGTCCCTGCACGATTATCCCCGGGATGCCTGACAGCTTATGGGCATCCTGCAACAATTGATTGGGCTGCAGGAAGGCCTGGTTGACAAAATAGTGGGATTCGATGCGCGCCAGACTCAGCGCAGTATGCGGATCGGTAAAAAAATCGACCACCGCTCCATTGGGCAACAGACTGGCTGTCCGTGCCTCCCATTTAGACCAGGCCTTGGCGGCCGCCATGCGTTTGATCTCATTATCGCCGGTCAGCAGCCGATGATAGGCCTGCAATAGGTCATGCCGTTCTGCCTGCGGGATAAGGGCCAGATAATCCTGCCAATAGTCGGGAAAAACCTTGTTTGCACCCGCTTGATAAAACCAGGAAATCTCCTCTTCACGGCAGAGAAAGATACCGCGCAGGATCAGCCCATTGACCCGTTCTGGATAGGTCTCTGCATAGGCTAGCGCGAGAGTCGAGCCCCATGAACCACCGAACAACAGCCAACGATCCACCCCCAGTCGGATTCTGATTCGCTCCATATCCTCCAGCAGATGCCCGGTGGTGTTGTCGGTCAAATCAGCATGGGGGGTGGAGCGACCTGCGCCCCTTTGGTCAAACAGGATGATTCGATATCTTTGTGGATCAAAAAAACGCCGATGATAGGCCTCGCATCCCGCTCCGGGACCACCATGAAGGAACAGCACCGGATTACCTTGAGGATTCCCTGACTCCTCAAGATAGAGGCTATGGCGGTCATCGATGCGGAAACGTTGTTGAGAATAGGGCTTGAGGGCTGGATAGAGGTCTAACATGAGTATTTTCGTTGGTTATACGTAGGAGATGTCCTACATCAAAAGAGGAATTCTCCGACTTTTAAATTTCCTGAATTGTGAAATCCTATAAGTGTCGTCATCAAGGATGACCACAGTGGATGATCATAGCTCAAGGAGAGCTCAGGGACGGACAGCTTTGCCAACCAAGCCGACGACTATAACCCGACTGCATGGATTGCAGCCGGGTTTTTTTATGCCCCTGAGGAAAACATTTTAATCAGGACTCACGGGAGGCACGTTTCCGCTCGTGTTCCTTGAGATGTTTCTTGCGTATCCGGACCGATTTGGGGGTGATCTCCACCAATTCATCATCTTCGATAAACTCCAGGGCCTGCTCCAGGCTGAACTTAAGCGGTGGCGTCAGCATAATGGCGTCATCCTTGCCCGAGGCGCGGACATTGGTCAGCTGCTTGCCCTTTAACGGATTGACCACCAGATCGTTGTCCCGCGAATGGATACCGACGATCTGGCCTTCATAGACCTCGTCCCCAGGCGAAGCAAACATCCTGCCCCGCTCCTGCAGGTTGAACAGTGCGAATCCCAATACCTTGCCCTGACCATTTGAGATCAGCACGCCATTCTTGCGCGGCGCAATGCCGCCATGCTGCGCAGGGCCATAGTGATCGAAGACATGATAGATCAGACCGGTACCCGAGGTGCTGGTCATGAACTCGGTCTGAAAACCGATCAGGCCGCGGGAGGGAATGATGTAATCGAGGCGCACCCGGCCCTGACCATCCGGCAACATATCCTTCAGCTCGCCTTTGCGTGAGCCCAATGCCTCCATGATGCTCCCCTGGTGCGCTTCCTCCACATCTACGGTGAGCTGTTCATAAGGTTCGCAGACCTCGCCATCAATCTCGCGGAAGATGACCTCCGGGCGCGAGACGGCCAGCTCAAAACTCTCCCGGCGCATGTTCTCCAGCAGTACCGAGAGGTGCAATTCACCCCGTCCGGAGACCTTGAACTTCTCCGGGTCGGGGCCCTCTTCCACCCGCAGGGCCACATTGTGGATCAACTCCCGTTCCAAGCGCGCCTTGAGCTGACGGGAGGTTAGGTATTTTCCATCCTTACCGGCAAAGGGAGAGGCATTGACCTGAAAGGTCATGGAGACCGTCGGCTCATCCACCGCCAGCGGCGGCATCGGCTCCACATGTTCCGGATCGCACAGGGTATCCGAGACATTCGGCGCCTCCATGCCGGTGATCGCGATGATGTCGCCTGCGGAGGCCTGTTTAACCTCGCCACGCTCCAGCCCCAGGTAACCGTAGACCAGGCCGACTTTCGCCTTGTGCACCTCGCCATCGTATTTCACCACCATCACCTGCTGATTCGGCCGCACCGAACCTCGGGTGACCCGGCCCACGGCAATGGCGCCCACATAACTGTTGTAGTCCAGGTTGGAGATCTGCATCTTGAACGGACCTTCCAGGTCCACCTCGGGTACCGGGCAATGTTCAACAATGGCCTCGAACAGGGGCGTCATATCCCCCTCCCTAGCCTTGTCACCCAGTCCGGCATAACCATTGATGGCGGATGCATAGATGATCGGGAAATCGAGCTGTGCATCGCTGGCGCCGAGCCGGTCGAAGAGCTCGAACACCTGATCGATGACCCACTCCGGCCGTGCCCCAGGCTTATCGATTTTGTTGACGACCAGGATCGGCCGCAGCCCATGATCGAAGGCCTTCTGGGTAACGAAGCGGGTCTGAGGCATCGGCCCTTCCTGGGCATCAACCAGCAACAGCACTGAATCGACCATCGACAGTACCCGCTCCACCTCGCCGCCGAAATCCGCATGGCCGGGGGTATCGACGATGTTGATGCGGTAACCGTTCCAGTCGATGGCGGTATTCTTGGAGAGGATCGTGATACCCCGTTCTTTCTCCTGATCGTTGGAGTCCATCACCCGTTCCACCTCGCCAAAGCGTTCTCCCAGGGTGCCGGACTGTTTCAGCAGTTCGTCCACCAGGGTGGTCTTGCCATGATCGACGTGGGCGATGATGGCGACATTGCGCAGATGGGAGATGTCTGATCGGGTTTGCATGATTTAAATACTGCTCTGAGGAGATTTCACAAGGACCGTAACCGGTCGAAAGGCGCGCACTATAACCTCACTGGCGCTTTACATAAACCAAATCTTTGTTGTAGACGGAGAGCAGGAAACCCGCAGCAATACTCCGACCAGGTTGGATTGATGGCTCAGGTAAGGAGCGATTTTGTTTTCAAAAATGTCGCAAATTCCTGCAGGTTCTTGGGTCTGCTGTAGAGGAAGCCCTGTCCCAGCAAACAGCCTGAATGCAGCAGAAACTGTTGCTGCGCATCGGTCTCGACACCTTCAGCGATGACCTGCAGGCCAAGTGAGTCGCCCATGGAAATAATCGCCCGCACGATCGCTTCATCGTTCTTGTCCTGAGGCAGATCCATGACGAAAGAACGGTCGATCTTCAATTTATTGATATCCAGCTGCTTGAGCCGGCTCATGGAAGAGACTCCTGTGCCAAAGTCGTCAATGGCAATCGTCACGCCCATGGCCTGCAGCTCGCGCAGGGTATCCACATCTGAATCCATCAACTCCATGACATAGGTTTCGGTCAACTCCAATTCCAGATACTCAGGCGCCAGCCCCGACTGTTCCAGTGCTCGCCGGACCTTGGTCAACAAGCCTCCACGCTGTATCTGCGGCCCGGCCAGATTGACCGCAATCCGACCGATCTTGTAGCCCTCGTCCAACCAGGCCTGCATCCTGTGACAGGACTCCTGTAATACCCAGTCGCCAATGGACACAATCATCCCCGACTCTTCCGCCTCATGGATAAAATCCAGGGGGCCAATCAGGCCCATTTTTGGCCGGCGCCAGCGGACCAACGCCTCGGCGCCGCACAATTCTCCAGTCTCCATCTTGAACTGGGGCTGGAAATAGAGCTCGAATTCCTCATTTTCCAGGGCCTGCCGCAAAGCGCTGTAGAGCTGTATGCGCTGATAGGCTTTCCGGGTCATCTCCTCGTTGTAGAAAACGATGTGATTGCCACTGGCCTTCTTGGCCTGAGTCATGGCTGCATCTGCATTGCGCAATAGATCCTCGACGGTATTCCCGTCCTTCGGATAGGTGGCAATGCCGATGCTGCAGTTCAAGGTGAACTTGTGACCGCTGCTGACCACCGGCTCCTGGAGTATTTGAGTGAGCTTTTCAGCCACCAGGGATGCATCGATCGGGTCATCGATCGATTCCAGCAGCATGACGAACTCATCACCGCCAATGCGAGCGACCATATCAGCCTCCCGCACCTTGTGTTTCAGTCGCCGCGCTACGACCTGCAGCACATTGTCGCCCACTTCGTGCCCCAGACTGTCATTGATGAGTTTGAAGCCATCCAGGTCCAGAAACAGCAGCGCGACATTGAACTTGTGACGGCATGCAGTACGCAGGGTGTAGCGCAAACGGGTCATCAACAGCAGGCGGTTGGGCAGGTCGGTCAGGGTATCGTGATGGGCCAGATGATGCAGCTCCGCCTCGGATTGCTTGACCCGGGTGATATCTGAAAAAATTCTCACATAATGCGTCAAGGAGCCATCCGCATCATAAATCGGGTTGATGGTGAGCCATTCCGGATAGACCTCGCCATTCTTGCGCCGCTTCCAGATCTCACCCTGCCAGTGACCCAGGGTATCTATCGAACGTTTGATATCGGAGAAAAATGCCGGGGCGTGACGACCGGACTCGAGCAGGTCGCTGTTCCGGCCGACAGCTTCCTCCTCCCGATAACCGGTGATACGGGTAAAAGCCGGGTTGACCGAAACAATCTCCTCTTGCGGATCGGTGAGGATGATACCGTCGTTGGTGTGCTGGATAATGGCCAGCGCCTGGTGCAATCTGGATTCCGCTGCCTGCTTCTCCTGCTCCAACTCCTTTTCGATCTGCGACCTGGCCAGGCTCACATTGATCATGAACTCCAGTTCACGCTGGCGGTAGGGTTTCAGCAGGTAGGCGAAGGGCCGCGCGCGCTCCGCCCGCAGCAGCAACTCATCACTGACATGGGCGGTGAGAAAGATGGCTGGTATATCATGGATCTCACGGATACGCTGGACAGCCTCTATGCCATCCATTTCTCCCGACAGCACGATATCCACAACCATCAGGTCATAGCCATTCTGCGCCACCTGGCGCACGGCCTGTTCGCCCGAAGTCACTATCCGAGAAACCCGGTGCCCCGCCTGTTGCAGATGCAATTTGAGATGCTCAGCCTCGTAGGCATCGTCCTCGATGATCAGAATGTGCGCGCTGCTCATGATCAGTAGTCCATGAATGATCAGAAGCCTAATGATAATATAGGTTTGTGATACATGGCCAGCAGAGTGGGCCCGGCTGGTATTGCAGACAGCAGAGATTTTTCGGAGCCTGCAGGAGAGTCGAATGTCCGACATGGATAATATCCAACAGCAGTTGGAGCAGTTGCATCGGGAATTCAGCGCCAGCCTGCAGCAGCGCATAGAGCAGATCGAAACCGATCTGCATGCCCTGCAGAGCGGGACCCACACGGACCAGACCCTGGCATCGATGTATCGACAGCTCCACAGCTTGTCCGGCTCCGCCGGTACCTTTCATTACGATCGGCTCGGTGAACAGTGCCGGCAGCTGGAATTCCAACTCAAAGAATTAATCGACAGCCAGACCCCTGCCGACAGCAGGAGCCTGCGCTATCTGCAGCGTGGAGTGGAACAGCTCGAGGAGTTGGCGACGGCTGGCCCGGATGAAGCTGAGGCTGTTGCTGATCCAAGTGACCCGTTTGTCGTCCACTCCCAACAGTCTGCCGGAAAGCTGCTGATCTACATCGTCGAGGATGACCCTGCTTTGAGCCACGAGATTTCCCTGCAGCTCTCGCACTACGGCTACCGAACCTGTCTGTTTCCAAATGCCACCCAGGCGAAACAGGCGATGTATGATCAGCGGCCCGACTTACTGCTGCTGGACATGATACTGCCTGAGGGACAACTCGGTGGCGCCGACCTGGCCAATGAGATTGATGATTTCTTCACTGACCCGCCGCCGATTATCTTTCTCTCGCTGCGCACCGATTGGGAAGCACGCCTCGCCGCCATCCGCGCCGGTGGCAGGGCGTATATCATCAAGCCGGTTAATTTCGCCTTGCTGCTGGATCAGATCGAAAACTTGACCCAGCAGGTCCAACAAGAACCCTTCCGGGTGTTGGTAGTTGAAGATGTTGCAGAACTGGCCCGCCACTACGCACTGGTGCTGCGCCAGGCCGGTATGCGTGCCGAAATGATCACCCGACCAGAAAAAGTCCTCGATAAACTGGAATCCCTGAAACCGGAACTGATTCTTCTGGACCTCTACCTGCCGGACGCCGACGGCTATGAAGTTGCCCAGGTAATTCACCAGCACAACAATTATTTCAGCGTACCAATCGTATTTCTCTCCACCGAGGATAAGCGCCACACCCGGCTCTCGATCCTGCAGGAAGGCGATGATTTCCTGCAGAAACCGATCCTCGACAACCATCTGGTCACCGCCATCAGGCTGCGCATCAAGCGCGCCAGGGCCCTCGGCAGACTCATGTATTACGACAACCTCACCGGCCTGCTCAACCATGTCACCCTGAAGCTGCGTCTGGAGTCCGAACTGCTCAGGAGCCAACGTCAGGGCAGCCCGCTGAGCTATGTAATGCTCGACCTGGACCACTTCAAGCAGCTCAATGACCGCTATGGTTACCCGACGGGTGACCAGATCCTCAAGTCGCTGGCGCGGCTGCTGCGGGAGCGCTTACGCAAGACCGATCAAATCGGCCGTTATGGTGGTGAGGAGTTCGGCATTATCATGCCGGATACCGACACTGAAACCGCCAGGCTGGTCACCGAGCAGATCCTGGCGCGTTTCGTTCAATTGATCCAGCGCTGCGAGGATCAGGAGTGCAGCTGCAGCTTCAGCGCCGGCATTGCAGGCTCCCAAGGCTTCAGCCATCATGACAGCGTGATCGCGGCGGCGGATAAGGCCCTCGATCAGGCCAAGGAGACGGGGCGAAACCGGGTCGTCCTATTCCAGGGATGATCATTCAAAGTACTTTGCAACTACACGGGACCGGTCTGCCTGGGACCTCAGTCAGATCTGCATCCAGCAGGCTCAAGAAACTGATTTCACTGACAAATAATACTCATCACGATGAACGAACCCGCCATCCCGGAGAATGAGGCCCTGCGTCTCGCGGCCCTGCGTGCACTGAAGATTCTGGACACTGAACCCGAGGTGCATTTCGACCGTATCACCCGCTTGGCGCAACAGCTGTTTCAGGTGCCCATAGCCCTGGTCAGTCTGGTCGACGGTGAACGCCAATGGTTCAAGTCATGCCAGGGACTGGGAGTGCAGCAGACCCCCCGCAATATCTCTTTTTGTGGTCACGCCATTCTGGGCAGCGAGATCTTCTATGTGCCCGACGCTCAGCAAGACCCGCGCTTCGCTGACAACCCGCTGGTCACAGATGAACCCCACATCCGTTTCTATGCCGGCGCCCCCGTCTCAACGAACACGGACCACCGGATCGGAACCTTGTGCATCATCGACCAGCAACCCCGCAGCCTGTCATCGGCAGAGTTAGCTGCCCTGCGTGACCTCGCGGATATCGTTGAGCAAGAGCTGAACAGAGCGGATCTGCATAACTCAGCGAAATTGCTGAAACATGAAAAGGCCCGTATGAAGGCGCTGGTGGACAACATCGTCGACGGCATCATTACCATCGACACCCAGGGACTGGTACTTTCCATCAATCATGCCACCGAGAAGATATTCGGCTATTCGGCAAAAGAGATCCTGGGTAAAAATGTCAATATGCTCATGCCCTCCCCCTACCATCATGAACATGACGCTTATCTGCGCAATTACCTGCAAACGAATCAAGCCAGAGTGATTGGCACTGGACGAGAGGTCGAAGGCCTGCGCAAGGATGGCAGCATTTTCCCGCTGGAACTGGCAATCAGCGAACTGAATTTTGCAGGAGAAAAAATATTCACCGGTATAGTGCGCGACGTCACCGAGCGTAAGTCTATTGAACAGGCCATGCTCACAGCCAAGCAAGCGGCCGAGCGGGCCAACCGGCAGAAGAGCGCCTTTCTGAATGTCATGAGTCATGAACTGCGCACACCGCTGACGGTTATCCTCGGTTATTTGCCCATACTGAAGAACCAGCAACTGCTTCCGTCTAGCGACACTATTACGCAGATCGCAGAGGATATGGATATCTCCGGCAACCACCTGCTGGAACTGATCAACGACCTGCTCGATATCTCTAAGATCGAGGCGGGAGAGATGACCCTGCACCCCGAAAAAGTCGCGACCCGCCCCCTGTTGCACGAGATGCTGCGGAGGTTCGAGAACCAAGCCAAGCTCAAGCATCTCAGACTGCTTGTCGAATGCGAGGATTTCTCTTTCATGGCCGATGCACGTCGTCTGCGGCAGATCCTCATCAACCTGATTGGCAATGCCATAAAATTCACCGCTCAGGGTGAAATCAAGATCACGGCAAAGGCCGAAGACACACAAGTGGTGTTCGTAATCAGTGATACCGGGGTCGGCATACCGGAAAACGATTTGCCGCACATCTTCAAGACCTTCCGCCAGGTCGACGACAGTTCGACCCGCACCGCAGGTGGATCGGGCCTAGGACTTGCCATCACCAAGCGACTGGTGGAACTGCATGGCGGCATGATTCACGCAGAGAGCCTACAGGGCCGGGGCAGCAGGTTTACATTCAGCATCAAACAATAGGAGGCGAAGCAATGGCCAGAATTCTCTTGGTGGAGGACGATGAGTTCATTCGCCGCATGATCAACATGCGCCTGACACTGCAGGGCCACCAGGTGGAGCAGGCCGGCAACGGCCAGGAGGCGCTGGATCTGGCGTCCAGCGGAGGCTACGACTTGATTTTGATGGACATGCACATGCCGGTCATGGATGGCCACAAAGCCACCCAGGCCCTGCGTGAACAACGCTATGCAGGGCTTATTGTGGCAGTCACGGCTTCGGTAATGAGCGCCGAGAGCGAAAAGGCCATCGAATCCGGATGTAATGACTATATCCCCAAGCCCATAGGAGCCGATTTCGAGGCGCGGATCTATGAAATTTTGGCTGCCTGGAAGGCCGCTGGTAGCTGATCAAAAGTGAATTTCACGATCATCGATCAGACCCGAGCCAAGACCAAGGCTTTCTCTGAGAATGCCAATAAATCAATAATTTCTATTAATACAATTAGATAGAACAACTATATGAAAAAAAGAATACACATAAGGTGACAACTGACTAGGATTCTTAATATTTTTGCCTTACTCACAGAAGCTGTGGATAACTCTGTTGAAAAAGCCGGCACAAACTCGTGGAACCCGCATGGTTGTCGTGTTTTTGTTAAATTGTCAAAAAAATGACCAATTAAAATAAATACTATTAATTCATGATGTTAGCTTATTTCAGCCCATTTTTCACAGCCTGCTTCATCTCCATGAAGACATTTCGGATAACTATTGGGTCAGTGTGTATAAACCACTTGACAGCAGCAAGCTGGCAGCAAATTCTGAACAGGCTTCCTGGCCGGGCGGTGATGGGAAGCCAGAAACGCAACAACTAGAGATCGGGCTCGATATGGCATATTAATGTTTTAAAATAATCAAATAGTTTGGAAAACTTCTATTGCTTGCACTTTATGAAAATAACAGACAGGATAGCGGACCATCGCAGAAACCACTTAAAATCGCCAAGGCCTGTAGGCCATTCTGCAGGAGCCGGCAACTGCAATCTAAACCATTTGCAATCTAAACAATTAAGGACAGAGAAGTTAGCTGTACCATGAATCCTTCTGATCTCAACTCCCTGCGCGAACATCTGGCATCCCGCATCATCGGGCAAAAAGACTTTATCGACAGCATGCTGATCTGCCTGCTGAGCGATGGCCACCTGCTTATCGAAGGCCTGCCAGGACTGGCAAAAACCACCGCTGTAAAAGCCATGGCGGAAGCCATCGAAGGGGATTTCCACCGCATACAGTTCACCCCCGACCTGCTGCCCTCGGACCTGATTGGCACCGACATCTACCGCCACGAGAAGGGTGAGTTCGAGTTCCGCCAGGGTCCTATATTCCACAATGTAGTGCTGGCGGACGAAGTGAACCGGGCACCAGCCAAAGTGCAGTCGGCCCTGCTCGAGGCAATGGGTGAACACCAGATAACCGTTGGCCTGACAACCTACCAACTTCCGCAGCTGTTCATGGTCCTGGCCACCCAGAACCCGGTGGAACAGGAGGGGACCTACCACCTGCCTGAAGCCCAGCTCGACCGGTTTCTGATGCAGGCCAATGTGACGTATCCGAGCCGCGAGGAAGAGCTGCAGATTCTGGAGCTCGACAGCAACCAGCTGAAACAGGAGCCCAAACCACCTGAGAAAAGGCTCTCTCAGCACGACCTGTTTAGCATTCGCAAGGAGGTGGCGGAACTCTACCTCGACCCGAAACTGAACAGTTATATCGTGGATCTGGTCCAGGCCAGCCGCAACCCCAAGGCCTACGACAAAGATCTCGCCCGCTGGTGCCGCTTCGGCGCCTCTCCCCGCGCCAGCATCGCCCTCGCCCGTTGCGCGCGGGCCAGGGCCTGGATGGATGGCGAGGAATTTGTCGCGCCGCATCATATTCAATCCGTGGCGCCGGCGATCCTGCGCCACCGCGTGCTATTGACCTTCGAGGCTGAAGCGGAAGGCATCACCACCGACGACTTCCTGTCACGCCTGTTGGACATGGTCGCCATCCCGTAAAGGAGGACCGGCGTCCGCATGAGCCTCTATCCCCAAATTGATGACCTGCTGGAACTGCGTCACCAGGCCCACACCCTGGGCCTGGCGTCACACCATCTGGTTAACTCCAGCTTCAGCGGTCTCTACGCCTCGGTATTCCGGGGCACCGGCCTCGATTTCGAGGAGGTGCGCGAATATCGTGAAGGTGACGACATTCGCAATATGGAGTGGAATGTCACTGCACGCACCAATGTCCCGCATCTGAAGATATTCAGGGAGGAGCGGGAGCGCAGTGTCGTGCTCTGTATCGACAAAGGGCCGCACATGAGTTTCGGCACCCGCGGGACCTTCAAATCGATACAGGCCGCAAAGGCCGCTGCGCTGCTCGGCTGGGCGGCCGCCCGCCTGCACGACCGGGTGGGCGGGATGCTCTTCGGTGATGCTGACCAAGGCATGCAGTATTTCCGCCCGACCAAGGACCGTCGTGCCCTCTGGCGACTGCTGCATTCCCTGACGGGTGAAAGCAGCACCGAGAAACGCACTATCGACTGTCTGGCGGAGGCATTGCAACGCGCGGACCGAGGCACCGCCACCGGTTCGTTGATCTTCGTCATCGCCGATATGAATCGTGAAATTTCCGCCCTGGAACAGACCCTGGGCCGGCTCTGTCAACACCACACCCTGGTGCTGCTGCCGGTGGATGATCCGGCAGACCGTGAAATTCCCCAAATGGGACAAGTTACTTTCACCAGCCCGGACGGTGAGGTTGTCGAGATCGACACCCGTGATCTGAAAGCACGCAACCATTACCGGCACCTGTGGGAGCGCCGCCGCGAAGGCCTCAAACTGATGACCAGTCGCCTGGGTATCCCCTTGATGCCGATCAGTACCGATGAAGAGATTCACTCGGCACTGACCAATGGCCTGGCCCGCCATTTCGGGAGGCGCTGAGCGAGATGGATCCGCTGCGCGATATCCAAGGCATCGATGCCGCTCCCTGGTGGCCGCCGGCGCCAGGCTGGTGGCTGGTGCTTTTAGGCATTCTGCTTTGCGCTCTGCTGGTATGGTGGCTATTGCGTCAGCGCAGGCTCTACCCCTTGGGGCGTTGGCAGAAAGATGCCCGGAGGCGCCTGCTGCAGTTGAAAAAACAACATCTGCAGGCCCCGACCAAAGAGGTGGCTGGCGAACTTTCCGAATTGCTGCGACGCATCGCCATCGCCCGTTGCGGGCGCACCAAGACCGCTGCTCTGAGTGGTCAGGCATGGCTTGCCTGGCTGCACAACAATGACCGCTCCGGTTTTGATTGGCAGGAAAATGGCCAGATGCTGCTGCATCTGCCCTATGCGCCGCCCAACCTGGAGGGCGACCGGGCAATGGTGGGCAAACTGATCGATGCGGCCATCCGCTGGGTCAGTGAGGAGGCCTGTCATGTTTGAATTCCACTGGCCCTGGATGGCTCTCCTGCTGCTGCTGCCTCTGCTGGTGCGCTATTTCTGGCCGCAACCCGCCACGGAGCAGGATGAACTCACCGAAGGACGGCAAACCACGCTGCTGCATCCCTCGCTGGTTCATCTCCAGGAGGCCTTCCAGACCCATACCCCGAAGAAACCACTGGCGGCGCGAGTCTACACCTGGCTGCTGGCCCTGCTCTGGCTATGCCTGGTGCTGGCGCTGATGCGCCCGCAATGGCTGGAACCTTATACCGAGAATCGCACAGCCGGATACGACCTGATGCTGGCTGTTGATGCATCCCATTCGATGAATGCCCTCGATTTCACCCTCAAAGGACAACAGGTCAGCCGCATGCAGGTGGTCAAGGGCGTGGTTGGCAAATTCATCGAGGGTCGTCAGGGTGACCGTATCGGCCTGATAATATTCGGCAGCCAGGCCTATGTGCTGTCACCGCTAAGCTTCGACCGCAAGGCGGTCAGCAGTCTGTTGAGCAGTGTCATCCCGAGAATCGCCGGAGATGGCACCGCCATGGGCGATGCCCTGGGTCTGGGTGTGAAAAAGTTGCGGGAACGGCCGGAGGGTTCCCGAGTGATGCTGCTGATTGCCGACGGGGAAAACACAGCTGGCGTCATTCCTCCCCTCAAGGCCGCCCAGCTGGCCGCCCGCGAAGGCATCCGTATTTACAGCATCGGGGTAGGCAGTAACCGGGAAGAGGTGCCAATCATGGAGAATGGCCGGGTTATCTACCGGGACGATCTGGGCTTCAATGAAGAGGTTATGCGGGAGATTGCCGAGACCAGCGGCGGCGCCTACTTTCGGGGCACGGACACCGAAGCGCTGGAACAGATCTACCAGCAAATCGATGCCTTGGAAAAGACTGAGGCAGAATCCAGGACCGTGTTCATCCCCAGCCCCCTCTATCACTGGCCCCTGGGTGTCGGCCTGTGCTGTCTGCTGGTCATGGGGCTATTCCCTGAAGGACGCAAGCGGACACTGAAGGGAGGCGGTTATGCCTGAGGCCAGTTTCCATTTTGCCCGCCCCGAATGGCTGTTCGCCTTGCTCGGTCTGCTGCCGGTGCTGGCCTGGCTTATCTTGAGTGTGACCCGGCCAAAGAAGGGACCCATCCATTTCTATGCGGACGAGCATCTGTTGCCCCACCTGACAGGGGTCAGGGAATTGAGTGTCAACGAACGCTGGGGGCGCTTCGTACGCTGGGCCTTGTTGTGGATTCTGGCGGTCATCGCGATGGCTGGGCCACGCTGGGACTTCACCGATATCGAGGCCTTTTCTCCCGGCAGCGACCTGATCATTTTACTGGATATCTCTCGCTCCATGAATGTGGCCGACGTGCAACCTTCGAGACTCGCCAGGGCGCGTCAGGAGATCCAGGATCTGGTGCAACTGAACCGCGAGGTGCGCATTGGCCTGATCGCCTTTGCCTCGGTGGCACACATCGTCTCTCCGATCACCGAAGACGGCCAGAGCATTCTGAATGCCCTGCCTGCCCTCACTACCGATCTCACTACCCTGCAGGGCAGCCGCCTGAATGCCGCACTTGAGCGCGCCGAGCAGTTGCTCAGCGGCCAACCTGCCGAGGGTGGCCGCTCGATCCTCTTAATCACGGATGGCGATTTCGATGAGCCTGGCCTGCTGCAGCGGATTCAGGCGCTCAGCGACAACGGCATCAAACTCCATGTACTCGGCATCGGCTCCACCGCAGGAGGCCCCGTTCCGGCGCGTATCGGCCAGAACGATCTGCTGCGCGACCGCTCTGGACGAATTATCGACTCACGGCTGAATAAAGCCCTGCTGCAGCAGATGGCGAAAACCGGTAATGGTTTGTACTTGCAGGCGGATTTCCGTGACCGTGACAGCCTGGAAATTCTCCAGGAGGCCGCAGAGGAAGCAGCAGCGCCAACCGCATCCAACGAGAAGACCCGGGTCTGGAATGAGCGATTCTACTGGATGCTATTGCCCTTATTGATACTTCTGATACCCGTGTTTCGCCGCCCGCAGGCGCAGGAAGCGGCGCGATGAAACAGTTCATCCCTCTGGCAGGACTGCTGCTGTTAACCGCGCCACTCCAGGCAAGCTGGTTCCAGAATCAGGAGCAGCAGGCTGAGACCGCTTACCAGCAGGGCCACTACGAAGTAGCCGCAAAACAGTTCGCAGACCCCTACCGGCGTGGAGTCGCCAAATATCGGACCGGGGATTACGCGGCTGCCGCCGAGGACTTCGCCCGGGTCGAGCGTGACAAGGTAAAACAGGACGCGCGTTATAACCTGGGCAACGCCCGTTTCAAGCTGGAAGATTACCAGGGCGCCATCGAGGCTTACCGGGAGGTACTGGAACAGGATCCGCAGCACGACAACGCCCGTTACAACCTTGCCTTGGCGCACACCATGCTGGCGCAGCAAGAACCTGAAGAAGAGGCGCCGGAAGAAGAGCAGGAGAAAAAGGAGCAAACCGAGGAACAGGAAGAAAAGCAGCAGGAGTCAGAAGAGGAGCAACAGGAAGGCGAGCAGGAACAGGAAGAGCAGCAGGAATCCGGCGAGCAGGAGTCGGAAGAACAAGAGCAGTCCGGCGAGCAGGAATCGGAAGAGCAACAGCAATCCGGCGAGCAGGAGTCGGAAGAACAACAGCAATCCGGCGAGCAAGAGTCGGAAGAACAACAGCAATCCGGCGAACAGGAGTCGGAAGAGCAACAGCAGTCCGGCGAACAGGAGTCGGAAGAGCAACAACAGTCAGGCGAGCAGGAGTCGGAACAGCAGCAGGAAGGATCATCCGGCGAGCAACAACAGGAATCCGAGTCTGGAGAGGAGAGCGAAGAGCAACAGGCTGGCGCAGATGAGTCCGACAGCCAGGAGAGCGAGGGCGGGGAACAGCAGGATCAGCAAAGCCAGGGAGACTCAGAAAGCAGCGAAGAACAGAGCGGTGAGCAGGAAGGTGACACCGAGCAGCAGGGTGAGGAGGCCGGTGAAGAAGCCAAGGATGCAGAACAGCAGGATCAGACAGGCGAGCAAAAACAGCAAGAGGATCCTGAGGGCGCAGGCGGCGAAGAGGAATCAGAATTGCCTGGCAAGCTGGATGAAGAAGAACAAGGTGAGGGCGGAGACCAACAGCAGGAACTTGAACAACAAGGTACCGCAGAGTCCGAGGAACAGGAGACGGGAGAGTCGGAACAGCCCGACGATAAATCGGCTAGTCTCAGTGAGTCGGAGGAAGAACAGCAGGGCGAAGAGCAGAAACCCTCAAGATCCGGGCAACTGGGGCAGGATCCAGGCGAACGTGACATCAAACCTGAAGATGCCGAAGCCACAGAGGCGGTGGACGAGGTAGACCAGGCCGGTCAAATGACCTCCCCCGAAGGGGATGAACTCGCCGCGGGGGGTGCTGGAGAACAGGATCTCAGCATGGCAGGGGGTGGCTCAGCACTGATGGAACAGTGGCTCGATCAAGTTGAAGGCGATCCGGCCAAGTTGATGGAGCAGCAGATCAAGCTGGAAGAGTACAAGTTTCTGCGCAGTAATCCGGGACCCCCTTATGAGACACGTCCCTGGTAACGAATGATCCGACTCCAGCCTGCTGTATAACACACTTATCGGGTCAGCAGCATGTACAAGCACTGCATGGCTGACTAGCACTGAGGTTTTCAGAGAATGCGTCTGATCAAGATACTTTTTACTTTGCTGCTGACGTTTTGTACCCTTAACGCCAGCGCACAGCCCTACCCGGGGTACAGGCCATCCTGGCAACCCCCGCCGGGCCAGTACAACTTTGCGCCTCCCGACCATCGCCAAACCGGAACCCCATCCCCCACGCCCGCACAGTCTGGCAGGCAACCCCCCTACTCCACCGGCTGGCCGATGCGGCAACAGCCCAATTATGGCCAGGCGCCCTACTATAGTCAGCCCACGAACGGTCAACCGCCGCGCCTGGAAATAAAAATTTCATCCCGCTCACCCTATGTACAGGAAAACACCCTGCTGCAGCTGAATATTATCAGCAGCCATAACCTCAAGACCGCCACCCCTAAGTTTCCCGAGTCCGGCTCCCTGGTATTCCAGAAAATCGAAGGCCCCACTGCCTCCTCGATCAAGCGCAACGGCACTCAGAAGATCGTTACGAAATTCGTTTATCAGATAACCCCTTTACGCCCCGGCAGAATCGAGCTTCCGCCCATTCATGTCACCGGCGAGCAAGAGAACGCTGGCGGCTATGGCCGCTCCTACAGCGAGTTTGACGCGGTGAGCGAAGAATCGCTGGTGTTGAATGTCAAGCCGGCAGATCCTTCCTCCACGCCATGGCTGCCTCTCGAACAGCTGAATCTCAAAACCAGCCTACCCGAGGACACGCAAGCCGTGGCCGGTCAACCCATCAGTCTGACCATCGAAATGACTGCCGTCGGGGCCTCCGGTAATCAATTGCCCTCGTTGGAGAAGCAACTCCGCAGTGACGCCTTTCGGGTTTACCGGGAAAAAACCCGCTCAAGCAGCAAACTCAATCGAAAAAAGAGCAAAATCACTGGACGACGCATCGAGACCTTTACTCTGGTCCCACAATTTGGCGGCGATCTGCAGATCCCGGAGCTGCGGGTTGCCTGGTGGAACACCAGAAACGATTCCCCACAGCATGTCTCGACCCCGGTGAAGCCCCTCGCGGTCAGTGGCGGAGGACGCAGCGACGGCATGTTCGGCAGAGGCAAGCCCACAACCCTGTTTCCAACCGGCTCGTCTGCAGCCTTCTGGATACCCGTTGCAGTCATGTTCGGGGTGATTTTTGGATACTGGCTGGCCGTCTGGATATCCAACCGAAGAAAGGAAGAGACTCCTCTGCCGGCGTTCGCCCCATTGACCAATGCCATGAAGAGGCCCTTCCGCAACATGGCGCCTGCATTTGCTCCGCTGGGTGAAAAATTCCGCGCCACCAGGGCCATATTGAATCCGGTGACCCGCTGGCAAAAGCTGCGCAGGCATTTGATCGGCATGCTTCCGCTATCAGTCCGGTTCTGGTATTGCGTACGTTTCGTTGAAGAAGAGAGTGATCCGGAGGTTTGGGGTTACACCCTGCGGTTCCTGGCTAACAAGCACCTGGATCTGCCTCCGCGGGCCACTTTGGCGGAGATTGGCAAGCGCATTCTTGAATTTCATCCCAAAGCGGACCCAGATAGGGTCTTAAAATTAGTGCACGAGTTGGATCAGTCGATTTACGGGGAAGTTGATCTCGACTTCGAACAATGGAAGCAGAACTTTAAATACGAGATTCGTCCGGGTATCAAATTGCTGCCGAGTATCTCGGGCTTGCGGCGTAATGGCCCAGAGCAGAAACTCCCCACGCTGAATCCCAGGGCCGTTGCCTGAACCTGCAGATTAGCCATTGAAACTGCAATAGATTTGCCTCCCTGACAGGGAGAATATGGTAGTTTGTGTGGTTGATTGAATCAGCCACCATGACTATTCCCGCTGCGAATCGGACAATCCAGCATGCATTCAGCCCCGGATCTCTTCTCATACCGCACCTATTGGGCCAAACGGTTTGGCGCCGCACCGGTGTTGCCAATGACGCGGAGCTGAGATGGATGAGCTCGGTTGGGACAGCTGCGACATCATCATCGTCACCGGTGATGCCTATGTGGATCACCCAAGTTTTGGCATGGCCCTGATCGGCCGATTGTTGGAGGCCCAGGGATTCCGGGTCGGCATCATCGCCCAGCCCGACTGGCACAATGCCGATGACTTTCAGCGTCTTGGCCGTCCCAATCTTTTTTTCGGCATTACCGCCGGCAATATGGATTCCATGGTCAATCGCTACACGGCAGACCGGCGAATTCGCAGTGACGATGCCTATACCCCCAACGGGGAGGCTGGCAAACGACCTGACCGTTCGGTGATCGTGTATGCCCAGCGGGCCCGAGAAGCATTCAAGGGAGTTGCCGTCATCATTGGTGGTATCGAGGCCAGCCTGCGGCGTATCGCGCATTATGATTACTGGTCGGACAAGGTGCGCCGCTCCATCCTGCCGGACTCAAAGGCCGATCTGCTGCTGTTCGGCAATGCGGAGCGCAGCATCGTGGAGGTCGCCCATCGCCTGGCCAAGGGAGAGTCGATCAAGGAGATTGATGATGTCAGGGGCACCGCCTTGATGCGTCAGCAACTACCGTGCTGACTGGTCGGTTATCGACTCCACTCAACTGGATGAGCCTGGCCCCAAGGCGGTTCACCCCGATCCCTATCAGGCGAGCCCCGACTGCCCGACCCAGGTCACTGTGACGCCCCACCTACGCCCCCGTAAAATGAACCGGGATAAGACCGTCGTACGCCTGCCTTCCTACGATCAGGTTGTGCAGGATGAGGTGTTGTACGCCCACGCCTCACGGGTCTTTCATCTGGAGACCAACCCGGGCAATGCCCGCGCCCTGATACAACGCCACGGCAAGCGCGATGTCTGGCTCAACCCCCCGCCCATCCCCCTGACCACGGAGGAACTGGACCGGGTCTATGAACTGCCCTATACACGACAGCCCCACCCCGCCTATGGCGGCAGTCGCAACCCGGCCTGGGAGATGATCCGCTTTTCGGTCAACATCATGCGCGGCTGTTTCGGCGGCTGTACCTTCTGCTCCATCACCGAGCATGAAGGCCGCATCATCCAGAGCCGCTCGGAGGATTCCATTGTGCGCGAAGTGGAAACCATCCGCGACCAGGTGCCAGGCTTCACCGGGAATATCTCGGATCTGGGTGGCCCAACCGCCAACATGTACCGTCTGGCCTGCAAGGACGAGAAGATCGAATCTGCCTGCCGCCGGCTCTCCTGCGTCTACCCGGATATCTGCCCGAATCTTGGCACCGACCACCAGCCACTGATCCGGCTCTACCGCCGAACCCGTAGACTGCCCGGTATCAAGCGGGTTTTCATTGCCTCCGGCCTGCGTTACGACCTGGCGGTTCGCTCGCCGGAATATATCCGGGAGCTGGTGACCCATCATGTCGGCGGCTATCTCAAGATTGCCCCGGAACATACCGAAGCCGGGCCCTTGAGTAAGATGATGAAGCCCGGCATCGGTGCCTATGACCGTTTCAAGAAGATGTTCGATCGCTATTCCGCAGAAGCCGGTAAAGAGCAGTACCTGATCCCTTATTTCATCGCCGCCCACCCGGGTACCTCAGATCAGGACATGCTCAAGCTGGCCCTCTGGCTGAAGCAGAACGGTTTTCGCCCCGATCAGGTGCAGGCCTTTCTTCCCACCCCACTGGCGATTGCCTCCGCCATGTATCACACCCGGCGCAACCCACTGAAAAAGCTATCCCGGCAGGCTGAACAGGTTCCCGTGGCCAGCGGCCTCAAGCAACGTCGCCTGCACAAGGCGTTTCTGAGTTATCACGACCCGCAGAACTGGCCTCTGCTGCGCGAGGCATTGAAGTGCATGGGACGGGCCGATCTGATCGGCAACGGGAAACGACATCTGGTTCCCAGTTGGCAGCCAACAGGGAAAACCCAGGCAGCAGGCAGCTCACGCGAAGCCTCGAGCAGTCTCTCCAGAAAGGCCAGACCCAGGTCTGCCAGCACCTCGATCAGGCAACGCGCAGGGGCCAAAAAGAAATCCTCTAATCGCCCTAGAAGAAGACAATAATAGTCATAGCTTTCAATTAGTTGAATAAGCAGATTTATTCATCCCAAGGGGCTTGAAAAACTGCTCTTTGGACCCATACTGAAAGTAGGGAGAGGTAAATAGACGGAGGCTATCATGAAAATGACACGTTATGATCCTTGGCGCATGATGAATGAATGGCGCCATGAAATGGACCGCGCACTCAATCCGTTCCTGCATGAGGATGAGCTTTCCCATGTGACAGGCGAAGAATGGGCACCCGCAGTTGACATCAAGGAAGAAGATGACAGATATGTACTCCATGCGGACATTCCCGGAGTAAAACCCGAAGATGTCGAAATCACCATGGAGGGCGGTGCGCTGAGTATCCGCGGCGAACGCAAACATGAGGAGAAGGAAGAGAAGGAGGACTATCGTCGCATCGAACGTTCCCACGGTGTCTTTTATCGGCGCTTTATACTGCCCGAGAATACCGATGCTGAGGCTATTACAGCCAAGGGCGAAAATGGTGTGTTGGAAGTGGTGATCCCGAAGACAGCCGAGAAACAGCCTAAACGGATCGAGGTAACTCACTGATGGAGAAAAGGGCCGGAAACGGCCCTTTCAGAATGGCATTCTGCGTCTCAGTAATCCGGCTAAAACCTAAAAATCAAGCCAAGATTGGTTTCATATTGAGGCAGCAACGTACCATTGACCTGGAGATTACACCCACCGTCACAGAACAGGCTACCGCTGGACTCAGTGAGGGTTCCATAGCCACGAACCTCAAACCGGAATCCCAGCCTGTTGGTGGGATACCATTTGAGACCACCGCCAACACTGAGGGAGAACAGAGTTTCATTATCCAGACCGAAGCGGTGAGGGCTCATGTGGGTCAAACCCAGGCCACCGCTCACGAAAGGCGTGAATCTTTCCTGAGAGATGTCGACTGTACCGCCCAAGTGGAGATAATGAATTTCCAGATCGAAGGCATTATCCGGATCCGTCCTGTCAGCGAGTCCTGAATCCTGGTGACTGTAGAGCAGTTCGTAGCGGGTGGTCTCACTGGCCGTGTGGCCCAGGATGACTCCCCAGGCAGATCCCTCTTCGAAGTCCCAGGAATCCCCTGTATCCTGATCGTCCAACGACCCGCCAAAGCGATATCCCGAAAAGGGGATAATCTCGAAGCCATCGGCAACACCTCGACCCGCGATAAGAGTCAGCAGCAGCATTAAAAGTAATTGACGACGCATTATAAAAATCTTCCCAAAAAGACACGCTCCATCCCGCAATTATAAGCTCCAACCGGGAGATTGATATGTTTGAGATCACATCTTATTCTGCTTTTTCCTGAGTATGCGCTGATAGAGTTCGTTTTTTTTCTGTCCCGTGATCCTGGCAGTGAGTGCAGCTGCCTGTTTCACCGGCAATTCAGCTGACAGTGCTTCCAGGATCAGTTGTGCATCTACTAGGATTCCATCTCCCGCCTGAGCAGAAAAGCCGTGAATTAAAATCACGAACTCTCCCCGCTGCTGGTCAGGGTCATCTACCACCCTTTCGAGCAACTCGGCGAGTGTACCGTGCAAAAATGTTTCATGCAGTTTGGTCAGTTCCCGCGCCACAACCGCTTCACGCTGCTCACCGAACACCGCTGACATATCTGTCAAAGCCGCAACGATTCGATGACTTGATTCATAAACCACCAAGGTTGAGGTTTCCTGCTCGATACTTCCGCAGCCAACTCAATCTTTGTGAGGCGTGCCTGGGTGGAAAACCGGCGAATAGAAATCGGTCCGTTGGCAAACCAGCGGCGGATAAAGCACAAACCAGGGCGCTTGGACCGGGAATCGGCACTACCCTGATGCCTCGTCAGCGTGGCCTCTCGCACCAAGGGGAATCCTGGGTCGCTGATTAGGGGTGTCCCGGCATCGGAAACCAGGGCCAAAGATTCGCCAGCGACCAATCGGTCCAACAACTGCAGCGATTTTTCCCGCTCATTATGCTCATGCAGGGCCAGCATCGGGGTCGCTATGCCGTGTAAGCTGAGTAACCGTCGAGTGTGCCGTGTATCCTCCGCCGCGATAAGATCCACCGTCTGCAAGACTTTAATGGCACGAAATGTGACATCATCGAGATTGCCGATAGGGGTAGCAACAACGTAAAGTATGCCTTTGGACACAGGTAATCCTTTCAAGCTGTTATTATCTGAGGCTGTGCCCACTCCATCAGTGAGAGCCATTGTTGTACACTTTGCGGATCTGCCGTGTCGGCTCGAAAGCCAGGCACAGAAGAACCCCAAAAAAACTGGTAACGCGATGCACTAACTGACCATAACATCTTCTGAATACGCCAGACACCTGAATGTAGAATATGGCAGAAAGCATCTTTGCCACAGACCGGATATCATGCAAATCATTCACCGTATACCCCAGTTGTTACTGATTGCCTCCCTGATACTCCTGATCCTGGGTTGTGCTCCTGCGGTCAAGAGAGAGCCGGCTAGAAATGCTGAGTTTGAGGCAACGGCACTGCAACAAGAGATAAAAATACTTCTGGAATCAGGAGATTATCAAACCGCTGCTGAATTACTTGAATCCCGCGCAAGAACCAGTGAGTCCCCAGAAAAGGAGCACCTGCTGTTACAGGCCGCGGAAATTTGGAGCCGCATGGCCGAGTGGGGCCGGACTGAGCAACTTCTGCAAGAACTATCCAATTTATCTGTCCCGGAAGAGATGAATGAAACCTGCGCATGCTGCAGGCTGAACTGGCAATCAGTCTGAATGAACTGGATTTGGCGCTCGATCTGCTGCATCCCCCCACAGGGCCTGACAGCCCATTGCAGCTCCAGCAACGATTCCATCGCAACATGGCGGAAATTTTTCGTCTCACGGGTAATCTGCTGGAGAGCGCCCGTGAACTGGTGGAACTGGATAGATTGCTGCAGGGGACGGAAGCACAGCTGGAAAACCAGCAGGACCTGGTCAACACCCTCTCCAGCATGACGGACGCCGCACTGGCCCTCCTGCAACCGTCCCCCCCGGGTCTGCTCGGCGCCTGGATGGATCTCGTGCGTATTTTCAAAAGACGTACCGAGGATCTAGCCAACTTTGATGCACATATCGAGGCCTGGCAAGAACAATTTCCTGCGCATCCCGCCCTGCCAGAACTGCTTACGGGTTACATCGAGCTGCAAAACATCGAACAGAGCCATCACATTGCCATTCTCCTGCCGAGTTCAGGACCTTACGCAAAGGTTGCCGCAACCTTACGGGATGGTTTTATGGCGGCCTGGTACCAACAACCCGTTACAAACCGTCCGCTGCTGCGCTTCTATGACAGCAGCACTCCAGAGCAGATCCTGCAGACCTATCAACAGGCAATACTGCAGGGTGCACAATTCATTGTCGGCCCGCTGGACAAGCAAGCTGTCAAAATACTCATAGATACCCTGGACCTGCAGGTTCCCGTACTGGCTCTGAACCAGGTCGATCGGGCATTTGCGACAAATCCCAATCTGTTTCAATTTGGCCTTGCGCCCGAGGATGAAGCCGAGCAGATAGCCGAGCGGGCCTGGCTCGATGGACATACCAAGGCTCTTGCCCTGACATCTCGCGACGATTGGGGTAACCGGCTGTATCGCAGTTTTCGCGAGCGTTGGGAATCCCTCGGCGGCAGGCTGCTCGAACACCAGACCTATGACGCCAGAGAAAATGATTTTTCCAGACCCATACGCTTGCTGCTCAACATCGATGAAAGTCAGGCGCGCAAACAAAGTCTTCAGGCCATCATCGGGGTTTCCATGGAGTCAGAGGCACGACGCAGGGAAGATGCCAACTACATCTTTCTGGCAGCAAGGGCGCAAAAAGGCCGGCAATTACAGCCGCAGTTAAAATTCCATCAGGCCGGCAGTCTTCCGGTGTATACAACCTCGCATATCTACAGCAGTGTTGCCGACATCGAAAAGGATAAAGACCTGGGGCACGTCAAGTTTGTCGATACGCCCTGGCTGCTTGAGGACGACAGTCAGAGCCAACTTTCCCGGGGAAATCTACAAAGATTCATCCCTGAGGTGCAGGGTAACTATGCACGCTTCTACGCTATGGGTATAGATGCCTTCAATCTACTGCCTCATCTGCGACAGAAAAGTCAGCAGACGGGCCACATCATTCATGGTAAAACCGGTAATCTCTATCTGGACGGTTACAACCGAGTGCATCGGCAGCTGGCCTGGGTTGAGCTAGACCATGGCCAAGCCAGAATCACCGGCCATGCACCGCGTATGGACAGGCCTAACAGCCGCTACCAAAATTCGGAATCACCCATAACACCTACGTTATTCAGAACAACGCCCAGCATGGATAACGAATCTGACAAGCGCAATTCAACGACCGTTGCTCCAGCTAACCCTCGATAGCCATGAACCTGCACCTGCTAAAAGGTCAAAGCGCTGAGCATCGCGCCATGCAGCACCTGCAACAACAAGGTCTCAAGCTGCTGACAACCAATTACCGCTGTAAACGGGGAGAAATCGACCTGATCATGCTGGATATCGATACCTTAGTATTCGTTGAGGTAAGGTATCGCAGGTCTGACACCTTCGGGTCAGCCGTTGAATCCGTCGACACAAGCAAACAGAACAAGCTGATTGCTGCCGCAAACCATTATTTGCTGGAAAATCGAAAAAGCAGTCCCTGCCGCTTTGATGTGGTGGGTATTACCGGTGAGCGTCGACCCCAGATCGAATGGATCAAAGATGCCTTCCAGGCCAATTGAGTAAAAGATGCAACTCACTGAAAGAATTACAATGCTGTTCAATCACAGCATTCAGACTAAAATCGAAGCGCTGCCTTTACTCACACAACCCATAGAGGACGCAGCTGAACTGATCGTTTCCAGATTGCTTGATGGGGGCAAACTGCTCAGTTGCGGTAACGGCGGCTCGGCGGGGGACGCTCAACATTTCTCCTCCGAAATGATCAATCGTTTCGAAAGAGAACGTCCCGGCCTGCCGGCAATAGCCCTCACAACCGACAGCTCAACCCTCACTTCAATAGCAAACGACTATGACTATTCGCGGGTTTTCGCACGTCAGATCGAGGCCCTGGGACAATCCAACGATCTCCTGCTGGCGATTTCAACCAGCGGTAATTCGGCCAATATCCTTGCCGCCATCGAATCCGCCCATGAAAGGGATATGCGTGTCGTCGCACTGACTGGAAGAGATGGAGGAGAGCTCGCAAAACTACTGACAGCGGACGATGTCGAATTGCGCGTACCCGCAGATTCAACCGCACGTATCCAGGAAGTCCATCTACTGATCATCCACTGCCTCTGTGATATCGTCGATCACCAACTGCTGGGCGCTGAGTTAGAATAAAAACATTAGGAGATAGAATGAATAGATCTACCTTTTCTGTAATTGCCATACTCTTTTTATCCACACTACTCCAGGGCTGTGCGGGGGTCGTGGTGGGTGGCGCTGCCGCCACAGCAACCGCATTGCACGACAGACGCACTCTGGGAGTCTTCGTCGAAGACCAGACCATTGAGTTCAAGGCGGCAGAAATGGTCGACGCCGATCCGGATCTAGAGCAAAGCAGCCGTATTGTCGTCACCAGCTACAACATGGTGGTATTGATTACCGGGCAAACAGCCAACCAGACCTTGAAGGCCCGTGCCGAACAGCGGGTTGCAGGGGTTGACCGGGTACGGCGAGTAGTCAATGAATTGGAGATCGGCAGTACCGCATCTCTCGGAGAACGGACCAGGGATGCCGCACTGGTTGCTGAAATCAAATACAAATTAACCGGAATCGATATCCCGGATTTTGATCCTTTGCGGGTCAAGATCATCGCCGAGCGGGGAACTATCTATCTGATGGGGCTGCTGACTCAGGCGGAAGGCAATGCGGTTACCGATCTGGTGCGGCAGATTAGTGGTGTCCACCGTGTAGTCAAGGTTTTTGAGTATTATTGAGCCTTGCAGACCCAACCGCTCACAAATTTGGCCAAAAAAGCATTTGCCCGCATCGTAGGAAAAAATTCTCTGCTCACGGATCCTGCCGACTGCCTGCCCTATGGGTATGATAACAGCCGTTTGCAGGCACTGCCTGCAGCTGTGCTGTTTGCAACAGAACACCAACAGGTCGAAGCGATTGTCCGGCTCTGCCATGAACATCAGATAAACCTTATACCCCGGGGGACGGGAACCGGCACCACTGGCGCGACAGTTCCCTCGGAAGGTGGCATTGTGCTGTCTCTCGAGCGCATGCAGCGCATCCTTGAAATCGATACAGAAAATCGGCTGGCCCGGGTTGAACCGGGAGTCACCAACCAGATGCTGCAGCAAGCACTTGCCGCTCAGGGCTTTTTCTGGCCGCCAGATCCAACCAGTGCCGCAATCTGTACAATCGGCGGCAATCTGGCGTACAACTCTGCAGGTCCTCGAGCAGTGAAGTACGGCACTCCCCGGGAAAATACATTGGGACTCAAGGCAGTGATTGGTACCGGCGAATCGATTCGTACAGGCGTCAATACCACCAAGGGAGTTGTTGGTTATGACTTGACCCGGCTGCTCATCGGGTCGGAAGGAACCCTGGGGGTGATTACCGAAGCCACCTTGAAATTAACCCCGCTACCCGCAGCAAAGCGCACCATGCAGGCCAGTTATTCTGATATCCACTCTGCCGCCAGAGCGGTTTCAGCCATCATGGCGCAACCGGTTACGCCCTGTGCCCTGGAGTTCATGGACGGGTCGGCACTCAGGATGGTCCGGGACTACTCTGAGCTGGCGCTGGACGAATCAGTGGGCGCCTTACTCATGATCGAGGTAGACGGCACAGAACGCACCATTGGCGACGAGGCATCGGCAATAGCCAATGCTGCTGATATTGAAGGCCTGATCGCATTCAACACTGCCGCAACCCCTAGAGAGATCGAACAGCTTTGGAAAACCCGCAAGGCATTATCACCAGCGTTGAGAAATGTGGCCCCGAAAAAAATCAACGAGGATGTCGTAGTGCCGGTATCGAGGATTCCTCAGTTGATTGACGGCCTGGAGCAGCTTTCCATCCAGACTGGCATCAAAATCATTAATTTCGGTCATGCAGGTAACGGCAACATCCATGTCAACCTGCTGCTTAACCCTGATGATCCATCCCAGCTAGAGGCCGGAGAAATCTGCCTGAGCAAATTGTTTGATCTAGTGCTTCAATTGGGTGGAACACTCTCGGGTGAACACGGTATCGGACTTGTCAAAAAATCCTTTGTCGGCCGGGAGATCGATCCCATCACACTGAACTTAATGCGCAGTATCAAACGGCAATTTGATCCCCGTCAGATCCTCAATCCAGGAAAAGTGTTCCCAGCAAGCTAAGGAGGCTGTGAACCAGTCTTCCATTCAACTCTATTCACCTAAATGAGTGTGGAGTAGGTCCGTCCACTGTCGCTAGTTCCAGCTAGAAACCCAATATATACACAGGCGCCCAACGGGTTAATTGACAGAGATGCCGGCATGAAGACAACCGCACTGAAATCCATAGTGATCAGCTTATTAGTCACTTGCTCATTCACCACCACCCAGAGTGTCGCAGGTGATCGTTTCATCCAGCAGGACCCCGCCGGCTTTTGCACCAGCCTTCGTTTAGTTGAACATGAAACGCTGACACAGCACATTCGGGCCGGCCGCTCGACACTCCTGCGGCAGCAAACTGTTCTGGCGCAACATGTAGAGAAGCAGAAATTCAGTGGCATGGACACCCTTATCACTCTCGTTATGCCAGGCGGACTTCTGTATGCTGCCGTTAAACATGGCAAACAACTGGAAAAGCGCCAGGAACTCAAGCAACTCACTCAGGATATCCAGCAACTGACGGGAGATCTGCTCATTCTTGAATCGACCTCCGGCAAACTGCAGATCGCTGCTTTTGAACAATAAATTCCTGCTGCTCGACAACTAGGCCCGCTTTTTTTCATTCATCTCTTCCTTAGATACCACCCAGTCAGCGATCTGGGTGGTTTCCGCTATGCTGCGATCAGCTAATTAAAGCTGGATCGCTTAATTCCAATATACCAGGACAAATCACAGCCAGGGCCTATTTGCACGGATCGATACTTGCGTCGAGAAATCAGCTCTATAGGACTCCAAAGAAGCAACAGCATTACTATTTAAAGTGGTATAAAATTCCGCAGATACCCGGTAAGGAATTCTGCCGGAGGCTGGGAAAATCGATTGTTCTCAGTTCAGCCGTTCTCTAATTGCGAATTATTCTGGGGTGCTCAACGTGGATAGATCTCTTTCATTATTGCTCTTAATCGTCGTTGGGCTTCTGGCACCCGGATTGGGGCTGGCGGCCGGTAATGGAGATCACCATCTAGATCTCACCAATCACTGGGTTGGGTTCACTGCGATAGGCATCTTTGCCCTGGCTTATGCGTTGGTGATGGCTGAAGAGTTTACTCACCTGCGCAAGTCCAAACCGGTAATTCTGGCGGCCGGACTGATCTGGGCTCTGGTTGCCTGGTACTACTCTTCCCATGGCATTCCAGACGCGGCTGAACATGCGGTGCGTCACAACCTGCTGGAGTATGCGGAACTCATGCTCTTCCTACTGGTAGCAATGACCTACATCAATGCCATGGACGAGCGCAACGTCTTCGAAGCCCTGCGCTCCTGGTTGGTGAGCAAGGGATTTGGCTTCAGACAACTGTTCTGGATCACCGGTGTTCTGGCATTTTTCATCTCACCGGTGGCCGATAACCTGACTACCGCCCTGTTGATGTGCGCGGTTGTACTGGCAGTGGGTGGGGACAACACGAAATTTGTCCTGCTTGCCTGTATTAATATCGTGGTGGCAGCCAACGCCGGTGGCGCTTTCAGTCCCTTTGGGGATATCACCACCCTGATGGTCTGGCAGAAGGCCATTGTCACACCCCAGGGTCCGGTGGACTTCGTGGCCTTCTTTGCTCTCTTCTTCCCCTCGCTGGTCAACTGGCTGGTACCCGCTGTGATTATGACTTTCGCCGTACCCAACAAAAAACCCCAAGGCGGAGGTGAAAGTGTCGCCATGAAACGGGGCGCCAAACCTATCATCGCCCTGTTTCTGCTCACCATCATCACTGCAGTCAGTTTCCATAATTTCATTAACTTGCCGCCGGTCATCGGCATGTTGACCGGCCTGGCGTATCTGCAGTTCTTCGGCTACTACCTGAAAAAGACCTATCACAGGGAACACATGGTTGAAACCAATGGGGACATTACTGAAATGGAACATGACGCACAAATGGGTGACCCGGTGGCCTTCGATGTCTTCAACAGGGTGGCCCGCGCCGAGTGGGACACCCTGCTGTTCTTCTATGGCGTGGTGCTCTGTGTCGGCGGCTTGGGCTTCATCGGCTACCTGGCCCTGACTTCCGAGGTCATGTACACCCAATGGGGTGCAACTTTGGATCTGAGTGCAAGTATGAATGCCACCCCTGCGAATGTGGTGGTCGGAATCCTCTCCGCCATCGTAGACAATATTCCGGTAATGTTTGCGGTACTGACCATGATGCCCGACATGTCCATGGGCCAATGGTTGCTGGTGACCTTGACCGCAGGAGTCGGGGGCTCCATGCTATCAATCGGTTCTGCAGCAGGCGTCGCGCTGATGGGGCAGGCACGGGGCAAATACACCTTTTTCGGCCATCTGAAATGGACGCCGATCATCGCTCTTGGCTATATCGCCAGCATCTACACTCACCTTTGGATAAATTCTGGCAGTTTTTAGGGCCACAGCCATGATTGCATACGGTGAAGGGCTACCCCCTCGCCCACTGCATGAATGACGCCATCCCTTGGTCGACTTCTTTGTTGAAGTGTAATACAGAGCCCGCACTGACGGATGTGTAAATCTACTCCTGGAAGTAATCTCTGATTCGGTCATAGGGGATCAGTTGGTACCGAGGCATATAGACGGCGCAGTCCCTCAGAACCGGCGTCTCCCCTGCCGGGAAATCGGCCACTAAGCGATTGTGCCTGGTGGTACTCGGCCACAAATAGCAAGAAATCAGTCTCGCCAAGCGACTACCGGCTAAACGCTTTCACTTCACTATCAATGGCGCGTAGTGATTTCATCCGGATCGAATCGGTCAATAGTGGCACCCCCTTTATTCTATAAGTTATTCATCGACTGGAGTTGCTAGAGGCGCGCACACATTGCAACCGTCATTGAACAATGTCTTAACTGGCAGGCACCCTAATGAGAGCACAGTCCAATTCCCGTAGCGGTTTGACAGTCATATGCATTTCTGATCCACAATGCTTGTGTGAATCGTTAATTTTCACCAGGCAGGACCAGCAAAATTAAGCCTATTCAAGCGGGTATTTTCTGGTACGATTCGTAAATAAATTCACTCATAAAGATAGGGTCCAATATGAGGCTGGAAAATCTCTGCATTCCGACAAAAGTCATGCGGAAGGGAATGACTTTACATGATTTCTTCAGCGAGGCCGCAAACTGTCGTGTAGCCGGCCTGCCTTATGCGAATGAGCAGGGTAAGATCGTAGGACGCATCTCAATCCGCGATGTGTATAAGCACATGGCGGTGCCGGATCACCTGCTACGGGTGGCGGACGCATTGGGCGATCAAACAGACCGATTGGATTTGCCCGAGATGAAGGTCATGGAAACCATGGCCCTGCCTGTGGAGACTTATGTATTGTATAACATTACCAGTGTTACCCCGCGTTCATCGGTGGTCAAGGCACTGGCTCTTATGGAACTGCACAACACCAGCTACATATTTCTCATTGATGGGGACGACTACAAGGGAGTGGTGACTCGGATGATAATCGCCCAGCGCATGTTACAGTGCGTTCGTGAGATGAAGAAGAGTGCATCATGATGGAGCCTGTTCCCAGCTCGGTAACCCCGGATATGTGGATCGCCGGAGCAATCCTCATCGGGGCCTATGTGCTTATCTTCAGTGAAGTAATTCATCGCACCCTGGCGGGCGTGATCGGTGCTGTGGCGATGGTGATGGCGGGCATGATCGGCGGTTTTTACGACCAGGCTGAGGCGGTGAGCGCCATCGACGCCAACACCATGTTCCTGCTCATCGGCATGATGACCCTGGTAGCAATGCTCAGGCCCACCGGGGGGTTCGAATATCTGGCGATACGCATGGCCAAGCTCTCCAAGGGGAGCCCGACACGTCTGCTGATCTATCTCTCGACGGTGGTGACCATAATCAGCCTGTTTCTGGACAATGTCACCACTGTGCTGGTATTTGCACCACTCACAGTAGTTATTGCACGCATGCTCGCCATCAACCCCGTTCCCTATCTGATGGCCGAGGCGTTACTCTCCGACACGGGCGGTGTCGCCACCTTGGTGGGTGATCCACCCAATGTGATGATCGGCAGCGCCGCAGGCATCGACTTCAACCAGTTCCTGTTTCACATGGGGCCGATCATTTTCGTCGCCTGGCTGGCCACACTCGGGCTCTTACTGTGGCTGTTCAGGAGCGAGCTGGCTGAACCTATCCAGGGAGGGCTGGATCTTGATGAGAATAAGGCGTTGAAAGACCCCAAAGGGTTATTCAAGGTCATGTTTGCTATCGGCGTCGTCATTGTACTGTTCTTTATACACCATCATTTCCACTTGTTTCCAGGTTATGTCGCCTGGATCGGTGTAGCGGTGGCCATGGCGTTGGTGCGACCCGATCCGGAAGAATTACTCAATGGGGTCGATTGGCCGGTACTTGCGTTTTTCGCTGGCCTGTTTATCATCGTAGGGGGAGTGGAGGGATCCGGCCTGCTCGACCTGCTGGGCACACAACTGGCCGAAGTCGCCAGTGATCCCGGACAAGTTGCTGATGACGGCGCTACTGATCATATGGGTTTCGGCGTTTATGAGTGCTGCGGTCGACAATATCCCATTCACCGTGACCATGATTCCCATCATCTCCAGCTTAGAGGCCCAAGGTGTAGACGTGATGCCATTATGGTGGGCGTTGGCTCTGGGTGTTGGCCTTGGCGGTAATGGCACACATATCGGATCCACCGCCAATGTCATCTGTGTCGCCGAGGCGGAACGCTCGGGCATCCCCGAATACCGGATCTCCCCTCTGTTATGGCTGAAAAAGGGTACGCCTGTCATGCTCGTCACCTTGATTACATCCAGCCTTATATTTATCGCCTTTTTCGATTACTACAGGGGCGGATGAAAAGAGATCGACCAGGAGAGCAGCTAGCTAGCACTCCATGTCCAACACCGCTACGAGGCCCAGAGTCACGGATCAAACATACCCCATTGGCTTAGTCGGCGGGGTACATAAAACCACAATATGAAAAGATTTACTCATGGAAAAACGAAACCTGCTTAATGCTCTGACCGTGGCCGATGTCTGGGAGCTAGTGATCGATGAACCCAGCACCATCGGGCCAGACGCCCCTCTTGTTGAGTTGCTGGAGAAGATGGTTGAGGATACGCGCACCCGACATGTTTATGTTGTGGATGAGGAAAGCCGCTTTCTTGGGACCGTGCGCATGACAACCGTGACTGAGCTACTGTTCCCCTTGCCAGCGCTAAATGCTGTGATGTCAGAGCCTTACTTGTTCCACCGTATCAACTTGGGAAGTCAAACCGTCAGGGAGGTCATGAACCAAAATCCCCGCAAAGTCAACACCGACAGTGGGTTACAGGATCTGGCCAGTATTCTTATAGAAGAAAGGATCACGGAGCTTCCAGTGGTCGATGAGTCCAACATACTCATAGGACAAGTCAATATGTATGAGATAATCAAGGCCTATTTGCAGATCCGCCAAAAATAAGTCGTCGCAGTAGCAACGACGCTTACACCATACCCCTTCCACAGATGCTGGCGAGCGGTTTGTGCAAGCAGGCTGGTTTCCTCCCGCCATCGCAGAAATCTGTGTGAATTCTCAGCCCCGTCGGGTTTCCCGGTGGTGCCGCGATCTTGCATCCAGCAATAAGCTATATGCCGATCATAATATATGCTAGATGCGCGTATCAGTCTGGCGCATATGTGAACACAAAACGACAGTCTCTCCCGGCAGACGGAAGCCCCTTCCAATAATCCATAGGTATGGTGCTTCAGTCCCCAAACAGTCTCTCAAGCACCTGGTAATCCAACAGCACTTTTCAGCAGCACGCAATCCCAGGCGCTGACTGAAAGGGAATTCATGTATCGTGTGTTATGAAACAGAGCCGGGCTGGATGGATTGACTCTACCGATCGCAGCTCAAAGCTCGGCTACCAGTGTCGCATTGATGGGGCGGGTAAGGGTAAGTACACCTTTTTTAGCCATTTCAAGTGGTCACCAGTGACTAACCAATGCTAGGTCGCCATAATTTAACCCATTTATGATCAACGAAAACATTTTCTAATCGCCATCTCGAACCTCTGGAAAAGCGATGTCCAAAGTTCCGGTTCCAGGATATTCGGGTATGCTGTAAGAAACCCATTGCATCACTACCGAATCACTACAAATTTATGGTGAAGCACCCAGCGGTTCTATTTCTCCTATTTCCCTCGCTGACCTGGGCGGATCATATGTCCACAGTTCCCAGCGACATTAGCTATCAGTGGGTTAGTTACACAAGCCTGGCCATCTTCATTGCCGCCATGCTGCTGGTCAGTTTTGAAGAGTTCATCGACCTGCGGAAATCCAAACCGACGTTGCTCTCCGCCGGCATGATCTGGGCCCTGATCGGGCTGTCAGCGCAGGGAGTCGACGAGGCACAACTCGCTGAATCTGCCGTGCGGCAAAGCCTTCTGCAATATGCCGAACTGATGCTCTTCATGCTGGTGGTGATGACCTACATCAACGCCATGACCGAACGCAGAGTCTTCGCTGCGCTGCGTAGCTGAATGAGCAGCCGTCGCTTCAGCTACCGGCAACTCTTTTGGCTGACAGGGTTCAGCAGCTTTTTTCTTTCGCCGTTCCTGGACAATCTTTCCACGGCCCTATTGATGGGAGCCGTAGTGATCGCCACCGGGCGTGAGAACCTGCGCTTCGTCTGCCTGGCCTGTGTAAATGTTGTGATAGCCTCGAACGCCGGCGGTGCCTTCAGCCCTTTCGGTGACATTACCACCCTCATGGTCTGGCAACAGGATATTATCAGTGATAAAGGCCGGGTCGAATTCTTCGCATTTTTTTTCACTCTTTTTCCCATCGCTCGTCAACTACCTGATTCCCAGTCTCTTTATGCATTTTGCCGTACCACCTGGCCGACTTCATGAGACCCAGCCAGCGGTGGCGATGTTACGTGGCGCACGCCGCATCATTGCACTTTTCCTGCTGACGATTGCCACCGCTGTATGTTTTCAGGGATTACTGCACCTGCCAGCCGTAATCGGCGTCCTCACCGGGCTCTCCTATCTGCAGTTTTTTGGTTTCTACCTAAAAATGACCCATAAAAAATACGATCTCGACCTGGCTGACGAAGGAACCCTCACTTTGCCTTTTGTGGCTGACAGCAAACGCCCTTTCGATGTGTTTCTCAGGGTAGCGCGTGCCGAATGGGACACCCTGCTCTTTCTCTGTGGCGTTATCCTCTCTGTCGGAGGCCTGGGCCATCTGGGTCTGCTGGCAATGGCATCCGAAGTCATGTACGCGCAATGGGGGGCAAGGATCACTAATATAGTTGTCGGGCTATCCTCCTCAGTTCTGGAAAACATTCCTACTATGTCCGCGGTTCTGGCAATGAGCCCCGAAATGTCCATGGGACAATGGCTGCTGGTTACTCTGACCGCAGGCGTTGGCGGCAGTCTGCTTTCCATTGGCTCAGCTGCAGGCATTGCACTGATGGGGCAGGCCAATAGCCAGTACACCTTCTTCAGCCATTAGCGATGGACACCCGTCATCCTTCTGGGATACGCAATCAGCATTCTGCTGCATCTGTGGATCAACGCCAGACTTTTTTAAGCCCCCAGTGGAGGGTTTTCCTGTCTATCCCTTCTGTCCAAGTGGAAATGCATAAATGCCATGGTATAGTTGGCGCCATTCTTTGAACCCATCTCCCGGACGAGCGCCGGAGAAATGCACCAAAACGATTAAAAAGGGAGAGACCCATGTCGAAAAAACATCCAGTCGTCGCAGTAACCGGTTCATCCGGCGCTGGCACCACCACCGTGAAGCGCGCTTTCGAGCACATCTTTTTCCGCGATGGTATCAAACCCGCCGTGGTCGAGGGTGACAGTTTTCATCGTTACTCCCGTGTCGAGATGCGTGAGAAAATGGCCGGCGGCATGAGTCACTTCGGCCCGGAAGCCAATCGCTTCGACAAACTCGCCGGTCTTTTCAAGACCTATGGTGAGACCGGATCCGGTGAGAAGCGCTATTACCTGCACAGCGAGGAAGAGGCTGTCGAGCATAACGCCCGTCTTGGCTGTGACCACAAACCAGGTGAGTTTACCCCCTGGGAGAAGATCGATGAGGGCACCGACCTGTTATTCTACGAAGGTCTGCATGGCCTGGCGGTAGCCGGTGACGACGACGTGGCCAAACACGTCGATCTGGGTGTAGGCGTGGTGCCGATCGTCAACCTGGAGTGGATCCAAAAAATCTTCCGTGACAATGCGGAACGTGGTCACAGCGAAGAGGCCATTGTCGACACCATCATGCGCCGCATGCCTGACTACATCAACCACATCACCCCTCAGTTCTCACGCACCGACATCAACTTCCAGCGCGTTCCAACGGTGGATACCTCGAATCCTTTCATCACTCGCGACATTCCGACCCCGGACGAGAGCTTCGTGGTCATCCGCTTCGAGGACCCGAAGAAATTCGATACCGATTTCCCCTATCTGATGTCGATGATCGACGGTTCATTTATGTCCCGGCGTAATTCCATCGTGGTGCCCGGCGGCAAGATGGGCTTTGCCATGGAGATCATCCTGCAACCCATCATCGAAAACATGATGGACGCACGTAACGTCTAAGCAGGGGCTTAGCTCCTCAAAAAGCCACGGCGCCTTGCGGCCCCGTGGCTTTTTTATTATTTCTTAACCAAGCAGATTTTTAGGTCAGGAAGCGCGCCCTCAATCGTATTCCCGGTCCTTCCAGTTGCGCAGAGCAGTGAAGACCTCGGTATGTCCCTCAAGTGAATGGCCAGCGAAATGTTCCGCTGCTGCGATCACCCCAGGAACCGAGGTTCGCAGAAACGGATTGGTGGCCAGCTCAAGGGAGAGCTGGGATGGCACCGTAGGCTTACCGGCATCTCGTTTTTGTTTTTCCGCCAGGATACGTTGCTTAAGCGCCTCGCTGTCCGGTTCGACCCAGTTCGCAAATCCCAGATTCGCCAGAGTGTATTCATGTGCGCAATAGACCCAGGTATCGCCCGGTAATTCTGCAATCCGACGCAATGAATCTGCCAACTGCTCAAAGGTGCCATCAAACACCCTTCCACAACCCGCGGCAAACAAGGTATCGCCACAGAACAGAGCGTCTTCGCCATGATAGGCGATATGGCCTGCCGTATGGCCTGGCACTTCCATCACCTCAAAAGCGGCATACAGCCCTGGCAGGACGACCCGATCACCCTCAGCCAGCGGTCGGTTCAAACCCCTGATGGAGTTTTTTGCCGGTCCGTAAACTGCAATGTCCGGATAGGACAGCAACAATTCAGGCACCCCGCCGATGTGATCATAATGATGATGGGTCAAGAGGATAGCCGTAAGCTCTGCATTCCGCTCCTGCAGCCAATCCAACACCGGGCTTTCATCACCGGGGTCCACAGCCACGAACTGGCGTGAATCCGGGTCACCGATCATCCAGATATAATTGTCATCAAACGCAGCGACAGGGTGGATAGCAAGCGTCGTCATATCGGCGAATAGTCCGCTCAGTTGGCCGAATTCACCAGCACCGTCGCTGGGGTCTCACTCAGTAGCTGGTTCACTGCCGCAAGGATGCCGGGTACGTCGAGACCTGCCTCTGCCAACTGCTCCTGCTGACTGGCATGGTCGATGAATCGGTCGGGCAATCCCAGATTGAGCACGCGCACCGGATGTCCGGCCCGCAGCAGCGTTTCGTTAACCGCCGAACCGGCGCCACCCTGCAGACTATTCTCCTCCAAGGTCACCAGCAGCTCATGCCGGTCTGCCAGCGCCATAACCAAGGCCTCGTCCAGGGGCTTGATGAAGCGCATATTGGCCACGCTGGCATCCAGGCTCTTGGCAGCCTCCAGGGCGCTTGCCAGTAGACTGCCGAATACCAACAACGCGACACCCTGACCCTCACGCCGCATTTCACCCCGGCCCAATGGAACAGTGGGCTGATCCTTAGCCACCGCCACCCCTGGCCCGGAGCCACGGGGGTAGCGAACCAGAGCCGGGCCGGTATATTCGTAGGCGGTCTGCAGCAGTTGACGACAGTCGTTCTCATCCGCCGGGGCCATGATCAGCATATTCGGCAAAGTCCGGGTATAACTCAGGTCAAAGCTGCCCGCATGGGTAGCGCCATCCGCCCCGACCGGCCCGGCCCGATCCACGGCCAGGGTGACATCCAGATTCTGCAGGGCGATATCGTGGATCAGCTGATCATAGGCCCGCTGCAGGAAGGTGGAGTAGATGGCTACCACTGGTTTGACGCCTTCGCAGGCAAGTCCAGCCGCAAAGGTCAGGGCATGCTGCTCGGCGATCCCTACATCGAAATAGCGCTGGGGATAGCTCTTGGAAAAGCGCACCATACCTGAACCCTCACACATGGCCGGGGTAATTCCCACCAGACGTGGATCAGCCTTGGCGGTATCGCACAGCCAGTCGCCAAACACCTGAGTATAGGTCTGACCTCCCCCCTTTTTCTCCATTTTCCCGGTATCGGGGTCGAACGGGGTGACTCCATGATAAACGCAGGGATCATCTTCTGCCGGCTCATAGCCGCGTCCCTTCTGAGTCACCACATGCAGCAAACGGGGGCCGCGCATCTCGCGCATGTTCTTCAGGGTGGCAACCAGGGTCTCAAGATCGTGTCCATCGATAGGGCCGATATAGTTGAATCCCATCTCTTCGAACAGCGTGCCAGGCAGCACCATGCCCTTCATATGCTCCTCCCAGCGCCCCGCCAACTCACTGATCTGCGGTGGCAGGTGACTGAGCAGACTCTTGCTGCCCTCCTTCATACCGGTGTAGATTTTGCCTGATAGCAGGCGCGAGAGGTGATTATTGAACCCTCCCACCGGCTTGGAGATCGACATATCGTTGTCATTCAGGATTACCAGCAGGTCCTGATCCAGCGCACCTGCCTGGTTCAACGCCTCGAAGGCCATGCCGGCTCCCATGGCTCCATCACCGATCACTGCCACCACCTTGCGCCTCTCACCCTTCTGCTTAGCAGCGACCGCCATACCCAGCGCAGCACCGATGGAGGTGCTGGAGTGGCCGGTGCCGAAGGTATCGTAGGCGCTCTCGCTACGCTTGGGGAATCCGGAAATCCCTCCTTTCTGGCGCAGGCTGTGCATGCGGTCACGGCGGCCGGTGAGAATCTTGTGTGGATAAGCCTGGTGACCCACATCCCAGACCAACCGGTCTTGCGGGGTATTGAAGACATAATGCAGGGCGATAGTCAGTTCCACTACACCCAGACCCGCTGCCAGGTGACCACCTGTGCGGGAGACCGATTCAATGAGAAAATGCCGCAGTTCCTGCGCCAGTAACGGCAGCTTGCGATCGGAGAGCTGTCGCAGATCCGCAGGAAGATTGGTCTGGGACAGAATGGGATATTGATCGCTGGTTATGGCACTGCGGGTATCTGAGTCGTGCGCCATCTATTATCGCCCCACGGATAGGTATAAAAAGGTAACAGGTGATGGAGTTTACTCCATTCATCAAACATACGCATTCAGATGGGCGTCTCTCTCACATGCTGAGCCTCGGCAAGGACAAACTCATGGAAGGCCAAGGCCGCTGGCGATAAGCGCTTGGACCGCCGATAGACCATGTACCAATGGCGTCTGTTGGGAAAGTCCTGCACATCCATCAGTATTAGACGCCTGGTTTCCAGTTCCAGTTCAATGGTATGCGCGGATAAGACCTCCAGGCCCATGCCGGCGCGCACCCCTTGCTTTATTGCCTCATTACGCGTCATCTGCATACCGAAGCGAATTTCAATATGCTGATCCGTGAAAAAGCGCTCCATGGCCAGACGAGTTCCGGAGCCTTCTTCCCGCATCACGAAGATCTCCTCGGCCAGTTGCTCGAGGGAAATCGATTTTTCACCCTGGAGTAGGTGTCCCGGCAGCGCGCGCCATGATCGATATCTGCCGCGGTATCATGCCGGACCCACGCATCAACATCCGCATCAGCCGGCATATCCGCGATCTATCGATAGTCGTACTGATGGACCTCTCAGAGTCCACCAACAAGAAAGTCGGTGAGATTGCCGAGGGTGAGCCGGGCTATGAGGAGCAGCCGAGCATTCTTGGCCTGCCCCGTGAGTCCACTGGCCTACTGGCCTGGGCCATAGATTCCATCGGCGATAATTTGCAGTACACGGGTTTGCTTCCGATGGGCGCCATGACACAAAAAAGGCGGTGGACGATCTCGCCATGCAGGGGGTTTACACCTACTGTCTGACGCTGGATCCGAATGCCGACCGCTATGTAGCGCGTATCTTCGGCGAAAACAACTTCTCTATCGTCGATCATGTGGAACGGTTGCCGGAGAGACTACCGGCGGTCTTTGCTGCCATTACTGCTTAAGCTGATTTCCCTTGGCCACTGGCCAAGGGGTTAGCCTCATTTCAGAAATGCCAAGACTTTTTTACGCTTAAGCTCACAGCCATGCTCACGTGCCCGCTGTTCCAGTGGATTAAGGGCTTTCGGCAGCTCTACCATCAGGCGGTTCTGCAGATCACGCCCCCCCGGGGCATAGTGAATCAAGTCTATTGAAACTGGCGCACTGAGGGAGTCTCGTTCCTTCTCTCGATCAAATTGCCAGGCCAAAATGATCATCCTGCCACCCTCGCCATCCCGCATCGCATAGTTGAGACTGTCGACAAAGATGATCTCTTCATCATCAATCACGGCGATATACTGCATACTGCGAATCGGCACGAAGATATGGTCATATTCACAACGTTTCAACATCAGCCGACACCGATTGAACAGTACAGCGGGGAATTTAATCTTCTCCCGGGTCAATTTGGGTGGGCGGAAGAATGTTTCACTGGTGAATTGTTTGGTCATGCTTAGTGTAAAACTGATCTTTAGTCATTCTCACCCAGAGACGGGTCCCAACCAAGGCTGCGCGCACGCTCCACCGCCTCGTTATAAATATTGGCATGTTTTTCGCGCAGATCGTCCGGTAAATTGGAGGCCAAATGCCCATATTTGTCCCACTCAACGCTAACTTTTTCGTAGAGGGCGTCTATACCTTGAAAATTCCAGCCCTCGCAGGTCTCGGTCTCTGGGATAAGGCCGAACACCCAGGCATCACGGATGATATTACCGGTTGCATTCATCGCCCCGTGAGGAACATTGTCGATGCCTTCATAACGTTTGATTTTCTTCATGAGTCACTGCACTCTGCCTAATTTGAGAGTTTTATTGTAACAACTGGTTAGAGTAGATCCACTCACCAAGAATATTTTTAAACCAATCATTTTGAACAGAACTATCCTGCCGCTCTGTCGTAGACTGTCGCTGAAAATTCGCTGCATAAGATGTTGCATGTATAATCACTTTTTCCATCGACTGTCTGTCTAACTGTAGCGCATGAAACAAACTGACGATCTACGCATCAATGCCATCAAGGAGCTGAGCACGCCTGCCCAAGTGCATAAAGAGCTGCCGATCTCTCAATCCGCAGCTCAGACCGTATTTGAAACACGCCAGGCGATTCATCGGATTCTCCAGGATGAAGACGACCGCCTGCTGATAATAATTGGGCCTTGCTCAGTGCATGACCCGGAAGCCGCTCTGGACTATGCTCAACGCTTGAAGCCTCTGCGCGAGTCATTGAAGAACGACCTGGAGATCGTTATGCGGGTCTATTTCGAAAAACCCCGCACCACCGTAGGCTGGAAGGGACTGATCAATGACCCGACCCTGGACGACAATTTCGAAATCAATACCGGTTTGAGACTGGCCCGCAAACTCCTGTTGGAGATCAATAACCTGGGTGTACCGGCGGGAACTGAATATCTGGATCTGATCAGCCCGCAATACATCGCCGATCTAATCAGTTGGGGTGCGATTGGCGCCCGTACCACCGAAAGCCAAGCCCACCGCGAACTCGCATCCGGGCTATCCTGTCCTGTTGGCTTCAAGAATGCCACCAACGGTAGTATGCGAGTTGCGCTTGATGCGATTAGTTCAGCTTCCCGGCCACACCATTTTCTCTCAGTCACAAAAGAGGGGCGATCGGCTATTTTCTCAACCAAGGGAAACGAGGACTGTCATGTTATTCTGCGCGGCGGCAGCCGGCCTAATTATGACTCAGAGAGCATCAACATTGCCGCAGAGGAGATGGAGGCCACTGACCAAAAACCCCGCATGATGGTGGATTTCAGCCATGCCAACAGCCGTAAACAGCATGCGCGACAATTGCTCGTGGGGCGCGATGTGGCAAGTCAGATCGCGCGCGGGGATCAACGTATTATTGGGGCAATGATTGAAAGTTTTATTATGGCTGGCCGACAAAACAGGGAAGCGGGACAAGAATTGAACTATGGCCAAAGCATAACCGATGCCTGCATCAGTTGGGACGACAGCGCACCCCTGCTGGAAGAATTGGCTCATTCGGTGCGACAGCGCAGAGAAATTATCAGAGCGGCATGAGTAAAGAGCCACTTCCTCATTAAATATTACGGTGGATGCGGTCGCTAACCTATCTTACAATTTTCAGTCGACGGATGCCTGACGCATGCACGACACTGCCATTGAACTTTTGATTCTAGGTAACAGCCCATCCGAAGTGGAGGGCTACCTAACGGCCTTGAGAAATTCAGGCCGCGCAGTGCATGTACATGAAATCGACCATGATCTCAAGACCTTTGAGATGGTCATCGGTAACCCGGTTGATCTCATACTTTACACCATTCAAGCCGGCGAAATAGGTATTCCAGCAATACAGGATATCCTCGTCGAAAAAGCCTTGACAGTCCCGCTCATCGCTATGGCAGAAAACTGCACCTGCGCAAGCAAAGCAAAGCTTATGGCACAGGGGGCCAAGGATCTTATTGAGCGCAATGAAAACCAATTGCTGGCCCAGGTGATTCTCAGGGAATATGACAACCTGCGCTTATACCGGGACAATATTTCTCTCAAACAGAAACTCAGTGAAACAGAAGAGCGCTGTAATCTACTCACTGAAAATTCACGCGACGCAATCGGTTACATTCATGAGGGCATGCATGTAAAAGCCAATTCAGCCTATCTTCAGCAGTTTGGGCTTGTGAATGAGGAGGATATAGAAGGAATCCCCATCCTGGACATGATTGCCCCATCCGACCATCAACAGGTAAAACAACTGCTGCGAGCCCTAAATCAAGGCAATCAGAATAATGAACAGATACATTGTAAATGCCTGCGCGCTGACGGTATTGAGGTCAATGTTGATTTAAGCTTTCTTCCTGCAGTTATAGATGGGGAGCCCTGCATCCAGGTAACGATTCTGAGCCAGTCTCCATCCCGCGAAGTGGAGGAAAAATTAAAGCTACTCAGCATGCTGGACAATCAAACTAAACTCTACAATCGCCAGCATTTTCTTGATCTTCTGGATATCAATTGCCAAGCAACTGACTCAAGCCAAGGTCAATACCACCTGCTGTATATTACATTGGATAATTTCAGAGAGATTCGGGATCAACTCGGTATTCTGATCAGCGATATAATCATCAACGAAGTTGCGTCTCTATTGAAGACAATTGCATCTGAAACTGATGTCCTTGCCAGGTTTGGCGACCACACCTTCACATTACTGACCCGACTGGAACAAAATAGTGTTGCCAACCAAGCAGAGTCGATCAGACAACAGGTTGTAGAGCATGAATATCCTGCAGAGAAACTAAAATTCAGGCCGACATGCAGTATTGGTGTCGTCGAATCAACCTCACGCCTTGGCGACGCAAACGACCTTATCAATGCAGCCTATCAAGCCTGTGAACAGGCAAGAATACAGGGCGGAAATAAATTCTTCATCGCTGAGGAGACTGCCACGACAAGCCCAACCGAAGATGGCAGTGAAGCAGATCTGGAAAGGCTCATCATCCACGCGCTGGAAGAGGAGCAATTTCGTTTGTTTTATCAGCCAATTGTGAGCCTGCATGGCGATACTCGTGAAAACTATGCCGTACTGGTCCGATTGCTTGACAACAATCAGGAAGAAATTCAGCCAAGCCACTTCCTCAGTCAAGCAGGGTCAATGGGTAAACTGCAGGACTTGGATCGTTGGGTCATTCGCAAAGCAATCTCTGAAATCAGTCAGCATAGAAAAAAAGGCGAGAAGATAAACTTTTTTATCAATATCTCCGGACCGTCTCTGGAAGGAGACTCACTGCTGTTATGGATATGTGACTGTCTTCAGGAATTTGGGGCAAAAGGCTCCTGGCTGGCGTTTCAGATTCACGATGAAGATGCCAGAAACCGTCCACATCAGCTAAAAAAACTCTTGGACGGTCTTAAGAAGATCAAATGTAAAATTTCAATTGATCAATTTGGACTCGCACCAAAGCCTGAGGCCATTTTGCATAGCATGCCAGTTGACTATGTCCAGTTTGCTAAGGAGTTTATTGAGGGGCTTTCAGAAAACCAGGACAAACAAGACAAGCTCTATGAACTCAATGGACTTGTGCAAAAGATGAATATCAAAACTATCGCTTCAGGCATCGATGAAACCAACAGCCTCGCCGTTCTCTGGTCTGTTGGGGTTAATTATATTCGAGGCTATTTTGTGCAGGAACCCACACAGACCATCAACTACGATTTCAAATCAGAATCTACGATCACCTGAAAAACCGCTCATCTCCTTATCCAGACGTTAGGCCAAGAACCAGAACGACCAACTACCAGGGCATGAATGAGTTCCACATGGTCATGGGTCTGGATACATCATGAATATTGTAATTCATCGACCTCATGTCGTGTTGCATTTTGTATGTTGACTGAGTCATATGCTTCATGGACTCATCCATGGAATCTATACTCGTCAACATAGGCTCCAGTGTACGTACGTCATTTGCCATGGAATCCACGCTGACGGCCATAGTCCGAACATTGGCGGATAATTGCCCGACACTATCAGTCATCGTCTGCAGATTGCTGGACATAACGTTCATATTCGAGTCGACACTCAATGCCAGAAAATGAACATCTTTCGCCAGACTGAAGATCAGATAGAAACCATAGGCAGCCAACAAAATAAAAGCGAACAGGGAAGGATATACAATGAGTTCCCAGCGACGCGCACTGCTCTCGAATGCCAGAGAGAGCCGGTCCATGGAATATTGAGCACTTTTATTATTCTCTAACGCTTCACCACCATCGCTGGGCTCTAAAGCGTTTTCCTTATCTTTGTCAATCATTTAACTGAAACCCAACAAATCTGTAATAAAATCGCACGTAGTTTTACGCGTAAAGTTTAGCATAACCTCAATTTATCGCAATAAAAGCTATTATAATATGCATTTTTACTAATATAGTATTTCATCCCTAATGGCTAAACCACAAGACAATTCCAGCCTTTCTATCAATTTATAAGCGACGATGGGGAGGGAGCGGGAAATGATATGAGTAGCTTAAATTTGCCAGGTGTAGTCATCCTCAAAATTAAAGCCGTACATAGAGGTAATCTAGAACGTCCCTACCAGTACATCTCATTACAAATACGTAAATATAGCGTGCCGTTTAAGGGCCTTTAGCAGAGAACTGCAGGCCCTTGTCAAGAAACACAACCAGCCAATCGCCCTTTAGAGACACCTCCTTCGGGCGAGTCAAGAAGCGGCTTCACGCAACCGATAGCCGCCTCCTTAAGCCGCGAAATTTAGAGCATAAGTAGAGAGGTATACTAGAATTCACCACTCGCGCCACGATTCATGATATCCAGAATCTGTTCTTTGACTTGCATCGCCTCTGCCTTCAAATCTGCAGGCAAGGGCTTGCCACCGTAGATCATCATATCCATATTCAGCGCCATCAACCACAATTTCCCATCCATGTCTTCCAGCAGTGTAATTCGACAAGGCAGATAAGCCGAGTATGCATCAGAGTAGTCAAGCATCCTGGCAGCCGTTAATGAATTACAAAAAAGATAGATTTTAATAAACCGGTAAGGCTTTCCACTTTTTGCTTCAATATCCTTAGAAAGCGGGAGTTCGCCGACATTCGACATGTTATGTTCATTCGCCACGAATTTCATGGTCTCCTCAACTTCAGCTGGAGACAACCCCTCTTCTACTGGAATCTTCCAGATACTCGCTTCAGCGGCATTTTGCGTTTCAAGCGCCTGTACGCCGTAGTCCAAGAAGACTCGACCCGCCTCAGGATCAAATCCCTTGATGTTTTCATTGAATTTGAGATAGACGACTACTAGCAGAATAATTACCAACAGGCCTACAAACGCAAAAATATTTTTTATGAACCCCATCTCTCTCTCCAAAAAAAGTAACTCGATCTTGCTAAGGTGATGCTAGACATATTGACATTAAGCGACACAGACGCCTTTCATGCAGGAACTCTGATTACATGACAGACATATAAGATTATTGCAACGCCCTTCTGATCAAACCAAATAGTGTTTTGATACACATTAATCCAGACAAAGACTTCTGATAGAAACCCCTGTTTTACTCAATCAGTCTCCCAGATACTTCGGATAAAGCGCGGATGTCAGTGCATAAAATTCGCGCGCACCCTTACCCCTCGGGTCCAACTCGAATACAGCCAGACCCTCACTGAACGATCTGCGAAAAACCGTCCTTTGACAGAGACGCTGCTTGATGTACTTGACGCCGGGCAGTGAGACCAACGCTGCCGCCGCTTCATCAGACTCCCGAATCGCATGATGGGTATCGGCACGATTGATAAAAGCAAAAAGATCGGGTACCTTTCCCTCAACCGACTCGTCGACAAAGCGAAGAAAACGTTGTGTTGACCAGATATCAGCCTGCGAGGGTGGCACCGGTATCACTACACGATGCGCCAGCCCAAGAGCTGTTTTAAGTGATTCTATATCCGCCGTGCCTACATCAATCAGAATTTCATCATAGCCCTTAAGCTGCTTTTTGCTTAAAGCCGAGGCATCTTTAATATTCAGATTTGGCTCGAAACCCTCTTCTGCCCTGACCTCCGCCACATCGGTTAAAGTTGCTTGCGGATCAGCGTCCACAGCCAGCACATTAGCCTCAGCCATAGCCAGCCACACTGCCAAATTAAAGGTCACGGTACTCTTACCGGATCCCCCCTTCAGACTACCGATCACTGTTATCATGCGTTTGCCTGGAAAAAGATGTCGTTGATGCGAGAAAACAATTTAGAAACTTGTGCTGTCAGACTCCATCAAGGGATAATCCAGCGCTCCGAATTGAGAAACCCTGGGCAATTCATTGGTTTTTCCATAATCATACCAGGAGCCTTCAGCATCCGGCCGGCCATCATACGAATTGGAGTTATCTGAAAGCTGTGCAACGCTTGCATGGTATCGGTTCTCAGCAAAGTTCATAGATGCATTTGATATAATTCGGGGTCTTTCGGTTACACCAGACCAATGTGCGGCCCTATGAGGTCTGTCTTGAATACCTGCCGAGTAGAGAAAGCGTGCATCAGGCACAGGCATCCGCCGATGGCGCTGTGGATCAGGGTAAACAAATCCTGGCCGGTTTGCGGTTCTTGCTAGATTAGCAAAATATGGGTTGGTCAACTGCTCCCTCATTTTCCTGTGCCTATCTACACCTGCTGACTGCCTGAATGGGTTCTGAACATATTCATTTGATACAGTTTCAACATGCTTTATCTTTTTGGCGACAGAAACAGGTCTGAAATTATACCCGCCCGGGATATTTTGTTGGCTGCCATAGGGATGATTGCGCAATCCTCTTTGCCGCGTATCGATAGCTTGAGCTCGCTCATATGCTTGCCTACCTGACAGGATGGGTCTGAACGTATAATGATTAGGTATCCTGATATCCGTTGAGCGATACACTCGACCCATTAACTGACCAGAGCTCATGTCCCAGGGCCGATGTGGCCTATATCCATTCCTGTAAGGATCACTGAAAGGCATGGCTCTGCGCTGCACTAAGCGAGGCGCGACTTGCGGATATTGTGGCGTATACGCCGGATAGCCCGACCGAGGATGATGGATTGCTTGATTATTCCATCGGTAGTCGTATTGTCGTGGAGCTATAGGACGCCATCTGTAGCCCAAGGGCTGATAATTGGCCTGATAGTTGTTGGCCTGATATTGAGGAAACCTTGGTCGATATCGGTAATTTTGCTGCCAAGGTCTAAATCGAAAACCCTGGCTTCGTTGATCTGGCATTCGCGCCATCGGCTGAATAGCTGCCGACCTGAGTTGAGAGTGAGTCGGTCTCCAGCGCATTTGATATGCATTGACGGGTGGAAAATACACCGGAGCCTGGCGAGCGCCAACTGAATAGTGACCTGCAGTGGGAAAGTATCCATGGCCGTTGGGATTATTAGCGCTCGTCGTTGATATGGGTAAAAGCAAAAACAACATTGAGAAGAGCCCAAAACTTCTTGAATTCATCAAACTCACCTTATTTTCCCTAACACCAAAATGGTAATAACCATGCGATAACATTTATAAGGACACGCTGTAATGATACTTCCCCCGCTGACAGTTTAGCGACAATCCAACACCTAGACAAAGATACACTCTCTTGGATTTTAGTCAGTCGCTAATTTATTCGTCAGTATATTATTTTTAATACACCGAAATTCGCTTCTTGATTTCAGTTCATTACTTCCAGACAGCGAGAAACCCTCACCTCTCTCTATTATCCTGCCTAAAAACAGGAGCTGCATAAATGGGAGGTGTTGTCTTGCGCTGCATTGATTCTGTATTCCGAATTATTTTCCCCTCCAGTACGGGAAAATCTTTTATCCGGGCGGTATCTATAATTTCTTTTTAATTCCAGGAACAGATTGCTTCTCATCATTATCGGAGTCGCGAAATTTCGGTCGTGCCAGATACCCGTGAGGCTTTTCATTCTCACCCGCTGGTTGTGTCCCGCCAAGCCTTGATCCCCCTCCTGGCGATAGTGTGCGAAATTTGAAACCTCCGCTGTATGAAGGCATACTTTTCTGCACTTCACGAGGCCTGTAGCTAGCAGATGGCCATGCCATTGATGATTGCGTACTGCCTTGCTGGGGTTCAACACTACCCGGGTAAGTTGTCACATCCCTCTCAACTTGGGGTTGATTGTTTTCTCTTGGCCGCCATTGGTATCTCGGATAGAGATCGGGGCGAGGTGTCACTGTTTGATAGCTGTAACCCGATGCAGCATTCTCAGCATACGCACTCCCGAACCCTACCATAGAGAGAATAACTCCTACGCCTGAAAGCAGTTTTTTTACTAACAATTCAGCCACTCAAGAGAGTGCTTGGATAATAGACGAAAGCTATCATGGATACCGGATGGCTCAACACACAGTTCCTCATGTCTTGAGACGTATTCCTCTACGGGCCGTTTTTTTTCTAATCGGAATCGTCGCAACCTTTGGGTTTTCTGCTGGCTTGCTATCAGCTTTTTTGCTGCTTGACCCTCCGTTACTCTTCTTGCCAGGAGCGGTTGACGTTACCGAGGCCGCAGTCTTCTTCACAACCGATTTCTTTAGTGCCGAAGGGCGTTTTTTTGCTTTTGCAGTGGCGGCTTTGTTTCTGGGCTTGGCTGCGGACCGCTTCGCAGAGGTGCCTACCGCTTCACTCTGTGTCATCTCAGCGACAGATTCTTTGTTGTGAATTGCAGCAGTCTTCGATTGCTGCTCATGTTCGGCAGAGGCTTTCTCCTCCTTTGAGCCAACCTGGTCCGTATTGGCTGAATTATTTAGCGCATCGCTCGCTTGTTCTGTCGACTTTTCTGTAACGATTTCTGCAGATGCATTATTCGCAAGCGGCGAATGGTCGTAGGCTGGAGCAGCCGCAATTGGTTGACGCCTCACGCCACCCGAGGCAAGCCCCGATCCACCCGCAGAGCTAGAACCGTCTGTACCCCGATTCGAAGTCGTTGAGGCAGCATCAGGTTCTACTCGAGGCTTCTTTTTAAAGAGCTGCATGAGCAGCAAGAATAACCCTCTGATCAGGTAGAAAGCCATCGAAATAAAAGCAAATAGCTTGCTCCAGACAAGCAGCCAGATCGGTGTTCTGGCAGCTACTGGTTGTGGCGATTTCTCAGGTTTTGCAGTGACCGCCGGGCTATCGGAGACCAAAGCCGGCATCTCAACGCCAGGCGGACAGGTAGCAGCCGCAACCTCAACCAGGTCTTTACTGGCCTTGATACAACCCAACGGAATGACAATTAAGGTCAGCACCGTGGAAACCAATACCCCGGATGCCAGGGAGATCGCCATACCCTGGAATATTGGATCGAAAAAGATCACCGAAGAACCACAGACCAGTGCAAAGGCGGTAATCAGGATTGGACGAGTTCTGGTTTTACATGACTGAATGACGGCTTCAACCACTGAGCTGCCGTGCTGGATTTCATGGATGGCAAAATCCACCAGGAGGATTGAGTTACGCACGATGATTCCAGCTAGCGCAATCCAGCCGATCATGGAAGTAGCGGTAAATTCACCGCCCCAACCCGCCTGGAAGAAGAGAAAATGTGCTGGAATGATGCCCAGCAGCGTCAAGGGGATTGGCGCCATAATCAATGCCGGGATGCGAAAATTACCGAATTCCCAGACCACGAGCACATAGATCAGCACCAGAGCCACCATAAAAGCAGCCCCCATGTCTCTGAAGGTCTCATAGGTGACCGTCCATTCACCGGCCCATTCGATGGCGGACGTGGAATCATTAGACGGCGCACCCAACCAGAACGCATCTAGAGCCACGCCATCCGGCGTCTGATAGCCTTCTGCTTCGAGCAGATCCTGCACTTGAAACATTCCATAGACTGGCGCTGCCAGTTTTCCGCCTACATCCGCAACGACATACTCCACGTCACGCAGGTCTTTATGGAAGATGATATCTTCTTCCTTGACCTGTTCGAAACGTCCCAATTCACGCAGCGGGACTGTGATGCCGGAACTGGATTGAATGGGAAGATCGCCTAAACGGGTGATTTCAGAGCGTTCCGCCAAGGGCACCTGCATCATGATGTTGGTCGGTTCGTGTCCGGCCCGCTGTTTGACATCACCCAGTGGCGAGCCCCCCAGAGCCATTCCCAGGTTGCGGTTGATGGTATCCACGGAGATGCCGCGTCTGACCGATTTTTCAGTATCTACCGTGAATCGCCAATACTGGTATGGATCACGCATATAGTTATCCACATCACGCAAACTCTCGGTCTTGGAGAATATCTCCGTCAGATCCTGCGCCACCTGGCGTCTGACCTGAGCGCTTGGTCCATGCACTTCCGCGACCACTGACTGCAGCACCGGCGGGCCAGGGGGCATTTCAACGACAGCGTATTTCGCCCCGGTTCCCTCCACCATTTTCTTAAGATCCTGACGGGTTTGCACGGCAATCTCATGGCTGGTTCTTTTCCGCTTGGCTTTGTGCAGCAGTTGCACCTGCACCTCTGCCTGCCAGGGATCCTTGCGCAGATAGTAATGACGCACCATACCGTTGAAATCGAACGGGCGCGCTGTCCCCGCATAAACTTGCACGGCGGTCACTTCAGGCATGGTCCTGATCTTCTCCGCCATACGATGCGCCATATTTGCGGTAACCGGCAGCGCTGTCCCTTCAGGCATATCGACAACCACCGCAAATTCGGGTTTGTTGTCCAGCGGCAGCATCTTTACCGCCACCCATTTGAAATAGAAGAATGAGCAGGCAAACAGAAAGGCACCCCACATCACTAACTTGAACAGCCGCGCCTTGGCCGGTGATTCGATCATGGGAGTCAAGATGCGGCGGAACATACCCTCGAGTTTCTCCGATTCTTTATGTTCCCTCTCACCTGCAACTTCGAGGTAGCGCATGGAGGGGCGCAACCAATGCGACATGGTCAGATAGGGGGTAAAGACAAAAGCGGCAAACACCGAGATCAGCATGGCTGCTGAACCCAGCGCCGGGATCGGCTCCATGTAGGGTCCCATCATGCCGGTAACGAAGCCCATCGGCAGTAACGCGGCAATGACTGTAAAGGTGGCCAGAATAGTCGGGTTACCTACCTCACGCACCGCATCAACCGCGGTTGTCACATCGGTTTTGCCCTCTTCCAACCAGCGCCGATAGATATTCTCCACCACCACGATGGCGTCATCTACGAGGATGCCGATGGAGAAGATCAGTGCAAACAGACTGACTCGATCGATACTGTAACCCATCAACCAGGCACTGAAGATGGTCATCAACAGCACTACCGGGATTACCAGCACCACGACGATGGCAGGACGAAATGCCCGGAACGCCACGAGCACCAGGAGAAAGACAAAACCGGTAGCGATAAAGAGTTTGAAGATCAGATCATTGACCTTGTCCGCGGCCGACGCACCATAATCCCGGGTAATGCTGACTTCCACATTATCGGGGATCAGCGAGCCTTTAATATGATTCACTCTCTCAAGGATATTTTGCGCCACGTCTACGCCATTGGAGCCCTCTTTCTTGGCCACTGCGATGGTGACAGCCGGCACCCCATCCGCCTTGATATCAAGATTGCTCGCCGCGCCTGTATAGAAGCCGACCAATTGTTTGGCATCCTCCGGTCCTTGCTTGACCCTTGCTACATCATGCACATAGACCGGGACGTCGTTATGCGTACCCACCACCAGGCGATTGATATCTTCCACTGACTTGAGAAAGGAGCCGGTAACCACCGAAAAGTGCGTGCTGCCAGCCTCCACGCCACCGGCCTGCTGTTCGCTGTTTGCGGTGCGGATGGTATTGGCAACCTGATCAAGACTGATTCCAAACCCGGCCAGCCGCTCCGGAACGACCTCCACGGTGACCTGTTCCTTGCGTCCACCCACTACAAAACCATTACCGGTGTTGGGTATTTCCTTGAGGGCCTGAAGCACATCATGCGCCAGCATGCGCAATTGGCCGTCATCCACATCTGGCGCGCCATTTCTGTCCATGTCCTTGGACCAGAGAGTCAGATTGACTACCGGGACATCGTCTATTCCCTTCGCCTTGACCAGGGGCGGCAGCACGCCGGGGGGAATCAGATCCATATTGGAGTCGATCTTGTCATTGACCTTGACCAATGACGGCCCCATGTTCTCACCAACCTCGAACTGGATGGTTACTACACCACCGCCACGCTGAGATGCGGAATAGACATGCTTGACACCCGGTATCTCGGACATGATCCGCTCCAGTGGCTCAATCGCCAAACTGGAAACCTGGGGAGCGGCAGCCCCCGGATACTGTACGAAGATATCCACCATCGGCACGGATATCTGGGGATCTTCCTGACGGGGCGTGATATAGAGACCAATCGCTCCCATCAGCATCATAGCCATAAAGAAGAGGGGCGACAGGGGGGATTGAATAAAGAACCTAGCGGTCCGACCAGCTATGCCCAAATGTGCCTCGTTATTGGGATCCATAGAGTGGAGCTGATCGAGTTTCTCGTCGTTCTGGCTCATAGGTGCTCTCGAAGCTTCGAAAAATCTGCAAACCCGTGAGAATCGGGTTGATTACAAAAAACATTACGGGAGGCCAGGGCCTCCCTCATGAAGTTGTCCAATATACCGGGAAATTCTGGTGTGGACTAACGCGACGGTGAGGCCCAACCTGCACTGATGCCCATACCTGGGTTACGCACCACCCGCTCACCAGCCTGCAGCCCCGAAAGGACGGTCGTATAACCGCCCGGCAATTGCTCGCCGACACGAATCAGTCGCAGTAGTGGCTTGCTATCTTCACTCATCACATAGACTCCTGGAAGGCTACCGTTATAGCGGATAGCGCTGGAGGGAATGATCGGGTTGGATCTGGCTGGCGCATTGAAATCCGGCACCAACACCTTGGCATACATGCCAGGTGCTGAAACCCCCTGTGGAAGATCAAATTTAATGGTCACAGTATGCCGCTGGGCATCAGCCATGGGGAAGATCTGGGCCACTCTTACCGGCACCTCTTGATCCCCCACATCGAGCTCTGCACGCAACATCATGCCCTCATTCAAGCCAGGGCGCAGCCTGCCCGGCACATCTACCACGATCTGCAAATATTCAACATCCGCATATTTCAGTAATGGCTGTCCGGGTTGCAGCGTGTCACCCACTTCGATGAATTTCTTCATGATGATGCCGTCGAATGGCGCGACACTGCGCGCATCACGCAATTTTGCATCGATTCCACGAATCTCAGCCTGGACCCGGTACATGGTATTCTGGGCCTGCTGAATATTGGTTCTGGAAGAGTAGATGTCCGCGCTGCGTTCCGCACCTTCATCCCTTTCTCCCATGAAATCACCCATAGGACGGGTGAACATCGAATCGAAGAGATTGGGTACGCCCATACCACCTGGCGCGGCTTTCGACTTGGGAGACCAGAGTTCCCGATTAAACTGAACACCCGCATTGCGCAGCTGGGCATCAGCATTTGCCAGTTGTGCCAGAGCGGCCTGCCGCTTGGCTTTCAACTCGCTGTCATCCAGTTCAACCAGCAGGTCATCCTTCTCGAAAGTATCGCCTTCGATACCTGCCAGATACTTAACCCGTCCCGGCAGTTGCGCGGACAGCGTGACCTCTTTGTAGGGAACCACCGTACCCCCCAGGGATACATGAGGTACACCCTGCGATTGTTGAACTACGAAATAGTCTCCAGTGCCAGCAGGATTCATTGCGTTTGCACTAGCCGCTAGAGATATCGCTGACGCCATCCCGGTCGCCAACAGCATTGCTTTCAATCTGTCACCCATAGTTTATTTGACCTGCTCTAAATTTGGGGTAAGAAAGATTACCCGACAATCATCAGACGTATTTACCAACCCTGTTGTCTGTGACTTAATTCAGACACGTCCCATTACAGAAAAGCTTTTTATAAAGGGTCCGGCCATGCGTGGATCCTTGATCATGGCGGAGTAGTCACCCACGACAAATTTCATCTTTCTTGATGTGAAGGCCATACCCAGGCCCATCATGCCTGGCGGCTTGGCCATCCATTTACGCCATTGATCTTCAGATGCGCGGATGTCCCAATTCATCTCTTGTCCATTGTACGCCGCAGCGTCCACAGCCTTGCCATTTTCGACAGTCAATACACCAGCGGGCTGATCATCCCCATCAAAACCATATCCTATTACACTATTGAATCCGATTTGCGCGAGGGCGTCCGAGAGCTCTGGCTCAGCATTCCAATGCTCCATGTAGCCTTTCATCCACTCATCCGAAAACAGCTCTGCCATAGTGTTCTCCCCAAAAGACTTCTAAAATTTCATTATGTAAAGGGGCAACGAGAAAAAGCCCCAGATAAAGACGACTCAGTATCCCTGATGATGCTGGCCAATGCAACTTAGGACATAGCGCAGGAAGTCATTACATAACCACAAATTAAGCATTACACCAAATACCTAATTTTTTATTATTCAATAATCTAGCAACACAACTATCGCCGATCACAGATTCTCGCAATACAGATATAATTTTTAACTATTCCCACCCCCGGTGTCGCGCTACTATTTATGCAAACCCCGGGACTGATAGTCCTTAATCAAAGAGCCAATAAATTACCATTCGCAGGAGTTGAATATTCATGCACCCAGCCGGACAGATCATTGAGGCACGCTTACAACATCTCGAATCCCATCTGGAACAGGAAAACCCCATCCTTCTGCAGGCAGTGCGGAGTTTCCGCATACTGGATGGAGTTGCCTTCAAACTCGGGTTACTCAGCGGCGACAACTCGTATGCCACGCAGATCCCCTGGTGGCCGTTGATTTCGATCCTCGGGACCTTTTCTGCCGGCAAGTCAACCTTCATTAACCATTACATAGGGCACAAGCATCCAACGCTCCGGCAATCAGGCCGTGGACGATAAATTCACTGTAATCTGCTACAGCAAGGAAGCCACGGCCCATGCGCTGCCTGGTGTGGCTTTGGATTCGGATCCGCGTTTCCCCTTTTATCAGATGTCGGATGAAATCGAAAAGGTGGCCACGGGAGAGGGGGAGCGCATTGACGCCTACCTGCAACTGAAAACCTGCCCCAGCGAAGCGATCCGAGGCAAGATTCTCATCGATTCCCCCGGCTTCGATGCTGACGCGCAACGCACCTCCACACTAAGAATCACCGACCATATCATCGATCTGTCAGACCTGGTGCTGGTGCTTTTCGATGCCCGACATCCAGAACCAGGGGCCATGAAAGATACCCTGAGCCACCTGATTGATCGCACCATCCACCGCGCAGACACCGGTAAGTTCCTCTATATACTGAATCAGATCGATACCACGGCCAGAGAGAACAATCCAGAGGATGTCATTGCCGCCTGGCAACGCGCCTTGGGAGAGAGAGGCCTGACTGCAGGACGTTTTTACGCCATCTACAATCCTGATGCTGCGATTCCTATTGACGATGAGGCATTACGCAATCGTTATGAATCAAAACGGGATGCCGACCTCAGTGAAATCCACAGCCGCATGGAAGAGGTCGAGATCGAACGCGCCTATCGTATCGTCGGGACTCTGGAAAAGACTGCTCGAGATATCGAAGAACGCAGCGTTCCGGCGGTAAGCCGCGCATTGGCTAAATGGCGCCAACGAGTGCTTTGGGGAGACGGAGTGATCATGGGGGCTCTAATGCTGTTGGTACTCGGCCTGACCATCAAGGCCGGTTACTGGACTGGGCTGAGCTTCAACCCACCCTGGATGCAACCAGGCAGCAATCCTGTGATCCCCTGGCTGGTGCTTGGCGTGCTGCTGATTATCCTGATCCTGATCCATTTCGGGATCAGGTCAATCTCAACCAAGTCATTATTGGGATCACTCAGAAAAGAGTCATCCAAGGCAGATCTAAAAGGCGACATCGCCGGAGCCTTCCAGCGCAGCACCAAACCCTGGCGCAGCCTCTTTCGGAAATCACCCGCCGGTTGGGGTCGCAAGGCCCGCAAGCAACTGACTCAGGTGATTCAGGATACGGATACCTACATACAGACGCTGAACGATCAGTTCACCAACCCATCGGGCATGGAAAAAGTCATGACGAGTGAACCTGAATCATCAGCAACGCCCGTTCCAGCCGACACTAAGACTTCTGAGCACGGCCGGGAATCCTTGAAGTGAGACCTTATCACTCGCCAGTTCAGCTATTCGTTATGGTTGCGTTTGAATGAATTTCAGAAGATCGGGGCAGACCAGGCAGGTTTTGCCCCTTAAGGGTTTTCGGGTGAGCGAAAGACCTTGCAACGGTTTCTACCTTCACTCTTGCACTCATACATCGCATTGTCAGCTTCGCTGTAGAGGCGATCCAAAACCATGCTCGGAGATAGTGTTGCCAGTTCTTCCTGCCGAAGATAGCTGATGCCGATACTGACTGTGACGCCAATTGCACCGATGCTGCCGCCAAGGTCAAGCTGGCCAAGACGTTCCTGTATGCGTTGCGCCATGAGGTCGGCCCCTTCCAGGCCAGTTTCCGGGAGTATAATGACGAATTCCTCACCGCCAACCCGGGCCACCAGGTCGCCTCCACGGGCCTCCTGTGCAAGTGCCGCTGCGATCAGGCAAAGCACCTGATCTCCCGCGGCATGGCCCCATTGATCGTTGATCTGCTTGAAATAATCTACATCAAGCAGCATCAGGCTGGAGACATATCCATAGCGCATGGCACGGGAAACCATCGCCTCCGCTTCCTGAAAGAAATAGCGCCGGTTGCGTAATCCAGTCAGTTCATCCTCGGTGGATAGCTGCTGATAGCGGCGTTTCAACAGCTCAGATTCTTCTAACGCCAAGCGCAGATCATGGGTTCGTCCTTCGACCTGGTGTTCCAGGTTATAGATGAGATGGTGATTGTGCAGGATCTGCCCCAGGCAGTTTCCAAACAGAGTCAGTGTCTGGAGTTGCCAGGGCTCGAAATAGTCAGTCTGGGGGTGGGAGGCATTCAGCACACCCAGCACCTCGCCACCCATCTTGATAGGCACACAGATAAGAGAACCAGGTCCCTGCCCATGATGGCTCTGAGGTCTTTTGAAATCCTTGCTGGATGAGCAATCCGAACAGTGCTGCAATTCTCCTGACTGCAGGGCAATCCCCATAATGCCCTCATCCACTGAAAAATCCATGCTCTCCGGGTTAGCCTGCGGAGCAAATGAGGCCTGTAAGAGTTGTCCATGTGACTCACTCAGATTCAAACCGGACAGGCAATACAACTGATTTTGGGATTTTTTAAAGACGGAACAACTTTCTACTCGCTGATAACGAATAAGCGCAGACAGGGCGATCTGTACAACATCTGCTTCGCTGCAGCTGGCAATTTCAATTTCCGATAAGCTCTTCAGCAGTGATAGCGAATCAAATAAACTAAAAATGCTTTCCTGAAATTCATGATTGTTCTGCTTGAATGATAAATCCATCTAGTCAACCCATGCTATACCGCCAAGAGTCTTGCGATGGCTCTAATCTCCTCTATTTGTTTAAGAAAGTCTACTTCGATGCGGCTCATTTCCTCTTCGGGTATACCCAATTCATCCACCAGGCTTTGGGGGATGAAATCGGCCAATGACTCCTCCTTGTCCGCATCCAACCAATTGGAGACTGCCATGATAATTCTGGATTCCAGAGTGAACTCTACAGAGTCATCCGTACTATTGATTGAGGCAATGGCCTGCACGACAAACTGGGGAAGATGCCAGCGATGCGTTAACCATTCTCCCGCTTCACGGCTACTGATACCCACCAATTCACGCTCTAGATCTTCCACATTCTGTTCAGGCTCCCTGTTCAGTTCGGCAAGAACCTGAGCATAGTCATGGGGAAATTCGTGCACCAGCACCAGTTCGCCGAGATTGAACAAGAGGCCCGTGAGATAGATTTCATCTGGATCCGGGGACTCGGCGCCCTGCATCTTCATGACTAGCTTTTTAGCCAGTTGCGCACCGCCAAATGCCAAAAACCAGTAATGATCAAGCCTGAATCCGGGACATTTCGATGCATCAAAGGCGCCGCACAATGCAATACTAAACGCCAGGGTTTTTACCATCTGTAACCCCAACACGCGAATGATCGCCTCGGCAACTGTGACCACAGGTCTGGACTGGGCAAAATAGGCCGCATTCGCCAGCCCGATCACCCTTGCCGTAAGGCCGGGGTCCTGTTCGATAACCTTTGCCAACTCTTCAATCTCCAGATCTTCATCTGCAAGCATTTTCAGTAATTGAGTGACCGTGGTTGACAGGGCTGGGAGCCTTTCTAATTGCAATACCTTGTATCTGGCGACTTCTGTTGAGTACATGTCCGCATTTATCCCATATTCCAAATATTTAACAGAATAAAAATCGGCCAATCAGCTTAAAACTTGATGGATATCGACATCTGCAAGGCTTAATACATACAATGCGCAAGGTTCAATCAGTACGTGTATCTGTTACACTAAGCCATCTGAAACCGTTTCAACTAAAGCCTCTTTCCCATGAATCCGGCACCACAAGGCGCAACTTTCCGTTATGCATATCCACACCCTGCAGTAACTGCGGATGTCGTCCTCTTCACTATCAAAAAAGGCCAATTACAGATCCTGCTGATTAAACGCGCCGCCCAGCCCTTCGAAAATTTCTGGGCGTTGCCCGGCGGGTTTCTCGATATCGATGAGACATTGGAAGCTTGCGCCATGCGGGAACTCGAGGAAGAGACGGGTATCAATGGCGTCTATCTGGAGCAGCTCTATACCTTTGGCAAACCAGGCAGGGACCCCCGTGAACGGGTGATCAGCGTCAGCCCATTACGCATTGGTTTCATCCGACGGACTGGCTCCACAGGCGGCCAGTGACGCACGGGATGTCAGCTGGCACTCAATAAATTCGTTGCCTGAACTCGCCTTCGACCATGCGGACATTATCAAACTTGCCCATCAACGCCTGGTTTCGAAACTGGACTACTCCACGATTGCCTTTCAGTTCATGCCGCAAGACTTTACCCTTAGCGAATTACAGTCTGTGTTTGAGATAATTCTCAACGAAAAACTGGATAAACGTAATTTCCGCAAACGCATTCTGGCCATGGACCTGTTGAAAGAGACCGGGGAATATTCCAGAAACGGCAATCACAGGCCAGCCAAGACCTACCGCCCCAAAAACCCGAAGCGGGTAGTCATGATCAAATAAAGCAGCACCGAGGATTCATCATGAGCGCCAAACCAATACAATTGCCAACCATCCAAGTCCCGCCCCACTCTCAATGGCCGTCCTTGACGCCAGATGAGAAAGAGGCGTTAAAGGCTCGGATCAAGAACCAGCTAAAGGAACAGGATGCCATACTGGTCGCACATTATTATACCGACGCCGATCTGCAGTCACTGGCCGATGAGACCGGCGGCTGCGTCGCTGACTCCCTGGAGATGGCGCGCTTTGGCGCAGTCCATGATGCACAGACCCTGGTCGTCTGCGGTGTGCGTTTCATGGGCGAGACAGCCAAGATACTGAATCCTGAGAAACGCGTCATCATGCCCGATCTGGATGCGACCTGCTCCCTGGATGAAGGATGCCCGGCAGACCAGTTCAATGCTTTCTGCGATGCCCATCCGGACCACACCGTGGTGGTCTATGCCAACACCAGTGCTGAAGTCAAAGCCCGCTCCGATTGGGTAGTCACCTCAGGCATCGCCTTGCCAATCGTGGAATATCTGGCGCAACAGGGAGAGAAGATACTCTGGGCCCCCGACCGTCATCTCGGCAGTTACGTGCAAAGAATCACCGGGGTGGATATGGTCCTCTGGCCAGGCTCCTGCGTAGTGCACGAAGAGTTCAAATCAGTGGCGCTGGAACGAACGCGTCGCCTGCATCCGGCGGCGGCTGTGCTGGTACACCCTGAATCACCCGAGAATGTCATCGAACAGGCAGATGTCGTAGGTTCCACCACTGCCCTGATCAAGGCGGTTGCAGAGATGGAAAACAAGGAGTTCATCGTCGCCACTGATGGTGGCATCTTCTACAAGATGCAGCAGATGGCGCCGGATAAAGTCCTGATCGAGGCACCCACCGCGGGTGAAGGCGCTACCTGTGTCAGCTGCGCTCACTGTCCCTGGATGGGCATGAACTCACTGCAAAACCTCTCAGCGGTGCTAGAGAATGGAACCAACGAGATTCATATCGATCCAGCCATCCGCGAGCGGGCCGTTGTCCCGATTCAACGCATGTTGGATTTTGCCGAAGAACATGGCATTGGCATGCAAAGAAAGGGTAACGCCTGAAAGGCCCTCACGAAAACCAGCGACTTTTATGACTAAGCTTATTACATCGATAGTCAGTAGGGAGCGCCGCATCCAATTTAAAGGTGGTTCATCAACAAAACACCTCCGACTACTCCTCCAAAATCTCTATCTCCTCCTCTCCCTTATTGTGGACTTCAAAAGGATTCTCATCACGTAAGGTGGCATGCCCTTCGTTTTAATTCGTTTTAAAAAAAATCATATTCCGGTTAACAAGGCACCTCCGCACCCTTGCGGTAATACCATGCCCAGGTAGCGAATAGACAACTCAGATGGAACACACCAAATACCATCATGGCAAAGTTTGGTTTGCCGAAGGTGTCTACCGAAATTGCCAGTGCGATGGGAATAAAAAAGCCACCGAACGCCGCTATTGAGGCACTGAAGCCAAGCGCCACGGCCGTTTCGGTTTCGGCCTGATGTTTGGCCTGCGCCTTTCCTGCTTCATCCATACCCTCGGACCAGCGCTTGATGGAGTGGTATGAAAAATAATTGGAATCATGCGAAACACGGAGCCGTTACCGATACCCGCAGTCAGAAACAGGATCAGAAACAGCGCATAGAAACCAGCCAAGTTTCCGGCATAGGCATCGGTGGGCAGAAATAACAAGATGCCGAACATGGCAGCAGCCATCACGGCAAAATTCCAGAAAGTGAGGCTGGCGCCTCCTATGCGGTCAGCCAGCCAACCCCCAAGCGGTCGGATCAGAGCCCCCAACAGTGGTCCGACGAAGGCATACCTGACCATGTCGGATCCGGGAACTGGGTGGCCAGCAACATGGGAAATGCCGACCGCGAAGCCAATAAACGAACCGAAGGTTCCCGCGTACAGCCAGCTTCCCAACCAGGCATGTTTGCGATGAAAAACCGTCGCCTCTTCAGCAAAAGAGGCCTGGATGTGACGGATATTATTCATCCCGAACCACACACCAAGGGTGGACAAGAGGATAAAGGGTACCCAGATATAGCTGGCGTTCTGCAGCCAGACCAATGTCTCTGTACCATTATCCAGCAGAGTCTGGGGCTGACCACCATAAAAGTACAGCGCACCACCATAGATCACAATCGGAGTCACGGCCTGGACCAGGGCCACACCCAGATTACCAATACCGGCATTGAGCCCCAGTGCAGTGCCCTGCATCTTCTTTGGGAAGAAATAACTGATATTGGCCATGCTCGATGAGAAATTACCACCACCGAAACCACATAGCAGAGCGATTACCACAAACACCGCATACTGGGTATCGGGATTCTGCACGGCAATACTCATCCACAGGGTGGGGAGCAGCAGTGAGGCAGTGCTGAATACTGCCCAGTTACGCCCACCGAAGATGGGTACCACAAATGCATAAAGCAGACGCAGGATTGCACCTGACAAGCCCGGCAGAGCGGCCAGCCAGAACAGTTCACTGGTGGTGAACTCGAATCCAACCTTCGGCAGTTCTACCACTACCACACTCCAGACTACCCAGACGGCAAAGGAGAGTAGCAGCGCAGGCATGGAGATCCACAAATTGCGGTTGGCAATTGTGCGGCCAGTGGACTCCCAGAACTCCTCATCCTCCGGACGCCAGTCGGTGAGCCAGACTCTCCGGCCCGGGTGGACATCCACCAGGCCGTCACGCACCAGTTCAGCGCGAAGTCCTTCGTGTTCCTGCATGATGGCCTCACGTTCACCCTTGGCGGCCGCCCAGGTCCAGATCATGACTCCCGCAAGGATGATGTACATCAACATGAAGCAACTGCTGCGCACACCGATCGCGTCCGCGGCGATGCCGAACATGATCGGCATGGTAAAGCCGCCCAGACCACCGATGACGCCCACCATGCCACCCACCGAGCCCATGTTGGTCGGATAGTAATCGGCCAGACTGCGGTAGACGCTGGCCTTACCTATGCCTTGGGCGATACCGACGATGAAGATCAGTACGGTGAACAGCACAATGCCGATACCGATGCTCACCGAGACATCCCCTTCGATGCCGTGAATCGTCAGTGTGGTGGGTGGATAGGAGACGATGAACAGACAGACGATACTTACCCAGAAGACCCACCAGGTCACCGTGCCTCCACCCCACTTATCAGACATCCAGCCACCCAGGGCACGAATCAACCCTGAAGGCAGGGTAAAGAACATGGTAATCAGGGCTGCATCTGTCAGGGTGAGCCCATACTCGCCTACATAGTACTTCGGCAGCCAAAGGGCCAGGGCGACAAATCCACCGAAGACAAAGTAGTACGCCAGCCCGAAGCGCCACACCCGCGCCTCCGTGAGTGGGGCCAGTTGGTCCGACAAGCTGATATGGGTCTTGGCTTTTTTCCGTTCTTCATGCAGGGGATCCGGGATAGGTGGTAAACCAGAAGAGGACAGCCATGACCAGCATGGCGAGGGAATAGATCTCCGGCACCGCACGCCAGCCCGCAGCCACTAAGATAATGGGCGCCACCAGATTGGTCACTGCTGCTCCGGCATTGCCGGCACCGAAGATCCCCATGGCCGTACCCTGCCGCTCCTTGGGAAACCAGGCAGAGGTATAGGCGATACCGATGGCGAAAGAACCACCAGCAAGGCCGACGAAGAGGCCGATCACCAGATATTGCCAATATTCCGTGGCAAACGACAGACCATAGGTGGGGATGGCGACCAGCAGCATCTGAATAAAAAAAACGATGCGCCCACCGTAGCGGTCGGTCATCAATCCCAGGGGAAGTCGCACCAGGGATCCGGTCAGGATCGGCGTGGCCACCAGCAGACCGAACTCGGTCTCGCTAAGGCTCAGTTCTTGTTTGATCTTGATACCGATGACCGAAAACATGGTCCAGACCGCAAAATTCACCGCAAACGCAACGGTGTTCATGGTTAGTACCGAGATTTGTTTATATTTATAAGAAGCCATCTCGGATCTCCGCTCTCTGCATGACTAGAAACCTGTCTACTCTGTTTCCCCACGAACTTATAATCCGCAGGAAATAGAAGGTTAATGCTAATGTAATGCCGGGCCTGTAATATTGATCAGAATCAATCAGTAACAGATTGAATAAATTAAAGAAAAGAGGCGTTTTTACTCCTTTCGGAGTAGGGCCTGTCAGCTAGTGGTAGCTACTCTAACTCATTGTGCCAACTGAATAATATTGACTTAGTAAGATCCACAATAGCGTCGCAGGGTCTTTTCGTTCTTTTACTGACTACCCACAAAGAATTGGGGCTTCGAATTCCGCTTCGCATTACGCTCGACTTTTGAACGCATCGCCGAGCCACGCTCCGGTGCATTTCTCAAGATGGCTGCACTGGCATCAAGCTTTGTACGCGGGTGTCACTCTCTTACCGCCCAGGGATACAAGCCGGTACTGATAATAGTCTCTTTCATGGCGCACAAGATCCCGCTAAGCTATTGAGCCATACTCCATTCCATAAGTCTCAGCCTAGGGAACTCTCAAGAAACACCTTTTTATTGTCATAAGGAATCAACATGCCGCATCCACTCCAACTTGCCGAAGCTGTTCGAGAAGCTTGCATAAGCTCTGCCATGGAGGCATACGAAGACGCAGGAATCAGCGGATTATGCCGTGAAGGCCGTTGGGAACTCGCCTTGCAGGAGATGCGAAGCTTAGATCTTCGGCCACTGGTAGAGGGCTTGCAGGGACAAGAAGACATCTACCCTGAATGACACCGATGACGATCAATTCAGACCCTCGACCTTCTCCTCGATAGCAGGCAGCACCTTGGTACGACCCTGGATAAAGCAGAGGGGCCCAGTATGATCACTGCTGTCGATGAGGTTGCCAGCCTGACCCACCATCAAGTATTCGATGGTGACCACCTTGCCTTTGGTTATCCGCATGCCATCCCGTTGTGTTCAATGCTCACCTTTGGTTCTGCGAATACCCGCAAGCCGGTTACCCTGCTTCTGTGGTCCCCCCTTGGGGAACAGATCATGCAGGTGGTGATTGTTGCCGCGTTCAGGGTCCCAGGCTTCCTTGAAGTGTTTGATCATGTCACGCACCTGGGCCTGCACCCGGTGCTCCTCGTAGTAGCCGCGGATGAAGCGGATCACATCCCAGTGCTCATCTGTGAGCGTCAAGCCCTCTTTTGCGGCCAAGGCCTTGACAAAATCTGCCGACCAATCATCCATATCCTGGATATAACCCTCCTGATCCGTTGCCACTTGATGTCCATTCACCTCCAGATATTCGATTCGGGTAGCGTATGGGTTCGTACTCATGAAAATTGCCTCTCGAAACATGGCGGGGCTTGCCGCCCCTCACTGTGATACGGTAAAACTATGACTCAATTCAGCCTGATATGCCTGACGCGCATCTCCGGAATTTGCGTATTCAGATCTCCAGTCGGTTCCAGAGAATCGCAGGAACACGCAACAGGTGGATCTTGCAAAGCAGATTTACGCCTGTCTCGGCCAGTCTGCTAAACGACAATATTTTCGCTTGAAAAGCCGATCTCTATCCCATCAATGCTTGCTTTTTCAACTAACGAATGTATGTAAGCCTGAATGGAAAGTTGCGATGCCTTCTGAGTCAAGTAACTCTTTATTTTATTGGCGATCATATCGTATTCCAGAGGTCTGCCATCGATCCTTTTGTTCAAGCGTACAACGTGAAAACCGTAGCGACTCTCAATCGGCACTATCCGCCAGACCGACAGGCAAGCGCATGATCTGTTGTTCGAACTCCGGAACGGTCTGGCCTTTGCCAATCTGTCCGAGTGAACCACCGGCCTTCTTTGATGGGCAGACGGAAAACTGTTCGGCAAGTGCCGGAAACAACGCCGGATCAGCGGTTAATTGTTGGATAATAGACAGTGCCCGTTCCTTCGCCTGATCTCTAGCAGCTATATCATCCTTCGCAGCGGCAAGAAGAATATGCTCAACCTGCAGCAGTGGCTGGCTCTTGAAACGATCGGGATTATTCTCAAAATAGCGCCTACAATCTTCGTCAGATGGCGCCTGGCAAGTAATATTCTTTTCCAGCAACGCCTGAATCGCCTCCTCTTCATCGACTACTGGCTCGCTACCTGCGCGATCTTTCTCCAGCTCGTTGATTAACAACTGCCTGATTACCAGAGCCTGACCGGCCTTTTGCAGGACAGATTCAAAATCCCGGCCATGGTGATATTGCAACTCCCGGGCATACAGCGATTCATCCAGCAGCACACCATTGATTCGTATCTCTGGTAAGCGTTTGTTCTCCGGCCTTGCAGCCGTTGCAGCACAGCTAGTCATACGACTTCTCTAATCATGTGTGTAAAATCTGTTTTGCGGTCAGGATATTGATTATCCCCAACCGCAAAACTTCGAGAGATAAACCTACACCTTTAGCGTTGTCTGACGACCTGATAACGACGTCCCAGGTACCAGACCGGAGCACTGATAATGTGAACCAAGCGGCTGAAGGGAACAAGCAATATAATGGTCAACCCAAGAAATACGTGCAGTTTATAGATAATACTGACTGACTCGATAGCCATTGCAGCCTGAGTTACCTGGAAGGTGACAATACTTTGCGCCCAAGTCCCTAGTTGAACCATGACTGAGCCGTCCATGTGCTTGGCTGAAGCGAAAATGGTTAAGAGCCCGAGGATAAGCTGAACGAATAGCAGGACCAGTATAACATTGTCGGACATGCTGGATGTTGCACGAATCCGTGGATCGGTAAAGCGTCGTTGCAGCAGCATGACTATCCCGGCCAGGCAAACCAATCCAAAGAAACCACCACTCACCATGGCCAGCAATTGCTTGTTCTCGGTGCTGATAAAGACGTGGTAAACCTCATGCGGGGTCAAGAGGCCAACAAAGTGGCCTATCAGGATAAACAGGATACCAACATGGAAGAGATTGCTGGCGACTCGCATACCTTTGTTTCTAAGCATCTGACTAGAGCTTGCTTTCCAGGTATAGGGTTCCCGGTCATAACGGATCCAACTACCGACCAGACAGACCAGAATAGCGATATAGGGATAGATCCCAAATAACAGACTGTTGAGATAAGACATAGTGTTTCTCCTTTACGACGACTGGGCAGCGGATATTTCCGATGCATCACGCCATGTAATAGGTGTATCTTTTGTTGCCGATGAATAACCGCACGCTGATTCGCAACCCGACTCGAGGGGATCGTCAAAACGAATTTCCTTATCTTCCCAAGCCTTATCCATTGCTTCCAGGGTGTCGTCCGGCTGTTCTTTTTGTACCGCCAGAGTTATTGGTTCACGATCAACGATTGCACCGGATAACTCGATAAGCACTTCGAACAAAACACGGTAATCGCATTCACGTTCCAGCAGCCGCTCACTCAGCATGGTCAGGATATGACTGACATCGCAGAGCCATTCCCGGGCATAGGATTTATCCTGTTCGCTTAAAAACTCCAGATAAAGAGGAATATAGTCAGGCAGCTGCTTTGAACTGACCTCGAATCCATGCTCGGTATATTCTCTTATCAGGTCGACCATTGCCTGTCCGCGATCCCTCGACTCGCCGTGAACGTGTTCGAACAGTAGTAGCGATAATGCACGCCCCCGGTCAAATAAAAGATCATACTGTTCTTGTGCGTCGTATAAATCAGCGCCAGTCAACTGGCCAACAAAGCCCGTAAGCTGAGCCTTACTTTCAACAGAAAGTTGCGCGTCTTCAGTTATTGCTCTAACCAGTTCATCCGCATGCGTGAATAATGCCTGTGATGGATAGTCGAGCAATCTTGAAATCACCTTTAATGCCAACACGTGCATTTACTCCTGATTCATTTTAAGAATGTCGCGGCTGGTTGTTTTTTTGGCGCCGAACATATTCATTTCATTGCTGCCAGAGCTGCAACCATTCCCAAAGCTGAAACCACAACCACCCCGTTCTGAATAAGCTTCCGGGACATTCATTTCACGATGACCCGTTGGAATAACGAAACGATCTTCGTAGTTGGCGATCGCCAGGTAACGATACATTTCATCCGCCTGTTTTTTCGTCAGACCGGCTTGCTGCAAGACCTCCAGATCTTCGATACCTTCTACATTCTCGGCTCGTTTGTAAGCACGCATCGCCAGCAGCCTCTCAAGCGCTCGAGCTACTGGTTCTTCATCACCCGCTGTGAGCAGATTAGCGAGATATTTTAATGGGATGCGCAACGAGCGAATGTCAGGGATAACACCGGCCTTACCCAACTGCCCCGACTCAGCTGCATGCTGAATTGGACTCAACGCTGGTACATACCAGACCATCGGTAATGTTCGGTATTCCGGATGGAGTGGTAACGCCAGTTTCCAGTCTACCGCCAGTTTATAGACCGGTGATTGCTGTGCCGCTTCGATGACCGAATCAGCAACACCGTCTTTTCTGGCTTGCGCAATCACTGCCGGATCGTTTGGATCGAGGAATATTTCCAGCTGCTTTTCGTATAGATCGGTATCCGAAGTGGTCGAGGCAACCTCTTTGACCTTGTCCGCGTCATACAGCAACACCCCCAGGTAACGGATTCGACCGACACAGGTTTCTGAGCAAACTGTTGGCTGACCCACCTCAATTCTTGGATAACAGAAAATACACTTTTCAGATTTTCCTGATTTCCAGTTGAAGTAGATCTTTTTGTAGGGACAGCCACTGATGCACATGCGCCAGCCGCGGCATTTTTCCTGATCTATCAGAACGATGCCATCTTCCTCGCGCTTGTAGATTGCACCGGAAGGACAGGAGGCGACACAGGCAGGGTTGAGGCAATGCTCGCAAAGGCGCGGCAGATACATCATGAATGTATTCTCAAACTCGCCGTACATGGCCTTTTGTATATTATCGAAGTTTTTGTCTTTACTGCGTTTTTCGAATTCGGTACCCAGAATTTCTTCCCAGTTTGGCCCCCATACGATTTTTTCCATGCGTTCGCCACTAATCAAGGATCTTGGACGGGCTGTGGGCTGGTGGGACATCTCGGGTGCCGTATGTAAATGCTGATAGTCAAAATCAAACGGCTCGTAGTAATCATCAATCTCGGGTAGATCCGGATTGGCAAAAATATTGGCCAATACACGGTATTTTCCGCCGATGCGAGGTTCAATACTGCCGTCGGATTTTCTTACCCAACCACCGTTCCATTTATCCTGGTTTTCCCATTCCTTGGGGTAGCCAATACCCGGCTTAGTTTCAACGTTGTTGAACCAGGAGTATTCAACCCCTTCGCGGGATGTCCAAACATTTTTACAAGTAATCGAACAAGTGTGACAACCGATACACTTGTCGAGATTCAATACCATACCGATTTGAGAACGTATCTTCATGCTCGGCCTCCTTATACGTCTTGGGGAAGGGGTTGCGGGAGGTCATTACTGTTGGAACCTTCCAGCCAGTCGACTTTGTCCATCTTTCTCACCACCACATATTCATCACGGTTAGATCCAACCGTGCCGTAATAGTTAAAGCCCCACGACTGTTGTGCATAACCACCGATCATATGGGTTGGCTTTAATAAGGTGCGAGTCACTGAGTTGTGATGGCCACCACGCGTGCCGGTGGTTTCACTGCCAGGCACATTAATGATTCGCTCCTGTGCGTGATACATCATCACCATGCCCTGATTGACCCGTTGCGAAACCACAGCTCGGCAGACGATGGCGCCATTGGCGTTGAATACCTCAACCCAATCGTTGTCTTCAATGCCGGCTTCTTTGGCGTCGACCTCACTCATCCAGATAATCGGACCACCGCGAGACAGCGTTAACATGATCAGGTTGTCAGAATAGGTACTGTGGATACCCCATTTTTGGTGTGGAGTGATCCAGTTAAGCAGGATTTCCTTATTGCCATTCCCTTTCTTGTCTTTGACCAGATTGACTGTCTTGGTATTGACTGGCGGGCGATATGACATAAACTGTTCGCCAAAGGCCTGCATCCACTTGTGATCCTGGTAGAACTGTTGACGACCGGTAAGGGTCCTCCAGGGAATCAGTTCATGCACATTCGTATACCCCGCATTGTAACTGACGTGCTCGTCTTCCAGGCCAGACCAGGTCGGTGATGAAATAATCTTTCTCGGCTGTGCTTGGATATCACGAAAGCGAATTTTTTCATCATGCTTGGGATTCGCCAGATGGGTATGCTCGCGCCCAGTCTTTTCACCGAGGGCCGCCCAGGCTTTAACGGCGACGTTACCATTGGTTTCCGGTGCTAAAGTCAAAACGGTTTCGCAGGCATCAATCGCAGATTCAATGATCGCGGCCGGCCTTCACTGATGCCTTCATCGGTATTGCGGTGATTCAGTTTTCCGAGCAATTCGATTTCTTCATCCGTATTCCAGCCAATGCCCTTGCCACCGTTACCCAGTTTGTCCATCAACGGCCCAAGTGAGGTAAACTTTTTATAGGTATTAGGAAAATCCCGTTCCACGACCACCATGTTGGGTGCTGTAACACCTGGAATTAGATCACATTCGCCTTTTTTCCAGTCTTTGACGTCAAACGGTTGCGCCAATTCTCCGGGAGTATCATGCAGCATGGGTACAGTAACCAAATCTTTTTCAAGTCCCAGAATCCCTTCAGCCACCTCTGAGAATTTCTTTGCGATGCCTTTATAGATCTCCCAATCCGACCTGGCTTCCCAGACAGGATCGACCGCGGTGGAGAGCGGATGAATAAAGGGGTGCATGTCAGAAGTGTTTAAGTCATCTTTTTCATACCAACTGGCTGTTGGCAACACGATGTCAGAATAGACACAGGTGGATGACATACGAAAATCCAGCGTGGTCACCAGATCAAGCTTGCCGGTAGCGCCTTCCTCAACCCACTCTGCTTCTTGCGGTTTAAAGCCACCGGTTTTGCCCAAATCCTCATTCATCAAACCGTTTCGCGTGCCGAGGAAATATTTGAGCATATACTCATGTCCCTTACCGGAGGAGCCGAGAAGATTTGAACGCCATACAAACAGGTTACGTGGAAAGTTTTCCGGTGCATCGGGTGCTTCAGCGGCAAACTTTAGTTCGCCACTTTTTAATTGCTGGACCACATAATCTTTCGGATCCATACCGGCGGCTTCAGCGTCCTTTGTAATCTGCAATGGATTTCGATTCAGCTGAGGCGCGGATGGCAACCAGCCCATACGCTCGGCCTTGATGTTGTAATCGAGCATATGTTCAGAAAATTCACTTTTATCCGCCAGGGGAGACAGAACTTCATGAATGCTCACTTTCTCGTGACGCCATTGTGATGAATGGTTATAAAAGAAAGAGGTTCCGTTCATTTGCCGAGGCGGGCGAGACCAGTCCAAGCCAAAAGCCAGTGGCAGCCAGCCGGTCTGTGGGCGCAATTTTTCCTGTCCCTACATAATGGGCCCAACCACCACCGGATTGACCCACACAACCGCACATCATCAACATATTGATTACGCCGCGGTAATTCATGTCCATGTGATACCAATGGTTCATTGCCGCACCGATAATGACCATTGCCTTACCTTTGGTTTTATTCGCGGTATCAGCAAATTCATGGGCAACCTTGATGATCTTAGCGCGTGGTACGCCGGTAATCTTTTCCTGCCAGGCCGGGGTACCCGGAGCATCATCATCAAAACTGGCGGCAACATTGTCTCCACCTAAACCGCGATCAAGACCATAGTTAGCCATCATCAGGTCGTACACGGTAGCGACTACAAATGTTTTCCCTTTTGCGCCTTTAATGGTTTTGGTCGGAACATTTTTAATCAGCACTTCAGCATAATCATCAGAGGTCCAATGTTCATTGGAGCCATCAGCAGCAAAGTGCGGGAAGGCTACCGGTGAAACATCGCCACCGATTAATGAGAGTTGTAGCTTAGTTTCTTTACCTTCTTTCCCTTCACGCTCTTCGATATTCCACTTGCCGTCTTCGCCCCAGCGGTAGCCAATCGAACCTTGAGGTGAGACCAGCTCAGTATTGCTTTCATCGATGCCTATGGTTTTCCATTCCGGGTTGTTTTTCTGACCCAGATTACTCGTCAAATCAGATGCGCGTAAGAATCGAGTAGATTTCAGTGAGCCATCATCGTGCTTTTCCAGCACCACCAGCATGGGCATATCAGTGTATTGCCGCACATAACTGGTAAAGTACTCACTGGGGTTATCCAGATGAAACTCTCTCAAAATGACATGCCCAAATGCCATAGCCACTGCGGCATCGGTGCCCTGTTTCGGGTTAAGCCACTCGTCAGTCAGTTTTGAAACTTCTGCATAGTCCGGGGTGATTGAAACAGTCTTGGCTCCTTTGTAGCGAACTTCAGTAAAGAAGTGAGCATCCGGAGTACGTGTCTGCGGGACGTTGGAACCCCAGGCGATGATATAATTGGAGTTGTACCAGTCAGCGGATTCGGGTACGTCGGTCTGCTCACCCCAGACCTGGGGTGAAGCCGGCGGTAAGTCGCAGTACCAGTCATAGAAACTTAGGCAGACGCCACCGATCAGCGACAGGTAACGGGAACCGGCAGCATAAGAGACCATCGACATCGCAGGAATTGGCGAGAAACCAACCACCCGGTCTGGTCCATAGGTTTTAGCCGTGTAAACAGTTTGCCGCAGCGATAATTTCGTTAACTTCATCCCAGCTGGCACGAATAAAACCACCCATACCACGCTTGGATTTGTAGGAAGCGGCTTTCACTTTATCTTCAACGATTGAACGCCCAGGCATCAACCGGCTCCATGGTTTTCCTCGCATCACGCCACAGCTTTAATAACGGCTTACGAACTTTAGGATACTTCAGGCGATTGGCACTATAGATATACCAGGAATAACTGGCGCCCCGAGGGCAGCCTCTGGGTTCATGGTTGGGCAGGTCAGGACGGGTTCTTGGATAATCCGTCTGCTGGGTTTCCCAGGTTACCAGGCCATTCTTCACATAAATTTTCCAGGAGCAGGATCCTGTACAGTTCACACCATGTGTTGAACGGACGATCTTGTCATGCTGCCAACGCTGTCGATAACTGTTTTCCCACTCGCGGCTTTCATTGGTGGTTTCACCGTGACCCTCTGAAAATTCGTACTGCTTCTTTTTAAAGAACTGCAAACGATCAAGAAATTGACTCATTTTTTAACTCCTCACAATATTTCACTCGAGTCCGCCAACACATATTGGGACGAACCCATCCGGGCATCCTGCGCCGTTGGCATGGAGGCCCGGACCCGCTACAAACCCTGCAATTACGGATTCTTGAATTCCGCCTTCGGGCCCGAGGTAGTACCACCAGTTCAGCAACAGGCAGATCAGGTAGAACATCGCAAAGCCATAGAGTGCATACTCCGGGGTTGCCAGCTTGATCTGCTCGCCGAACACCTTGGGGATGATGAAGGCGCCGTAGGCGGCTACCGCCGAGGTCCAGCCCAGTGCCGGTCCGGCCTGTTCCTTGTGAAACACCATGGCGATGGTGCGGAAGGTCGAACCGTTGCCGATGCCGGTGGCGGCGAACAGCACCAGGAACAGCAGGAAGAAGGGCATGAAAAACTCCTCCGGCGTGGCCGAGACGTAGGCCTGCTTCAGGAAGTAGGCCACGCCCAGGGCGGAAGCCGATCATCACGATCGAGACGATCTGGGTCACCTTGGCGCCACCCATCTTGTCCGCGATCCAGCCACCCACCGGGCGGATCAGGGCACCGATAAAGGGGCCCATCCAGGCATACATCAGTGCGGATGGGCCGTTGGGATTGATGATATCGTGGGTCATTACCCCGTCCACCAGCAGATGCTGGTAACCGAACACCACCTTGATCGCCAGGGCGAACCCGGCGGAGTAGCCGATGAAGCTGCCGAAGGTCATGGTGTAGATGACGCTCATGATCCAGGTGTGCTTGTTGCTGAAGATCTTGAACTGACGCTGCAGGTTGGGTTTGATCTCGCCCGGGATCATCTTCATCAGCATCACCGTGGCGAGCAGAATACCGGCGATGACCGGCCACTTGGCCCAGCCGGGCGCGCCCAGTCCGGTGGGAGCGGGCAGGATGATGTAGAGACCGATCGCAGCAGTGAAAAAGCCGATCAGCAGCATGCCGGCGATCTTCCCCATGGCGCCGAAGGGCGAGCCGATGTGCGGGGAGACCTCCTCGGTGCGGATGTTGTTCATGCCGAACCAGCCGGCGAAGGCCAGCGGTACCAGCAGCACCAGCCAGACAAAGCCGGCGTTGTGGATGTAGGTCTCGGAGCCGGCCGGGATCTTGCCGATCAGGGTGCCCGAGGTGTTCTCCAGGATCATCGGCTCACCGCCGAAGATGCCGAAGGTCATCACCAGCGGTATCAGGATCTGCATGGTGGTGACACCGGCGTTACCCAGTCCTGCATTCAGGCCCAGCGCCAGACCCTGCATGCGTTTCGGAAAGAAGAAGCTGATATTGGACATGGAGGAGGCGAAGTTGCCGCCGCCGAAGCCGGACAGGAAGGCCAGCAGCTGGAACACCCACAGCGGCGTGTCCTTGTCCTGCAGCGCGAAGCCGGTGCCGATGGCCGGGATCATCAGCAGCGCTGTGGTAAAGAAGATAGTATTTCGGCCACCGGCGATGCGGATGAAGAAACTCGATGGAATCCGCAGGGTGGCGCCGGTCAGACCGGCGATGGCCGCCAGGGTGAACAGCTCCGCCTTGGCGAAGGGAAAGCCGAGATTGAGCATCTGCACGGTGATGATGCCCCAGTAGAGCCACACCGCAAAGCCGCACAGCAGACTGGGGATGGAGATCCATAGATTACGATTGGCGATGCTTTTCCCCGTGGACTCCCAGAACTGGTTGTCCTCGGTATTCCAGTTTTTGATATCAGCCATTGTTTACTCCTAACTTTAGTTATCGACGCACAGGGTTAAGCGCGATCTATTCCAGGACATCAGCAGGTCTGTCGGTGAGCTGATGGGCACGGATCTTTGCAGCCTCTGCCTGAGCCGCCTCACGGGCGGCCGAGTATTTTTTGATCAGTTCCTCGAGCAGATGCGCCTGTTCCACCGCAGCGCGGGCAGACGCATACGCCTCGCTACTTTCATGGGACTTGGCATAGGCACTCAAGGCATGCTCTTTGGCCGCCGTAACCTCTTCGCGCTGTTTGTCGCGGGCAAAGGTATAGTGCATCCAGATCAGCGAGACGCAGGTTGCGCCATACAGCAGCATGAAGACGACGCTGTTGACCTGGGTGAGATCGATCAGGGCGCCAAACATGATCGGCAGCAGGAAGCCGCCCATGCCGCCGGCCAGGCCGACGATGCCGGATGCGACACCGATGTTGTCCGGGTACTCGTCGGAGAGAAACTTGAACACCGAGGCCTTGCCGAAACCCCAGGCAATGCCGACCACGAATAACAGGGCCGTGAAGATCCAGACATTGAGTCCCAGATCCAGGGTGACATCGCCACCGACTGTCTTGATGACGAGCGCGGTCTGTGGATAAGACATCAGGAACAGGCAGACCCAGGAGATCCACATCACCCACCAGGTCACCTTGTAGGCGCCGAACTTGTCCGAGAACCAGCCACCGAGGGCACGAATCAAACCGGAGGGTAGAACGAAGATAGCGGCCAGCAGGGCCGCGGTGGTGAGGTCGAAACCGTATTCTGCGATATAGTATTTGGTCATCCACAGGGAGAGCCCGACAAATCCACCGAACACCAGGGAGTAGTACTGCATGTACTTCCAGATCCGCGGGTCCCTCAGCAGGGCGAGCTGATCGGCCAGGGTTATATGGGATGCAACCCTGTGTTGCGGATCTTCGTAGGTGAACATCCAGAATGCGACCACCACCACAAACATGGCAACAGCGTAGACGTGCGGCACCGTCTCCCAGCCATAGGCCACCACGATGGAGGGTGCGACAAACTTGGTGAGGGCCGCGCCGGCGTTGCCGGCGCCGAAGATGCCCATGGCAAAGCCCTGCTTGTCCTTGCTGAACCAGCGGGCGGTGTAGGCGATACCCACCGAGAAGGATGCGCCGGCAACACCGACGAACAGCGCCCAGCAGCAGAAACTGCCAATACTCGGTCGCAGAGCCGATGAACCAGAGGGGTATGAGGGTTAAGAGCATGAGGATGAAGTAGACAATACGGCCACCGAATTTATCGGTAAGCATGCCGACCGGCAATCGCGCCAACGAACCGGTGAGGATTGGCGTGGCGATCAATACGCCAAATTGGGTTTCATTCAGCGCCAGCAATTCCTTGATCGGAATACCGATAATGGAAAACATCACCCACACCGCAAAACAGGCGGTAAATGCAAGCGTGTTCATGGTGAGAACAGAGAGTTGTTTGGTTCTCTGAGTCGCCATTGCCGAATCCTCCACTGCTGAATCTCGCAATCGAACATAAAACAACGGATTCGCCCCGGCTATTGATCGAGATCAATTGCCGTCAGGCAACCAGTCTCCAGCTAACACTTTAGTGGTATCACGAGTACCACCTATAACCCTTTGTTAAATATGTTATTTTTTTGTATCGTCTAAATCATTCGTAAATAGGTGAGAAAGCAACGAGAATAAAAGGATTACTACCAGAAAGTCACAGCAAACGGACATGCCCTTGAACCTGAGTTTGAATGCACACCAACACCCAAGAGGCCAATCCATGTTTGGATTTCTCAACCGTTCTCTCCTGATTCGCGCCGGGCTGGCAATGGGGGTCATCACAGTGCTGGCAGTCACCAGCATGGCCAGCGCTGTATATATGGCAAGATCCACTCACGGTGAAGCGGGGGCAGTGAATCTGGCCGGCAGCCTGCGCATGCAGTCCTATCGCATCGCCGCAACCCTCGAAACCGACACCCATATCAATCCCGATGCAGCCAACGAGGTGAATGCGCTGACCCTAGAGTTTGAACAACGCTTGAACAGCCCGGCACTCTCGGATGTGATAGCCAGCACCTACCGTCAATCGCTGCAGCAGGTTTATCTGCAGATCAGGCAACGCTGGCAGCGGAGCATGCGGCCGATGATTCACGCCTACCTTCAGCAGATTGTCTCTCCCGCCCCGGACCTCGATCTGCAAGCGGCCAGCGCCGGTTTTCACAAGCTGGTTGCCAGCTTCGTTGATGACATCGACCATTTGGTGCAACTGCTCGAAGAGGATGCGGAAGCCAAAATCCACATGCTTGGACTGGTGCAGGGGATCAGCCTGATGCTGACCCTGATGGTCGCAGTGATCACCCTCTATCTGCTCTATACCGATGTACTCAGTCCCCTGCATGATCTGCTCAACTCTGCGGAGCGGGCCGGCCAGGGTGATTTCAGCGTTCGCGTTGGCCATACCGGCAGTGATGAACTGGGTCGTCTCGGGCAAGCCTTCAACACCATGACAGCGGATCTCTCTACCATGTATGGCGCATTGGAAGCCAGGGTGACGGAGAAGACCGAGGCACTGACCCGGCGCAACCGCTCACTTGAGCTGCTCTACAAGGCATCCCAGCGCCTCACCGAGACCCCGGTTTCGGATGCTACTTACGAAGAACTACTGGATGAAATCAGCGGTGTGCTGGGTTGTGAAGCCATCAGCCTCTGCCTGAGTGAGGACAACAAGCAGCGAGCCTACCCCGTTGCATGCGTCGGTCCCATAGCCCCCATGTGTCGGGATAGGCGATGCGACATCTGTCTAGGCGATGGCCAGACCCGGGTACTAGGCAATTCGGTGCATGGCGGCGGCGACGACATCCTCTCGATTGCCGTCAAAGATGAGGAAAACGATTTTGGCGTGTTACTCGTGACGCATCGGCAGGGAGACGCCTTCCAGGCCTGGCAGACCCAGGTGCTTGAGACCCTGGGCAAACATATCGGCATCTCGATCGGGGTCGCACGCCGCGTCACCCAGCGCCGCCGCCTTGCGTTGCTCGATGAACGCAGTGTGATTGCCAGGGAACTGCATGACTCCCTGGCCCAATCCCTCTCATACCTGAAGATTCAGGTCACCCGCCTCTACCTGCTCAGAGAAAAACAGGCCAACGTCAGTCAGATGGATGAGGTCATGAGCGAGTTGAAAGATGGCCTGGATGAGGCCTATCGTCAGTTGCGTGAACTGCTCACCACCTTCAGGCTGCAGATGGATGGACGCGGTCTGGCCGTGGCGCTGACTGACACCGTGGCCGAATTCAATTCAAGGAGTGGGGTGGAGATCCTGTTGAGCAATCAGCTCAAAGGCACTTCCCTAAGCGTCAATGAAGAGATTCATCTGTTGCAGATTGTACGGGAGGCCCTGGCCAATGTCCTGCATCACTCGAATGCAACCCGGGCAGAGCTCAACATCCAGTCTCTCGAGGATGACGGCATCCTGTTCAGCCTGGAAGACAATGGTGTCGGAATCCCCACCAAGGCTGAACGCAAGAACCATTACGGCCTGGCAATCATGCATGAGCGCGCCAACTCGTTAAACGCAGAATTGAACATCAGTAACCGCACGGAAGGCGGAACCCGAGTCAGCCTGCGGTTCAAACCAAACGGTCATACCATCAATCAGCCCACTCTTCGGAAGCAAGTCGCGTCATGAGCAATCCAGAAACCCAACGGGTCGTCGTTATCGATGATCATCCTTTAATTCGCAAGGGTCTGCAGCAGCTTGCAGAGCTCAGCACGCACATCGAAATCATCGGTGAGGCAGACAATGGTGAAGAAGGACTCAACATAATCCGCGAGGGCAAACCTGATCTGGTGCTGTTGGACCTCAATATGCCCGGCATGAATGGCATTAAAACACTGACTGCAATCAAACAGGTGGATCAAGATATCCGGGTGGTGATGCTCACCGTATCCAACGCAGAAGAGGACGTGGTGGCGGCGCTGCGTAATGGCGCTGACGGCTACTTACTCAAGGATATGGACCCAGCTGATCTTATGACCAAATTTCGGGAAGTGGCAGAGGGAAAAATTGTCATGTCCCCGAGCATCACCCAGTGCCTGGCCCGCGCACTCCAGGCGGAGGGCCAGCGTGGACTACAGCAGGGAGTTGCCGAGGAACTGACTGATCGAGAACGAGAGATTCTAATCCATCTACGGAGCGGCGAGAGCAATAAGGTCATTGCACGCCAGCTCAAGATTGCCGAGGCCACAGTCAAAGTCCATGTCAAACATCTACTGAAAAAGCTCGGCTTGAAAACCCGGGTGGAGGCTGCGGTTTGGGCGGTTAACAATAAGGATCTTCTGTGAGAAACAACAAAGCTGCTCCGGATCAGCGGCAGTTTCGACAGTGAAGTGAGTGGTTCTGACGCTATCTCAGATCCTCAAGCGGCTCAACACCACTCAACCTGAGCGAAGATGATCGGCACTTACCAAGGCGAAAATGAATTCATGAAATCCATCGGACGCCCCATCTGATTGATATCCCGGCTCATCACGCCGGTATTGACCGTCATCGCCCGCATCGACTGATTCATCTCATGGATATTCAATGTCATGCCATTGATACTCTGACTCACTGCGGAAATATCAACACGCATACTGCTGGTATCATCGTCCATGCTGGCGATATGCGTCTCCATGCTGTCAATCTTGTCGACAAGTACGGTGATTTGGCCTGTCATAGTGGCGATGTTCATGGATAAATCTGCCATATGGCCTGACATTGCAGCAAGATTCATCTCCATCTCGGGATCGATACTCTGGGTCATAGTATCCATATCAGTAGTCAGGTTATAGATCAGATAAAAGCCGGACATGCCCAATACCGCCATCACCAGTAGCGATGGATAGACCAGCCTCTCCCAGCGGGTGATGCTGGTATTGAATGATTTAAAAAACTGAGTGAGGGTGATTTCCAGCTTCACCATTGCCTTTTGTTCAGGCGTCAGGTTCTTTACATCAGCTTCAAATGTCCTGGGGTCTTTTTCAAACATAATTAACTCAACCGGCTCTAAACAGCTACACTCGTAAATATTTGGCCACAGTGTTAGACAAGCATAGTATTCCACAAGGTATTTCCAAACTGCATGACCCAGATCATTGTCTACAAGTCCATCCGAACGATCCGGTTTATGTGCTCCAGCAGAGGACATCCAGCATGCAGGATCCATTGACAGCCTCTTACGGCTATTCGTAGATGAGTATTTTGCGGACATTCTAATAAGATTGATTACCAATGACTGACTTTATTGTTACTCACGAGCTTGCCATCCGGCTGGGTGCTTTTATTGGTATCTTTGCCATCATGGCGTCATGGGAAATCTTTGCCCCACGCAGGAGTTTGATCTGTTCCAAGCTGCAGCGCTGGCTGAGTAACCTGGGTCTGGTCTTTCTCAACACCTTACTTTTGCGCCTCATCTTTCCGGCCGCCGCGGTCGGAATGGCAAGCTTTGCCTCAGAACAAGGCTGGGGACTGTTCAACGCTGTCCAGGCGCCAGGCTGGCTGGTAATGATCGCCTCTGTGGCTTTATTGGACCTCGTGATCTATCTGCAGCATGTGATGGTGCATGCTGTACCCGCCCTCTGGCGGCTGCACCGGGTTCACCATGCGGACCCTGACTATGACGTCACGACTGGCGCACGTTTTCACCCCTTGGAGATCATCCTCTCCATGTTGATCAAATTCGCCACGATTGCGGCCCTTGGACCGCCGGTCATCGCAGTCTTCATCTTCGAAGTAGCGCTCAACGGCATGGCGATGTTTAACCATGGGAATGTGGGTCTGCCCGAATGGCTGGACCGCAGACTTCGCTGGCTGCTGGTCACCCCGGATATGCATCGTGTGCATCATTCGGTTGAAGTGGATGAAATGAACAGTAATTTTGGTTTCAACCTGTCGATCTGGGACAGGCTCATGGGGACTTATCGCGATCAACCCAGACATGGGCATAGAGACATGAAAATCGGTCTGGAATCGATCACAGACCCACAGCGCACTACCCACTTGCCTGGAATGTTGGCAATCCCCTTCCAAAGTGGTGATGACAGCTATTCCATTAACCGTCGACCCTGGGGGAAATAATTCATGAGCTTCGATACCTATGATATCTATTTCTCCGGCAACATCATGAAGGGACATGATCCGGAGGAAGTGCAAAAAAAGCTCGGGGCGATGTTCAAACTCGAAGGCCCCAGGCTGCAGCGCCTGTTTTCCGGCCAGTCAATGCCGATCAAAAAAGGCATCGACATGGACCAGGCGGTTAAATACCGGGTTGCCTTCCGCGATGCGGGGGCCCTGGTGGATATTCGCCCGGCCGCCGCTCCACAGCACAACCCCACGGCCGATCCGGAGCCAGCGATGGAAACTGACGGCCAGACGCCATTGACCCTCTCGCCAGCCAAGGGTTTTGACCTCAGTGATTGCGAGGTTTCAGTGGCACCCCAGGCGATTCCGGATATTACAAATCTGGCCTTGGATGATCCCGGGGTCATCCTGGATGAGCAACCGCCCCAGGAACCGCTGGAGATCGACACAGAATCATTGGAATTGGATAACCCGGGTGTAACACTGGACCCGGCTGAGCCACAGCCTCCCGTAGAGATCGACACCGATGATCTGCAGCTGCAACCGGCCAACCAGGGCGGTCTCGAGGAGTTTCAGCAGCAGGCGGATCAGCCCCCGCTACCGAATATCGACCATCTGGAATTCGCCGAACCAGGCACCCAGACCAAGGCTCGAGCAGAATCTAAAACCTTCAGAAGATTAATTCGAGAGAGCTGTCTGTCGCCTCAGAAAGGCCGTCCTTGCCCGCAGTGAGTGGACGCCCGGTTTCGAGGATCCCCTCTACCGCGCCGAAGGTGCGTTGCACATAAAACCGCAGCGGTAGCCTCTTCTCATCATCGCTCACCCAGACAGAAGTGACCGAGTCCCGCCGCCGTTTTCCCTTACGCACCTCATGCAGGCTCAGCTTATAGGCGGGACGATTCCAGCCGGCCCGCTGCAGCTGTTCCCTGGCAACCTCAACACGATAGTGCTTGATCCGCTTACCGTTATACAAGGGCAGCTCAAATACCCGCCCCGCTTCCAGATCAAGAAAGCGCAGACGATAGAGGAGCGACAAATAGTCCCAGACACCCTTCTCGGGAAATACCTGGCGATGCTTTTGCGTAAGACTTCGTGGGTCATCTTCACGCAATTCAATTTTATCCAGGACAAATCCAGGTGGCTGCTGGGTCTCTGCCTTGATTGGCTGATCTTTTGTCACATAGCGGTAAGCCAACTGGTTTTTGCGGTCGAACCAGAGCAATTCTTCACGCACCTCGTCCGTTTTCAGGTACTCATTGACCAGTAGCGGTCTCTGCCGCTCCGGCTCCAGCCAACTGCGGTAGTGAAAGCGGATGGGGTAGAGCATCTCCGCCGCGCCATAGGGTTCGGTGGTCAGGTCCAGGCTGGTCAAATAAACGTCGCGATCCTGTATGGAAGCGGCATTGGGTTGCACATGAAATACAGCATTGGCGATATTCATTTGCAGAAACCCGGACAAAATACCCTGATAACTAAAAGTATATTCGAGCCTTTCTCCCGGCCTCAATCTGCGCCCCATGAACCGGCATCAGGATAGATGCATGCAGTATCAGCAGCGCAACGATAAAACGGCTTAATCTAATCAGCTTGGTCATAACAACGCCTCCCAACTGAATCTTAGCCTGTCTCACAAACAAAACTGGCACGTTTTTCGCTGCTTAGTCGCCAAACCCTGAATATCAGCTGAATATGTCATTTTTTCGACGCGATAGGAGGCCAGCATCATGGTTACCCCAGTCAATTCCGACAAACCAATCTCTCTGGGCACTGAGGGAAGAACCCAGTCCACAGGCAAGGTGAATACTGCTGAAGCAACCGGCAATCAGCAGCAAAAATCTGCATCACAGGTTGAGACAGGGCCAGATGTAGAGAATGCCCGCCAGTTGTATCAATTAGAGAACAAAACCCTAGAAACCGTCAGGCCGAACATCACATCACCTGAGGAAGCCAGAAACTTACTCAACCAGATACTCGAACAATTCTCCGCAAGCCCCGGAGATGCCGTAAAAGCCCAGAGCGGCGGGTCAAACAGTATGTTGAACAGTCTGCTGTCCACAGCACCGATTTAAAGATTCCACTCTCCTTGGAAAAGCCATTGGGGCATCTTCGCGATGCCTCTTTTTTTTGCATTTTCTCAGACCATATCGATTTGCCAGCAGATATCAGCGTTTCAATAACGCTTCCTTTCGATCATGTCGATCATGCTGAATATCCACTTTGAGGCGTTCTATCTCCTTTTCGGGTCCCATCACAACCAACATATCCCCGGCATCGAGATTGTGTTCGATGCCACTGGTACTGAAGATCAGTTCTTCGCTTAACTCAAGATCAACCACTCACAACAGAATCACATTATAATTCTTCAGTTCCAGACTGAAGAGGCTCTCACCGGCAAGACATGAACTGGCGGGGATTTGTATTTGCGCGATATCGATGTATCGACCAAAAACCGTCTGTTCCAGCATATCGACGATCATCGGGCGGGTAATCAGCTCATGGACTTTTCGTCCGCTTATCTCATAGGGGTCGATAACCTTGCTGGCGCCGGCGAGCTGCATCTTCAGTACATTTTCCTGGTGGCTGGCCCGAGAGATGATCTCTATGTCTGGATTCATCTGTCTTGCGGATAATGTAATGCAGACATTGATCATGTCATCACCGGTCGGGCAAAGCAGTCGCTTGGCTCGGCCGTCAACCCCCAGGCCTCCACGATCAACACCAGAGTCACGATTCTGCCTTCGTTGGTCTGGGGTGTGATGTCTCCATACCCCACGGTGGACATGGTCACCAATGCCCAATAGATGCTGTCGAAAAAGCTATTCATCTCAGTGTTTTTCCCCTGGGCCTCGAAGAAAGACAGCGCGCTGGCGGCGGTGAAGGTGATAAAGGCCATGAAAATCAACAGGGTCAGCAGCCAGACCGTGCTCACCACCAGCAGGATCATGAAGATGTCAAAATAGGGCCGGACCCGCGCCCGTGGATTTTCCAACAGATCCTAGCAAAAGTCTTTAACCCGCCTGTAGCGAGGTGAATCTTCCAGGAAGTAACTCAGGCGTATCAGACTGCGTGAAAATCCAATCTTCCCCAACCCTTCTCATGAGTTCCCAGCCATTGGCGGGGCATGCTTCAATCGATCAAAAATCGAATAGAATAGCTCATAAGACCTAGCGCAGTCCCCCTCCCATCTCGATACGTTCTATGTCCGCTACCGTGACAACTCTTCCATCCAGGGTTTCAAAGCGCCGCCCATCCACATCACCACGGCGTGCTTCGTAAGTTACGGATTCGCCAGTCTGGGTGTTGATCACCTGCACGGTGACAATCCGATACTCATCACGCCACTGCAGATAGAGAAAGACTCCGCTGGCCAGGATCATGAAAACGATCAGGCCATAGGCCGCCAGACGGGGTGCCTGGCTGTTCTGTTGGCTGGCTGGCGCGCGCAGGCGCATGGGTTGCTCAGTGGATGCGATCTCACCACGTCGAGATCTGTTGCGTATCACCAGCCAGGCGATGCCTATCACACTCAAGGTCAGTAGCAGCTTTGTAATCATAGCTCATAACCCTATCATGGCGACCTGGTCATGCCTATCTTGTGGTAGACATCTTTATCTTCGGTTACAGTTATATAGCGATTATAAGACCCGCTGTCTCCAAGCCAGACTTGCAGCTTGGTCAGATGTCGATTTACTATCCCCCCATGCAAATAAAAAACCTCCTGTTATTACTCCTCTGGCTGGCAATATTAACCGCCTGCAGCACACCAGAACCACCTACCATTAACCTTTACCGGGCCGTGCATGTGGAGGATCTCGATCAAATCGAGCGTAATCTCTACTGGAATGCCGATGTCAATAAACCAGCTCCGGATGGCCTCACCGCCCTGCATGTCGCAGCCCGGAAAGGCAGTCTGGTGATCGTGAAAATGTTGCTGGATCATGGTGCCGATACTGAAGTATTGAATAACCAGGGCCATACCCCCCTGGCCAGTGCGCTTTTTGCACGCAATACATTGGTGGCGGATTATTTACTCAAACAACAGGCCAGCCTTGACCCCGATGCACTGCTGCGGGAAGCCGTACTGCTGGGCCAGGCCGACCGGGACGTGATAGACTTCCTGGTGCGACAGGGTGCGTCACTGGACAGTCCTGATGCACAGGGCAATACACCGCTACATCTGGCTATCCAGAAGGGCCACAGGGTGGTTGCCAAATATCTGATGCAGAAAGGCGCTGACATCAATATCGCAGATCAATCCGGCAGAACACCTTTGGCATTGGCCATTGAACTCGATGAAAAGGCCATACAGCAGATGTTGCTGAAGTACGGCGCTGTCACAGCCAGCCCTGAACTGGAATGACAGTTTCAAGCCAAATGCAGACTAGCAACCCTGATCATCTGCGGCTGCAACCGGGTCGTCGAGGGTTTTGCCAGGCATTCACAGCATGATTGTGGCTTCTTACCTGTGATGAGTCACAGAAAGATAAAAATCAATCCTTAGCGTATCAACATTCAACGGGAAAACTGATCAACTATGGCTTCTACACCGGATGAACTAACGGTCAACTATGCCGAGGATGGCGTCGACATCGTCAAGGAACTGGACAAGAAAATTCTCTCCAAAGGCGCCTGGACAACGATCATCTATCGCTATCAGGACTGGAATCGGGGCAAGGAGGAATACGGGCCGGATAAATACACGATTCGCCGTTATCAGAAGCGCAGCGGCGAGTATCTGCCTAAATCCAAATTCAATATCTCCAGCAAAGACCAGGCGAAGGCCATCATCGATGCGCTGGAAGGCTGGATTGGCGAGGAATAGCTCAGCCGATTTGTTCAGCCCAGGCGAGCAGCTCGGGAATTAGACTCCGCCTCTCTGCCGGCAAGCTTTGATCCGTCTCCAGCTCATCGAGTATCGTCAGATATTCATCCAGTTGCAGGCTGCCGCCGCCATCAGCGTCAAACAATCTGCCATGGCGATACTCGGCCCAACGCTCATTTTCTTCCGGGGAAAGCGTCTCAGGCCAGTTCCTTGCCCGATATCTAAACAACATCTCGGGTAAGCGTTGATCGTCGAACACTAAAGGAAAACTCCCCAGTTCATCTGGCCTGCATGCGCGTATCTGGTCCATACGTCGGCGGTCTTCCTGGCTGAAAAAACCACCTGAGTAGAGTGCCTGATCAGGATCTGAGATTGCTGCATATTCGCTCATGCGGTGCACGCGCTGAATCTTCTCCGCCAAACCCTCGGCAGCCAGCAACCGCTGACGATATCCCATGCCCCGCTGCACCTCGATTGCCCAGCGTTCTGCGGTTTCTTCCGTCAAGGTATTCATCGGCACCACCACAGGGCATTTGTTCACATGAACCGTCTTCAACGGTAGTCGCTCCACTCCCTCGGGAAGATCAGCCGAAGGGGTAAACAGTCGCTTGTGCAGTTCTTCATCATCCAGACTCAGGAGCGGCTCTGGATCATGGCGCAGGTCATAGACGATTATCCCATTGGGATTGGCGGGATGCTTCGCCAAGGGCATCACCATGGCGATACAGCCCAGGTCCGAAGGATACATGGAGGAGACATGCAGCACCGGCTCACGCAGTTGCAGGTTGAGCTGCTGGGCAACCAGTTTTTTCTGCCGGTGCTCGAAGACGTAGTCATACAGCCTCGGCTGAGCCTGTTTGATCAATCGGGCGATGGCAATTGTCGCATGCACGTCGGCCAGGGCATCATGCGCTGACGCATGGGCAATGCCGTTGGCCACCGTCAGGTCCTCCAGGCGAAAACTGGGCTTACCATCCGCATGCTTGGGCCAGACGATTCCCTCGGGACGCAGAGCGTGAGTGAGACGCACCATATCGATGATATCCCAGCGGGAATTGCCGTTCTGCCATTCTCTGGCATAAGGGTCGTAAAAATTCCGATAGAGGGCATTGCGGGTCACTTCATCATCGAAGCGGACGCTGTTATAGCCCAGGGTGCAGGTGCCGGGAGTGGCGAGCTCATGATGGATACGCTGGATAAACTCGGCCTCGACAAGTCCCTCGGCCAACGCCTTTTGCGGAGTGATCCCCGTCACCATGCAAGCCATGGGTTGAGGCAGCACATCATTGGCCGGCTTACAATAGATGACCAGTGGTTCACCGAGCGGATTCAATTCTTCATCGGTTCTCAGTCCCGCGAACTGGGCAGGCCAATCCCGGCGCGGATCGGCGCCCCAGGTTTCATAGTCGTGCCAGTAGAATGATATTGTCATCGAGCCAGACTCTGTTGCATTTTTCGTTCAATGTAACCCCATCAGCACTCGGATGTGCGTTTCCACACATCTCGCTAAACTGTGCAGCTCATAACCTCCTTCCAACGCTGAGACGACCCTGCCGGCTGCTGAGCGATCAGCCACCTGGACAATCTGCTCAGAGATCCAACGGAAATCGTCATCCATCAGGCTGACATTCGACATATCATCATCCACATGCGCATCGAAGCCAGCCGAGACAAACAGCATCTCCGGCTGAAACCGCTCCAGGGCAGGCAGCCAGTAGTCAGTCACCGCAGCACGAAACTCAGCACTTTTGGCTGTCGCCTGAAGTGGTACGGATACCATGCGTTCACTGATTGGGTAGGTGGGAGTATTCGGGTAGAATGGATGCTGGAAAGTTGAGCAGAACATGACCCGCTTGTCATCCATAAAGATCTTCTCAGTGCCATTACCCTGGTGCACATCGAAATCGAGAATGGCTATTTTCTTCAAGCCATGCACCTCCATTGCATGGGCTGCGCCCACTGCAATGTTGTTATAGACACAAAAGCCCATCCCCTTGGATGGTTCTGCGTGATGTCCAGGGGGGCGTACGCAACAGAAAGCATTCACCAGTTCACCGCGCATCAGCAGGTCAACCGCTAAAACAACAGCGCCGGCGGCTCGTTCGGCAGCTTGCAAGGTTCCTGGACTGAGCAAGGTATCCGGATCGAGTTGTGCATACCCCCGTTGGGGCGCCAGCGCAGCCACTCGGGCAAGATAGTCCGCAGTATGCACGCGCAACAGCTGCTTCTCAGTGACTTCCGGCGCATCGAGATGCCTCAAGAAATCGAAAAGGTGGGCCGATACAAGTCTGTCTTGGATACTTGACAAGCGGCGGGCATTTTCCGGATGCCCCGCACCCGTGTCATGGGCAAGACACTCCGTATGACTAATGAAAGCTGTACGCAAAACTGATTATCCTTTTATGAGACCGTGTCATTCTAATGTAAAAGTCCAAGGCTAGACTAGGAATATGCAGCACATTAGAGCACAGTATGCACAAACTTCGTCATGCCAGACCAGCTTACCAACCAGGGCAGCAACAACTGCCATACAAAGCCTATAATCCACATACACAACAGGTTGCCATTCATGCATTCACACTATCTAACCTCCCTTTTTTCACCCAACAGCGTTGCCCTCTTCGGCGCGAGTGACAAAAAAAATTCTGTCGGGGAGGTCGTGTTACGGAATCTGCTGTCTTCCGGTTATCAAGGACGCATCTTTGCCATCAACCCTAAACACGAAGAGGTGCAGGGACATAAAGCCCATGCAAGCCTGAAAGACATCAACGAAGCAATCGATCTGGCTGTTGTAGCCACGCCTGCCAAGACGATCCCCGGAATTGTCGAGGCCTGTGGGGAACATGGCATCAGAATGATGCTGATCATGTCGGCGGGTTTCCGCGAATCAGGTGCGGAAGGCCGACGCTTGGAAGATCAGGTGACGCAACTGGCCAAACGCTATGGGATCCGTCTGATGGGCCCCAACTGCCTGGGTATCATCCGCCCCAACCAGCAGCTTAATATCACTTTCGGACACAACAATGCCAAACCGGGCAACCTGGCCTTTGTCTCTCAGTCCGGCGCGATCTGCACTGCCATCCTTGACTGGGCAGAAATGAATGACATCGGATTTTCTGCAGTTGTTTCCACCGGCATCGCCGCCGATCTCGATTTTGGCGACTATCTGGATTACCTGGTTTCAGACCCTTTGACCAGTAGCATCCTGCTCTATATCGAGGGTATCAAGGATTCACGGCGCTTCATGAGTAGCCTGCGAATGGCTGCCCGCATCAAACCTGTCATCGCCATGAAGGTGGGACGCCACAGCGTCGGCGCTGAAGCATCCATGTCACATACCGGCGCGCTGGTGGGCAGCGACGAGACCTTTTCCGCCGCCCTGTCACGATCCGGTGTGCTGCGTGTCGAGAGCATCAGCCAGCTGTTCTCCGCCGCCAAGGCGCTTTCCTCGCGCTACCGGGGATCAACCTCCCAGCGTCTGGTGATCATCACCAATGGTGGCGGTCCCGGTGTGATGGCAGCCGACCGGGCAGCCGACGTGGATATCGAGCTGAGCACCCTGAGTCCGGATACCATCACTGCTCTGAACAAGGTGCTGCCGGATGTCTGGTCCCATGCCAATCCGGTGGATATCATCGGCGATGCGACACCCGAGCGCTATCAGCAGTGCAGTCGACATTTGTCTGCAGGACCCTGATGTTGATGGAGCTATCGTGATCCTCACCCCCCAGGCCATGACCCAACCCACCCAGGTTGCCGAGGCATTGATCGAATCTGCTGAAAAAAGCAAAAAACCCATCCTGACCAGTTGGATGGGCGGCAATCAGGTTGAACCAGCGCGGCAGCTGTTCAACAATGCCCGCATCCCCACTTTCAGGACCCTGGAAAATGCGGTGGACGCCTTCTCGTTCATGGCGGCGCATAGCAGAAATCAACGCTTGCTGTTGCAGACACCGGCAAAAACAACCCGCGGCCAGGAGCAACCGGACGAGGAAGGCGCCCGTCTGATCATAGAAAGCGCTCTGACCGAACAACGCAGAATCCTCACCGAACCCGAATCGATCGCCATACTGAGGGCCTTTCGCATACCTGCGGTCCAGAATGGTGTCGCCCATTCCGCCAATGAGGCCCTGATCGTTGCGGAATCCATCGGCTTTCCGATTGCCATGAAGGTGCTTTCCACGGAGATCTCACACAAATCCGATGCAGGTGGCGTACGGCTGAATATCAACACCGCCCATGAAGTCAGAGGCGCTTACCGGGATCTGCTGGAGCAGGTAGCGAAGAACCAGCCCGATGCAAAGATTTCAGGGGTAACGGTGGAGAAGATGCACCGCAGTTCGAATGGCCGGGAACTGATGATTGGTATCATCCACGACCCGGTCTTCGGGCCGGTGATCAGTTTTGGCAGCGGCGGCACCAACGTGGAAATCATGGGGGATTCCGCCATCGCCCTGCCACCGCTCAACCGGCGGCTGGCCTGGGACCTGATCCACCGAACTAAAGTATCCAAGCTACTGGGTGAGTTTCGCGACATGCCGGCGGTGGACATTGAGCTGCTGATCGATATCCTGTTGCGCGTCTCCACCATGGCCTGTGAGCTGCCCTGGATTCAGGAGATGGATATCAACCCATTGATCATGGATGAAAATGAGGTGGTGGCGGTGGATGCGCGAATCCGCGTGGATTACCCAAAACCCTCTACCGACCCTTACAATCATCTTGCCATCCATCCCTATCCCGCCCATCTGGTCACCCAGATTCAACTGCACGATGGCACTGATATCATCATCAGGCCGATCCGGCCAGAGGATGCGGAGATCGAACAAAAATTTATTCGTGAACTCTCCAGCGAGGCAAAATATTTTCGTTTCATGAGTTCTCTGCAGCAATTGACCCCCGAAATGCTGGTCCGTTTTACGCAGATCGACTATCACAACGAGATGGCCCTGATCGCGGTAAAACAGAGCGGAAATAGCGAGGAACAGATTGGTGTCACCCGTTATGTCATCAACCTGGACAAGAAAAGCTGCGAGTTCGCCCTAGTGGTCTCGGATCAGTGGCAACGCAAAGGAATTGCCCATCACCTGATGCACAAACTGATGGAAATCGCCAGAGACCGCGGGCTGGAAAGAATGGAAGGGGAAGTACTGAGAAATAACTTCAAGATGCTTGAATTGATAAAGTCCCTTAACTTCCAGGTCCGGAATCATCCTGAGGACAATAACATCCAGCAGGTGGAACTCCTGCTGCACTAGGCGGAGACAGAAAAAAGCCACCCTCACACAGGGTGAGGGTGGCTTTTTACAACTGCTTGGCTGCCTAGATCTTCTCTTTGATACGTGCCGCCTTACCAGTAAGACCGCGCAGGTAGTAGAGCTTGGCGCGGCGCACAGCTCCGCGACGAGTCACCTTGATACTATCGATGCCGGTGCTATAGGTCTGAAAAGCGCGCTCGACTCCTTCACCATGGGAGATTTTACGCACGGTGAATGCGGAGTTGAGACCACGATTGCGTTTTGCGATCACTACTCCCTCGAAAGCCTGCAGACGCTCACGATCACCCTCTTTGATCTTTACCTGGACAACCACGGTATCACCGGGACTAAACTCCGGGACTTCACGTTTCATCTGCTCAGCTTCAAGCTCTGCGATGATGTTGCTCATGGTTTTTTGCTCCTGTATTTAATCCACGTCTCCCGACGTGGCTCTGATTTCATCGAGTAATATTGTCTGTTCCGGCGTCATTTCCCGGTCTTGGATTAGATCGGGGCGCCGCGTCAGGGTTCGCTGTAATGCCTGTTTCAATCGCCAACGGCGTATCATTTCATGGTTGCCGCTCTGCAGGACTTGCGGTACGGCCAACCCATCAATCTGTTCTGGACGAGTATAGTGAGGACAGTCCAGCAACCCATCCATGAATGAGTCCTGTTGTGCAGAATCGGCCGCGCCAAGCGCACCAGGCAGCAGACGTATTACTGCATCCATCATCACCATGGCCGCCAGCTCCCCGCCGCTCAGCACATAGTCTCCAATCGACCACTCTTCATCCACATAGCGTTCGATGATCCGCTCATCGATGCCTTCATAGCGCCCCGCGATCAGTATGTGATCCCCGCCGGCATCTGCCATCGCACGCGCTCTGTCCTGATCAAACCTGCGCCCCTGCGGGCTCAAGTAGGCCACTCTGGCATGCCGGGACAAGCGCCCTGGCAGCTTCAACAGCTGCCTGCAGTGGTTCATATTTCATGACCATGCCGGGTCCGCCACCATAGGGCCGATCATCAACGGTGCGATGCACATCCTCGGTATAGTCCCGCGGGTTGAAGAGCTTCAGCTCTGCCAACCCCCGTTCCAGGGCTCTACCTACAACCCCCTGGTCCTTCAGGGCGTCAAACATGGGCGGCATCAGTGTAATGACGGCAAAGCGCATTACACTGCTTAGAAATCCGCATCCCAGTCGACGATCACCAAGCCTTTTTCCAAATCCACACTGTGTATCGCTTCGCCCCAGGTATAGGGGATCAAACGCTCCCTGTCCCCCAGCACCACGACCACATCATTCGCACCTGTCTTGAAGAGGTGGGATATTTTTCCGAATTCCACGCCCTCAAGGTTCACCACTCGCAAGCCCTGCAAGTCGCTCCAGTAATATTCGTTTTCCGCCAGCTCGGGCAGTTGCTCTCGCGGAACGGCTATCTCACATCCAATCAGTTCCGCTGCCTGATCCCGGTCATCACAATCCTGCAGATGGGCTACAACTGCCTTGCCTTGGCGACGCCCCGACAACAGAGTGTGACTTTCCCAGTTGCCGTTGCGCTTCAAAAACCAGGATGAATAGTTGAGAATCCCTTCGCGCGGCTCAGTATCGGAATAAATTTTCACCCAGCCCTTGACACCAAACAAGCCCGATATTTGGCCCATTAGTATCATCTGTTTGTCGGACATTCGCTCTGCGTCCGGAGCTTCAGGCAGTGAACACAGCCCTGTTACAAGGCTGCCAGCGAGATCAAGCCGCCTCTTTCTCTGCCTGCTTCAACAGCGATGCGACACGCTGACTGGCCTGGGCGCCCTTGGAGACCCAATGATCGATTCGCGCTGTGTCGAGACGCAGTCGTTCCTCACCACCCCGTGCAATCGGATTGAAAAAGCCGAGGCGTTCGATGTAGCGGCCATCGCGCGCATTACGGCTGTCTGTTACCACGATGTGGAAGAATGGCCGTTTTTTGGCGCCGGTTCTGGCGAGACGAATGGTTACCATGATGTACCCTATGAAAATACTTTAAGCACCGGTAAACCTACCGGCAGGAAACGGCGCATTATATCCGAATGGATGAAAAAGTGAACCCTGATGTGTGAGAATCAACCCCCAACATAGATAAAGTCCAAAGATCAGAACGGAAATCCTCCTCCGCCAGGCGGCATACCGCCGCCGGGAAACTTTCCGCCCAGATTGCGCATCATCTTCTTCATACCGCCACCTTTCATCTTTTTCATCATTTTCTGCATCTGGGTGAACTGTTTGAGTAACTTATTCACATCCTGTATCTGGGTTCCGGACCCGGCAGCAATGCGCCGCTTGCGCGACCCTTTGATAACAGCAGGGAAACGGCGCTCTTGGGGTGTCATCGAGTTGATAATGGCGATCAGTCGACCAACCTCCTTGTCATTGACCTGATTTTTCACATGGTCAGGCAGCTCGCCCATACCCGGCAGCTTGTCCAGCAGTCCACTCATCCCCCCCATGTTGGCCATTTGGGACATCTGCTCCTTGAAGTCCTCCAGATCGAAGCCCTTGCCTTTCTGAAGCTTTTTAGCCAGTTTTTCCGCTTTGTTCTGGTCGACCTTGCGCGAAACCTCCTCCACCAGGCTGAGAACATCTCCCATGCCAAGAATGCGTGAGGCAATCCGGTCCGGATGAAAAGGCTCCAGGGCGTCGGTCTTCTCCCCCATACCGATAAACTTGATCGGTTTGCCGGTGATCTGCCGAATGGAGAGCGCCGCGCCACCCCGGGCATCGCCATCCGCCTTGGTCAGGATCACCCCGGTCAGAGGCAGGGCCTCGTTGAAGGCCTTGGCTGTATTCGCCGCATCCTGACCGGTCATACTGTCCACGACAAACAGGGTTTCAACCGGCGTGATGGCTGCATGCAGATCCTTGATCTCCAACATCATCGCGTCGTCCACATGGAGACGGCCTGCGGTGTCGACGATCAACACGTCGCAGAAGGACTTTTTAGCCTGAGCGAGCGCATCCTGCGCAATTTTCACCGGCGCCTGTTCGACAGAACTTGGAAAAAACTCCGCCTTGACCTCCTCAGCCAGGGTCTGCAACTGATCGATGGCGGCCGGGCGGTAGACATCGCAGCTCACAACCATGACCCGCTTTTTGCCAGTCTCTTGCAGCCAACGTGCAAGTTTCGCGACACTGGTTGTCTTACCCGATCCCTGCAGGCCCGCCATCAGAATCACCGCCGGCGGCTGGGCCGCCAGATCCAGTGACTCGTTGGCCTCGCCCATCACCTGGACCAGTTCATCATTGACGATCTTGATCAGCGTCTGCCCTGGCGTGAGGCTTCGCATCACCTCTTCACCCATGGCCTTGGCCTTGACCTGATCCACGAAACCGCGCACCACAGGCAGCGCTACGTCCGCCTCCAGCAACGCCATGCGGACCTCGCGCATGGTGTCTTTGATATTCTCCTCAGAGAGGCGCCCCTGCCCTCTCAGGTTGTTGAGGACCTTGCCCAATCTTTCAGTTAGATTATTAAACATACTCGTTGCGCCAGCTTGCTGTGGCCTGCTCGTGTGACTTGGATGCAAAGGATTATATATCAGCTCAGGATAAATCACCCCGAGGCAATTCGATTTCATTCACTATCGCCACAAAGTATGCGATTATTCGGACTGGTTTTATTGAGAAATCAAGAGCAGCAGACATTGCTTTCACTCTCCGCCATCGCAGCCTACTTAGGGGCTGCAGCATGCTTCGCATTAAAATTGTTTCGCGGTGAGCGGATCAACATCCCACTGCGGCAGGTGGGCCTGCTATTGGGCTTTCTCGGCATTCTGCTGCATGGATTACTCCTTTACAGCAATACGGTATCGGACAACGGGATCAATCTCGGTGTCTTCAATGCCTTTTCCCTGATCACCTGGACCATTCTGCTGCTGCTGTTGATCTCCAGCCTCAGCAAACCGGTGGAAAATCTGGGCACGGTGCTGTTGCCACTGGGGGCGCTGGCGATAGTACTGGAACATCGCTATGCCTCGGTGCGCCTCCTGACCGATACGGCTCCGATTGGCTTGACCATCCATATCCTGGTTTCCATGCTGGCCTACAGCCTGTTTACCCTGGCCAGCGTCCAGGCAGTGCTTCTCGCGATACAGGATCATCATCTGCATCATCGTCATCCAGGCGGATTTGTCCGCGCCCTGCCACCTTTGCAGACCATGGAAAGTCTTTTATTTGAGATGATCGGCGCCGGGTTTGTACTGCTTACCCTCGCTTTGATCTCCGGATTTACCTTTCTGGAAGATATGTTTGCCCAGCGGCTGGCGCACAAGACCATACTGTCCATCACCGCCTGGTTTGTCTTCGGCACACTGCTGTGGGGGCGTTTTCACTTTGGCTGGCGAGGGCAGAAGGCCCTGATCTGGACCCTGAGTGGATTTGTGGTGCTGATGCTGGCCTATTTTGGCAGCAAGGTTGTGATGGAACTGATCCTCGGCAGAGGTTAAGAGTTGTGGCCTTGCCGGTAGGCCCTGCCTGCTTTGCGGCCCTGTTTTAGCTGACGCAGCTGACTGGATAACTTGGATTTTCCCTGCACTCCGATAGACTCCATCTCTCTGTTCAGGACATCTATCTCGCGTAATATGGCAATTTTTTCCGGCAAATCTTCAGCTGGCTCTGCAGCAAGGCCTTTCTGGATCGCCCGCAGACGCTCTGCCTCCAATTTAGCCGCCTCCTCCCAGTCGCCGTCTTTCATCAACTCCAACAGGCGTCTACTGAGCGTCAGACCCCGTTCCAGGATTTGCCGAGATGTGTGATTCACTGTCACTAGGCGGCTGAAACAGGCTTACCTGGACCTCCGGCTGGCTGCTTGATCTCGTCCGGCATGGCATCCCAGGCGGATTTAATCTCTAGCAGCAGGGAACTGACCTCATCCAGAATCAGCAAATCATTTTTAAGATTAGCTTCGGACAAACGCCGCACCAGGTAGTCATAGAGGTTATCGAGATTATTCGCCATATCGCCGCCCTCTTCCATGTTGAGGCTACCCCTTAACCCGTTAATGATGGAAATGGCCCAGTTAATGTGCTTGCCTTTCGCCTCATACTCATGGCGATCCATGTGTCCTTTGGCAACCGCAATCTTTTCCAGGGCGCCTTCCATCAGCATCTGTACAAGTCTGTGTGGATTAGCAAAATCAGCTTCGGAGCCGACTGCCACTTTACCGTACTGGCGAGCGCCATGTTTCTGATTGAAATTCATTCTTATAACCTCTGATCAATCATGCTCATTAATTTGGATCAATTATTTGGTGTTACCTGGCATTAAATTTTCCAGGGCGGAAAGCTGCGCTGTCACATAACTGCTGGTCGCCTGCAACTCCCCAAGCAAGACATCCAAGGCAGAAAACTGCGAACGATAACGGGCGCCAACCAATTCCAGGCGGTGTTGCATGTCTGCGATCTCCTTATTGTTATTGTCCACACTGGCGTTCAATCCTTCTTCTCGTGCATCGATCAGTCCGTCATCTCCCAACATGCCTTTCAGTTTGGCGTCGAGCCGGAACGCGAAGCCCTGATCATCATTGGCAAACAGTTCGGCCACTGATGACAGATCATCCTGCATCGCATCGGTCAGTTTGTTTCTGTCGAATGTCAGGGTTCCATCTTTCTGGAAACTGATGCCAATATCGGAAGCATAGGAGTAGGCGCCCGTCACACTGGCGTTGGAACCCAGCACCGAGCGAACCTGCGTCTCCACCATACGCAAGGTGCCATCGCCTGAGAGATCGCCCTCCTTCAATTTGCTCATTGAGGAGAGCAGCTCGTTGTAGGACTCTACAAAGGTCTCTACGGAAGTTATTATCTCCTCGGAATCCCGCGTGATATTCAATGACACATTAGTGGCGCTGGTGCTCTGCAGATCGATGGTGACACCCTGAATCGCATCGGAAATCGAATTGCTGGAGCGGATGACCGTATAGGAGTCATCGATGATGATCTTTGCATCTGCCGCGGGCTGTATCTGAGTAAAACCCAGTGGATCCGCTATCGCATCATCGTCACTGTTGGTGAATGAGAAGGTCATGGTATTGGCCAGGCCGGTATTTTTACTTGAAAGCAGCAGATTGACGCTGCTCTCGCTCTCACGAATTACACTGGCGCTGACACCCACATTGTCCGTTGCCTCCTTGATGGCTAATTGAATCTCGGACAGGGTCTTGCCGCCGATTTCGACGGTAAACGTTTCGTCACCGATGCCGATGGTCATCTTATCGCCAGAAGTACCGACAGGATCGGCTTCACCCAACGGACCAGACCCCTGCTTTTGTGAGGCTGCCAGACTCTCGACCTGAATGTCATAACTGCCAAGGGCAACATCATTATTGGCCGTGGCGGTGAAAACGGATGTATTGCCCGATTGTGCGGAGAAGGCATCGAAATCATTAAACGACCCAAGCGCTGAGGTGGCATCCTGGAAATTTGCCATGTCACTGCGCAGTTGGCCGTAGGCGCTGATCTGAGCCAGATAGTCTCCGGCCTTGACCTGCAGTCGCTGCAGAGGAATCTGCTCAACCGCCATCAGCGAGTCGATGATTCCATTGATATCCAGCCCTGAACCTATACCGGGCGCGGAAAGTGTGGCCATTTTTTATCTCCGGTTTGACCTGGCTATACCCAACAATTGTTTGTTTGAGCTATTTGGTGCGCACAGCGCACCCTACATCAAACTGGTTACCCTATTCCTATCGTAGGGTGCGCCGTGCGCACCACTCCCCTCCGGAAGGTGTTGTCCTATCGTAGGGTGCGCCGTGCGCACCACCGAGTAACCCATTGATATGTGGTGCACCCCAAGAGTATTTGCTACTGAACAACGATGCTGTTGATATCCAGACCGGACCCAATGCCGGGTGCAGAAAGCGTGCGTTGTCATCCTCGTCTCCAGTTCAATCTGGCCTCCGGATCAAGGCCGCGTCTCAGGTTCAACGAAAAACAGGCGTTCCCTCCGCCTGCTTTTCGACACCTTTGATTATTGAAGCAATTTCAGGGCCAAACTACAGGATCAGGCCTGGAGTTCTACCAGTAAACCTACCGACTGTTCCCGCAGACTCTTGCCATCCAGTTGGCTCGCTTCAGCCTCCTGCATCTCCCTCATCTGGCTTGCCAGGGCCATAACCTCTTCCGAGGGAATCTGACGGATCAAGTCACCTGAATCCCTATCCACAACCCGCACTACCATGCGTCCGAGATCTTCATCGACATCGAACTGCAACTCGCGGTTCAACCTCTGCGCAAAGTCTTTCATCTGACTGACGGCGCCTTCCAGTTTCTCTTTCGAGATTTCGGATGGCGCAGCAGCGGCTTTCTCGGACTGGGCGGTTTCTTCTACAGGCTGCTTGCTGGTGACAGGATCAACAGCTTGCTGTGGGGAGACAGACTGACTCTCGGCAGTACGACGTACTTCCTTACCGGAACCCTTAGCCGGCAGAGTATTCATTGTGAGCGTCATGTCATTAGCCATGGCCGTCACCTCTCTTACCTTTCATGATGTTGCCGCCTGGAATTTCTTCCAGGCGGTACTCTTGGCTCAGGACCGGATTACTGCAGGAGCGACAGCACCATCTGCGGCTGCGAGTTGGCCTGGGACAGCATGGCCACGCCGGCCTGCTGCATGATCTGGGTACGGGTCAACGCGGCGGTTTCAGCCGCGAAGTCCGCATCCATGATCCGCGAACGGGCCGCGCTGACATTCTCGGAGACGTTACCCAGATTGGCGATGGTGGATTCCAGACGATTCTGCACCGCACCCATCTCGCCGCGGGAGCTAGTGATGGTGGCCAAGGCGGCATCGATGGTATCGATGGCGCTCTGTGCACCGGCGGCCGTGGAGATGTCGATATCGGCGACTGATTTACCTGAGGTGCTGGCGCTATTGGTTTCGAGCAGACCGGTTTCAGTAAGTGAAGAGCTGCTGTTGTATTATCTCCGGCTTTAATGGAGATTTCAGTCCCATCCACAGAGTTGAATGTTAATAGCGCTAGCTAGTAGCATCTAGCGGACGCCACAACACCATGCTCGTCAGATAACTTGTTGATCGCTGCTGCAGAGCTGCACTTGAGTATCACTAGTAGTGCTGTCTGTAACCGCGCCAATCTCGACACCATTGATGATCAGATCACCTTCGGCCAAGGCGGCCGCACAGCTGAGTGCAACACCAGTGATATCACTGTCAGTACGTGCTTGAACACCGATATCGGCGATTTCAGCTGCAGCAACAATGGTACCACCATACGCGATATCCACATTGGAAACATTGGGATCAGTGATTTTAAAGCTCAGCTGGGCCTGGTGATCATCACCAGTTGCGTAAGCCAACGGCTGCTGCTTCACCGCTACTGTATCATCGTAACAGTAATTGTTGCCCCAGTATCACTTCTCAAAGACATCTTGCCATCATCACTGAGTGTGGCTTTAATAAGACCTGCGCCCTGATCATTGATCTTGTCCACCACCTCTTGCATGCTGCCAGTATCGGTAATCTCCAGATTGTTTACTGCCATCAGCTTGAGTCAAGTGCAATCTTCAACTCATCAGTGCCACGAATGATGCCAGTCACCGTCTGCACCAGTTGATCCCTTCGGCTTCCGTAAAGGCACTGGCCTCGACACCCGAAACATTCGAATTGATCGTCTCCAAGTGATCATTCAGGTTCGCAGCACTCATTTAGATCACCAACATCTTGATCATTGATACTCATGGTCAGTACTAGCAGTACCATCAATAGCTTGCAAAGCCTGCACAGAGTCCAGTAGCACTGGTAGCAGCTGTACCGATCAAATCACCCGAAGCCGCCCCACCAAGATCTTCAGCCGCAAAGCTCTGAGCAGAGAAGCTGACGCCAATCGTCTCATTGGATTCCGAGCCGACCTGCAGGGTAAAGGTGCCCAGGGTACCATCCAGCAGTTTCTGGCCATTGAAGGTCGTCGCTTCTGAGATACGGGTCAGCTCTGCCTGCAGCTGAGAAACCTCTTCCTGCAGGTTGGCGCGATCCGCAGCGGTATTGGTATCATTCGCGGACTGAATGGAGAGTTCACGCATGCGCTGCAGGATGTTGGTGGATTCCTGCAGGCCGCCTTCCGCCGTCTGCGACAGGGAGATGCCGTCATTGGCATTTCGCATCGCCTGATTCAGACCCCGGATCTGCGAGCCCATGCGGTCGGCGATACCCAGGCCGGCTGAATCGTCTTTGGCGCTGTTGATACGCAGGCCGGTGGAGAGGCGTTGCATCGAGGTGGAGAGAGCGGTTTGTGAGGTGTTGAGGTTGCGTTGCGCATTCAACGACATGATATTGGTGTTGATACCCATTGCCATGATAGTTTCTCCTTAATCACCCGGCGATGTCCTGCATCGAGCCTGGGCGTTAGGTTGATATTTAGCGGATATACTGTCGGGTATGACTGTATTTACCGCTTCCGGTCTCTGTAACGGCAAAAGGAAAGTGAACCTTAAGCAACTGGAGAAACAAAATCTGAAACCGTCGGCAAGCGCAGGTGCTGCCCATGGCTGCGATTAGCGACTGCCACAAAGCGTACTTTTAATGCTACACTGCGTACGTGTTAATAGAAAAGCGTACTTAATGGAGTGCAGGCAATGCTTGAACATCTAACACCTTCACGTTTAAGGGCCAACCTATATCGTATTCTTGACCAGATTCTGGAAACAGGTACACCTGTAGAGATATTGTGTAAAGGTCGTCGCTTGCGCATCGTACCTGAACAGGCAGGCAAGCTTGATCTCCTCAAACCTCACCTGAATTTCATCAAAGGAAAACGGGAGGAGTTAGTACATATGGACTGGTCAGACCAGTGGCATCCCTGATCTATCTGGATACCCATGTCGTAGTGTGGCTGTATGCAGAAGGTGGTACAGCTATCCCAGCAAGGTCAGCCAAGCTGCTTGAGGAAGCATTAGATATTCGCATATCGCCAATGGTGCGAATGGAATTGCAATATCTATACGAGATTGATCGTGTAACTGAATCACCACTACCCGTCCTGGATACACTCGAAACAGCTCTTGGCTTAACTATCTGTAATGCACCTTTCCCTGCTGTTGTGAAAGAAGCAGAAGGTCAGAATTGGACTAGAGATCCATTCGACCGCCTGATTGTGGCGCAAGCTGCGCTTTATGATGCTCCCCTTATAACCAAGGATGAATACATTCATAACCACTACACACTAGCGATTTGGAAATAGCGTGTTATTAATCGATTAACAGGCACGAAACCTGGTTGATGCATTCCCACGCAGAAGATAATTAATTCACCTGTGTACTAAGGCTATCCTTCAGCCAATTTCTCGCGGCATCCTCTGGCAAGTTCTGTTGCAGTGATGCTTCGCATTGCTTAATGCCTTTCATTACAAATAATCTGATTATATCAGATTTTTACAATTGCACATTGTGGCTCAGATACAAGTCAGGGGGTAATCCCTTATCCTACTGTCGCTGCTCATGATGGCCATCTTTTCAGTCATTGCCTGGGCAATCAGCATTCGGTCGAATGGATCACGATGATGGAACGGGAGGGTTTCCAAGGTTGTGCAGTGAGCCACATCGATAGGCAACCAGTGAATATTGTTGGAGGTCAACTCTTGCTGAACGCTGTTCAGCCAATTGTCTGCCAGTTCAAGCTTTCCCAGGCTGACCTTGATCGTAATCTCCCATAAACTGACAATACTGAAATAAAGCTGGTTATCCAGATCCAGAAAACCTTCCCGCATCTCAGCCGTTAACCTGGCATCATCTGACAGCAACCAGAACAGCACATGAGTATCCAGAAGGATTTTCATTCCATGTAGTCAGCCAGGTCATCCAGGGGTTCATCAAAATCATCTGATATGTTGATGACAACCCCCTTTAATCCACCAATCCGCCGTTGCTTTTTTGCGCTCTGGAGTACTTCTAACCGCACCAGGGGTTTACTATTCCTGGCGATGACCACCTCCTCGCCATCCAGCGCCTCCTGGATCAGTTTCGAGAGTTGGGTTTTTGCTTCATGTATGTTGACTTGGTGCATAGCAGCCCTTCAAGTGATTACATGACTAAGATAGTTAGCTAATTAGAAAAAGTCAACGCAAGTAGTCGAGCAGACGCATGGCACTTCCATCGCGGCGCACAAGTTCAGCATCAGAAAAGTAATGGAGTACCAGTACTCCGCCAAGGCAATATTGATGGAGTACTAGAGGTAATTAAACAGAGAGAGCCCCTGCACCTTGGAGAAAGACTGCTGGGCAGCCTGCAAGGCCAACAGCTGCTGTTGAAAACGACTGACCGCCTCGGCGTAATCAAGGTCCTCCACCTCGGATTTTGCGGTCTGCATGGTCAGCAGGAAGTCTGCATTGACAGACTCCTGGGTTTCAAGCGTATTCAGCCTGGCTCCTACCGATGTGCGAATATCCAACACATGCTGTTGAGCGAGATGAATATCATCCAGGTGATTGGAATCAGGGTTGTTCGACTCCAGGCTCGTGATCACCTGGTGGATAGTCTCGAAGATATTGCGTTTAGCCGTTATCGGCTCATAGATGCCGGCAGACAGCCCCGTGGTGGCTGTGGTGGCTGTTCCCGTCAGCCCTAAAGTCATGTCCCGATCACTTTCGCTGGTCAACTTCAAGGTCGTGGCGGTAGCATTTTCAGCGCTAACGCCAGTCTGATCGGACAGCGCATTGATGGCACCCAGCAGTTGGGTGGCGCGTTCCGCCGCATCCGCTGCCGCCGGGAGTGCCCGCAGACTTATCGGGCCCATGCCGTTGCCACTATCGATCGTAATATCTCCCGCATCCACCGCCGCAAAGGAGGTAGCGGCAGCCCCGGTCACGCTGCTGGCCGGCCTGATTGGAACATCCATGAAGACATCGAATCCGTTGTCCCGATCCTGCAGCTGGCGGTTTGCCGATATCTGTAGATTCCGCGTGCCCATGTCGCCTGTGTAGGTAAAGACTCCCTCCGCAGGATGCGTGAATGGCGGGATATCGGCATCGAAACCCGCAAAGATATATTCTCCATTACTATCCTTAGTATTCGCCAATCCCAGCAGTTCATCATTGAGTTGGCGTAACTCTGCGGCGATTGACTGGCGGTCAGGCGCCGTATTGGTATCGTTCCGCCCCTGAACGGCCAATTCAAGAATTCGCGGCATGACATCAGTAACGCCACGCAAGGTGATATCCTCCAGTTCCAGACGCGCCCGTACTCGATCACTGTTTGCCTGGTATTGCTCAACCTGACTGATCGTTCCACGCAGATCGAGCAGATAGGCCGCTGCCGCAGGATCATCCTTGGGTGACAACAGGCGCTTGCCGGTAGCGAGCTGCAGCTCGGTCTTACTCAGCCTGGCCTGCTGCTCAAGCATGGCGCTGGTACCCCGCTGAAATAACATACTGGTGGAGATTCTATCCATTCCAGCTAGCGCCCGACTGCTGACAAGAGAGTATCGAAGAGGGTCTTGGCCACGGTGATCAGCTGTGCCGAGGCCTGATAGGCCTGTTGAAAGCGGATCAAATTGGCCGCTTCTTCATCCAGGTTGACGCCTGAAACCTCATCCAATGCGGCCTTGGAGTGCTCCAGCAGCCCCTTTTGGGCCTCCAGATTGATTTCTGCATGGTGCGTTTTTACCCCAATATCCGAGACCATTCTAGAGTAGAGCTCTTCTAACGAGGCGTTGCCACCGAGCATGATATCCATATCCTGCAGCCGGGCCATACCGAGGGCATTGCGATTATCACTATTGCCGCCGGCATTGTCGCTGATGATGAAGCGATCACCGCTGCCCGCAATCTGCTCCTGGGGTATTCCGGAGATACTGAAGCTCATACCACCAAAGGCATCGAACTGAGTGGGATTGGTGCTGTCAGGAAAGGTCTTTCCTGCACTGTCGGTTGCCGGGTCGTAGGCCAGAAAATCGTTCGGCGCAGCCGGTCCATTGAGAATCGTAAAGCCTGGCACACCCGCGCCACCCGCATCCGCTGAGTAGACCAATTCGATAGGCGTACCCAGCGGTAAACCGGTTGCATTATTGTTCGAGGGCAAGGAAATCTTTGCATTCCCTGTATTGGCGGGGTTGCCACTCGCATCCAGCCCGGGCTGGCTTTGCAGTGGAGAAGCCGCCGCCAGTTTTCTGACGTCATTTACCAAAAGACTCAGACTTTCCGATCCATTCCTGGTCGGCTGGATCTCGAAGATATCCCCCGCCAAGGCCCCGGCAGGATCAATATCGATAGAGAGTCCGTCCACGACAGAGACGCCGGGGGGCAATATGCTGGTGGTGTTGTCGGATAATCGGGTGAGCATAAAATCCGCGCCATCGTATCGCAGTTGATAGTCACTGCCGGTCAGGCTGCTGATTGAGTCATAAGCAACCGTGATGGAACTGCCGTTCGTGGCGGGCTCCATGACCTGCACGGATCCTGTCGAGAATAGATTGGTCCCGGCGAGACCATCCAGATCCAGCCCCAGTTGATGCTGGTTATTCAAACTTTCCGCCAGACCTAATGCAACAAGACCTACCTGGTTCTGGGCAGGATCAATAATCTCGTTACGAAACCTGAGTAAACCTCCAATCTGACCACCCGAGAGCTGGTCGGTTATTACCTGGGTTCCAAAGGAAAAAGTAAAAGCCACTTCACGACGGCCCGGATTGATGCTCGATGGCACCGTAGTCAATGTGGCGGCCTCATGTCCCATCACCAGCGCCTGACCCTTGCCGATAAAGACATTCAAAGACCTGTCACTCTGCCCAAGGACCTGAATATCCACCAGCTTGGACAGGTCGTTGATCAATTGATCCCGCTTGTCCAGCAGGTCATTCGGTATGGATTGCTCGGTCGCACTAAAGGCAACCTCCATGTTGGCATTGATCTCGGCGATACCCTCGGCAATACGGTTGATCTCATCAGCCGTCGCATCTATCTGATTGTTCGTATAGTCGCGGGTACGGTTGAATTCACCATCGATATAGTGAAATCTATCAACCAGCGTCTGTGCTTCAGAGAGCACGACCTGGCGTGCCGCCGCCGAAGACGGATCATCCGCCAACCCCTGAACGCCAGCGAAGAAATCCTCCAGCGCCGGTTGCAGGCCAACATCCGGGTCCGCAACCAGATCATCCAGTCGCCCGGCCCCGGAATAATAGGCATCCAGTTCGGATGTCAGCGATTGACCGGCGCGCATCTGGGTCGCCATAAAAGTGTCATACTGACGGCGGATCTGGCCGGTTTCTACGCCGTTGCCAATATAGTGAGAGCCTGTCAATGATGCAGCCCGGGTCGTAAAATCGACACGCTGCCTGCTATAGCCCTCGGTGTTTACATTGGCGATGTTGTGCCCGGTGGTATCCATCCCTTGCCGGTTAATGGTCAAGGCGGATATGCCGGTTGATAGTAAGCTACTCACATTAGATGCCTCTATTCACCATGTATCTATATCGGACGGCCTGTTTCACTCTTGAATTCCTGCAGCGCCGCGTTCATCTCAGTTCCATTCATAACCCGATGAATCTTTTCAGCATATTTCGGATCTGTGGCGTATCCGGCGTTTTGTAGCGCTGAAAAATAGGCCCGGCTGTCATCTGCATTGGCAAGCGCCTCTGCATAGCGGGGATTGCTTTGCAGAAACGCCACATAATCCTGAAAACTCTCGTCGTACGACTGATAAGCTCGAAATGCCTCGCGCTTACGTATTGCAACTCCATTTTCATACTCAAGGGTGTCACGCCTGACCTGAGCCCCGTCCCAACGCCGATCCGCCTTGATACCGAATAGGTTATGACTGCTTTCGCCATTGCTGGCAGTCATCACATGATTTCCCCAGCCGGTCTCCAATGCTGCCTGGGCAAGCAATGCCTCGGGTGATAAGCCGATAGCAGATGCTGCACGCTTTGCGGCAGGCCAGAGTGACTTAACAAATGCCTCAGGCGAATCAAGCCGTTGGAACGAGTCGGCAGTTTCGCCCTGGACAGGCTCTGTCTCGTGGCTTGGCGCTGCTGGCCGGGTGGCAAGATAACGAATTGCCGGCAAAACAGGATGCGATCGATAATTTTCCAATCCGCTAAGCTGACTGGTCAAAGACCCCTGGCCTTTTCCCAACTGTTCCCTGAGCATCTTCCCTATGCCTATGCCGCCAGTCTCTGAGAGATGCAGAGAGAGCTGCTTGTCATACATATCCTGATAGAAACGCGTCTTGTCACTGTCGAAGATGCCCTCCCCTAAACTGGCCTGGCGCATCTGCTTGACCATCATCTGCACGAACAGCGACTCAAACTGTCTGGCCACCTTTTCCAGAGAGCCTTGCTGGTCTTCACGCGCCTGCTGCTTCAGCGTTGCCAGACCCTGAAAGTCGTTGTAGACACTCGCTGGAATGGCTTGCATTAGATCACCAGCAACTCTGCGCGCAGCGCCCCCGCTTCCTTGAGGGCTTCAAGAATAGCCACCAAGTCACTGGGTGCGGCGCCAACTTCATTCACCGCACGTACGACAGCATCCAGGGACACACCGGGGTCAAATAAAAACATGCGCTTGGACTCTTCCGTCACGGTCACTTCACTTTGTGGAACCACCGCTGTCTGACCACCGGCAAAGGCCCCTGGCTGCGAGACCGCTGGATTCTCGCTGATACTGACAACCAGGCTGCCGTGAGAAACCGCCGCCGGATAGACGCGGACCTGGTTGTTGATGACCACTGTGCCGGTGCGCGAGTTGATGATGACCTTCGCAGAGGTAACACCTGGTTTAACGTCAAGCACTTCCAGCATTGCGACAAAGGTTACCTTTTGATTGGGATCGATAGGCGCATTGACCCTGATGGAGGTGGAGTCAACCGCCTTGGCGGTACCTGGTCCAATGGTCAGGTTAATGGACTCAGCAACCCGCATTGCCGTGGTGAAATCCCCATCATGCAGATTCAAGGTCACCTGATGTTCCTTGTTGAATTGATTGGGTACTTCGCGTTCGACTGTCGCACCGTTGGGGATTCGCCCGGCACTGGGGATATTAACGGTCAGCTTGGAGCCATCCTGGCCCGCCGCACTCAGTCCACCCACAACCAGGTTACCCTGGGCCAAGGCATAATTCTTGCCATCCGCCCCTTTCAAAGGAGTCATCAGCAGCGTGCCGCCACGCAGGCTTTTTGCATTACCCAGGGATGAGACCGTGATATCGATGCGTTGCCCCGGCTTGCTGAAGGGTGGAAGCTCACCATGCACGATAACCGCGGCGGCATTCTTAGGTTTTATTTTGGTACCCGGCGGGATCTGTACACCAAACTGCGCCAGCATATTTTTCAGGCTATTGAGGGTGTAGGGAGAATCGGTATCCTTGTCACCCGTTCCATTCAAACCAACCACCAGGCCATAACCCATCAGTTGATTGCCGCGCACCCCCTGGATCGAGGCAAGATCCTTGATGCGCTCTGCAGCTGCTGGAAATGAGACCTGCAGGCACAACAGCGCCAGTAGCAAGCCACCCAGTTTGGTAAGTGTCATCTGTTTCATGGCCGGTTCCTTAGAATGGGAAGAGCACACTGTGAAAAAATCTTGCGAACCAACCCATGGAATTGGCATCCGCAACCATCCCTTCACCCACATAAGAGATGGTGGGGTCAGCGATGCGGGTCGATTCGACGGTATTTTCCGGGGTGATGTCCTGCGGGCGCACGATCCCCGAAACCCGAATGTATTCATTGCCCTGATTGATCCCGATGCGCTTTTCACCACGCACGACCAGGTTGCGATTCGACAGCACCTCGACCACCGTGACCGTTATATTGCCGCTCAGGGCATTACTCTGGGAGGCACTGCCTTCGCCACTGAAATCATTGGTTGAGTCGAGTCCGAACTCGAAGCTATTGTCCTTGTTGCTGGCCAGGGGCAGCAATCCCGAGGCATTGAACTGCAGCGCGGAACCAAGGATCGTCGGTGCGGAGACACTATTGGAATTATCCTTTTTCGCCGCACTCTTGGCTGACTTATTGGCGGAAGTGTTCTCCACCAACTCAACCGTCAGTAAGTCCCCCACCCGATGGGCGCGGCTGTCTTCGAACCAGGAGACTTCATAACCTGCCTGATAGATGCTGCCATTGCCCTGGGGAGCGGGTGGTGGCAGCACCGGCCGTATCGGGGCATAGCTGACATCCCGCACTGGACCCTGGGTCTGACAGCCGGATAACAATGCCAGAGCCAAAAGCAGCATCAGTAATTGTGTCTCGATACGCATTATCCAGGACCGGTTAAAGTTGCTGACTTACATAGGAGAGCATCTCATCGGTGGTTGAGATAGCTTTGGAATTCATCTCATAGGCGCGCTGGGTCTCAATCATATTCACCAGTTCCTCCACCACATTGACATTAGAACTCTCCAAAGCCCCCTGTATCAGGGTGCCGGTACTGTCGGTTCCTGGGATGGCCGTATTCACACCGCCGCTGGCATTGCTCTCACGAAACAGATTGTCGCCGATCGGCGCCAGCCCCTGAGGATTGACGAAATAGGCCAGTTCGATCTGGCCAATCTGGGTGGGCGCGGTATTCCCCGCCTGGAGGGAGGAAACCACGCCATCCGAACCGATGGTGATGCTGGTGGCATCTGCCGGCACCGTCATTGCGGGCTGCAGTTCATAACCATTGGGTGTCACCACCACGCCGTCTGCAGACAGGCTGAAGGTGCCGTCCCTTGAATAAACAATGCTGCCATCCGGATGCAACACTTGCAGATAACCCTTGCCCTGCACGGCTACATCCAGCGAGTTCCCCGTCTGCACGATATTGCCTTGATTATGGGATTTCTGCGTGGCTACCACTTTCACACCGGTGCCGACCATCAGCCCGGAAGGCAGTTCAGTGTTTTCGGATGACTGTGCGCCCACCTGACGCAGGTTCTGGTAGATCAGATCATTGAACACCGCACGATCACGCTTATAACCGGTGGTATTGACGTTCGCCAGGTTATGGGCAATGACCGACATATTGGTCTGCTGTGCGTCCAAACCTGTCTTAGCGATCCAAAGTGCCGGGTACATAGTCTTTCCTCATTAATCGTGAATATTCAGCTACTCAAACCAGTTGCAAATAACCTGCCAACCATCAGGACATCTGCATCAATTTTGCCGATGAGGCATCCAGTTCCTGTGCGGTCTTCATCATCTTGACCTGAAACTCGAACTTGCGGGACAACTCGATCATCTTGACCAGGGCATCCGACACATTGACATTACTGCTCTCGATGGCCCCGGAAACCAGCTCTGTAGTAGCCTCGGCATCTGCTTCGGAGCCGTCTCGCATACGCATCAACCCATCCTCACTCTTCAGCAGGTCCCGGGCGGGAGGATTGACCAGCTTGATTCGGTCGATAACCGCCAGCGCTTCCGGTGTCGAACCTTCTGGAAGAATGGTGATGGTGCCGTCCGCCGCGATCTCGATTTTCTCATACGGCGGCAAGGCAATCGGACCACTATTGCCGATCACCGGCAAACCTTCGCCGTTGGTCACCAGACCATTCGCATCGACCTTCAGGTCACCACGGCGGGTATAGGCCTCAGCACCATTTGGAGCCTGCACCGCAAGATATCCAGCGTCCTTCACCGCCACATCCAGGGTATTACCCGTGGACTGCAAAGAGCCTTTGTGGAAGTTGATATCCGGGCGCTCATTCATGGCATAGACACGGCTTGGATAACCGGGACCAAACACCGGCATGCTGCGGAACTGATTCAGATCCTCCATGAAACCCGGCGTATTGACGTTTGCCAGATTGTTCGAGTTATTCGCCTGAGACAAAAGAACCTCTTTGGCTCCACTCATTGCGACATACAGCATGCGGTCCATAATCTGCTCCTGTTACACCTGCAAGATCGTGCTTTTAGTCACCCAGCCTTACCGAAGATTGATCACTGCCTGGGTAATTGCATCCGCAGTGGTGATGACCTGGGCATTGGCCTGAAAGTTACGCTGCGCGGTGATCAGATTGACTAGTTGCTGGGCGATATCCACATTGGAATTTTCCAAGGCGCCTGACTGCAGCAAACCGAAACTCGAGGTTCCCGCCTCACCCAGCTGGACATCGCCTGAAGAAAACGATTCCACCCAGCTGGTATCGCCGATCTGACGCAACCCCTGATTACTGTTAAAACTGGCCAGGGCAATCTTGCCCATTGGCTCAGACTGTCCATTGGTAAAACGGGCGAATACGACACCGGCGCTATCCACCTCTACTCCGCTGAGGCGACCCGAGGTGAAGCCATCCTGTGTCAATTCATTGACGGCGAAGCCAGACCCAAACTGGGTTGAGGCGCTGTAATCCATAGTCAGCCCGGCTATCTGAGCGCCGCCACCGGAGGGCGTAAAGGGATCAAGCGTGATCTGGCCAAGCGCATTGACATCGCCCAGCGTGGTATCCAAGGCGCCACTGGTTGTAAACTGAATATCCGCTGCGGCATTACCATTGACAGTGACATTGGCCCCATCAACAAAGGTATAGGCGCTCCAGTCATTATCGGTATCTTTGCGATAAAACATGGTGGCGGTATGCGCCGTACCCAGAGAGTCGTAGAGCGTAGTAGCGGTTGAATGGTTGTAGCTCAATGGATCGGGTGGAAAGGTAAACCCCACCGCCGTGGGATCCAGGAGCACGTTCGGCGTAGCTTCCGAGGCGCTCAGATTCAGTGTGGCATTCACGTTTGTGGTAGCCCGGGGACTACCCGAAGACACGGGTAGGTGCAGATCAGATGTCACACCGGTGTTGAACAGATCTCCTGTGTTACCGATACGGGGAAAAACCTGCAATCTTGCCTGGGTATGGTCAACCACATAGCCATCCCGGTCCACACTGAATGCCCCGGCGCGGGTATAGTTCTGCTCACCATCGGCCTGCTGCATGACAAAGAATCCCTCACCATTCAGACCCAGGTCCAGATTATTCGAGGTAAAATCGATACTACCCTGGGTAAATTGCTGGGCTACCCGCGTCACGCGAACACCTCGTCCGGGCGCTGAAGCACTGACATCAACCATGGAGTTCGCATAGATGTCGGCAAACTCTGCCCGCGACTCTTTAAAACCGGTGGTGCTGGCGTTAGCGATATTGTGTCCGGTCACTTCCAAATCGGTAGAGGCCGCCTCCAATCCACTCAGTGCGATACGAAATGCCATGTTTGTTCTCCTGTCTGCTCTTTAATGCAATCCAACCCGAATCGAGTCAGTTTAAAAATGCTTTACTGAATCTGCGCTACATCATTGATGGATACCTGACCAAGTCCGGCGAGGTTGAGACGCACCCCGCCCGCACCTCCCAAGCTGACACTTTCCACCTCGGCAGCCACCAGCACATTGGGCGCCATCTCCACGTCATCCATGGTGGCCAGCGCCGAAACCTGGTAGATCCCGGCAGGCATATAATCACCACTGTCGTTGTAACCATCCCAGCTGAATGCCAATGCCCCTTCTTCATGACTCCCGAGTTCCAGCTCACGCACCAGCGCGCCGGAGGCATCGGAAATCTGCACCCTGACATTGCCGGCGGCGGCGGGCAATTCAACGCTGCCACCCAGTGCGCCACCCTGGGTTAAGGTAGCGACATTTCCCGCCACCAGGACATCATGTCCCACCAGGTTGGTCGCCTGCAGCGCCTGATCGGAGGTGATGGTGCTGCTCAGGTTGCTGAAGGAACTGTTCAGCTCGTCGATTCCAGACACTGTGGCGAACTGGGAAATCTGTGTTGCCAGCTCAGTGTTCTCCATGGGTTTGAAAGGGTCCTGATGGGTCAGCTCAGTCACCATCAGATTCATGAAGTCGTCGAGTTTCAGGCCTTCGTCCTTGGTCTGTTGCTGCTCAGTGTTGAGCCCCAGATTTGTGTAGATATCCGCGTCGTTATTGATCGTATTCATCTTCTACTCCTTACTGACCCATGCGCAGGGTGGCCATCAACAACTGCTTGGCGGCACTGGCGACCTCAACATTGTTCTGATAAGAACGGGAGGCAGACATCATATTCGCCATCTCCTCAATCATGTTGACATTCGGTCGGAAGATATACCCCTCCTCATCCGCCAACGGATGATCCGGCGAGAACTCCTTGATCAATGGGGACTGACTCTCCACCACCCCGGCCATCTTTACCCCGATAGCCGGAGCGTCAGCATTCGACTGATCCAGCATGGCTTTGAATACTGGCTGGCGGGCTCGGTAGGTCTGATCGATACTACTGCTCACCGAATCGGCATTCGCCATGTTGCTCGCCACCAGATTCAGACGCAGGCTCTGTGCGCTCATGCCGGTAGCGGCGGTATCAAAAATCTTCAGCATGGACATACTTACTCTCCTTTAATGGCCTTGCGCAGGCCACTGATCTTGCCATTCAGAAATCCAAGGCTGGCCTGATACTCAATCGAATTCGCGGAGAAAGCGGTATGCTCCTGCTCCGTATCAACGGTGTTACCATCCAGAGAGGCTTGCATGGGGGTCCGGTAGAGCATCTGTGCTGCAGGAATCAGCCCGTTATCCGGCTGGATGTGGCGCTGGCTGGTGGTACGCACGCGCACTGACCCTTGAAGTTCCTGATTAAGGACTTTATGGAAATCGAAATCCCTGGCCTTATAACCGGGCGTGTCTGAATTGGCCAGATTGCTCGCGATCACTTCCGCACGCTGCGAGCGCAGCATCAAGGCCCGAGGGTGAATACCAAATGCGTCGTCAAAATTCATCCGATGCTCCAAAGCAAATCATTTGCTGCAGAACACAGCACTATTCATGCCAATGGACCTGTCTGTGGATTACCCAATCAATCGCATAGGGAGTAACTGGGGAAAACGGCAATGGATTGCCGCAATTCGGCAAGGCTTGCCGGGAAGGGGATTCTTACGGGGTTTAGAACAAGGCTGAACGAGGCTTAGTCTTTCAAGCGATAGGAGATACAGCCACTCCCAACCAGCATCTCAAACCTGTCGGAGAGCTGATTGATGGACTCGGTCGAACCCAGAAAGAGATGACCGCCGGGATTTAAAGCGCGAGCCATCCGGTTAATGATATCCCGCTTTAAATCATTGGAGAAATAGATCAGCACATTCCGGCAAAAGATCATGTCAAAGCGGCCAAGGCTTTCATAACTACTGGTCAAATTGAGCTCCCTGAAGCGCACCCGCTGACGCACCTCGGGACGCACCTCCAGACAGTCCTGCTTGGCAACAAAGAAACGTCTGCTCTGTTCGGGGGTCAGGCCGCGATCGGTGGCTATCCCGCAATAGACGCCGGTACGAGCCTGCTCCAGCACCCTGGTTGAGATATCCGTGGCAAGTATTTCTACCGGTCTCTTGTGTGCCGAGCGCGCAGAATTTGCATATTCTTCCACCGTCATGCTCAAGTTATATGGCTCCTGACCGCTCGAACAGGCTGCCGACCAGATGCGTATCGAGCGATCCAGTTTCTGCCCAATGGACGGGAGAATCTTCTCCTTGAGCAGATTAAAATGACCGATATCTCTAAACCAGAATGTCTCGTTGGTGGTCATTGCATCAATGACCCGTACTTTGAGCCCACCTTTCCCGGGTGACCTCAACTGCTCAAGCAGCCCAGCCAAGCTATCGATTCCAGACTCGAGCATCAGCCCATTAAGGCGACTGGTAACCAGATACTCCTTGCCACTGCCAAGCAAGATACCGCAAGCCTGTTGCAGAAAATCTTGAAATGCCTGGTATTCAGCGGGTTTGATTGAAGCGATGGTAGCTCGGTGTGGCATCTGTACGACTTATCGTATCCTTGAAATTTAATCCTGAAGTTTACGCCAGGGTCTTGATTTGTTCGGTTACCATCTCCACCAGCTCATCTGGATTGAACTTCGGTAAAAAGTGATTCGCGCCGACCTTCCTCACCATCGCTTCATTGAATACTCCACTCAATGACGAGTGCAAAATGACGTGAAGGTCCGCAAGCTTGGGATTCTGGCGAATCGCCATGACCAGCGCATAACCGTCCATTCTCGGCATTTCGATATCCGAGATCACCATCGCCAGCCAATCACTCACCTGGCCCTCTTCAGCCCAGGCTTCCAGTTGCTTGAGGGCTTCACTACCATCTTTTTTGACGATGGATTCCAGGCCTATCTCATCCAAAACCCGGGTTATCTGCTTACGCGCAACGACAGAATCGTCGACGACGAGGATTTTCTTTTCCTGCAGATTGGCCTCGAGTTCTTCCGTAGGCTGAGTAATCGTCTCGTCAATACCCAGTATTTCACTGAGAACCTTCTCCACGTCGATGATTTCCACCAGCTTATCATCAACCTTGGTGACCGCAGTCATATATGCTCCCCACCCCAAGCCTATCGGTGGCGGCAGGATACTCTCCCAGTTGATGTTGATGATGCGCTCTACAGCACCCACAAGAAAACCGAGCATCGTACGATTGTATTCGGTAATGATGACAAAGTAGTCGGCGGGGTTTCCCATTCTCTGCCCACCAACCGCATGTGAAAGATCCATCACGGGAATATTCGTCCCGCGGAGACTGGCAATACCGCGAATCACAGGATTAGAGCCGGGGATGTCGGTTAATGGAGGGCAATGCACGACCTCTTTCACCTTGAACACATTGATGCCGAAGAGCTGCTTACCATGCAAACGAAACATCAGCATCTCCAGACTGTTCTGACCGGCCATCTGTGTTCTCAAGTCAATATCATCGAGTATGCCGGCCATTTTTTCACTCCCCCCAAGGGTCTCTAAAGCACAACCTTTTTATCTGGCGGCAGTGTAAAAACCATCTTTAATCTCCCCTGCGACCTCAGTTTCTCATTGGAACATTTATTGCGTATCCATAGGGAACAAGCCGATCTATACCCCTTAACACAGCATACGGAGTTTCGTGACAACGCTAAATATTTCCATAACAACATGAAAAGTGAGAGTATATTATTCGCCATCCCCATTATCTACCCAGATAACAGGCCGGCAACAATCCAGCCTTCACGACCCGAAAAGACGGAAATACGACACACCAATGAAACTTGTCAAAGCCATCGCTCAGTTGCTGTTATTGCTAGTTCCCTGTCTGAATTACGCACAGTCTGGAAGTGGCATCCATCAGCCTCATGAAGAGATCCTCGCCGCCGCAAGGCAGCATCTGCAAGACCAGATGAGCCACAGCTCCGGCAAGCTAAAGATCACATTCACTCCTCTCGATCATCGGCTCAAGTTAACACGCTGCGAGTTACCCCTGGAGACCATCAGCTCCGGTAATACTGGGAGCAAAGGAAAAACCACTGTGGAAGTGAAGTGCGGCGCCCCAAAACCCTGGAAGCTCTATGTGACTGCAACTCTGGGGCTTGAAGGGCCGGTGGTGGTTGCCAGGCATGACCTGAGTCGTGGAACCGCTATCAGTGCAAATGATATCCAGCTGGTCATCCAGGATACCAATCACCTGCTGCGGGGGCATTACGATTCGCCATCACAAGTCATCGGCCGAACCCTCAAACGCAACCTGCGACGCAACCAGGTGGTCACCCCCAGTCTGCTGGCCGTGCAGAAGACCATCAACCGAGGACAGATGGTAACTATTCTGGCAGGTCATTCCGGCATCGAGGTGAGAATGAAAGGCAAGGCGTTACGCAATGGCAATCCGGGCGATCTCATTCCGGTGCAGAACCTCAGGTCAAAAAAGAAGCTCGAAGCCAGAGTGATGTCGGCTGGAATGGTTCGCATTGAATGACAAAAATGCCCCTTCAACTCTAAAGTAAGCACATAGGATGCCGATTCCAGTTCCAAGACAAATCAATCATAGGTGAGTCATGGCGGTTAAAATCAGTAGTCTATCCAGCGGAAGCCTGCAGGGTGTCGGAGGTGGCAATTCAGTCGATCGCACCGATGAAACCGCTGGCGGCCAATCCCTGCATAAGACTCATGCGGGCAGTGATGACACCATCAATCTTACCAGCAACGCATCCCAGTTACAGGAACTCGAGAACCGGATCTCACAGATGTCTGTGGTAGATGCTCAGCAGGTCGAAGAGGTACAACTGAAATTGGCAACCGGAAGCTTTCGCATCGATCCCGAGAGTTCTGCAAACAAGCTTCTGATGATGGAACTCTCCCTGCCATAGCACCTATCTGGACAGAGCGCATGACAACAAAAACACACCCCCACTTCCTTTTCTCTCTAATCCTCCAGGCTGAAATCAAGCAGGTTCAGGTACTCTTGGAACTACTGACTGAGGAGTATCAGTTACTGCAGAGTCACACACCCGAGCCACTTGAAAAACTGACACAAAAAAAGCAACAGCAAATTGAAAAGCTGGAGACCACAGTAATCCAGCAGAATCTATTTCTTCAGCAGCAGGAACTGACGCCAGACCGCAATGGCATAGAGAACTTCATTCAGCAAGCACCCTCTGACAGCCCCATCAGGGCCCAATGGGAGGAGTTCGAAGAGTTACTGGATGCCAGTCGCAAACAGAATGAAATCAACGGCGGTATGCTTGCTCAAAGCCGTCGCCAGGTCACCCATGCCCTAAATTTATTGCATGGGATCACCGAAGCACAAAAGACCTACGGTCCTTCGGGTGAGTCATGTTCTACTCAAGCTGCCAAATCATTCGGCAGGGCCTAGTACACTGTCAAGATAGAATAAATGATATACAAACATCACAATTAGAATAGTGCGAATCGGGACTAAACAACCTTTCCAACGACTTGACCTATGCTTTTAAATCGCTTTCAACGCCTGTTTGGTCATGATGAGTCGGTGGTGGACCATGCTAACTGGCTGACCGACAGGCAGCAGATCATTCGCATCATACAGAGGCTCCAACAGAATCGCAGTCTACTGGAAGCCAGGATTGGTAATCACCCAGAAACCTTCAGCACAGCGGTGATCGGCCTTAATCCGAAAACCGGCATCATGGCCCTGGATGAAATCACTCCCGCCAAGGGTCACAAACTCTTCATGAAACACGGAGTCATCAACCTCTCTGGACGCTCCGATGGAGTCGAAGTGGAGTTTGATCTAGAGTTTATTGCACAACGCAGTCAGGCGGACATTGCTTACTACCAGGTCGGCATCCCCAAAGCGGTAATATATATACAAAGGAGAGATATCCACCGGGTACCCCTGAATGGCGCCCCGGTATTTCGTGGCCAGCGCGGACTCGAAGGTCAGCAGATACTCAACGGTTATGCATCCGATGTTTCACTACACGGAATCGGGATTGTACTGAAAAAATTTGAAACGCTGCACAAGGGTGAGGAATTCACCACATGCCTGGTTGAGATCCCCGGCAATCAACCCATTTATTTCGGTCTTGAAATACGTTTTGCACAACAAATACAACACCGCAGAACAACCCGCATCGGCGGTCGTTTCCTTGACCTCAGCAAACACGAACGCAACCGGTTGAAAAAGATCATCCTGCAAATGGAAAGAAAGCATGCAGCCTTGGGAGTCAGGTAGGAAAGCTGTGAAGTATGCGAGTCCGGCAGCTAGATAACGATTTCACTCTTTGCCAGGCGCAGCAGATCTGCCGGCCGATCAAGATCCCACAGCTCGGGTAATTCGCACCACTCCCACTGCATCTCCCGCAGACACTGGCGGGTCATTTCTGCGACAACTCCAGTACCCCAGGGTATGTCTTGAAAGAGACATCTCGCGGTACGTTTCAGCCCCAGCAAGACATAGCCCCCGTCCTCAGCTGGCCCAAGTACCGCATCTACACCGCCTGCAAGCCAGCTGAACACTTGTTCAAGCATGGGAAAGGTCAAGGCAGGGCAGTCGACGCCAAGCAGAACGACCTGCTGATGACGCTGCAGGGCATCAGCTACCGCATAAGCCATGCGCTCACCCAGGTCTGCCCCTCGTTGCGCATGTAAAGTCAGTCCAGGGAGTTGTTGGAATTGTTGAAAAGCGACATGCGATGTATCGGGCGCGCACCACAGTTCAATCGACGCAAGTCGCTCACTGACCAAGCCGTCCAGTAGATTTTGCAGTAAATTGCGATAAAGCCTGGTTGCGCCCTGCACACCCAGCGCAGGTATCAGGCGAGTTTTGACTTGCCCTTCAACCGGCGCCTTGGCAAAGATCAGGATAGCGCTTTGCGTGAACTGCATGAGCAATAATCAAGGAAACCCTGGTCAGTCCAGCGCGCCCCCGCAACTGCTGCCCTGCCCTGCCGTACATCCGTAACAGTGCTCAGCCACCTTTATCGAGCGACCGGCCAACTCAGTCTGCAGCAGATCCCGTAGATGGGGACGCGGAGCGTCAGGATTGAGCAGCGGCATATTCAGCATCTGGTTGAAATCGCAGTCATACAGATATCCCTGCCAATCCACACTGACCAGATGGCGGCACATCACGGCCTGCAAGTTCTCAGGTTGATGTGCATCCCGCAGCAATTGCAGGTAGTTGTGGAATTCACCCTTGGACTGCAGATAGCTGCCAAATCGCTGTATCGGCATGTTGGTGATAGTGAATAACTGATTGAAGGAGATGCCAAAGCGCTCTGCCAGTTGTTTTTTATAATCGGCCTGCAACGATTCCTGCGGTGGCGGCAATGAAGGTCCAAGGGGATTGTAGACCAGGTTGAGTTCCAGTTTGCTTCCAGGCAGGCCGTATCCTAGCCCATTCAGACGCTTTAACCCGGCAATGCTGGCATCATAGGATCCCTTGCCTCGCTGACTGTCCACATTCTCCTGCAGATAACAGGGCAGCGAGGCGACAACCTCCACCTGATGCTCAGCGAGAAACTCCGCCAGATCCTCATGGCCTTCCTCTTCCAGGATGGTCAGATTGGAGCGATCGATAACATGCACATTCCTGGCTCTCGCCTGCGTTACAAGATAGCGGAATTCCGAATTCAGTTCCGGCGCACCGCCGGTCAGGTCGAGTGTCTGTAAGTTGTGTCTCTGCAAAAAATTCAGCACATCGTCGACTGTTTCGCGGGACATCTCCTCGGTGCGTTTCGGACCCGCATTCACATGGCAATGGACACATGAGAGATTGCAACGTAGTCCCAGATTGACCTGAAGGATCTGTAATTCTTCACGACTGATGGCGGGAAAACTGGTCGGCTGCAGATGATGGACGGTATCTAGCATTTCAATCTATCCCTTGGACTAAAGGAAAACACCACAGGCAAGGCAAGCGTTTTGAGCAATTCATTAGTTCCCGTTAATACGTCTGTGAACTCACTGTGGATTCAAGTTTTTTGCTTATCACCAGTCGTCAACAGAGTTCCGCGTCGCCTCGATCCGCCGCGCAGAAACGAACAGTGTCATCTGCAGGCCGCCACAGTTATCTCTTAGCAAACAATGCGGTAAATTTGAACCGGGTAATTTCAGGGAATTGGAAACAACAGGCATAGACAGGAACACCGGTACCCCGGACTTTTTGGTTATCCCGAGCAGGGCTGTACCAATGCAGCGCTTGCATCGGGACCGAGCCAGCTCATGTATTTTACAATCAGGAATGACTAGATCTTCAGTCTCAGGGGACCTTTCACCGCATATAGATGAACCGGTAGTACTCCTGCTTTACTTGTTACTTGCACATATTCTCAGACAGATTGGCCTGAAAGATTGCCTTGTGGATATCGCCCAGACTGAGCATACCCACCAGGTTTCCGTCTTTCGCGACAGGAATACGCCGAAACTTGTGGCGCACCATGATTGTTGCGGCACGCAGAATATGCATTTCAGGACTTACCGTGATTACCCGTGGGGTCATGACATCTTCAACCTTGAGGTTCACCACATTCTTATACTGGCCCATCATCGAATCGTAGTCCGGTGTTGCCATGATATCGGCAAAATCTTCCAGCTTGGGGAACATGCGGTGCAGTACGTCCTTTTCGGCTATGATGCCCAGCAACTCACCATCCTTTACCACCGGTAGACCGCTGTAACGGAACAGGCACATCAAGGAAACCACATCTATCAGTTTGGTATCCGGGGTCACCGTCTTGGGTGCGTGGGACATGATTTCATTTACCAGCATCTGACAAACTCCTCATTTTTTTTGTGACGCCAATGGGTTAGACGGATTACTCCGTATTGCTGCCAACGATACGGAATAATCCCCATGATTGCCAACGTTTTTCCCGGATTTGAACCTGACGAAATAATTCCGGCAACGAGATCATTCAAGGCCAGCACTGGATACGGATATGCAGCAATCCAGTCCTGAAGATCAGCTGAAAACGACGCAACATAATCTTTAAATTCCCAAGTTGCCAAGGTGGCCAAAACAGGGAAAAAACTCACCGCTCTGTTAAGCCTGTGATTTCGCTGAAAATAGTCAAAATCAGCGCCGATTTATCCACAAAACACTCACAGCTTGCACAGACCTAATTCCCGCTTGATACACAACATCTTGTGGTTGACTAAAGTCAATTAGCGTATATATTGTGATTTCAAGGTTGAGAAACATCAATCAGGAACAGCGTCATCAAACATGCATGACAGTGCGATGACTAAGAATCAGAAACCGCAAGAATTGATGGGGCAAAGCGACGTTTATCAGCTAGTCGTCTGTCACTAATACCCCATCCATTGTTGAGCAAAACAGCACATGAAACAGCCTTTGATGCGGCGCAACAGAGACAGCGCCATGCAGCAAAACTGGCAAGTGAAGTCACCTTCACAGGAGATAAAAATTGTCCACTGAAGCAGCCCCTATCAATAGTCCCAGCTCTCCCGTGGGTTCGATCACTCCCGAACCGGTAAAGATGGAAAACAACGATCCAGCGTCAAGCAATCTGCAGGTCATCCGCCGCAACGGTAAAGTGACCCACTTCGATCACAGCAAGATCACCATTGCGGTGACCAAGGCATTTCTTGCCGTGGAAGGCGGCAGTGCCGCCGCTTCCGGGCGCATCCACGATACGGTAAAGGATCTCACCGATCAGGTGGTATTGGCCCTGACCCGCCGCATGCCGGAAGGCGGCACGGTGCATATCGAAGATATCCAGGACCAGGTGGAGCTGGCGCTGATGCGCTCCGGCGAGCACAAGGCCGCCCGCGCCTATGTGCTCTATCGGGAGCAGCAGGCCCAGAAACGCGCCGAAGAGGCAGCGCAACGAGCCGCCACCGAGGGGCTGCCCGAAGAGCAACTGGTAAATATCACCCTGCAGGACGGCACCACCCGCCCTCTCGACATCCAGCGTCTGCGCGCACTGGTGGATGAGGCCTGCAGTGGCCTGGAGCAGGTGGACGCGCAAAAAATCCTCGAAGACACCTGCCGCAACCTGTTCGACGGGGTGAAAGAGAAAGACGTCTCCCAGTCCCTGGTATTGAGCGCCCGCACCCTGATCGACCAGGAGCCAAACTACTCCCAGGTGGCAGCGCGGCTGCTGCTGGATATCATGCGCCGCGAGGCCCTCGGCTTCCTCGCCCTGGACACCAATGTCAATACCCAGGCCGAGATGGGCGAGCGCTACGCCGACTATTTCAAGGCCTATGTGAAACAGGCCGAGGAGCTGGAGCTGCTGGACGGCCGCCTCGGCCAGTACGACCTGCAGCGCATCACCGCCGCGATCAGGCCGGAGCGCGACCTGCAGTTCACCTACCTGGGCCTGCAGACCCTCTATGACCGCTACTTCATCCACAGCGAGGACGGCATCCGCTTCGAGCTGCCACAGGCCTTTTTCATGCGTGTTGCCATGGGCCTGGCGATCAACGAGATCGACCGCGAGACCCGCGCCATCGAGTTCTACGAGTTGCTCTCCTCCTTCGACTTCATGAGTTCCACGCCGACCCTGTTCAACTCCGGCACCCTGCGTCCGCAGCTCTCCAGCTGCTACCTGACCACCGTGGCCGACGACCTGGACGGCATCTACTCCGCCATCAAGGACAACGCCCTGCTCTCCAAATTCGCCGGCGGCCTGGGCAACGACTGGAGCCGGGTGCGCGGCCTCGGTTCCCACATCAAGGGCACCAACGGCAAGTCTCAGGGCGTAGTGCCCTTCCTCAAGGTGGCCAACGACACCGCTGTGGCGGTGAATCAGGGCGGCAAGCGCAAGGGCGCGGTATGCGCCTACCTGGAGACCTGGCACATCGACATCGAGGACTTCCTCGACCTGCGCAAGAACACCGGCGACGACCGCCGCCGCACCCACGACATGAACACCGCCAACTGGATCCCCGACCTGTTCATGCAGCGGGTGGTGGAGGAGAAGGAGTGGACCCTGTTCTCCCCCAACGAGACCCCGGACCTGCACGACCTCACCGGCCAGGCCTTCGAACAGGCCTACACCGGCTACGAAGCAAAGGCGGCGCGCGGCGAGCTGGGCGTGTACCGGACCGTCAAGGCAGTGGACCTGTGGCGCAAGATGCTCGGCCTGCTGTTCGAGACCGGCCACCCCTGGGTGACCTTCAAGGACCCCTGCAACCTGCGCTACAGCAACCAGCACGTGGGCGTGGTGCACAGCTCCAACCTCTGCACCGAGATCACCCTGCACACCAACGACAGAGAAATCGCGGTCTGCAACCTGGGCTCGGTCAACCTGCCCGCCCATGTGGACGAGAACGGCCTCAACCTGGCAAAGCTGGAAAAGACCGTCACCACCGCCATGCGCATGCTCGACAATGTCATCGACTACAACTACTACAGCGTGCCCCAGGCGAGGAATTCCAACCTGCGCCACCGCCCGGTGGGGCTGGGCATCATGGGCTTTCAGGACTCTCTCTATAAGATGCGCATCGCCTATGCCTCCGATCAGGCCCTGGACTTCGCCGACCGCTCCATGGAGGCGGTCAGCTACTACGCCATCCAGGCCTCTTCCGACCTGGCCGCTGAACGGGGCCGCTACTCCACCTTCGAGGGCTCCCTGTGGAGTCAGGGCATACTGCCCATCGATTCAGTGAAACTGCTCAAGGCCGAGCGTGGCGACTATCTGCAGCTGGACGAGAGCCAGACCCTGGACTGGGACGGCCTGCGCCACAAGGTCCTCAAGCAGGGCATGCGCAACTCCAACACCATGGCCATCGCCCCCACGGCGACCATCTCCAATATCTGCGGAGTGAGCCAGTCCATCGAGCCCACCTATCAGAACCTGTTCGTCAAATCGAACCTGTCCGGCGAGTTCACCGTGGTCAATCCCTACATGGTGCACGACCTGAAGAAGCTGGGTCTGTGGGACGAGGTGATGATCAACGACCTGAAATACTACGACGGCTCGCTGCAGCCCATCGACCGCATCCCCGCCGAAATCAAGGCGACCTATGCCACCGCCTTCGAAATCGACGCCCGCTGGCTGGTGGAGGCCGGTGCGCGCCGTCAGAAATGGATCGACCAGGGCCAGTCACTGAACCTCTACATGGCGGAGCCTTCCGGCAAGAAGCTGGACAACCTCTACAAGCTGGCCTGGGTGCGCGGTCTGAAGACCACCTACTACCTGCGCTCCATCGGCGCCACCGGCGCGGAGAAGACTGCGGTCCAGCAGGGCAGCGAAGGCGTTGTCGACCTAATCGGCGGCGGCAGCGAGGCCCCCAAGGCCTGCTCGATCCTCGATCCGGATTGCGAAGCCTGCCAGTAAATGAAGATAGCCACACGACTGCACCCATGCAGTCGTGTGGCAATAAACATTCAATCAGATTTACTCCAGGCCCCGCGCCTGAACAGAAACCAAAGGGGAAACAAAACATGCTGAACTGGGACGACCCACTCGCGCCACTGGTCCAGACCACACCCGTAGAATCGCAGGCAGAAACCAAGCCCGCGCCCGTTCATCCCCATGTGGTGGAGGAAGCGCTGGCCGAAGCGCCTGCCGAACCCGAAATAGACCCCATCAACCCGCTGGACATCAAACCGGTCAATCCGGATGACAAGCGGGTCATCAACGGCATGACCGACATCAACCAGCTGGCGCCCTTCAAGTATCCCTGGGCCTGGGAGTATTTCCTCAACGCCAACAAGAACCACTGGACGCCACTGGACATCAACATGGCCCAGGACGTCCACGACTACCATTACAAACTGACCCTGGAAGAGCGCCACGTCTACGAGAACGTGCTATCCTACCTCACCACTTCCGACATCCTGGCGATGCGCAACATCGGCCTGGCTGTGATGGAGAAGATGTCCGCTCCCGAACTGCAGATTTACCAGGCCCGCCAGGTTTACGAAGAGTCCCTGCACACCTGGACCTATCAGCACTGCATCGAGACCATCGGTCTCGATCAAGGGGAGATCTATAACCGCTACCGGGTGGTGCCGGAGATCAACAAAAAGATCCAGATCACCAACCGCCGCCTCTCCTCCGTGTTACGTCCCGACATCGACCTGCGCGACCCCGACGAGCTGCAGAACTTCGTCATGGCCTACCTGTTCTTTGCCGCCATCTTCGAAGGCTGCTGGTTCTACAATGGTTTCAGCCCGATCTTCGCCCTGCAGCGCCGTGGCCTGACCAAGGGTACCGCCGAGCAATTCCAATACATCATGCGCGACGAAGTGATGCACGCCTCTTTTGGAATAAGAGTGGTGAAACAGATCATCCACGAAGAGAATATCCAACTCGACCCAAAAGCCGTGCGCGAGATGTGGGACGAGGCGCTGGCTGCCGAAGAGGGCTATGCGGGTTATATCCTCAAGGACCCGATCCTCGGCTACTCGAAAGAGGACCACATCGAACAGTTCCGATTCACCGCCAACCGCCGCGCCCGACAGCTCGGCATCGAAGAACCCTTCCCCGGCGCGGAAAACGCCCTGCCCTGGCTCGACGAGCAGGCCAACCTGCGCAAGGAGAAAAACTTCTTCGAAACCCGCGTCACCGAGTACCAGGCCGGCGGCGCATTGAAGTGGGATTGATCCGTCACTCCTTGGGAGACTCACAGCAGGGACGCTTTTACTCATTCATCTGAGGCTAACATCATGCACTGTACACACTGTTTTTCGCTCATGATCCAAATGGAACACCAACAGGACAGACGCACGGAACAGACCCGCTTCGAATGCCCCAACTGCGGGAGGAATCATTTGTCCACACGACAGGTTCCTGTGATGAACCTACAGCAGGATGCTGCTGAAAAAGCTGTTGAGGAGAATAGGTATTGGCGGGAGAAGTTTGGTTGATATCGGTAGTCGCTCGCCTAGGTGGAGCCTGACGTAACCCGGGAGAGTGATGATTCGTTCCCCGGGTTGCACCCGGGCTACTCCTCATTGCAGGGCAGATCAAAGTTGTAAGAGGTGCAGCATGAAAAATTTGGAACTCCAACTGGAATCGATGATCTTCAAAAGCCGGTGGTTGCTTGCACCTTTCTTTGTCGGTCTGTTACTCGCCATCCTCGCCCTGCTGGTGAAATTCTCCAAGGAGTTGTTCAACCTCACCTTCAACGTCTTCAGTCTGTCGAGCGACCAGGCGATCATCTCCATCCTGACCCTGGTCGACACTACCCTGATCGCCAGCCTGATGCTCATCATCATCTTCAGCGGCTACGAAAACTTCGTCTCCAAGATCGCCTTCGGCGAACACGAAGACCGTCCCGTGTGGATGGGCAAGGTCGGCTTCTCCGACCTCAAACTCAAACTCATCGGCGCCATCGTCGCCATCTCGGCGGTGGAATTACTCAAAGCCTTCATCAACGCAGAACATCTCACCACCGAGACCATGGGCTGGAAGGTAGGGATACATTTGACCTTTGTGGTTTCAGGGGTGCTGTTTGCGTTGACGGATTGGATTGTAGCCAGGAAGAGTGTTGATCATTAGACCCCCTATGAAAGTAAAGAGCCTTGGTTTGCGGGATATACGTCACATCGACGTGGTATATCACGCCGATGTGACGTCGACTCACTGTTAGAAGAAAAAATGGATCTCTCGTCAATCGAAAGGAATGGGTTTGCGGTTGTTCCGTGTTTTTGTTCCGATGAAGAAGTGTCGGTATTGCACGATGCGGTTGCTGGCCACCTTGAGGGCATCTCCGAAGCCGGTGTTAGAGGTATCGCTCGCTTATCGCCTGAGGTCTTGTCATTCGCTGGCTCGTCAGCGGTGACGAGTCTCGTCAATTCCGTCCTGGGTTGTCCTTCGCAATTGGTTAGGTCGATCTTGTTCAACAAGAGCCCCGAAACCAACTGGCTTGTAACTAAGGGTCACGGGCAAGGTCACGGGGGTCAGGTCCTGCATTCATGCATACATTATTGCAAGGTCGGAGAGTAAGCCGGTTCCTCGCCGCCGCTTAGGCTAAAGTTTGTTTTCTCTGTTTGCCGCCTGGTTTCCCGACGGTGCCAAAATATACTAGCAAAAGAAATCACAAGGTCAGGTCTTGTATTCAAGCATGCATTATTGCAGGCCCCGTTGTCGCGTTGTCGGGTGAATATCCACTAACGACTCACCCCCCTCTCGTGAATTCGAATATCGTAGATTCTATGAAGAGCGCAATTGTTTCGAAAATACCGTATTCTAACGGCTCCAACCCTAGAATTATATAGAAGAGGATACGAATGGCTAAACCCAATTACGCTTTTGAAAAGCGCCAGAAAGAAATCGCCAAAAAGAAAAAGAAGGAAGAGAAGCGCATGCAAAAATCAGGAGTAGACGGTAGTCCGCCGAAGGATAATCAACCTTTATCAGGCAACGACGATAAAGCGGAACCAACCGGCGACGCATAGCAAAACAATCAAAGTCAATGGATATTTAATACACAAGCATCAAGGGGTCAGATCTTGTATTCAAGCATGCATTATTGCAAGATCTGACTGAGTTGTTCCGTTGTTCTCTTTGTTGCTCGTAGGTAGCACGGAGCACACGAAAATTGATGGTAAACTACCTTAACTTAGTGCCATTCGGGACAGACCACGTTTTCTCCTGCTCGAACATACAAACCATTAAGGATTAGCCAATCATGCGTATTGTTGATGCCGAACCTCAACTGATTAAAGATTTCATCGACGAGATCGAAGTCACCGCAACCAAAGAAAAAACATCAATGACAGTCCAAGTGGGTCGTCACCCCATATTGGGAAAAGTGGTGGTCATCGAAAGCAAGAAAGGAGATAGTTTGATCGTCGAAGTGGACGAGTAGGCAATACTCGATAAAATCACGGGGTCTAGCATTCACGCATGCATTATTTAAAGATCTGACCCCGTTGTTCTGTGTTCTGTGTTCTCGAAATGCCACTCGAATCAGGTCGGCCCACCGAAGCGTTGGACTTGTAGGTGCCGCCTTCAACTGTTTTTGATAACAGCTATACATCTGTTATATCTCTGGATTTAAGATGGCTCAGTATCGTCATGTCGCTCCTGTTTTTGGATGTAGCAGCTTTCATGAATATAACAACACCGTCGATGTCCCGGATGATGCCTTTCAATCGCTCATTGTCTTCATTTGCATTGCTAATGGACTGAAAGGCGAGGTCCATTAGGTGCTTGTCATGCCGCGCGATGCCGATTGCATAGGCAAGGTAGCAGGCCAGGCCCGAGTGTTTGTTATCGATACGGTTTGCGTAGGAACGCCAGGCCTTTACCCAGCGCTCCCACTCCATTTCAGAAAGTTTCTTGCCGTCGAGGTGCAGGAACAGGGTCACGCTGATCAGGTCATCCTTCCAGTTCCATTCCGGTGATTTTTCTTTCCGACGAGCAAGATTTATAGCGCGTTCATGAAAATCCAGGCAACGTCCACACTGGTAATAACACGCGAGCACGTACGCAATGTACTCACGTTCGAGATGGGTAATCTCGAACGGTGCCGTTTCGCCGGGCACGCCTTCGAACACGATCTGGTGTAATTCATTCAGCACGTCATTGAACGCCCAACCAAGTAGCGGGGTTTTGGTTTTTATCATGCCGGTGTACCTTGTAGGATGGCCAGGTTAAATGTAGAAATCATCAGTTGCCTTTCGCAGCGAAATACATATATGGTTTCATCAGAAGTAAAGCAAGCAGTAACTGTGCCAGCGCGTCACTTCAACATAATAGGGATGTAAAATAATGATGCTAAGTTAATCTTTCTTAAAATAAAACTGAACGGGTGAAAAGCACATAGTATACGGGTTAAGCCGTTGACGTATAGATAATAAAGGTCCCTAACTTATGGCATTCTGGGCAAACCACGGTTTCTTCCGTGCATAACATTGCTTGCGACAGGTCTTTCATTTCAAATTTCAGATGAAAGAAATGGGGTCAAACACTATTTTTCCGTCTGCCCACCAAAATATCAGGGCAGTGCTTCAAGACTATCGACGATCATACGAATTTTATAAAAAGTGATGGTTGCAGTAAATTGATAAATGTTCTCGCGCAGACAAAAATGAATGGCGCATCGTGAAATGAATAAGATGGAGATTATTAGGTCAATCTGGCCCCGTTGTTGTTGAAAATATAAAAAAGCATGACATACAAACCATGGATATGAGGCTTGTCTAAATAGCTTTGGGTCTTTCCTAAGCTACCCGCGATTAACTCGTACTAGATCCACACTTCCCAGCATTCGGATACAGAGTGCCGTTTACACTGGCAGCGAAGCTGGTAATACAGTATGCGTTTCTCAAACTTTCACCTTCATCACCGACCGCTTCATGAAGAATATGTGAAATCTCATGAATTAGTGTAAGTCCACGTTCTTGTGGGGTATTTCGCCAGAAATTACGGCAAAGATGGATGGCATCGACATCGTATTGTGTCCACGCGTTGGTCTTTTTTGCGCAATTTTCACCACTGCTCAAACATTCGTATTCGAGCTTACCGCTATTTATAAGCCCGATGTAACGATCACCGAATCGAAAGACCAGATTTTCCAACATATTCTGCGCGACAAGGGATTGCAGCTCTTCTCTTAGTCCCTCTTCAGTAGGGAGTTGGGTACGGCCTTTGAACATCGCAAGATACCTCCGCATCCTGAGGTACACCATTAGTTGCGTTGCGTGAGAGGCGCTTCCGTCAATCACCGCTTGTATCGTTTTCACTGCGCCGCTCAAGATTTGCACCGCATTGGACTCGGCAGCTTGGATATCTGCAACAGGATATTTCGTATCGCGTCTGATGCGCAACGGTGTTTTTTGTGAGCAATCCACCGTAGCATCACTGGCCTCTCGCTGGATTTTTCCTGCAGGTGCATGTGCCGATTGTGACAATATACGGCGAACCTGCTGCGACTGTGTCCCAACATAGCCGTTTGAAATCTGTATGCGTCTAGCTGGACTGGTAGCCCTTGAACTCGTATGTAGTTTATCTAGTAAGCATTTCATCGCTCTATAATCTTCGCACTTTAACTAAGTCGATTTTATTAATAGGAATGATAGGAGACAAACCAGAATAGCGCTTACTCAAACTTTTGGAAAATAAAGGCAGACCACGTTTACATGTCAGAGTTCAGCGTGAAAGTTAAACCTTACATAAAGCCCTGATTACGTCCCCATACACTGGCGTCAGAGACACTGGATTATTAGGGATAGACCACAGTTTAAGGTATCTATAAGGTCAGATTCGATAAAACTTCGATCACGATATTAGATCAATATGATAGAAACCATACTGATCACGATAGATTGTATACAGCTCATCCATGTAGTTTCTTACTACGAATAAGCCATATACCTTATGATCCTCTATCGGATGGATGTTAAGGCATATCATTGACGCTTTAACTTGGGACACCCTTACGGGCAGACAGATCGATAATGCTGACCAAAACCAGCTGGCGGCCTTGATCGGAATAGGGATTCAGACCGACTTCCACCGATATCTTTGAACCTTGCTTTGTCACGGCCATTAATTCACGTCCCTCACCCATGATTCGCGCATCAGGTTCCTCTAGATATTGTTCGCGCAGGCGGACATGTTGCTGTTGCATATCGCTCGACACCAACCTATCTACCGACAGGCCCTCGAGTTCCCCTATTTCGTAGCCCAACATTCTTTCGGCGGCGGGGTTCGAAATTTCTATTCTGCCAGTGTCGTCTACGACCAGCTGTCCGATACTGCTGGCTTCTACCAAGTGACGGAAGCGCTCTTCGAGTTCCTTCAGGCGCTCCATACTGGATGCACGCGCTATCGCATAGGTCGCGTTGAGTTCGGCACGCCGCGCACGAACATGGCCGCCCAAGTACAAAAAAAGTGAAAAACCGTAAACAGTCAGCCCAAGCAACATGCCTAGCGAGATCAGGAAACGACTCTTCTGACGCATTTCAACCAGGGATTGAACAGGTCGTTGTGCCAGCAGAGTCAACGAAAATTCATCGGTAATCAATTTCTTGAAGACATTTGACTGCTCCGGAAACTCCCGGGTCAATCGTTTGAAGGTATCAACGGGAGAAAGTGTTTTCCAAGTCCATAGCCCGCCCAGCGTTTCCAGATTGCCTGAATCGACCAAAGAAATTTTCTGCCAGATCTCCGGATGGGCAGCCGGGAAATCTACGTCTTGTTCCAGCGCTTCTACAGCCTGGAAACTCTCGACCCAGCTGTTTAAAAGCTCCCCTTTCTGATTGAGCAGAAAGTAATTTATCGGTACGCCAGCTTCTCCCGTACTCCGCACCAAATTGAACAGATAACGCATTGCTATGTTGATGATAATGATGCCTCGACGATTTCGTTGACTATCGATGACTGGCGTGGCAATGCGGAGCATCGGCTTGGGTGGATTCTCGATTATTCCCTGCTCCACATTCAAGTCAACCTGAGAGATATACAGCTCACCCGGCAACAATGCGTTGGCCTCTGTAAAGTAATAGCGCTGACTCTTGTCCTGAAGATTCCGCGAAGCCACTACGTAAGGTTCTGCTTGATCGCGCATTACCCTGACCTTTTCCATACCAGCTTGATCGATCAGGCGGATCTGCTGATATTGCAGATTTCTCTGTGCAAGGGTCAAAAAAGACGCTTCCAGAGCCCTCAGACGCCTCGGGTCTCGAGAATCCAAGGCCTGCTTGGTAGTGGTTTCTATAGAAAGGGAGAGCAGATGATTCAGCGAACCCGACACCTCAGCACCGATAAAACCACTGATGCGATGGAGCCTGTGGCTGTCGTGATCAATAATCTCTTGGATACGAGTCTCCAGCCGCAGTTCTGCATAAGAAAACCCCACCACCAAAACCAGTACCGCTATCGGCAGGAAAAGAGCGAGGAATTCATAGGTGGGGAAACGTACGCTCCGACTACCGACGTTCGAATTATTTTGTGACATCGTATCGTTTAGGAAAAGACCATGTTTTATATTGTAATTCAGCGTGAAAGCTAAACCTTACATCAATCCCTGACTCCACCCTCTTACGGCGACGGCAGGGGAATTCGGCCGGGTGCTTTACAACAAGTCCTTGATCATGTCTTCGATCTCGCTGTGATCGAATTCCCGGCCACCAATGGCACGATAGCGGATTCGGCCCTCCTTATCCAGCAGGTAGGTCGTAGGTAAACCCTTGACACCGAACTGCTCCGCCACGCGGCTGTCGCGATCGAACAGAATCGGGAAAGTTGGTTCCAGGCTGAGTCGACCGGTGAACTCGAACACCAAATCCGGATCTTCGAACTGGTTGACTGCGATCACCATGAAGCCCTGATCCTTGAGCTTGCTGTACAGGCGTTCCAGAGAGGGCATCTCGCGTCGACAGGGGGGACACCAGGTGGCCCAGAAGTTGATCATCACCACCTTGCCTCGGTAGCTGCTTAGCGTATAGGACTCTTCATCCATATCCAGCAGGGTAAAATCCGACGCCGTTTGTGACGGGGACAGGGCGGTCATGGTGTGGCTGAGCGGCGGTTGCTCTGCCGTTACGTATAGCGGCAACAGCGAACAGCCGATCGCAAACGCGACAACCAGTTTATTCAGGTGCTGGAGCACATTCCAGGTCGGGTAGGATCTTTTCATGGCGTTTTCCTGCGGTTGTCCAGACGACTTTCAAACCGATGCGACTGCCGTGCGGTTCCGCAACGGTGGTGAAACCTTGAATCCAGTCACCCTTGGCAAAGGTCACATCATCGGCGAGCATCGACCAACTGAAACGTATACCCATGCCGTGCCACTGCTCCAGCCACTGGGTCTTGGTTTTGATCTTGTGTTCCACAGCATCAGCGGTCAGATAATGCCAATCCGCGACGCGATATGAGAGGGGCTGATCGCTGATGTTGCGTACGATGCTGCCGAACACGCACTGTGTCGCGACTGATTCGATCAGCTCCTTCGGCAGGCCGCGTGCGGCGTAACTCGCGCGAATGAAATCCGGTGGAACCTGCAGGAACTCGATCGCCAGACCCTCGCCTTGAAATTGCCAGCTTTTGAGCCCGGTGTCTGGATCGGCTTGCGCGATGATCTCCCCCTTGCCGGCATCAACGCCGGACATCGGCATCGATAGCATTAGCAACACCATGGCTCTGGGCGCTCGGCGACGTCTTGCTTGTACTTGCGAAGAATCATCCATCAGGTAAAGATCAGGTCGGGTTAAATGCTTCATTCTAGCCCCCTCAGGCAGTGAATGAAAACTTTATAAACCGCAATTATTGCGGCCAAATTAATGGGGCAGATCGAATAGATTTCAATCACCAGTATTCAATTGAGCCTGGATACTTTAATTTTCGAGAATGAATAGATTGAAAAGGAGATAGACCCCAACTTTTTTGTATGTGTAGTCTGAGCAGGCTTTAGTAGTTGACATACAAAATGCCTTGAGACTCACTCATGTCTCAAGGCATCAGTCTTGTTTAATGATCATGCAGAACAGGATATTCTTGCCTTCAGCTGATCGAAAACAGTAGTAAAAAGGATGTCCGTAAAATAATAAATTATTTCCTTTTTAATCAATAGACCATACGGGATGGATCATACAATTCCCTATGCATTACAATCTTTGATGACTTTTCGGCATCCACGACGAAGAAACGGTCACCTTCCATGACGATCCTTCTCTCTTCATTGTAGAGTGTGTTACTAAGAACAAAACCGATCGTTAGCGAGACCACCGTGGTCAGCACCATCAAAAAAGACTTCATATATCGCTCCTACTAAGGTTTACCGGACTTGCTTGAAAAAGAGGGAAGCTGATATGCAGAAACTGAACTTCACCACTGGCCAATGCTTTAGTGAATAACGACTCGAATCGATTGATCTTTAGTTGAAGCTTTTGTTACTGAGGATAGCATTCCACAATGAGACAATTTCAGTGGAAGCATTCATTTAGAAAAATAGGGTCTTGCGTTTTGCTCATCCCTGCAAAGGGGGTTTTAGTACGATTCTATTTGATTGTATTCGCAAGCTTACTCAATACAAAGGCCGCGCTCAGATTGCATTAACTATTCGTTAGTTTTTCCCGCTGAACGGGCCCAAGTGAATCTGGCCGTGTTCCATAGCGAACACGTGTGAGTGTAGATTAGCGATCCACTGCTTGCCTTCCTGGGTCAGTTGCAGGTAGCGCAAGGCATCCTTGAGATAAGGTTGCGCTACATTCCAAAAAAAATCTGGATAGTCTTCTGCGAGATCGGCAGGGTTGGTATACCCGAGCTTTTCGGCAATTCCGGTTTCTTGAAATTCGTAATACAAACCGGTTAGCCGGCGCAGGTGGTCGGGATCGGCAAGCTGGCCAATGAGATCGGCAGCGCGGACCAACCTGGCCTCCGTATCCGTCTCCCGATGATCAGCGGAATCCGGTACCGGAAACCTTGTCAGTTCAATGGCGCGGGCCAGACGTTCAGTATCGATATAGGGAACATCCTTACCACGGTCCTTCACAAAGAGGATGCCGCGATCAACATGATACGGCGTGAGAAAGGCATCCGACGCACCACGCGGCGGACTGATACTGTTGCCTTCAGCATCGATAATGAATTCCATGTCTGTGTCGCCAGGGCAGACCCCGCGTACATAACCGATGTCATGCACCAGACAGGCCCCCATGAAATGAAGCCAGTCATCGGGGCTTACATGCTTGACCATGTGGCGTCCGCGCAGGATATCCTGGCCTACCAAGGTGACCTGCACAGTGTGGTGCAAGTCGTGATACAGGGCATCGCTGTTCGCAATAATCTCCAGGATCATGCGGGCAGCAGAATTGAGGGCCTTGGGATATAACGGCTCCTGTGGTCCGTACAGGCTCAGGTAATTTTCCTCTAGCTGGTTGCCCAGCGCCTCGATGATCATCGTCGTGGGATTCATGGCGCAACCCTGTAATATCCATATTCACATCAACACTACTATTGAACTTAGATTCCGGTCAAGCCTATTTTCTACCTCATCGCATGCAGCCTGTAACGTCATTTACATGGGCAGGTCATTCTTTTTGATTTTCTGCGATTAAGTCTAGCAGAGTGACAAGACAACATTATGTTTCGTATGGTATTCTTTTGAGATGTTCTATGGGATCAATTTCACTAGATTCCGCATTGCTGGGGTTAGATTTTTTGATTATGAAGATAGAGTGGAACTGACCATAATTATTATCAATCATAGATACTACCTTCTGATGAAAATAGGCTGAAAATGATCTGAGTCCGTCATGAAAAATCGGTTGGTGACAGTCCACGTTTCAACAACTCCCAATGGCTGGCAATCTTCGCTCCAACACAGAACGCGGCCTCACCGGCGCAACGACAAGTCTATAGATTACAATCAAGTCAGCTGGCAATTGTGAAGCTAAGCTAACAGATTGAAGCAACTTGGTTCTTCCGACCCTCACTCCCTTGAGTAGAACGGCGTAGATTAGCCATATGCAGTACCCCTATAGCATTTCTCATAGGCGACATATTTCCCTGCAATGCTTGCGAGAAATAAGTCCTGAGAAGTGTGTATGGACAATAGACTGTAATCTTGATCCTTAATATGGCAAGGTCTTGTCAAAGCCTGCAGAAGACAGCTGGAATCTGGAAATATGTGGCAACTTCTACCGCTTTTCTCTGATACAGATGCGTGTTCAAATCGGATAGGATTGATCTGAGAAGTGAAATCTATCAAAGCATGCCGAGCAATATGAAAGCAGATGAGATAAAGATTGAGACATGTTATTCAGACGCTTTCCACTGAGAGATTGGCTGCAATGGCTTACAGGCGAGTTGTCGGCCTGTTGGTGCGTCCCTTCCGCGTCCGACGAATTAGACAAAATATACCGGGCTCGTCAATACCATGCCGTGGTGCGTCAACTACCCTTGAGCAGTCTGGGCAACATGATCACATCGCTCATCGTCTGCCTTATCTTCTGGAATGATGTCGACCCGAGCATCCTGCTGACCTGGGCATCGTTACTCTGGGCCATTGGTCTGGCGAATATTATATTGTGGTGGCGTTGTCGCTCGATTCCCAATGCGTCGCCCGTATCCGGGCTTGCGGTCTGGTTGTTAACTGCCGACCTGGCCGCAGCGGCGGCCTTGTATGTTGGAATGGCCCTATATCTCTTTAGCGTCACGGATGAACAGGGACGTTTGGTGTTAACCGCCGTGATTGGCGCCTTCATTGCCACCGGTACCTGGTTGTTCGCATTCTTACCACAAGCAGGGGTGGCCTGGGCGCTGATCTTCTGTGTGGGCTTAGGATTGGGGCTGGCATCTCTCGATTGGGAGACCTACGCGTATCTGGCTGGACTATTGGGTTTCTATGGCCTGATTCTGGTCGCATCGGTGTTGGTAAACTCACGCATGTTTCTTTCAGGCTTGATGGCCGAGACCGAAATCGAGCGCCAGCGTCAACTGGTTGGCCTGCTGTTGCATGATTTTGAAGAAAACGCCAGCGACTGGCTGTGGGAAACCGATCGACAGGGACGGCTACGCCATGTACCGGCGCATCTGGCGCAGATCATTGGCGTACCAGCCAACGACTTACAGAAACAGTCTCTGGTGAAGGTGATATTCACTCTGGCCGGGCGACCTAATGACAACGAACGGATGATGATTGTAGAGTTTGAGCGTTGCCTTGCAATGGATGAACCGTTTCGCAATCTTGTGGTACCCGCCCGAATCGATGGACAACTGCGTTGGTGGTCCCTCACGGCCAAGCCCTTATTTGATGCCGCGAAGCGCATTGAAGGATGGAGAGGAGTTGGTTCCGATATCACTAAAGCGCGTCTTCACGAAGAAGAGATGGTTCGACTGGCTAATCTCGACACCTTGACGGGACTGGCCAATCGTCATCAATTCAATTTTCACCTCTCTGAGCAGTTCGCCAACTCCAGTGTCACCATGTTTCTGCTGGACATGGACAACTTCAAGGCTGTCAATGATTCGCTGGGACACGCAGCAGGCGATCAATTGTTGCAGGAAGTGGCCCGACGCCTGAATTCAATTGTCGAAGATAAAGATCTGCTGGCACGCTTGGGTGGCGATGAATTCGCTGTGATCCATGCAAACCTGCTGACATGTGAGGATGCCGAACGATATGGAGCACGCTTACAGAAGGCACTGACACCGCCTTTGACGATCAGTGAGCATCGTATCGATGTGTATGTCAGCATCGGGATTGGCTTCTCCACTCCCCATGTTGCCGATGCAGAAGGTCTGCTAAAAGCCTGTGATATGGCACTGTACGCAGCTAAGGCGGCAGGAGGGCGCACGATTCGCTTCTTCAACCCAGAGATGGATGTACAGGCGCAGCACAAACTAAGACTTCTCAGCGATATGAAAGAAGGCCTGTTACGTGGCGAATTCTTGGTGTACTACCAACCACATATGGTATTCGCTACGGGTAAGCTGGCCGGATTCGAGGCCCTGGTCCGCTGGCAGCACCCAGTTCGTGGACTTTTAATGCCGGATGAATTCATACCCATAGCTGAGGAGAGTAAATTGATCATTCAGCTTGGCGCCTGGGTAATGGCAAAGGCCTGTGAGGATGCGGCTAGCTGGCCGGACGAACTTGTGATCTCTGTGAACGTGTCTGCTGTTCAGTTTGACAGCTCTGATCTGTGTCAGGTGGTGGACGATGCCTTGCAGTACAGTGGCCTGTGCAGTACAAGACTGGAAATTGAACTAACGGAATCCACTATTATGCGGGACAGAGATGTGGTTTTAACCACCTTAGAAAAATTGAGAAAGATCGGGGTTCGCATTGCATTGGATGATTTTGGAACCGGTTATTCATCGCTTGCTTACTTGCGGCACTTTCCGCTCGACAAGCTCAAGATCGACCGCACTTTTGTCTCTACAATTGATGAACAGGGTACAGATGATCTGGCGCTTGCGCTCGTTCGCACCATAGTGCAGTTGGCACATGCCCTGAGTCTTGATACAACTGCTGAAGCTATAGAGAACAAAGCACAGTTCGACATACTGCACCGTCTTGGATGTACTTACGGGCAGGGTATACTTTTCGGAAAGCCTCAGGATTACCAGAATATCAAAGTATTCATGAAAGAACAGGATCAGGCCATCCATCGCGCATAACCATCGAATGATATTGATTTTATAATATTCAAACAAATGGCTCGATATGCTAGCCGCTCCGACTAATTATCAGATACTGTACCTCTCGCTATTTTCATCCCTGCAGTGATTTAACCTTCGTGTCATCTCGTGTCCTAGATATGAAGAGTATATTATAAACAGCACAGCCAGCGTCACTGCATACACTTTTTAGGCTATCCGCCTCTACTCACCCCTCGTCATTACGCCTACTCAAAGAATAAATTACAGCCACCAGACATCTTTGACCCACCTTTGTTCCGCGGTAGTTTTTTACAAACTGCCAGCAAATTATTACTAGGATCTAACAAGCACGGCTCTGTATGTTTTGAGGCGTCCCTATTGGACAAATGATGGATTTATTACCATAAAAGAAGAAATGAGGATGAAACTTTATAATAAACATACAGTGTTTTTTTGCACTGAGTAGTTTCTTATTCTGCGGCGCCGCTTCAGCCACACCACCCAAACCGAATGTTTTCGACGGCGGTAACAAATGGGAAATCACTTTTTACAATGATTCACCGATAATCATGACCAATGGGCAACACAGGTACTCTGCTTTAACCCATATATTGTAGTCGGTGACAGTATTCAGGGAACCTGGTATTCAACCAGTTTTCCCGACTGGAATGGACGTTACTATCAAGAAGGCGATGAATTGAAAAAGACTGGTGACTATGCCAATGATGTCGGACATGATCATATGACTCTGCAACATACCACCTATGATGTTTCTGGACAGGTACGCGGCATGGCGTTCAAGGACTGGACCGAAAGGCGTGAAGATGGAGACTATGGCAATATCATTGGCTGGGGTAATGCGATGATCGTACATGCGGGAAAATGCTCCTTCCCGCATAGTTTTGATATCCCTGAATTACTCACTCCTGAAGAGATCAAGTTTCTTGATCGCCAGGCAATGGAAATTTCGTTTTCCGTACCGGATCGCTTAACCGTTGAAGGTAAAACTGCCAGCTATCCAGGCCAGACCAATTTGGAAAACATAGAGACTTATCAACGCCGCACGGGTATTAAGTAACAAACCTTAGATTTAGGCTACCGACTACAATTCTTTTGTAGTCGGTAGCCTAAATTCTTAGAATGCATTGCTAGAATCCGTCATGGTTGAAAATCTTCAATTTAAACAATTTACAGACTAGTAGACTTACACCACAATAGTCTTTTGCGGCTAAACCTCATGCACGATAAAAACCAGTCGCAAAGAATCAGTTCAGTTTCGACCCGCAAATAAGTCAGACAATCTAAATCGAGCCCAACTGTATATCATTGACAAAATAATTCTACCTGGAAACATCATGCAATCCGACCCAGAAAAACTGCTCAAGCAACACGCCAAGCTTGTCCACTCCGACATGCTAAAGGTGACCTCTCATGTACAGCGGAATGAAGGTGACTGGATAATCAACACTCTGCTGATTGATGGATATGAAGTTCCTTTCAACTATAAACGCAAGCGGCAATACAAGAATCTCACAGGCCAGCGGGTCAATCTGACCTACTATCCCGCAATCAAGACAGTTGCCGGCATAGAGTTTGAAGTGATGAATGTGGTAAGAATCAAGGCATCTTGAATCTTATTGATACAGGAAAACTATCACTATGAAATAATTAGAATTAAATCCTTCAACACTTAACCAAATCTGATCGCAAATGAAATCAGATTTGATTTAATGTTGACAGTTGCTATCTTTCAATTAGCAGTACACAGAAACAATAACAAGTTAATATCCAACGTCACCTCTCCGAGGCACAGCGTTGGTCAGAATATAATTAGATACTGTTTTGGAGGAGATCATGAACCATTCCTTAGAGGACATTGGCGTTCTCACTGTTGTATTGGATAGTTTCGGGAAACGGACGTTACCACGCATTTTCGATATCAAAAAAATGATCGATGATGGCGGCACCCTGAGTGATTCTCACATTGATTTTCTAGATGAAGCCCTAACCCAAGCCAAGGAATATGGAAGTTATGTGGATACGCATCCAGCTTTCAGAGGCTTATTTTCACGTGTCGCCCATCTATATAATGAGATTACAGCAAAAGCCTTGGAAAACGAAAAACTAATCCCCGACAGCATTCAAAAGCCAGTAGGGGTACAGGCGCTACTGTAGTCCAAGAATCAGCAATTTCTCACTCTGCTGTTTTACGGTATCTACACATAAGCATTCCTCGAAACTCCTGTAATGCTTCAACAGATAAAGCCCGCTTGGGAGCGGGCTTTATCTACTCTGGTCAACACATCTTACCTGCTAGTCAACCATCCACGTCCACGAGTTCGATAGCTGACTGAACCATTGATTGATCCATACTCATTACTGCAGGTCAACGAGTAGGTAGCAGGCCCATTGATAACAATCGACTCTGTACCACTATTCGCTTTTACTCCCGACCAGCCTCCAGAAGCAGTACAACTGCTGGCATCTACTGCAGACCAGTTTAATATGATAGTCTCGCCACGCCTCACTCTTGATGGACTGGCATTAAAACTGACTGTTGGTTGAATGGCTACGGTCGGTTCGCTTACTGTCACGGTCACACTATCACTAACACTACCGGCGTCCCCAGCGCAGCTGATGATAAAGGTCGATGAACTATTGGGGGCAACCGTCTCAGAACCACTGGTATCCCGAGCACCCTCCCAAGCGCCGGAGGTTGTACAGCCATTGGTGCCGCTGGAACTCCAGCTCAAGATTGTGGACTGACCCTGTTGAATTACCGAAGATGATACTGACAAATTAACTACAGGATCTACTACCTGGACAGGTATTTCATTGACATCCAGTGTCACCGTATCACTGGCTATGCCACTTTCTCCGCTACAGGTAATGGTATAAGTAGTGGTTACACTGGGGCTGATTATTTCGTAGCCACTGGTGTTGATAGCTCCACTCCAGGCACCGGAGGCGTTACAACTGCTTGCGTCACTGGAAGTCCAGCTGATAGTTGCTGACTCACTCTTGTCAATCATCGAAGGGGCAATAAGGAGATCTACAACCGGCACAGGCAAGGTCCCAACTCCTTCGCTGACGACTGATGTTTGCGCGCTGGCGACCTGTTCATGCTTCAGGCTTTGCGCATCATAAAGTGTTCTGAAGGTTTGCACCTGCTGCAGATGATCATCACGATATAGATCCTGTAGGAAACCATGCGCAATGGTCTGATAATTCAGCGTTACTGTGACATTGAGCTCACCTGATACAGATACCGGAATGCGATAGGTAAGTTCATCACTACCCAGATTAAAGTCATCATCATTCGCTGCCTCGCCGAGCACGGCAACATCCGATGGCACACCGAATTTGTCGAAACCCTTCGGTGTCAAACGATTATCCTTTAGATAATGCGCACCACGCAGTAGGGTGTAGGTGATGTTGCCATCCGAATCACTCATAGTAGTTTCATAGATCTGCACCTGATCAGCTGAGGTGATCAGAGAATAATGAGGTTCAAATATTGTCTGATCCAGGTCATTATCTGCACCTTTGATAGAACCATCCGCATTGATCCCACCCGACTCAAAAACGACACTGTTATTACTATCTGTAATCTTGAAGTGGAGCCACATGCGGCGGGATGGATAAGATGTCGGCGCTTTATGCCCTGAGTTATTTTCAACTCTTACTCGAGTCTCCAGCACACCATTGCTGACCCTGGCGGAAACAATCTCTATACCTGCCGAACTTTGCAGCATCTCTCTCGCACGACTGATACCGAGATCAAGATCCGGGCTTATCACATCCAGTTGTGAAGCATTGTTCTTTAGCAGGGTCAGCATCACCGTATTGGCTCCCACCAGATGATGTTTGGCAAAACCTGCTTTACTATTCAGCCATCGCGGACGGTTCGATACTTTTGACGACGTCTTGGGCATATGGCAATCCTGACAGCTTTTTGGATTACTGCCAGAGTCAGCGAAAATAGATTGCAGCCACTCTGTATAGGGCATCTGCTCAGGAAATTCAGATTCCGGCGATGTAGTCAGGATATTACCCGCCGCATCGACATATGGGGTTTTTAAATCGTGACAGGTCGCACAGATTGCTGAATCTGAAATATGTGCACTGTAGGTTGGCGTGTAACCCGTACTATTGGTCATAGGCCGCCCCATAATATCGCTGTACTGTCCATAGATATTTTTGTTTTGATCGATTGTGTAGTGACCGGAAGAACCATTGAGTGTCCCCAGGTTGGCATCATCCTTAATCTGATGACAGAGTGTACAACTCACTCCATTCATTGCCGCATCATGCTGAACGTGATCTTGATTCAATACGCCAGTCGCTCCAAAAAGTTCGATATCCTCGCCTTGAACTTCTGTGATGACATAATTCGCCATCGGTGCATGACACTGTGTACACTTATCGTTTATCACCGAGGACAAATGCGGATTGCGTTCCAACTCCGTTGCCACCTTGGCTTGCCAGAAAGGATCCTTTGTGGCGTTTGCCATCATGGAAGTGCCCCAGTCCCTGACAATCGACACGTTTTCGCCTGATGTATCTGTCAGTCCGTCATGACAGGTAGCACAGTTTCCGGAGCCGGAAAAATGTGAATTAGTGAATCGGGTATTTTCCGCATACGCGACAAGAGAACATAGCAATGACAGGCCACAGACTGCCGAGAACATCAATCTTTTAACCATTCAAGACCCCTAGAAATAAAAATTTAAAATTACTTTCGTGACGCGAAAAGGATTGCTCTGCACCACCCAATGTTTGGGCCATTCCTTGTTTTTTTATATCCCCACATTTCCCCGATTCGTGCTGCGGTTATACTTCTCACTCTCAACCCCAACTGTCAATCAGAGGTCACTAGGTTCACGTTAATCTGTGAAGAGACACAAGTTCTTTAGGAAATAATGTCCATATAGCCTGCATCGACGAATTTACGGCATTTCCCGAGAGATTAGGTCTGGCCGTTAACGAGCCCAGGATAGTTATTAAACAGAGAACTCTATTATTGAGTTGGATCTAACACGTGAGAAAAATTGCCAGACAGCAATTCGGAGGGCAGGAAAGAATCGAAAGAGATACAGCAGCCAGGCTTGAAAACAGTTGTCAGGTTAACTGCTATTCAAGCCTGGCGTTTTAACAATAGGGCAAGCATAACCCTCTCTCCCGCAGCCGAACCGTCTGTCCGGCTCGGCCATAGGCAGATTACCGGGCTTAGCGGCAAGTACCGCCCATGCGGCCACGGGCGCTGATCCGGCAGTCGCTGGTGCAGCAATCCACATCGTCTGCACAGACTTCACCTGGCAGTTTACACTCTGCCGGCACAGGAACTGGTGGTATGTAACAGATTTCATCGAGCGCACAGCTGGCATCGGCGCAGTCGATATCACCATCACAGTTGTTGTCGATGCCGTCAGCACAGTTTTCCACCGGCGGCAGACCGCAATCAGATGCACAGGAGCAGACTGACTCCTCAGCATCACAGATGTTGTTCCCGCAGAAATGCTCGGTTGGCGCCGAACTGAGGTCAATCGGGCAGGCAATCCCTTCCTCTGTCCAACACTCAACACCGCCGGTATTCGTTGCACTGTTGCCCTGTTCATCTGTCACGCTGCCGGCAAAGCCCCATGCAAAGAGGTAGCCTATACCCACGACACCATCAGCCAGGTTGTCCTGTAGTGAGTAGTCACTGGCGATATAGCCATTGGCGAAGCTGAATGCAGAATAGTAGGCACCACCACGGGCGACGTTACCCGACATCCCTACCCGGCCGCCCGATAGATAGAAGCTACGGTTCGGGTTGTCGAGTGCGAGATTGCCAACCAGTTCGGCATCAGTATCGAAGATCCAGACCGCGGCGCGGGTATTGTACGAGAAAACGCTGTCCAGCACGCGCACGGCACTGCTCTTATAGGCCATCAGGCCCTCATAACGACTGGCATTGACCTCGACCTTGTCAATCATCGCATCAGTCACGTCGTAGAGATAAATGCCGCGCTCGAAAGCAGCGATGCTGCCGTTTGTAATCGTCAAGTTTTTAACGCCCTCGGCACGCACGCCGACAGTACGTTCCTTGCGGAGACCGACAATGCTGTGGCCATTGAGATCCAGCGTGACCCCGTCTGCAGCGACAATGACCCCGTCCCCCTCACAACCGAGCAGATCTTCAGTCAGGGTAGTATTTTGGGTGATGGTGAGGCCACAGACAGCCGCTGTAGCCGGGGTAAGGCTCATCCACGCGGTCAACGCCAGAACAGCAAGCAAGAACCTCGATAATCTCTTGTATGGCGCAGGGTATCTATTCATAACAGCCTCTTCTCATTAATGATAACAATATAAACATACGCCCCACCCCAGAACCTGTCCGTGAGAATTGTTAATCAAGCCGGCGAAATAAAGTGACTTTGATCACACATTTTGGGGAATTTATCCCATACGCAAAAAATAATTCATTAGTCGTATTTTTTATATAAATGTGTAATAGCTAAGACTCAGATCAATGACCGTAATTTAATTCAGAGTGAATTATCCAATCGCGTCTAATACAAGCGTTTCTCCGGCCCAATTTCTTGCATTCATATCACTCCAATATGATGATTAACGATTGACTTTATTCGATGCACCTTACACCTCAACCTGGAAATACCATGAAAACCACTTCATCTCTTGGTTTTATTGCAATGCTCTTATTATTGTCAGGCATCACGTTGACAACTGGATGTTCCGGCTCACGGGAGGATGTCCGGGTGACCTTATGTAAGGAGCTGACTTCGGCGTTAATGGATTCATTTCAGACGCTCATCTGGCAAGGGAATGAAAATACGTTTCATTACCCTGAATACGTGGCAGTCAAAGTAATGTTCGAGATACCAGATGATTCCGTTGGTGAAGCCGTGTGTTTCTACAACTATGATACTGTTGATGAGAATGCCATGACCCATAGCAGGCCATTATCGGCGTATTCAACCCTGCCTGATAAAATGCGCTTGAATGGTGAGCCCGTAGACAGTTCAGTTTTGACCGATGCGATACATTTTCAGCAGTTAAACATCTTTATAAGATTGATGAATAAACTGAAATTCTGGTCAGATAAAACCAGTGAAAAACCTGGGGAACTAAGCACGTATGATCGGGACTAATAGAATCGACTGTCATAGAGCCTGACCCTTGGTGATCAACTCTCCGTGAGTAGTCAGATCAAACGAAAAGCCGGCATCGCTCTGGTAACAATCGCACTGGCACTCGTTATTCCACTCCTTGGAGGTTTACTTTGGAGTTTGGGTCTGACGTTTGAGCAGGACGCCAACCGGTCTTTTTTCTGGCAGAAAGAGTTCTATTATCTGTTGCCAGTTTTTCTGTTCCTGTTACCAGCTATTTATTTAGTCCACATAGGTAGAAAATTGATGCGTGAAGAAAGTTTAAGTCTCGTGTCTTTCATCGAAGTCATACTCATGCTGGGTATTGGCATTGCCCTGATTTATTTTAATCTCAGTGCCGGCTCATATTATTCTGATCCAGACATTCAGATGCAGCCCGGTTGCGAACTTTACCTACAATCAGAATCCCCCCACGAGACCCTTGCCTCTTCGTCGGACAGCTTTGACCATATCATCAGTAATGAATTTATCGGCTCACACTTGGTATTTCCTGCTGTCCAACCCATCGATTCGAAGCTAAACCAGATGGACCACCCCAGTTGTTGATATCGCTAAATTATTCAGATTGCTGAATAGATTAGACGGAATCTTTTGGTTTTGAAGATAGCGAACCCGTCTAATAACTCAGTTATTGTAATAGCAAGACCAGTTGATAAATACCTGATTGCCATCTTAGATGAAGAGTTCTAGACACTTAATGATTTGATTGAAACTCACCGAGAGGGTATCGCACCAAGAGCAATACTTTGGTTTGTTCATCACCAATCTCCAACTCATGCAGTCTTACCACGTTGCCTGGAGCATCTGCATCCAGTGGCATCTTGATCCTCATTGCATTCACTCGCAGTAGATTATCCTGCAATCTGATAAGCTTTTGCGGCAAGCTCAACTGCTCTACCAACCTCTGCAGATAGACCTCTGGATTATCGATATTCAGATGGGGATTCTGCAATGCATTCAGTTTCTCTGCTTCTGTCTGCGTATGGCGCATTTGGGTATTTAATCTGTCCAGGTATTGTATGGCGGACTCGAAAAGTACTCTTTGTATTGCCGATCGAGCCGCTTGCTCTGTAGCACTCGGAGACACCAATCGATGACCAGAGAAACTGATAGAGGTCTGTGCCACCTCTTTAAGAATGATTTCACCCCGCATTTCAGAACCTAGAATATTTTTTTCACTTCGGTTCAGAAACAGTAACGCAAATACTTCCGTAGCATGATTATTTTTCGATGCTTTGAAAAAATCTTGAACAGACTGAGTCTGACTGAATAGACGATGGATTTCCGATGGACTTCGAAACAACATATTGACCATTGGATCATTAATATATGCGGAATGACTGAGTTCCACGGCAGCCGGTATTTCCGTCACCAGTTCCTCGACATAGTCGAGCAATTCACGCGCACTTACACGCAATTTTTTTTGATAACTTGACTACTGCTCGCAGTCTTACATCCGTCACATCAACAATGGTTTCAACCGCTTTGTATACAGCTTCCCTCTCATACTGTTGACGAAGATTGTTTGCCTGTCGTGCCTCAATCAGTTTTTGAAGATAGTCCCATTGTTCTTGAAAATAACTTCTTAAAGCGGACGCTTCGGGGTTACGGTTGTTCAAAAGATAGATCGTGCTCCCGTTGAAACTGATTTCAGTAATTACCCGGCATTCTCAGCCATTCTGAGAGCTGTATCTCTGATGAATTAGTACGCAATGGGAAAAGTACTTCACCGGCAGGCTATGCGACGATTCGATCTCTTGTCGTTATCTTGCCGATAATTTCCTGCAGTGTTGCATCAGCCTCTTCATTATCGATCTGACAGGTTCCAGCTGCTGTATGACCACCGCCGCCATAGCTGAGGCAGAGTTCTCCCACATTGGTTTTGGAGCTACGATTGAGAATTGATTTGCCAATCGCAAATACGGTGTTCTGCTGCTTGAGGCCCCACATGACATGGATGGAGATACTCGTCTTTGGAAACAGCGCGTAAATCATGAAACGATTGACGGCATGGATCGTCTCTTCGTTACGAAGATCGAGCACCAATAGATTGTTATGCAAGGTTGAGCAGCGTTTGATCTGCTCAATGGCCTTCGTCTCGTGCTCAAAGTAGAGTTCTATTCGTTCCTTGATATCTTCCAGCTCCATGACTTCATCGATCGAGTGATCCTTACAGAGGTCGATCAACTCCATCATCAAGCTGATAATTAGAAATGCGAAAATTTCTGAAACGACCGAGGCCGGTGCGTGCATCCATCAGAAAGTTCATCAACACCCAGCCGCTCGGCTTGAGGATCTCCTCACGAGTGAATTGAGCCGAATCACTTTTATCGACAGCCGCCATCATATCGTTCCATGCAGCGGGAAACCGCTCGGTACCGCCAAAATAGTTGTAGACCACACGTGCGGCAGAGGGGGCGTCAGGGTCAATGATATGATTGTCCCGCTTCTCATTACGCAGCGTTTCACTCAGGTGATGATCAAAGGCTAAATGGACACCCTCAACATACGGGAGATTGGTCGAGATATCACTCGAGGTTATTTCAATCTTGCCATCCTGCATATCTTTGGGATGAACAAACTTGATATCATGAATGAGACCAATCTCTTTCAGAAGAATGGCACAGACCAATCCATCAAAATCGCTACGGGTTATCAGTCGATATTCTTTATCACTCATTGATATGATCCACTATTGGTTGATTTTTTGAGTAACTACTCCATTCTTCACTGAGTCCCTCGAATGGAATCAAGTGAATAATTCTGTGCTGTCAGCTTGGAGTGCGCCTATCGCCTGTCTTCTCGAACTGAGTATCAGATTTGATCCACCGTGGTGAAGAATCGCTCAACAGGCTGCTATTCAGTCGGCCAAGGGATCACGAACTTGAGATCGACAAGAAGCAAATTCCTGATCCGCTGATGCCAGTGCTTTTCAGGAAGGGTCGGGGTGGTCTTGGCACTTCTCAAGCGCCGGCAACAACTCAGCCTGCGAAGACTTGCATGACAACTGCATCTGATCAATGCCGAGAACTCACTGCAAATAAACCTGGTGAGAATCCAATCATTACTGTTGCGCAAACAGTTCAATCAATGAACACAGTGGATTTTCTTATTAATCTTCGATCTGCTCCCAACCAATCAGCCCTGAAGATCGGCCAGCAGCCTACTCGACTTGGGCTAGAACCCCACTATATAAAGAGAGTAACGACCGTTGCCAGACAATGAAAAACCGGGTTGCCTGTCAGGCTATCTGGTCAATACAGGCACCCGGAACCGCTGATTAAAGCTTACGCCACAATCCCGAGTGGGAGGGTATGCCAAAGATATCCAGACTTGGATAATCGGTCCTGCGCTGTGTTATCACTTTTCCTTCAAGCTTCTTCAAACGCTTAATTAGGGCATGATGCAGGTCTCTGAATGGCTTGCCACCCCCAGCAAATGCCGCCAGGCCGGCCACATAGTCTTGCTGGTGCTCATAGGCCAGTCTTTGATAAAATTCATGAGATGTAAATCGCACACTCATTGAATTGATGATTGATTCAAAATGCTGTTCCAGCCGATCCAGTTCCGCCGAACCATTTGCCATGATAAATACCTCTAATTGATTGTGGTGATTTTCCGCATAAGGGTGAATAATGTAGCCTACAACCGTTTATGGTGAGTCAACGCAGGTAATTAGCTGGTTAATCCAGCAACCTGTCAGATGAAAACAAGAAAACAGGCCGTAAGAGCGACAGTGTAAATAACGCTTGAATTCGGAGGCTTAAATACTTTTCTGGGAAGAAAGACGGATATGTATGGAAGTTTTTACGTATTGTTCAAATGCCAGAAAACTAAACTGCATTAATAACTAATTGACAATCACAAATGCATCAGAATAACGCCCAACATATTCCCCGCCTCAAAAGAGATACCCTGGCCCTGGTTTTGGCGGGAGGACGTGGGTCGCGTCTGCATGAACTGACACGCTGGCGTGCAAAACCTGCCGTTTATTTTGGAGGCAAATTCCGTATCATCGATTTCCCTTTATCCAATTGCGTCAACTCGGGTATTCGACGGATCAGTGTGCTGACCCAGTATAAGGCGCACTCGTTGATCAGACATCTGGTGAAGGGATGGAGTACCTTTCACAGTGAACTGGGTGAATTCGTCGAGGTATTGCCCGCCTCACAGCGTACCACCTCGAATTGGTATACCGGCACCGCAGATGCAATCTATCAGAATCTGGATATTATCAGGTCATTGCGGCCTAAATACATTCTGGTCCTGTCAGGAGATCACGTCTACAAAATGGACTATGGCGCCCTGCTGGCATACCACGTCGAAAAACAGGCCCAGATGACCATCTCCTGCATTAAGGTTCCATTAGAGGAGGCCAAGGGATTTGGGGTGATCGGTGTCGACGCAGAAAATCGGGTCGAATCATTCATAGAAAAGCCTGCAGAACCCCAACCCATACCTGGATCAAACCAGAATGCACTGGCTTCTATGGGAAATTATGTTTTCGATACCGATTTTCTCTATGAAACCCTGCAAATGGATGCCAGCAACAACCAGTCAAGTCACGACTTCGGCAAGGACATTATCCCATCTATCATCGAAGGCTCAGCGGTCTATGCTTACCCATTCCAGGATGAGAATGACGGCGTACAAGCCTATTGGCGCGATGTAGGTACACTGGATTCATTCTGGGAGGCTAACATTGACTTGGTGGACGTCACACCTGAACTGAATCTCTATGACGAGGATTGGCCGATCCTCACCTATCAGAGACAGTTACCATCGGCAAAGTTCGTCTTCCGAAACGAAGGCAGACAGGGCAAGGCCCTGGACTCAGTCGTCTCCGGCGGCTGCATCATCTCTGGCGCTTCGATCGAACGCTCTTTGCTATTTTCCAGCGTTAGAGTCCATTCTTTCAGCGAGGTGGGAGAATCCGTGATATTACCTGAAGTCGACATCGGCAGAAATTGTCGTGTCAAGCGCGCAATCATTGATCGTGGCTGTCAGCTGCCAAATGGTACGATTATTGGCGAAGATCCCGAACAGGATGCCGAGCGTTTCCGGGTAACTTCCAAGGGCATAGTACTGGTAACACCTGACATGCTCGGACAAAAACCGAATACAAGTGTTTAACTCTATGTTTTAATGATTTATTCCAACTAAGCACCGATGTGATAACACCGCGCTGACCGGGCGCCTCCATGATCCTGACAGACAGCAGTTTCGGCACACCTCGGCGGCATATTGACAGGTGGCCCGCCATCCCTTGTAGCCACCTGCTCAAAATCGTATAATTTCAAGCAGATCTTCAGTCACAGCGTGCTTTACGCTGCAGCAATCACGTGAAATTTTGCAAAACACTATTCAAACTCTTTCTCTGACTATAATAAGTCTGAGATCGGAATAATTTCTGTCATTTCTCACTAATCCATGCCTTCTTCCCCATTTGGGGCATTCAAATGGATTTTTTCTAATCCCGGAAATATTGGCTTAGAACAGCAACGAATAAACTTTTTTGCAGACGATCACTTCTACGGCCCATAAAAATAATGAACAATTCCATACTGAATATCGATTTATTTGTTAAACACTCGCCAAACAAATGAACTGACTAAACCCTCATTCGTCGCAGTTATTTCATTTTTATTATTGATCCACTCGTCTGCTCTGTTCGCTATTGAAGAATCAGCGCCGAATACAACTGTAAATGGCGATACTGGAATATCGACGCAGCTTATAGTCTGGTTCCTTGTCGGACTCCTCATAGCCTCAATCCTGGTCGTCTCGGTGCTTACCAGGTGGAGCCACAAACAAGACAACATCAATAACATGATGTCTTTCTGCATCAAATATCTGATAGAGACCAGGAATGAAGCAGATAAATGCTCGGCGGCGACAGCCCTAGGACATATAAAGGATCCCAGAGCACTGCTGATTCTTACCGATTTGATTAACGATGAAAATGCCGGGGACAAACTACATAAAACCGCCATCGAAGCATTGCAGAGATTATCTAAAATTTACCGCAAGTATGAGAACGCCATCAACCAACTACTGGTGGCAGTTGAAGAAAAAGATCATAAAAAGAGTATCCAGATCCTGATCCAGAATTTTGAAAAACAGGAAAGGAAGTTTGTACAAAGCGCTTATGTCATTGGCCGGGAATACATGCGCCTGAAGCAATATCCAGAAGCCCGGGAATGGCTACAAAAGGCAAAAATTCGAAACCGGCAAACTGTGGTATATGTGCATCAGATCTCGGAACGTATCGAAATCTGTAATGAAAAACTGTTTGCAGAAGGGGATACCCTGTTCCAAACCGGCGATTACTACAATGCTCTGGAACGCTATGCGTTGGCATCTCATGACCTTCGCCATGAAGATAAGCTACGCTTCGTCTGTCATCTTCGCCTCGCCTGCGTGTATAGCAAGTTGATGCACTATAAAGACGCTTATCAGGAAACGCTGCATGCCCTGCATGACCACCATGCAACCGACATGTCGCTTCAATTGAACGCTCTATTGAAAAATCTACAGGAGAAACACACTACAGCGCCGCTGTCAGATGAAAAACGTAAATCAATCCTAACTGAGATCGACAGTTACGTAGCAGATGTCATGGCGGGGCTAACCGCCAGACAGTCTGCCGACAAAAAGACATAATAATGGGGCAATCCAGCTGAAAACACGGGGCCGGCATTCTGGAGCAATCTACCGACCATATCCTATCGAATTGACCATGGCGGATAATTATTAAGTTTCCAGCATGGATCTTAGATAATTCTCGTCGATCAGCATACCGCGCTTATTTCGATAAGCAGCAACAGCGATGGACCCTTATCCCCCCAGATCATCCAGCCGCATGGATTTGAGAAAAAAGTCGTAGCACAGGTCCTTGACTTCCGCATCCCCACGAACCTTCATGCCATCCCGTGGATGCTGGTTCAGATGGCCACTAATGCCATAGATGTCATTGAAGCCCCATTCGATCTCGTCCCGCAAAGGGACAAAATGCTCCTGGATTACTTTGTAAATAGGGCGTACATCAAATTTTGGATTCTTAAGAAAATTAAGCAACAGCTCAATATTACAGTTACCCGCGCCACGCCCAATACCATTGATGGTGGCATCCAGCAGATTTACCCCGTCGATGATGGCCTGCTGGGTGTTTGCAAAGGCCAGTTGCTGGTTATTGTGAGCATGGAAACCAAGCTCCTTATCCGGTGCATGCTTTTTATACAGATCCAGGTAATAAGTCACTTGCTCTGAATAAAAGGCACCGTAACTATCGACCAGGTAGAGGTAGTCCAACTCTTGTATTTTGTTGATCTCCTCCAGCCCTTCTACCAACTCAGTTTCGATGGCGGCGGAGGCAGCCATCACGTTGACCGTTGTTTCATAACCAAGATCCTTGCAGCGCTTGACCAGGTCGATTCCCGCATCGATCTGGTGCACGTAACATGCGGTTCGGACCATATCTATAGGCGATTGGTCGCGCGGCTTCAGCTTTTTGATATCCACCCGACCCACATCGTACATGACAGCAACCAAGGGAGGATTATCACACTCACAAGAATCGATGACTTCCTGCAGGTCATCGTCCTCGCAGAAGTTCCATAGACCGTACTTCTCCCGGGTATACTCGTCGCTCTCCTCCAATTTCTTGCCCAATTCGACGATATCCACAGCCGAATCGCAGGTGGCCTTGTACACCGCCTTTACAAAATCTTTGGAGAACTGGTAGTTATTGATCAATCCGCCGTCGCGAATGGTGCAATCGAGTACTTTGAGCTCTTTACGGTACATTTCTTGAGTTCCTGAAATTCTATGGTCCGCTATGACCAACCTGCAGCGGGTGTATTATCGACGATTAACTGCCCATAATATCTATCTTTGTATGCCGACATCAACTGACTGACATCAGTTTTTTTTCAAAAGCATCAATAATATGGAATAATCGAAGCAAGTTTCTCGGGCCGAGACTCACGATCTGCTGCCAATTTCTTCAAACATGCAGGCCGATTCATGGCAGATCCTTTCAAGTACTTGACTATTAAGAGACTGCAGCAGCCACTATTCAGATGACCTGTTTCCGACATTGAGCTCATGCCATTCATTGGCCACGATGAATCTTTTCTCACAAGGGCGATTCCAAACTGGTCTAGACACCGCCTTGGCTGGTGAATTCATCGATGGAGTATCTCACAGCTTATTTTATGGTTTAGTGATGGCTTCATATACAAAGGGTTAGACATCCGCGATATACTCATCTCCCAATGGATGACTTCAGCATCTCAAGTTTTCACTGATCAAGCCGAAGGTTTTAGCATTCTTACACCATCCATCCTCGAGCCATATCGATCATGATGCAACCGGCATATCCAATTACTTCCTCCCTATTGCTTCGCTCAAAAGAAGCATTAGTACGCGCTGTCATTTGGGCATTCATAGGCATCCTCTATGGCCTGTTGTTTATTTTTTTTGCCGAGCTTGCTGAAAAGTGGAACCTACCGATGCACCCTTACTTTTTTTCGGGAATTCTGGCGGGGACTATTGGTGCTCTGATCTACAGCAGTATGCGTCTGGCAGTGCTGCTGGCGATTATTATCTCTCCCGTTTGCTTAATCTTTTTTATTTTTACCGAAGGCCCCATAGTTCCATCAGAACTGTTGAAAATTGTGATACCTGCGGGTGCTCTAATTGGAGGTCTATATGGTTACTTGTCTAAATCTTCCCGAGTATGCCGGGCAGATGCGAAGATGCTCACGGGGTTCTCAGCAGGGTTTCTGGCGGCACTTGGCTATTTGACATTATCCGAATTCACCAGGGAAGTACCATTGGGTCTTGTCGTTGCCGTAATGTGCACTTTGACAGGCTGGCTTTATGTTCTGTTTGTACCGACTTTTGTCCGTTTTCTTGACAACCTTCTACCACCGATAGGTGACGGCGCATTGGCCGGCGCCAGTGTGGCAATTTTCCTAGCAGCCTGCTTTTTTGTGATGATAACCAGCATCAATACTGTGCCGGAAGTTCAACAACTGCCTATGATCAGGAACATTCATGAATTATTGCCGCAGGCAGTTACTGGCGGATTGCTGGGAGGCGCATTTGCAGGCTTTCTTTCCGGCTTGTTTTGACTAAATGGCAGGATTTATAGTCTATCGAGGATATGGCAGATACCTTGCCGTTTCATTTCCTTCAATCATCCCTATTTTCCTTCCCTGCCGCGAGCATAATGATCCTCTAGCCTAGCGGAAATGGCTATTGGCCTTCCAAGCTCTACACCACCCAGCGGATGAGTGGTGCGATTTTTCAGAACTATCCCTTCTATGTAATAAATTAACCGGCCAATGCCGAAAGAACTGAAATAAACCAGACTATTGCTGCCAGCATCATCAGTGAATCAATATTACAGCAACTCAGGATCTTATTTTTCATCGTCTTGCCTACTACTTTGGGGTTTCTTGGTAGATAAAATTTGGCCATTTTTGAGCTTCACAGACAATGATAATTATCAATTCAAGAGAATTAAAAAGCGTTTAAATACAATTAATTATGTTATTTGCATATTCTAATATTCAGATATTGAAGATTCCCTGTTTATAGATAAAAGTAATACCCCAATATAGGTGAGAATTAATGTACCTCTGTTGCTTCAACAATGGCATCATGCTACTGACTGTTAATGAGATAAACAGACTTTGATTCGGTCAGAAAGCGATGGAGAGCAACGCATCGACATGGTCAATATGTTGATAGGTGTAGTCCTTGTCATTCTCTGCCAGTCCTTGCCGATAGGTTCCATGAACATATTCGTAGGTAATGTTCATGGCAGGTACGGCTCGCGTGGTAAGGGCCGTACCGATCTGCCGCTCAGGCTCATCGATATTTTCCTGGCTACCCTCCAATCGCAAGGCCCACTGGAATTGCGGTGACAGAAAATGAGTGAATTCCAGATTCCGTGCAACGGGCTTGTCCTGCTCATGGAATAGCTCTTCAAATGATTGGGTAGCGCCCACAAGGCCTCAAAGCTCACATCAAACTGGGGCCTGATCCAGAGCAGAATTCCGCAGCGGACGTTTCGTTTCGATACTCTCTACCCTTTTCGCCATCAAGAGTGAATTGCTGATGGCTAGCCTCCAGCTCGGCAAGTCCAGATAAAGTCAGCCAGGGTGTCAGAACATGCTCAAATCCCGTCTCGCGCCGCTCTGCATTGCTTCGGTAGAGTCGCGCCACACTGTCTTCTTGTGCAGATTCAGCGACCGCATCACCCACCTGAGCAAGGAGCATCATGGCACTGACCTGCAGGATAGCCAACGAAGTTGAGCATCAGCGGCAACAGCAGGGATGCAAAGTGCGAGGTTTTACTGCGATAAGAATATTCTGAAGACACAACCTAATGTATTCCACTTCCTGTTAGTTGCCGCCATGAGCGGGAATCACCAGTTGCAGATTACCAAATTAGTCTTACAGAGATTACTGAAGGCTTTTATGCGTACCTGTATGGATGATCAACCGGTTTACATCGGAGAGATTCCGACATACATGCAGACTCATATCAGTGTATCGCTTGACAACCAACTCGACATTTTCGTTGACGTCCATAAGGATAATATGTTGGCCCCCGGCCTTTGCCTTCTTAGCAACCCTACCTAACAGCGAGGTACAAATGGAGTCCATGCATGGCACATCCCGTAGACTGACCAGTGTATGCTCTTGCCCTCAAAATATTGGATACGGCCGTTGAAATCACCATCCGGGATTCTGGTCCCGGTATCTCTCTGAAGGAGAGGGTACATGTCCTGGAGCGATTCGTCTGTCTCGAGAATTCCCGCAATACAACCGGCAATGGCCTGGGACTGTGTCTGGTGCAGGCCACCTGTGTATTGCATCATACGGATCTAACCCTTGAAGATGCCAATCCCGGTCTATTGGTAAAGATCAAATATAACGACGGAGGATTGTCAGTCTGATAATTTCTCGGTAGCCTGTCGAAAAAAATCAGGCTGCTTAACGATAGTAATGATCAGAACTCAAGCCAACACCATCATTTCAAGGCCTGCGGCAACAGTATTTAAATATGTTGCTACCGATTTCTTCCTAAATTACCGGCGCTGGTCTCCGGAAGTCATCCACCTGCAAGCAATTACTGATGGTCCAGTCGGATTGGGCACTACCGGACAGCAGATCCGTATAGATATGGGTGTACGGACAGAGTGCAGCTTTCGTATCAGTGTCTTTGAAGTCGGCAGGCGAGTCGACTTTCAATGTATGTCCACACCCATGTTGAGCAGTTATCGAATGGAAGAATTCGCTGATAGAACCCGACTGACATTCATCTTCGAATATTCCGGAGCTCATTTATTACTGCGTCCATTTAAAAGACGCATTCAGGATACTGTGCACAAAGGGGCGGTGCAGGTCGTAACTAATATAAATAATCTGCTAGAGTCCGAAACCAAACTGACACCAAGTCGTTAGCGGCATCAATAATTTTCTATCACTAATTGTCAGGGTTTATTGACAATTCTGTCTTACTGCTCTTCATGCCCTCCTCTTCAGCCCGCCTGCATATCTCACGGGTCAGACCACGGAACAACAGATAATGCACTGGGTAGAAGGCATACCAGTAGACCAAGCCCCAGAATCCTCGAGAGTGCCAATAGGCTGTAGCGATGATACGGGTTTTTGCCTCATCATCTTGTTCAATATCGAATTCCAGCGCACCTGCACCTGGAGATTTAAGCCCCAAGCCCAAGGTCAAGCGTTGTTCGGTTTTTACACTGATCACGCGCCAGGAATCGATAGTATCTCCAACACGCACCTCATATGGATGACGGCGACCTCGATGAAGTCCTTTTCCACCCAATACCCAATCGATAGATTCACGCAGAACCCATAACCAAGTGTGATAATAGTAGCCATTCTTACCGCCAAGGCCCATCAACACTCGCCAGACTGATGCAGGGTTTGCCCTTGATTCAGCACTCCCGCTGACATGATTGGGATAGTAAGAGTACTCGTTGTTGTGCTTGCCAACGGTAAAAGCACCTTCGGTCCAGCGGGAAACCAAAAGATGGTCCATCTCTGCTGCAAACGCGGCCTCGACCGCTTCTCGAAAATCCAGCAATCTTTGTGGTACTAATTGCCTGAGTTCCGAGTCATTGGCATAAAAATCGTATTTCAAGCCGTCTACCAGGGCTCTCGCGATATTGATGGGAACGGTGCTGAAAAGATTCATCCAAAAGGATGAAAGCCGGGGCGTAAAAAACGGCAAGGGAATAGTGAAGGGACGACGTCTTTTGGCAGCTTCTGCCATTATCCTCATCATTTGCTTGTAGGAAAGATATTCGGGACCTGCAGCCTCGAAAATTCCGCCCATTGCTTTTTTCTGCTCTGGTAAACGCACCAGGTATTCCAGAATATTCTCCAATGCAATCGGTGGTGATTTGGATTTTACCCAGCGTGGGGTAAACATCACCGGCAAATTGTAAATAAGGTCCCGCATCACCTCGAACGCGGCAGACCCGGGCCCAACAATGATACCCGCCCGCAACTCGGTTACTCTGACCCGGCAACGGCGGAGGATATCACCGGTGTGCTGACGTGACAGCAGATGGACACTGTCAGCGCCCGGCGGCACCAGGCTGCTTAAGAAAATAATCTGCTTAACTCCTGCTGCCTCTGCAGCTGCAGCAAAATTTGTCGCTGCCTGGTAATCGAGCGGTGCATAATCGGGACCCGCCGACATCGAATGAACCAGATAATAAGCAATATCTACTCCTTGCATCGCAGCCGGCAGACTATCGGGATTGAGGGCGTCCGCAGCGACAAGCTCGGTCCCCTGCCAGTCTCTACCTTCCAACATAGAGATATTACGCGCCGCGGCACGCACCCTGCGTCCTTCGGCAATTAACCGTGGAACCAGGTTGCTGCCGATATAACCAGTCGCACCAAAGACGAGATAGCACTTTTTATCTGCCTCGATGCTGGAGCGTGATGATTCATCATGCCTCCGTTCATCTCCTGGAGCAGAAGATGGCTCTGTATCATTGGGTGATATCTGTGCAGTAGCTGACAAATTAGTTTTTGTTCTGATCACAGCCCTCTCCCAAATGTTTCGTGCAAACGGCGAACTCAAATAATGCAGGTAGTATGACTAGTTTAAAATATAGTCAAGCCACATACTCTAATGAGTTGATTAAAAATAATATCATTCAATTTTACCGTTAAATTACAGCTGTCTAATACCAAAGTATCTGAGCCTTATCAGTTTTGCCATAGACAACTCTTGGTGATTTGTATCCGTCAAAAAACTTACGCTAGCTCTATCAGCACCGGAGTCATATTTAGACTTGAAGGGATAGCCAGACTGAGCGACACTAAGGAGCCGAAGAAGCGGGTGTAGTTCAATGGCTGAACCTCAGCTTCCCAATTAGAAGATCCAGGTTCAATGGCCTTTACCCATTCTAGGAATAGAAACATACAATAACATTGGAGGAGCCCATCTTATGAGTAACGAACACACAACCTGGTCTGATCTCGCCATGGACCTTTACGATAAGTTGACTGGTCGAGGCGCCGAAATTACTTACCATTTCGAAGATTTTGAAGTTGATGTTCCTGATATGGTATCTCCAGAAGCAAAATATGCCAGGTGGCGCTTCAACGGCGTACTGAAGATTCGCACCAGGGACGACCAGAACAAAGAATGAATAACCGAAGATCACTGATTGTTGATGCCGATCTTACACTGGCAGATGAATCGGGATCCATTATCAGCCTTCGTTTGGAATCCGGGCAGGGTGTTGTCGAGTTCAGCGATGCTGCCCTGCTCAGGAAATTCATTAAGGATTCCTTACTCAGCAAAAAGCGCCGGAAAGTACTGCAACACACGCTAAGACTGGCTGATATTGCTAAACCACGAGTTGATATCTCAGTCGTTGGTAAACACATAGCGCAAGTCAACACCGAAAATGGCGGCGGTTATCTCTGCAGCCTCATGGGCCTCCCAGGCTTGAGGATCAGGCCATTCGCCTTACTAAGCGTCTTGTTCAAATAATTATTCAGCTCTCCAGGCTTGCAGATATATTGTGCGGAATAAATTAGGGATTGATTGATTTTGATTCTTAACGGCAACCGCTATGCCAATCTATCACTGATTTCTGTTCCACTGAGTGTGTGGGAGAGCTGCCTAGTGCGTGCAAAGTCTAATCCCGAGCGAGTAGACACTTAAACTTTTTCGCCCATGAAAGCCTTGCCGGCTTGGCGGGTTTGATATAATTACCGACTATCCGCGCACCTTCAACACGCTGTCTAATGGCATCTGCAACATCACTGCACAAGCCAGGTTCTGGAACCACTGTGACCCAGACTATACCCAGACGTAAATTCAAATCAGCAAACAAGACCTGATCGCCGAAGGCTTCTAGGGTCTCCTGAAGCTGCTGACGAATCATCACCTGTAGATCTCTATTCTTTTTGATTCCAGGCAGGAGCAGCATCACATCGCAGTAGGCTTGATTCTTACTATCTTTTACAGGCACATAGTGCCATAGGCCAGCATTCTGACAATAGTCAGCCGCACTAGCGAAGGAATGTACACTACGTTTGACTATGGCTGCCATTGTGACTGGATGCTGGGCAAAAAACCTGTTTCATATGTATCGACATTCTAATAAATATACAGGTGATCAACAAAATGTCATTAATAATTAACTAATGGATTGATGATCAAGCATTCATCAATCTTTACAGCATAGGAGCCATTTGTTGCGTTTGATAGGATACAGATAAGAATCTCCGGTAAAGAACTCGATGGATACATAGTATTTGGCTGATGTTTACTCTCGCTAACAGGCAGGTACCGCACTAATATGGACACCGGATGCCTGCAACTCGCACCATGGTAGTGCCAATCTTTCATCGGCAAGCATTTTTACAAGGATCACACATTATGGCTCTCGAGATACAACAGGCACAAACAAGATACATAATCATAAAAGAGTAACCAGTAGATTTGCGTTTCAATATTGAAATGCATGGCGTCTAATATCGACTGATTCAGCAAGTTGTGGGGTTTTTCCAGATCAATCAACTCAGCTAAATCAGACTTCTACTGTTTGTAATCATTCTGAACTACACTTCGTGGAAATTCCCATATGTATGGAATGGTTCGATATTTGCATTATCAATTTAGGTACAAGCTTCTCAAAACTAACTGGAATTTGCATATGAAATGCAGCATAGGCCGCCTGGTTACAGAAAATATTTCATCCCTTGATGTGGCTGCAGATGTTCAACAAGCAGCCAGATTCATGACAAAGAATAACCTGGGTTCAATTCTCGTAACAGATTCTGGAAGAGTAGTGGGTCTGTTTACTGAACGCGATCTTCTAACTCGCGTTGTTGGTGCTGGTAAGGATCCTTCCGAACAGACCCTTGGGGATGTTTGCACCCGCAATCTGATCTCCATACCGCACACCAGCACATGCCAGGAGGCTATACGATTGATGCAGGCCAATAAATGTCGACGACTGTTGGTTTTTCGGCAAGACAGTTTGTATGGCCTGATCAACATCGCTAATGTGGCACATGCACTGGCCGAGCATCGGAGAGAAAAGAACATTGCCGTCAATCTTGTTGGCGGTCTGACATTAACCATAGTCATTGCGGTTATCGCAATGCTGATTGCAATTTTGCCAGATATGCTGCAGATAGCGGAACAAGCCATGGAATAGCAATACAATCCATAAGGGATTCCTGATGCAGCAGATCAAGACCCAATCGATCAGGAATGTCATTCATCTCCTCTTGGCCAATCCTTTTAACAAATCAAAGAAATCTAGGTTGTTAAGAATATTTTTCAGACATTAATCTGGGCCTACGCCGGCCTCGAGTTATACTGCAGAAATAGTCATGAATGCCGAACAAGGTGGAGGAAATTTCAGTATCTAATGAAAATAAGCTACTGTTTTTTTAACTCAACAAGGGAGAAAAAAATGCAGTCCAAAGGCAGAAACACCATTTTGATCAGTTTGTTAATACTGGTCTTCATTTACATAGAGCCGGCTCTGGCAAACAAATTTGAAACCATCGGCAGTGGCGTCTCTGGTTCTGTAAAAATCAAAGTCGAATATCTGAAAACCATCTCGTATGTCGCAGGCGGCATCATGCTTATCGCGGGGGTGCTCACACTGACCATGAGGGACAAAAACTCCCAGAGCTCTCAACTACACTATGTGGAAACCCTCATCCATCATTTTCTTTATTCTGGGCCTGATTTTTATCGGGATGGGTGTTTATTTATAGACAAGTATCGAGTCACTATCGAAGCGGTTCAGATGGAAAAGATACGCTTCAGATCCTTACAAAAACTATGCAACAGTCATGAAAGACCAGATAGACAAGCTGACGTATCAACCAATCCAAGTTAATGACAGGCAGACATTCAAGCTTCGGCATAGTCAGCGCTTACACCAACAGATAGCATTGAATGGCTGAACTACCCCTTTACACCCTGGCGCTCTTCTATTTAATTATCTTTGCAGCTGGAATAGTTCATGGCTCCCTGGGTATGGGGTTTCCGATGATCGCCACTCCCCTACTCGCCCTGTTTGTCGACCTGCAAAGCGCCATACTCATTACATTGCTACCCACAGTCAGTGTCAATATCTTCAGCATTCTACGGGGTGGTGAATGGAACAAAAGCCTCGCCAAATTCTGGCCCCTGGGGATTTATGCGATAGTCGGCAGTGGCATAGGCACCTTATTGATCATCAACAATGATCCCCGACCATTCAAATTATTCCTTGCCTTACTCATACTTTTATACATGGGCAGTCATTGGCTGGGGAGGTTACGAATGGAATGGATCGGCAGATATCGAGGCTGGTCAATGCTGATATTCGGCACGACAGCTGGAATCGCCGCTGGCTCAACAAACGTAATGGTGCCCGTCCTGATTATTTACACTCTGGGAATGGGTCTCACTACGACGGTGCTTGTGCAAGTATTCAACATGTGTTTTCTAGCCGGAAAAATGACACAAATCGTCATTTTCAGTGGTGCCGGTGAGTTAAACACACAACTATTGCTAGCAACATCGCCGTTGGCGGGTGTCGCATTAATCGCGCTATTCCTGGGCATGGCGATACGAAGCCATATCACATCTGGCAGCTACACCATTATTATAAAAGGCATCTTGCTGATAACCGCCCTGATCCTAATTGCACAATATTATCTGGGTCATTGAGCCCACATAAACATCATTACTAACTGCTGATATCCCCACAGACCCTCACAATAGCATCTGGCTAAGAGCCTTTAAAATCTAACTTTTCCACTATTTCCCTTGCAGCCCACAGCAGAGTATGGATATTTGTGCGCATTAAAGCCGCATAGGAATTACCGTGAAGCCTCGTCCCGTATTACTTACCATCTTCGATGGTTTCGGCCTAAACCCAAGCCGCGTTCATAACGCCTGGGCTCTGGCCAAGACCCCGAATCTCGACTATTACTTCGCTTCTTACCCACATACGGTTTTACAGGCCTCAGGGCGGGCTGTTGGACTGCCTGACTCACAGTTTGGTAATTCCGAAGTAGGACACCTGACACTGGGTTCTGGGCGCGTTCTGGAGCAGGACCTGGTAAGGATAGCCAACACGATCTATGACGGTAGTCTGGTTGATCGGCCCGCCTGGCAGGACATGTTGCAGGGCACCAGACGCCTGCATCTGGTCGGCATGGTCTCGGATGGCGGTGTCCACTCACACATCGAGCATCTACTCGGCATCCTGGATTTGTTGCGCAAAAAGAATATCGTGCCGATTGTTCACATGATTACCGACGGACGCGACACCTCACCCAAGGGAAGCCGTAAGTACCTGGCAGAACTGGAGGAGGCACTATCTCGCTTCGACGGTGGGCGTATTGCCACCCTGAGTGGCCGTTACTGCGCCATGGACCGGGCCGGCAATTGGGACCGCACCCGACGCGCCTGGGATACCATCGTACATGGCAAAGGACTGAAGGCTAAATCGCCGCTGGAGGCCATCGAATCCGCATATGACAGGGGCGAAGGTGATGAATTTATCCAACCTACGGTGATTGGCGAGCATATTGGCATCCTCAAGGATGAACCGATTCTGTTCTTCAATTTTCGTAGCGATCGCGCCCGCCAGCTCGCGGCTGCAGTCGGACTGGAAAACTTTGATGCATTCGATCGGGAAGGCTCAGGACCCAGGCGTCTCTACTGCATGACCGAGTACGACGCCGAATATCCCTTCGAGGTACTATTTGATCCTCAAGTACCGGAACAGGTGCTGGCGGAAATCATCAGTGATGTGGGACTGAATCAACTGCACTGTGCAGAGACCGAGAAATATCCCCATGTCACTTACTTTTTCAACGGCGGCCGCGAGCCACCTTATCCGGGTGAGGACCGCATCATCGTTCCCTCACCCACCGTGGCGACCTATGATATGCAGCCAGAGATGAGCGCTGGCAAGGTTGCGGACACATTGATCGATGCGATCAAGAGTGAGAAATACTCATTCATCCTGACCAATCTGGCGAATGGCGACATGGTCGGCCATACAGCGCGCCGTGAGGCCATCATCAGTTCCGTGGAGACCCTTGACCTGCAGAGCCATCGCGTATTCCGCGAGGCTCTGCAGCGGGGCTGGCGTGTACTGCTTACCGCCGATCACGGCAATTGTGATGAAATGGTCGACCCGAACACCGGTGAACCGCATACCCAGCATACCGAGTACCCTGTGCCCTTCCTTATCATGGGCGAGGGCCCGGTTCGCTTACGCATTGGCCGCGGTCTTTCAGATATTGCACCCACAGTGCTGGACCTTCTTGGTCTGCCCCGCCCACCCGTGATGACAGGGCGCAGTCTGATCATGAAGGGGGGACTACGATGAATCAGGATCCAGATATGTCAAATTCCGAACAAACCGGAGCGGTAGCAGTTCTAGCGCTCAACCCCGCAGTGGACATCAGCTATGAGATTCCACAATTACTGGCTGATCAGAAGGTACGTGCGACCAAGACCTATTACCATCCTGGTGGTAACGGGATCAATGTCGCCCGCGCCCTGACAGAATTGCAGATACCAGTTCGCTGTTGCAGTGTACTCGGCGGCAAGGGCGGGGAACTCTTTCTGCGGCTCCTGGGTGATGATCTAAGGAGTGCCCATCACTATATTGAAGTGGAAGGTGAGACTCGGATTAATGTCACGCTACAGCAAAAACAACCGCCCAGCCAGTACGAAGTAGACAGTGGTGGACCGGATATTCCTGAAGCCGTACTGGATCAGATCATCTCTTGCTTCCTAGAAAATACCGCAAACGGATTCGCGGTCCTTACCGGCTCGACACCTCCCGGCGTTCCGGATAGCACCTATGCGGAATTGACCGAGGAGATCTCCGATCTGGGAGGAAAGGTCATACTCGATGCCCATGGCGCTGTCCTGAAACACGCCTTGCAAGCAAATCCCTATCTGCTGCGCATCAATCGCTACGTACTGGAGATGCTCAACAAGCAAAGTCTCGAAAGCATTGAGGCTGTGGCACAGGCCGCCCGCCACATCCAGAAAAATGGAACAGAATTCGTCTGTATTTCATTGAGCACAGAGGGAGCTGTGCTGGTTGACAAAAACAACAGTTACCACTGTCCGGCACCAAGAGTTCGCGTGAGTTCCACAGTGGGTAGTGGAGATGCCATGCTGGCGGGTATGATCAGCGCTCTCCTAGGCCAACAAAATGCCCAGGAGATGCTGCGCTTCGGCATCGTCTGCGGCAGTGCCACCGCCTCCTATCCAGGTACCTGTCTCTTTAAACGTAAAAAACTGGAAGAGATGGACTATGATGACCTGGAGGTGAGTCAACTGGATATTTGAGGCTTGAATCATGCCGGCCTGCCCTGTCAATTAGAGGCTTCCATCAATTACGAGTATTGCCAACTGAGCAGCGGTCTGTCAGTTGGCGAGGGTCAGGGTATCTTCATCATGTCGTCTGTGTTCGCCTGGCCAGGTAAGTCACTGTAGTGCTTACCTTCTGCACACAGAATCACTGCTGTCCCATTAATGGGGCAACAGTGAAAATTTAAAGGTCCTGTTTTTTACACTAATACATCGGAGCAAACGCATGCTAGCATGCAATCTGCTTCCTAAAGATCCTAAATAACTATCCAGCTTACTCACTGGCATAAATGTACACGCTGCTCATAGTCTTTTTCCTGATTGCCATCCTCACCTCGTTTCTTTGTTCAATGTGGGAGGCGGTTCTGCTCAGCATTACACCCTCTTTTGCCCAGATCAAGGTACAGGAGGGTGGAGCACTCGGAAAGCAATTACAGGTATTCAAAAAAGATATTGACCGCCCGTTAGCCGCCATACTGACATTGAACACAATCGCGCACACCGTGGGAGCGATTGGGGTAGGCGACCAAGCGAGTAAGATTTGGTCAGACGCGAATCCCATGATCACCGGGCTAGTGGTTCCAGCACTGATGACTTTGGCGATCCTGGTTCTTTCAGAGTTGATCCCCAAGACCCTAGGCGCTAACTACTGGAAAGAACTCACACCATTTACAGCACGATCACTGGTATTCATCATCAAATTGCTGGGGCCCCTGGTCTGGTTCAGCCAGCTGGTGACCAGATCGCTGAAAAAGGACGAGGTGGACAGCGCCTTTACCCGCAAGGATTTTCTGGCCATGGCGGACATCGGCGCCAAGCAGGGTATATTTGAACAGGTGGAATCAGACATTATTGGAAATTTACTACGATTTCGCTCAGTTCGCGCCAAGGATGTAATGACGCCGCGAACTGTCGTCAAGGCTGCCTGGGCCTGTGCATCCATCGGTGACTTTTTCAAAGAAAATTCCGAGCTGCGTTTTTCGCGTATTCCACTTTACGAAAAAGACTCGCGAGACCATATAATCGGCTATTTGCTTAAAGACGAGCTGCTGAGCCGCATGGTGAACGGTGAGCAGTCGGCACAACTGCGCACGCTCAGGCGCGATATCATCGCGGTTTCAGAGGATTACCCAATTATTGAACTGTTTAATAAGTTCCTGTCAACACATGAGCATATTGCCTTGGTAGTTGACGAGTTCGGTGGAATGACAGGCATAGTCACCATGGAGGATGTTATTGAAACCCTGATCGGATTTGAGATCATGGATGAGTCAGATAAGATTCCCGATATGCAAGTTCTGGCTCGTAGAAACTGGGAGCGTCGAGCCAAGAAATTGGGTTTACTCGTAGAGTCGTCTGACTCGTCAGAGTTAGACAACGAGATACAGCCGGACATCGATTGATGCTGCAGGTACAGAGAGGAAATCAACACATTTAACTATCCATGTGCGACCATATATTCAATGTAGTACCTGCACCAAGGCACGCATGAGTCTAGTAGCGCATATTACGGCCAATAGGATAGGCTAAACAGCCTGGGATTGCCGTTTCCTGCAAGGAGGTTATCCATGTTTTCTCTCGAAAGTCATGTTGGTTTTGAGATTAGCCATGTCACCGGTCGTATCCGAAACATTGCGAAACCCCATGAATAAGCCCCCTTCGTGTCCCGGTTGTTAGATTCTTGTTTTAAACATCGCCATGTTCGCACCCTCCTCCATGCAAGCGGTAAATAAAACAGACTCCACACGGATTTTGTTCCTAAAGATAAAATCAAAAAGGCCGATCAAACTCCTGGAATAGATTTCAATATTAGCCGATAGAGCGCAGTTAACCCGTACCAATTTTCTGGCAGCTAACGAAGTACTTTCGGCTAGATTTTGAAATCGCAGCTGGCTTCGTCAACTTGTTTGTTGAGTGAGTAACAAGCATCGCGCAGGGAGATCGATCTTGGAAAACGCAAAAGCGACCGTGCTCGTGGTGGATGATGAGGAATTCAATCTGGAGATCCTCACAGAGCAGCTGGAAGACGAGGGCTACGAACCGGTAGGTGCCATCAATGGACAGCAGGCCTGGGAACTACTGGAAAAAGAGCCACAACGGTTCGATGCTGTACTGCTGGACCGTATGATGCCGCAGATGAACGGCATGGAGGTGCTGGAGCGCATCAAGGCACATCCCGTTCTGAAAACCCTGCCAGTCATCATGCAGACCGCCAAAGCGGCAAAGGAAGACATCCTGGAGGGTTTGCAGGCAGGGGCGTACTACTACCTCACCAAACCCTTTGAAAGAGAGACCATGCTGGCCATTGTGGATACTGCAGTGGCGGATTACCGGCGTTACCTGGACCTGCAACAGGAAGCGGCTCGTACTGTCCACACTCTGTCACTGATGGAGCAGGGGCTTTTCCTATTCCGCACCGTAGATGAGGCCCGCAACCTTGCAACCTTGCTGGCCAATGCCTGCCCGGCTGGGCAGAAGCTGGTGATAGGACTATCCGAGCTGTTCGTCAATGCCGTTGAGCACGGCAACCTTGGCATAGGTTACGACGAGAAGACCCGCCTGAATGAGCAAGGCGAGTGGCAACTAGCTGTGGAACAACGTCAAGCCTTGCCGGAGCATGTGGACAAGCAGGTGCAGGTGAACTACACACACAGAGACAATGAGTTCAGGTTTTTGATCAGGGACCAGGGCGAGGGCTTCGATTGGAGAGGCTACCTGGAAATCGCACCTGAACGGGCCTACGACAACCATGGCCGCGGCATCGCTATGGCCCGCTCCTTAAGCTTCGATTCATTGGAATACCGCGGCAAGGGCAACGAAGTACTGGCCGTGATAAAGATGAGCTGAAGCTCCGACCTCACCCAAAGAAGCTAAATGGATTTATCAATAATTCGTAGCTTGGGTGACACCAAGTTACGCCTAATCCAGCTTTCCAGGGAACGAATAACCAGCGGTTGGAGCAATGAATAAGAAACGACTGACCAGCATCCTCCGCCGGTGGTTCGGTTTAGTGAAACCCATGGCAGAACCGGAACAGGCTGCGATTCACGCAATCCGGTGACTCAGGTGGATATGCGGCAATGACCGCTGATACTAAGAAAATCCATATTGGCCTCAAATGGAAGGCCGTCATATACCTTAGCCTGGTTCTGCTGAGTCTGAATGGGGGATTCTTTTTCTTTAACTATTTCAGCCTGGGGCAGCATTTCGAGCTGCAACGGGAAGACACCCGGATGGAGCACCGTAAGGAGTTGCTGCGTCTTCTCGAACTCACTTCAGATAGGCTGCAGCGGCTTGCGGAGATCCTGCCCTCCCTGAGCGGAATTCATGCGTCGCTGGCAGGTTCAGACATCAATGCCCTGGCCAAGGCATTCGAACCACACTGGCAGAGCTTAAATCTGGATATGGACATCCATGTGGTCGGTTTTTTTAACCGTCACTCCAATGCCATCGGCCTCTGGAACTCAACGCTCCTTACCCCGCAGGTCACGGCCGATATTCACGGTCAGGTAAAAGAGGTTTTGCGGCAGGAGATGCCGCTGTCCCGTACCTATTGCGGCAAGGAGTGTATCCAGTTCTCGGCCATCCCAGTCCTATCCGATAAAGGGGAAATTATCGGATCGGTGGTACTGGGGAGATCCGTCGCCTACTTGTTATTGGAGTTTCATGAGATCTCAGGCTTTGATATCGGTCTTCTCGCGCCCTATGACGGTGGATCTGGTTTGCCTCTGGCAGGCTGGGATCTACAGCTGACAGCCATGACCCATAGAGCCGACATCGAACCCATGCTGCGAACCCTCGCCGCAGAACACCCCCTGCCGGCTACCGGGATTGACACCTGGACCCTTGAATCAGGGGACCGCGATATGGAAATCACCTTATTTCCTTTGCTGGCCGAGTCAGGCAGTGGTGCACTCGCGGTAATCGTTACTGACATCAGCCGACCCATGACTCAGATGCGGCAGGCAATCCACACTAATGCCCTGATCGCCATCTTCGGGCTGTTGCTCTCAGAGGTCATGCTGCTGATCTTACTCTGGCGCCCGACATCCAAGATCAGGGAGACCGTTGAACTGTTGCCCTTGCTCGCGGAGCGCGCCTTCGACAAGGTTCGCCAGCGAATCAGGACCCAACCGGCGCACTGGTTTGAGGATGAGACCGACGTCCTGTGCAGAACCGCTGACACCCTGGCCGGGCAATTGGAAGCGCTGCAATCGGAGGTTGACGCTCGAACCCTCGAGCTGCGCCTCAATCGGGATAACCTGCAGGAACGGGTGGACGAGCAAACCGCCGACCTGAAGGCCGCGAAAGAGACCGCAGTGCGGGCCGATCTGGCCAAGAGCGAGTTTCTGGCGAATATGTCCCACGAACTGCGCACCCCGATGCATGCCATATTGAGCTTCGCCGCCATGGGCGTGGATAAAATCGACAACGCTCCAAAAGAGAAGCTGTTGCGTTATTTCACCCGCATCCACGAAAGCGGCAACCGCCTCTTGAGCCTGCTCAACGACCTGCTGGATCTGTCTAAATTGGAGGCAGGGCGTATGAAAATCGACCCTCATGTAGACGATCTGACAAAGGTGGTGGAATTGGCCGAGTCCGAGCTTAGGGAAATGTTGCGCAATAAATCTCTGAACCTGATTATCCAGACCCCGACTATCGATACCAGGGCCCATTTCGACCGTGACAGGTTACTTCAGGTTGTACGCAACCTGCTCTCCAACGCCATCAAATTCACCCCGGAGGGAAAAGATATCCGCATTCGCTTCGGAGAGGCCACTCTGCCAGTTGTAGCGCAGCAAACGGATAGGGGGTCTGTGCCTGCCCTTTCACTCGCAGTGACAGACGAAGGCATTGGCATACCGGAAGAAGAGCTGGAAACGGTATTCGATAAGTTTGTGCAATCCAGCAAGACACGATCAGGCGCGGGGGGGACCGGCTTAGGTCTGGCCATTTGCAAGGAGATCATTGAAGGGCACAACGGGCAGATCTGGGCCTTAAATAATCCACAAGCCGGGGCAGAGTTTGTATTCTCAATACCTCGCTAGTGGGCGTTCTGGGCACCACAAATAATTGCAGTTCAAAACCATGAAAACAACTGGTTGAGACGACGCCCCAGTTTCTCCAGATGTAACAACACACGATCGTAACGAATCTTATCCTGATTGAACGCCGATTGCCCATCCTCCGGAGTGGCGCGATAACTATCCTCGTCCTGCAACAGCTGCGTACACATCAACCGCAGACTGACAATGGCGGAATCGAGGGTGGCAACATACTCTGATAGCACAGTGCGCATTTGCTCAGCATGATGCGCTGCCGCTCCTGCATCTGCCATTGGCACCTCAGCCGCCAAAACTGACAGCTGCGTCTGCAGCTTATCCAGGGTTTGCCGGTATTCTCGGTAAGCCCTGGCGGTACGTCCCATCATGCGGCAATGACCAGACGGAAGGAGGAAGCCCCAAACAAGGCTCTGTGGATGGCCGCGTATTGGTGGTGGATATCAGCGATTTTGCAACCCAGATTGACGATGCTGTCCATGCTGCCTCCCGGTCGATTAGACCCTTTCGTCACCGAACAGCCAACGACTGACCCTGATGCGAGCCGGTGATTTATTCAGCGAACTCCAATCGCTCCTCTACGGCATCAAGCGCCTTTTGCGCACAGACCTCGTCCTTCTCTCCCCCCGGGGCTCCGCTCACCCCAATTGCTCCCAACAGTGAACCCGCAGCCCGTATTGGAAGCCCGCCCTGCAGCACCAGCACATCATCCACATGGTTCATCTCCTGCTGAATATCCCGGCGGTTATCCCGGAAAGCGCCGGAGGCGATACCGGAGAGGATCACTGCATTGGCCTTGTCGCGGGCAATCTGCAGGGTGAAACGGCTGGCATGCACATCCCGCATCAACGCCATGGCTGCTCCATCGCGATCAACCACTACCGCAGTGACCTGGTAACCATCCGACCTGCAGGCATTGACCGCCGACTGGACCATTTCCAAAGCGAGATCCGGCATCAGCTTTTTCACCGTCACTACGTCAGCCGCCAGTAGATCGGCGCCAAGCAAAAGCATGATAGGCAGAGCAATGCTTGTTGGAAAATGCATAGATAGCTTCATGATGATCTCCGCCGAAAAATAATTGTTCTTAAAGCCATGAATCGAGTGACACTAGCACCGAGAAATATCAGGGGCAATCTTACTCTGTCATACTGATCGCTAAATCCATCCCCTCATCCTGGAATCTTACACCCACCTCAAAATGCCCGCTTACCGATTTACACCAGACGACGGTCCCCTCTGCTTTGGAGACAGAGGAGTGCGTCGGGAAGCCGAGATGGATTTCAGCATCCGGCTCAATCCATTCATCGGCGATGAAGCAGAGACCACCTTCACTGTAATTCTTCAGCGGTTTTTGGTTTTGCTCCAGCTTCCCATACAGCTCGTATTCAATAGGTACTTCGGTTGGGTGTCGTATGAATCTACGCATACAGAATCTCCCTTGAGGAATGCATTGCAACTTCTGAATCTAATAAAAGCAGAGCCCGAATACCAATACAAGACTGCTCAGGGCTATTCCAGGAGCAACAATCGACGATAATGCTGATCACGCAACAGAATCGCATCACTCTGGTCTTCCGACAGGGTCTCGTAGATTCCGCATAGAGAATGGCTTGTATCTGTCCTGGGGCGGCCCCGGTATGCAGTGCATCGAGCAGGCGCAGCTGGCGACAAAGTTGCTCATGATGGGCGACAATTCTTGGCGCTTTGATGATGCCCGCCTGAATTCGATTGCGTTGTTCGATCTGCAATAATCGCTTGGCGGATGCCAGTTGCTCCCGCAGCGGCAGGGAGAGATCGAAGCGGAGCATGACAGCCCCCGGCTCCCCATCGTCATGAGCCTCTTGATTGCAGACAAGGATCGGCTCCAGCGTGAAATCTCGCCAGTTCAGGCGCCCACCACCGACCGGATCTTCATCCGCGGGATCCGGCGGAAACTTATAAAAACCCCAACGCGCGCCCAGGGCACATTCGATCAGGACCTTTTCACCATCCACCCGGCAATCACTCTCTGCACATTCGGCAGCCGGCACCCAGGCCCGTGGATCCTGTTTCCATGCCGCTATATCACGCTGACCCGGCTTGCCGTAGCTTGCCTCCAGGGCTTTCCAGGTAGCGAAGAATTCCCGCCATTCCTTTCCATACTGCGGGTTGCGCCTCAGGAACTCCCAGGCCCACTGCTCAGGGCTGAGATCATTCGTGAAGCCGTAGTCATCTGGATTACGCCAGTCTCGCATCTGATTTAATCACTCTCGCTTTTGTCAGCCATCTCATGATAGGAGATATTCAGGGAAATCATCCATATCGCTATCCTGCCGGCACATGGCCGGCGCTTGTTGGGAGATCAGATCTCCAAGCGTTTCCAGAGGCCACCCTGAAACCAGCCCCAGGACAGGATAAGGCAGATCAACCAGCCAAATACCTCTGCCAGCAGGATATACTCCAGGGCCAGTCCGAGCCACAGGGCCGCGTACCCGGCGAAGCCCAGGGTGATGAGGGTGACGATAATCTGGATCGCCAGCACCGCCCGGGTATCCCCCGTACCGGCTACCGCCGCATAAAGGGTCTCGCCCGGCACGGCCACCAGCGCGGCAAGCACAATCACCAACAACCCCAATCGCGAGGCCTCGATCATGCTTGGGTCGGGAGTGAAAACCGCCAGTAACAGCTCAGGAAATAGCAACGAGGCTATTAACAAGGGAGTCACTACCAGATAGCTGAGTTTGATGCTGCGTTGAATCAGTAGACTCAGCTCTTGTCGCCGCTTTTGTCCGATCAGGTTGCTTACCATGGAACAGACGGTATCGGCAAAGCTCTCAGCTGGAATCAGAAACAAGGCGTAACAACTGAAGATGATGTTGGCCCTGGCCAGTGTCTCCTCCCCCAACTGCTCAATGATGATGATCAAGAGCGTCCATTTGGACAGATCGACCAGCGCTTCCAGTGACACCGGCGTGGAGATGCGCAGCAGCTTGCGAGTCAGTAGCGCATCCCACTTAGTAAACCTGAGCAGTCCGAAACGGGACGGATAACGTCGCATCATGATGTCCAGAGTCAGATAGAGGCAGGTGGCGACTTCCGCGATCAGTGATGCCAGCGCCGCCCCCTCGATGCCCATTTCCACGAAGCCCAGATTGCCGAATATGAGGGCATAGTCAAGAGAGATATTGGTCACCGCCAGCACCAGTGCCGCCCCGATCAGGACCCGGGTCTTCGATATGCCGATATAAAAAGCGCTGTAGGCTAGATTGATCGACTGGAACAGCAAGGCGTAACTGGCGATCTGCAGATAGCCATTCACCGCATCATGCACCTCAATAGAAGCGAAAAGCTCCTCGGTGAGCAGAGGCACGACGAAGACTACCAGGCCGATCATCGACAGGGCGGCAAGCACCAGCAGGTAGAGCCCCTGGTTGAAGACACGTCCGATATCCGCGCTGCGTTCCTGGCCCGCCCTTCTGCCGATGATGATTTGAATCCCATCGACCAGACCGAGCGAGAGGAACAGCGCCAGACTGTAGAACGCATCCGCCATGCCGATAGCGGCCAGTTCGGTCACACCATAATGCGCAAGGAAGATGGTGTCCGTTATTTCGACGACCGACTCACTGATGCCGGCAATGATGATGGGGAAGGAGATACCCCAGATATTTCGATAGCCGGGATGAAACCGACTGTTACCCATTGGCTGGAAAATGGTAGTTGGGGTCTTTCATCCGTTGCATTTAAATGAGGGGAATTTCAAAAGATTTTCGGTTGAGATGCATCACCATGCAGGAGAGCAAGGCGCCGCTCTTCATGAATTCACTGAGATTGAAGAAGGAGACCTCGAAGGCATAGCGAATGGCGATATCCTCCAGAGTACGATTCTTGTGCTTTTCCTCTGCATAGTATTCGTCAGTGGTCTTCATCTCATGGATATTGGATGCATTCAGCAGGCTGTTGCCCAGTCTCACCGAGTTGCAGATTCCGGAAAAACAGTCATCCACCGTGACATCGACGATATTGGTGACCACCTCGAGCTGCTTCAGCTCTTCAGGGCTGTACATTTCGGTGCAGACCAGTGTGTCCTCGTGAGTCAGTGGAAAGACGGTGCAGTCGAGGTGATAGAGGTAGGGCTCGGTTTCCTGCAGCAGGATGATCTCCATCTGCAACTGTTCGCTCATCCACTCATAGGCGCGCTTGTCGGAGCGGATACCATAGCCGCCCACATAGATATTGTCATGCAGGTGTTTGAGTTCCGCATCGCCCTCGAAAAACCAGGGTGGGGTCAATACATGGTAGCCCATGGCCGCAAAGAACTGTCGACCCACCTCGGTTTCCGGCCGGCGCACTTCGGTACTGAAATTCGACAGCACCACGGTATTTTTGTCCGCTAGATGCTCCAGCACCACCCCCATATTGGCACTGTAGACCAGATCCTGCAGACCCTCGACCCTTGGCGTGGGCAGCAGGTAGACCAGGGCATCCGCAGCCATGAAGTGATAGAGCTGCAGAAACTGATTGATCGCCTTGTTGATATCGATTTGGCGCGCCTCATCTTTCATTTCAGACATCCAGATGTTGTTGGGCACCTCCGCCGACAATGAGAAAGGCACATTCATCAGATACGCCGGCTTGCCCAGCGCCGTCGGGTTCAGGTGATCAAACTCCTGAGGCTCACCCTTTGAAGCCATGGAACGTATCTTGGTACAGGTCATGCTGCTCTCTCCCTATCAGCTTGTGAATGGCTATGCGGCAGGATACGCACCAGTGGATCTACGCCGGCTTCAACATGCATCCCTTGTTGCAGTAAGGGTTGATACTCGAAGGCATCGGACAGCGGAATTATCAGATCCACCTGGGAACCGTAGCGGATCTGTGAGAAACGCTGGTTCTGGGTAAAGGGTTGATTCTGCTTGAGGCGGAACGGGGTAATCGAATCCACGTCATAGTCCGCCACCTGTAATACATAGTACTGCTGCCTCAGGTCGAGGCTGAAGATGCGGTTGAGTACACGTTGATTGTTGAAAAGGTACCGGGCTTGTCTGGTGTAGGGTGTGATCTCATCGAGCAGATCCCGCTCGACATCGATCATCGGATAGTTGTAGGTATCGATAGGATCGAGTTCTTTGTAGGAGAGACGTCCGGCGTAGGGAATGCGGTTGATGTGTACATCATAGAAGGTCATGAAGATACCGATGACCAGGCTCTCCTTGTCAAACGACTCATCGCGCATACCAGCACATAGGGAATAGGGCCGACCCTTGATATCCACTATCGGCTGATCGGGACAGACCCGTTTCACATAGAGAATGATGCCGTCCGCTGGCGCAAAGAAATAGCCGGCATCGGAATAGATCGAACGGCTGGGATCCCGGAAGAAAAACTCCTCCGACAGCCAACGCATCGGTCTCTTGCGCACCTCGGCCACATCAGTTTCCAACCATTCACGAAGCGTCTTGGCCATAACAAATGATCCGTTTTGTATAAGGGCCTGAATGAGATCATACCATATGGGGGCCAAAGCGGATCTTTTTGGCCCCAGCGCCAGGCCTTGACCGGCCGCTTACCTGACAGCCCATACCACTCGACTTGCAGTTCCGGTAGACAGAGGATGGCACAGGCATGATTGAACAAGGTGCTGCCAGGGTTGATCACCAGGGTACTGCCCAGTTGCTGATCAAATACCTGATGGGTATGACCTACGATCAAGACTTCCGGAACTGAACCCTGCCAAGCGTTCAGACCAGCGCGCTTTTAGCTCCGGCAGGATCCGCCCATCTTCATCCAGCAACCTGATCCCGCCTGCCAGTGACAGCGGAGGACTGGCATGCACCATGTAAAGGCTCTTGCCCTCGATGACCGATTGATACGACCGGGACAGACCCGCCAGGTATTCCACACACGCGCTGGTTTGTTCTGACACCGGTTGTTGGAGATACCAGAGATCGTGATTTCCCAGAATCACCTGGCAGTTCCCCACCTGCAACAGAGCAATGACCTCCTCCAGTTGATCCCCATATCCGGCGACATCTCCGGTACACCAGATCTCTTCCACCCCTTCGGCGCGGAAGATGTCCAAGGCTTGCTTAACCGGAGCAGCCACGGCGTGTACATCACCCATCAAACCAATTCTGGTTGTCATCGCAGCTCATCAATTGCCCGGTGCAGATTTCCTGTCCGTTTGCCAAGGAACTGTTCTACAATCAAAATCTAGAAACAGGCCTGGGGAGACATGGCGCAATAAGTGTTATTCATAAGTCATCCGGTAAGCATCGATAGCAGCTCAATCTCCCTCCCCTTCTCGTTCTAACCGATTGACCAGGCAACTCGTGCGTATCGATTGGCCGTCACACCCATTTGCAGATTTTATTGAGCCTATGACAACTCCAGCATTCTTGGAAATGACCCGTAAATTGATCGCCACGCCTTCGGTCAGCAGTGTCAATCCGTCCTGGGACATGGGCAACCGACAGGTTATCGAACTGCTCGACGGCTGGCTGAGCAGCCTGGGTTTCAAAACCGAAGTTCTGCCTATCCCCGAACATCCGGGTAAATACAATCTGATTGCCAGCGCCGGCACTGGGTCGGAGGGGTTGGTGCTCTCCGGGCACACCGATACCGTACCGTTCGATGAGGCGCGCTGGAGCAGTGACCCACTACGCATCAGCGAACGGAACAACCGCCTCTATGGGATGGGCACGGCGGATATGAAAGGTTTCTTCGCCGTGGTGCTCGAGGCAATACGTGAGTTGCCCCTCGATCGGTTGCAACAACCACTGGTGATAATCGCCACAGCTGACGAAGAGAGCAGCATGTGTGGCGCGAAAGCCCTGACTGAACTGCATAGAAATTTGGGTCGGCATGTCCTGATTGGCGAACCGACCGAACTGAGACCCATCCGCATGCACAAGGGTATCTCCATGGAATCGGTCCGACTGATTGGCAAGTCCGGCCACTCCAGTAATCCAGATCTGGGCGTGAACGCCCTGGAAGGCATGCATCAGGTTATCGGCGAAGTGCTGCGCTGGCGTGATGAGCTGCAGCAGCGTTATCGAAATCCGGTATTTGAGGTCGAGGTGCCTACCCTCAACCTGGGCCATGTGCATGGCGGCGACAACCCCAATCGTATCTGCGGAGAATGTGAACTGCAGTTCGACCTGCGGCCCCTGCCCGGCATGCAGCTTGACGAACTGCGGCATGAATTCGGTGACCGACTCGACAGACTCCTGGCAACAACCGACCTGGAATGGGAATTCAGCCCAGTCTTCGAGGGCATACCGGCCATGGAGACAGATGCGAATGCCCCCATCGTGCAGACCCTGGAAAGGCTTACCGGACACCCGGCAGGGGCGGTGGCCTTCGGCACTGAAGGACCCTACATGAACAGCCTTGGCATGCAGACAGTGATCTGCGGCCCCGGTTCTATCGACCAGGCCCATCAGCCCGACGAATATCTGCCCCTTGAACATATTCAGCCTGCGATTAAGCTGATACAGTCACTGGTAAGAAAATTCTGTCTGGATTCAGCGGCATAGCGATGTCAAAAAGGAAAGAACAACAAGCCGACCCCTTCATTGACTGGTTTCGCGGCTCATCACCCTATATCCATGCCCACCGGGGACGGATCTTCGTCATCTGTATTGGCGGTGAAGCGGTGGCCGATGAAGGCTTTGCCAACCTGATCCATGATCTTGCCTTATTGCATGGTCTGGGTATCCGCCTGGTGCTGGTGCATGGCGCCCGGCCGCAGATCGAGGAGCGCCTCCAGGCCAGAAACGTTGAGATGCAGTACATCAATGGCCTGCGAGTCACCGACGATGCCGCGCTCACTTGCGTTAAAGAGGCTGCCGGCGCTGTGCGGGTGGAGATCGAGGCGCTGCTCTCCATGGGCCTGGCCAATTCGCCAATGGCTGGCGCGCGCATCCGTGCAGCCTCGGGTAACTACGTCACCGCTCAACCCATCGGCGTTCGTGGTGGCGTGGATTATGGCCACACCGGCGTGGTGCGCCGTATCGATGCGCAAGGCATCAAACAGCGACTCGACAGCGGCGCCATCGCCATCATCCCTCCTCTCGGTTATTCGCCCACCGGTGAGGTATTCAATCTCAGTGCTGCCGATGTAGCCGCTTCCGTGGCGATCAGCCTGGGGGCCGATAAGTTGATCAGTCTGGTGGAAGGCAAGGGGCTCACCGATTCCCGCAAGCGGCTGATAACCAATGCCAATCCCCGCGAGGTGGAAACGATCCTCGAGCGGCGAAAACAGCTGCCTGAGGACCTTACCCAGCACCTGCAGGCTGCCGTCAGCGCCTGCCGCAGCGGGGTAAAGCGCATCCACCTGCTGAACCGTCAGCTGGATGGCGCACTCCTGAAAGAGCTGTTCACCCGGGACGGTGTGGGCTCACTGATCACCGCCGAGCCTTACGAGAAAACCCGCACTGCAAGCATCGATGATGTACGCGGTCTCCTGGAACTGCTCGAGCCTCTGGAGTCCGAGGGTATACTGGTGCGGCGCTCCCGGGAGCGGCTGGAGACAGAGATCGAGCATTTCACGTTGATGGAGCGGGATGGCATGGTTATCGCCTGTGCTGCGCTCTACCCTTATCCCGATGAATCGATGGCTGAGCTGGCCTGTGTTGCCGTGCATCCCGACTACCGGGACGGAGGCAGGGGTGACCGGCTGCTGGCGCAGATGGAAAACCAGGCCCTGGAACAAGGTATCGAACAGCTCTTCCTGCTGACCACCCACACCGCCCATTGGTTCAGGGAACGGGGCTTTATCTCCTCCAACCTCAAGGCGCTGCCCATGCAACGGCTGCAGCTTTACAATTATCGGCGCAATTCCAAAGTCTTTCTGAAAGACCTTAAAACCGCATAAGCATCTTTCACCGCTTCTGTTGAGCGATCGCGCCCGCCTATATTTCTAGATCACCGCCTTAGCTCCCACCTGCCAATCGGATTATAATGGCGGGTTTCATTCACTCTCCATTGCAGGATCACCGGGAACCCCCACATGCTCACCGACAACATTCTCGACCTCATCGGAAATACGCCTCTGATTCGACTCAAGGGCGAGAACATCTTCGCCAAGGCGGAATTCCTCAACCCAGGCGGCAGCATCAAGGACCGCATCGCCTTGGCGATGCTGGAAGGAGCGGAGCGGGACGGTCTCCTGAAACCGGACTCCATCATCGTCGAGCCCACCTCGGGCAATACCGGGATCGGCTTGGCCCTGGTCGGCGGCCTGAAGGGCTACCGGGTGCGCATCTTCATGCCGGAGAACATGAGCGAGGAACGCAAGATGCTGATCCGCACCCTGGGCGCCGAGCTGGTGCTCACCCCGGCCGAGGAGAGCATTGACGGCGCGGTTAAACGGGTCCGGCAGATGCAGGCTGAAGACCCGCGGGTGTTCGTGCCCCAGCAGTTCGAGAATTTTGACAACCCGCGTGTTCACTACGAGGAGACGGCCCACGAGCTGTGGCGCCAGACCAGCGGCGACATCGATTGCTTCGTCGCCGGTGTCGGCAGCGGCGGTACCCTGCAGGGCGTGGGACGTTATCTGAAGGAGCACAAGCCGGATGTACGTATCGTGGCGGTGGAACCGAAGAATGTCTCGGCGCTGCTGGGACACGAGCCCGGGCTGCACCAGATCCAAGGCATCGGCGACGGTTTCATTCCCGAGATCCTGGATGTCTCCATGGTGGATGATGTGGTCGAGATCACCGATGAGCAAGCCATCGAGACCACCCGCGAGCTGGGCCGCAAATACGGCTTGCTGGTGGGCATCTCCTCCGGAGCCAATGTCTACGCTGCCAGGAAGATCGCCGAGAAGATGCAAGGCAACATCGCCACAGTACTGCCGGACCGGGCCGAGCGCTATTTCAGCACGGCGCTGATGTGAGCAATCCGCTGCTCAAGGGGATGGCGAGTACTCGGATAATGCCTCAGTCGTGATAGCCTGATCAGCCATTCGGCCTGATCTACAGCTTTGCTCCCAGTATTGCCATTGTTGCGCGACTTCCCGCGACCTCTAATACCACCAGCAAATTTCCTTCCCGAATCACAGCGCCCTCAGCCTGAGATCAGCGCCAGCAACAACTCTCAAGGATGGTAATAGCGAGGATAATTGCAATCTATGCAAGCCTTGTGACCCAGGGTGCCACTGCGATATTTTTTGCTTCACCACGAGACTCTGTCCGATACAAATATGTCATTTAAGCTTCATTAAAATGAAATAAATTAGTAGTAGTCTTATACGCCAATAAAATGAATTTACCAATAAATTCACTGGTGGTTTTTATCTTCAAAGCTGCATCGCAAAGGAGATATGCAATGTGAGATTCCAATCACATTCACACAGCGTCCATAGTTGCGGCCACTGCCGGTTCTTCCAGGAGATAGCATGCCTGAGACCGCACACTATTCTCCGGCTGGATGCCGGTCTTCTCAAAAAAATACTAGGCAATGAAATACTACGAAGAGCGATTGGAAAACGACCTGGCTGCCATGCGTAGCGCAGTCAAAGATATGGGCGACCGAGTCCAGGAAGCGGTCAAGGACTCAGTTCATGCATTGCTCACGGGGAATCGGCAGCTCTCCAACGAGACCATCTTGAATGATGGATATATCAATCGCGAAGAAGCCGTGTTTCTGGTTACCGGCGAAGCGAAGCCCTTCAAGATCTACAACATCCTGTTTATGGACGAGCGTAACGATTCGCTCAGCCAGATGGCCGAAGCCATCGCCCGTAAGGCGTTTCCCGGCAGTGGCATCTATACCAGCAGAGGACGTCATCCGGCGGAAACGCTACACACTGGCATGGTGGATTTCATGGACCGGCACGGCTATGACTTCACCGACGTGCGCCCACAGACCCCTGGACCTGTCCCCAAAAGAGCTCGAAGATTTTCACGTTATCGTCAGTTTAGGCGACCCGGTTGCCAGTTACATCGGCAACGTGCCCTTTCATACCATCGATCTGCAATGGGAGTTTCCTGCCCCACTCCCCGAAGACCCGGATGATGGAAAAGACTGGGAACAGATATACCGGCAGATGCTGCAGAACATCCATCAACTGATGGAGGCGTTGCGTGGTGAGGAGGCACCCTGATATGACCCATAGCGCATCCACAAGACACCGCCCCCTCAAATCGGTCGATCGCCTGACCACCAGCCTGCTCATCGACAAGGCGGCCCAGATCCTGCTGTTTATCTGCGGCATTTCAGCGATCATCTTTATCCTCAGCATCATCGTCTTCGTATTCGAGCAGGGATTGGAGTTCCTACTGTTTGAAGTGGATCTCGTCGAGTTTCTCACCTCTCCGTACTGGGAACCCACAGACGATGATGAACCCGTTTACGGAATCCTCGCTCTGATCGTGGGGACCGCCAGCGTGACCGGACTTGCGATGCTGGTCGCTATCCCCTTCTCGTTGGGTACAGCGATCTTCATTGCCGAGTTCGCCAGTGGCAAGACGCGGGAAATTCTCAAGATTCTGGTGGAATTGCTGGCAGCGATCCCCTCAGTAGTCTGGGGCTTTATCGGTCTTTCCATCATGAACTCATTCATCATCGAGACCTTCGATGTGCCGGTCGGCCTGAACGTGCTCAATGCGGGCATCATCCTCGGCTTGATGGCGGCACCGATCATGACCTCCATCGCAGAGGACGCCTTGACTGCCGTTCCCGACCGTTACCGGGAAGCTGCCGAATCCCTGGGGGCGACTCGCTGGGAACTGATCTATAAAACCGTGTTGCCGGCGGCCAGAAACGGGCTGTTAGGGGCGGTACTGCTGGGAGTTGGACGGGGTTTTGGGGAAACCATGGCCGTGTTGATGGCCACCGGTCACGCCATCAACCTGCCGACCAGCGTGTTCGATTCGGTGCGCGCCTTGACCGCAACCATTGCCGCAGAACTCGGGGAGACTGCCTCGGGGTCGGAGCATTTTCAAGCCCTGTTCGCCATCGGCATTTTCCTCTTCATCATCACCTTCCTCATCAATCTGATCGCCGACCTGGTGGTCCGCGACGTGCGTAAAGGATAAACAACATGTCCGTAACCGCTGACAGCTTTTCGTTTTCACAAGGCGCCTTTGCCTCGACGGGTCTGAACCTTCGTAAAGAGAAGGTTCAATACCTGTTCCGCCTGCTGTTCATGTTGATGACCGGTCTGTTGATCCTGCCGGTGGCGCTGATCCTGGGAATGCTGGTTTACAAGGGTGGACCGGCCATCAGCGTAGACTTCCTGTTTACCGATCCGACCCAGGGCATGACTGCCGGCGGTATCTTTCCCGCCCTGTTTGGCACCATCTGGCTGGTCGCCGTTTCCTTGCTCTTCTCCGTTCCCCTGGGCATAGCGGCCGCCATCTACCTGAGCGAGTACGCCCCCAACAATTGGCTGACCCGGCTGATCAACCTCTGCATCATCAACCTTGCCGGGGTTCCATCCATCGTTCACGCCCTGCACGGCTTCGGCGCCTTCGTACTCTTTGCCGGCATGGGGACGAGCATCCTGGCGGCCAGCCTGACCCTGGCCATCATGACCATGCCAGTGGTTATCGTCGCCACCAAGGAATCGCTGCAGGCGGTACCCCAATCATTCAGAGAGGCCACCTGGAACCTGGGGGCTACCCGCTGGCAAACCATCGTCAAAGTCGTCCTGCCGAACGCGATCAGCGGCATCCTGACCGGGGTCATCCTGGAGGTGTCCCGCTCCGCCGGAGAGACCGCGCCGATCATGTTCACCGGGGCGGTGTTTTTCCTACCCTATCTGCCTCAAGACCTGTTCGATCAGACCATGGCCCTTTCCCTGCACCTGTTCGTGGTCTCTACCCAGGTTCCCGGCATGCCTGAACAGACACCCTATGGCGTGGCCTTGGTCTTGATTGGCCTGGTGCTGATCATGAACAGTCTCTCCATCGCATTCCGGATGTATCTGCGCGGAAAGAAGAAATGGTAAGCGAAAGTGCTGCAGCACGTATCTGCACCGATCAAACTGTCGGTTCGGGATCTGACCATCTGCTACAAAGAGAAGCCGATCCTCAGCAACGTGAACCTGGAGATCGCGCAGAACGAGATCTTCGGCATTATCGGTCCCGCCGGAGCCGGCAAGACATCCTTCCTGAAGTGCCTGAACCGCATGGACATCTTCTCGCCGGAGATGAGCGTAACCGGCGAAATCATCATGGACGACGTCGATATCCTCAAAATGCGCAACGTCTATGAGCTGCGCCGCCGCATTGGGGTCGTCTTCCCGCTGCCCGTGGGTTTACCCTTGTCGATTTACGACAACGTTGCACTGGCACCGCGCCTGGCCGGTATCAAAAAGAAGGCGCAGCTGGACGAGATCGTCGAGCAGTGCCTGCAACGAGCGGCCTTGTGGGATGAGGTGAAGACCCGGCTCAATTCCCTGGGCAGTCTGCTTTCCGGCGGACAACAGCAACGCCTGACCATTGCCCGGGCCTTATCGCAAGAGCCAGACTTGCTGTGCCTTGACGAGTTCTCCATCGCCGTGGATCCGGTCACCACCATGCGCATCGAAGGCGTGCTGAAAGAAATCAAGCAAGAGACCACCATCGTCCTGGTGACCAATCTGGTGCAGCAGGCGCGCCGTCTGGCAACCCGCACGGCCTTCTTTCACGACGGTTCCTGTGTAGAAGTAAACGACACCGAGGAAATGTTTACCGGCACGGTCCAGCATGCAGTCACCCGGGAATATGTTGAGGGACGCTTCGGCTGATCACTCGGTAATTCACTCAAAGGACAAAAACCATGACAAGCGAAGTTGCCAATCCCACTGAGAGTACCCATGCCGTCCTGGCGACTGATCCGATTCGGGATATTCCTGTCACCGCGCCAGCGGCCCGATACGCCATCAAAACCACCGATTTGAACCTCTGGTACGGCACCTTCCAGGCCCTCTTTGATATCAACCTGAAGATAAAGGCCGGCATCATCACCAGCCTTATCGGGCCATCCGGCTGTGGCAAGACCACCTTTCTACGCAGTGTCAACCGCATAAACGAACGCCTCGGTTACGTACGCACCAAGGGTCGCATCGATGTCATAGGCAACAATATCTATGGCTCGGACGTCAACATCGTACAGCTGCGAAAAAAGATCGGCATGGTGTTTCAGCGGCCCAACCCCCTGCCGGTATCGATTCGAGACAATATTCTCTATGGATACAAGCTCCATGTGCATGGCAACAAACAGCACCGGCGTGCAGCGGAAGACGAGATCGTGGAAAATTCACTGCAGCAGGTGCTGCTCTGGGACTCAGTCAAAGACCACCTGGACCGAAAGGCGACGGAGCTTTCTCTCGAGGAGCAACAGAAGCTTTGTATCGCCCGTCTGCTGCCGGTGAAGCCAGAAGTGCTGCTGATGGATGAACCCTGCTCTGCCTTGGACCCGAGGGGCACCGAGGCGGTGGAAGAGCTGATCTGGAAACTGCGCGGTGAGTACACCATCCTTATCGTCACCCACAACATGTCCCAGGCCAAGCGGGCCAGTGAAGAGTGCATCTTCATGCTGTTGGGCAAGGTGATCGAGCACCAGGAAACCACGCAGCTGTTCATCACACCCGAGAAGGAAGAGACGGCGGACTATATTGAGGGCCGCTATGGCTAGGGTCCCGGCTAAATAGGCCCAAAGGTCAGGCTCGGGTCTTTTGGATAACGTTTTCTCAACATCGAGTCAGGCGAATAAAAGCCCCCCAATCAATCGCGATTATTCGATTAATGGTGCCTGATCATTGATAACTCCCATTGACAATATTGCGGTTATTTCACGATTTTAAATGTGTTTTTTTAGCTGGCAGCGGAAGACTAGCGGTGTTGCACCCTTATTCGCTAGATCAGCTTTTTGAGAAAACATACAATCCGTTCCGTCTCTTCAAACCCAAGGATTTTGTGGATTGCAATACTTTTTTGATTATTTATCTCAGTAACACTGGCCAGTTCCCGATAGCCCTGCTCAATCGCCCATAACCCTCTTCGAAGTCAGTTATATAACTATATGATATATAATACAAAAATAATCATATAACGAAATCTGCGCAGAAATGAGCTGATACCTGTCCATGGATTTCCATCTGGATTGGAGAACCTTGGTATTGCAGGCGTGTGGTTAACTGATAACTTTCCATGTTTGTCAGGATTCCCTGGACCTGAAACAAACGAAGCTTTTTCGCCTTTTTCTTGCTGTACTTCATCCACAGATGCCACACAGGCCCGACTGCTTTAGAATGCACAGCTTCCAAGAATCATAATAGGGGGAGCATCATGAGCGATCATTATCTAAAAACACATCCGGACAAAAACGGCTGGTTCGGTGAATACGGCGGGGCCTTTCTACCCCCTGAACTGGAACAGCCATTCGCGGAAATCTCAGCGGCCTATGACCGGATCTCCCTCTCCGCCGATTTTCAGAATGAACTGAAATACATCCGCAAACATTTTCAGGGGCGCCCGACACCGGTTCATTATCTGCGCAACCTTTCAGACTCCCTGGGTGGCGCCAGCATCTATCTGAAACGTGAAGACCTGAACCACACCGGCGCACATAAGCTCAACCACTGCATGGCCGAGGCGCTGCTTGCCAAGCACATGGGAAAGAAACGCCTGATTGCCGAGACCGGCGCAGGTCAGCATGGTGTCGCACTGGCCACCGCAGCCGCCTATTTCGGTATGGAGTGCGAAATCCACATGGGTGAAGTGGACATCGAGAAAGAGCACCCCAACGTGGTGCGCATGAAACTGCTGGGAGCGACAGTGGTGCCGGTGAGCTTTGGCGGCCGCACCCTCAAAGAGGCGGTTGACTCGGCCTTTATGTCCTATCTGAAAGACCCGGTAACGAGCATCTATGCCATTGGTTCAGTGGTTGGACCCCACCCTTTCCCAAAGATGGTGAGAGATTTTCAGCGTATCGTGGGCCAGGAGGCCCGTGTCCAGTTTGCCGAGATGACCAGCAGCGAACTGCCGGATCATGTCGTCGCCTGCGTGGGCGGTGGCTCCAACGCCATGGGTATCTTCCAGGGTTTCATCGATGAGGAGGAGGTCAGCCTGCATGGTGTGGAACCTCTTGGCCGAGGCACCCGACTGGGTGAGCACTCCGCCACTATCACCTATGGCGCAGATGGGGAGATCCATGGCTTTCGCAGCCTGCTGCTGACCGATGACGAGGGTCAGCCTGCTCCGGTGCATTCCATCGCTTCAGGCCTGGACTACCCCGGTGTGGGCCCTGAGCATGCCTACCTGCACAAGATAGGCCGGGTACACTATTCAGCGGTCACCGATGAACAGACCCTGGATGCCTTCTACAAACTCTCCCGAATGGAGGGCATCATTCCGGCCTTGGAGAGCGCACATGCGGTGGCCCACGCCATGCGCATGGCCCCGGAACACCCGGGTGAGAGCATCCTGGTAAATCTATCTGGCCGTGGAGATAAGGATATCGACTATGTGGCGGAAAAATATGGCTACAACGACTGAGGTTTCAGGCAACGCAACAGAGTGATATCGGACCCTGGAACAAGGGTTGATGAGGCAAACGGATTTTACTTCCCTGCTCTACCTGCCTCACTGTTTTTATCAGTGAGGCAGGTCATTGCAGTGCAATTTCAGTGACCATCAGCTAGCTTGGCTGCAATTCATCTTGCCAGCTTAAGATTCTGCAGCTTCAGTAGTCCAATATCTCAAAGGGATCGAAAACCTTCTTCTCCACAGGCACTGGATTACGAATTCTGTTACGCAGCGCTTTGAAGCGGGGGTGGTTTCCATTGATAGTCAGTCCACGCTTGACATAACGTTTAGCCTGCTTGATTTTATTCTCTATCAGGGCCTGTTCCGCCTTATCAATATACCAGCGGACTATCTGCCGAATACCTGCTTTGGCGGCCTTATTGTCCGGATCGAGCTGCTGGATCTGCCTGAAATAGTCATATGCGCTGTCCCCTCTTGGAAAGCTCAGGCGCAAGGAATCCATCCTTTTATATGCCAGGCTGAGTAATTGATCGGTCTTGCTCAACTTGCGATTGATAGTCGGCTGAGTGGTTGGCTGCTTCTTGGCAATGTGAACCATGGACTTTGATTGGACTTTTTTCATGGCAGGCTCTGGCTTCAGTACCTGCGGTCTGTTGGGTCCCGTTGCGGTTATCGCATGAGTGGACTGTTGCACCATTCCAGTGCGCTGCCAAACAGGCTTGTCTGTTTGGATATCAGTAAACAGTGATAAACCAATGGCGGAGAACAGCAACAGGCTCAAGTGAAGAACTCTGAACCACAATCTTGGGGTCTTCCGCGAGATTTGCTCATCAGGACTTATCATCCCATCCACTGCAGGGGGTGGTTCATGCTGTTCACTCTTCGGCAGCTGGTGAACGTCTGTGCTGTTGAGATCCCGAATCGCCTTAGACAACTGGACGCCATTCTGATAACGACCCTCTGCATGTTTAGCCAAAAGCCGGTCGATGATGGGTTGATACTGAGACAGGGTTTCCGGGAGCTGCGGAATCGGCTCCTTGTGGTGCGCCATGATGATGGCGGCAAAATTCTCACCCTGGAAGGGCCGCTCACCGGTCAGCATCTCGAACAGAATGATACCCAGGCTGTACAGATCGCTCCGTCCATCGACTTCTCCCGCGAAACCTGCCTGCTCCGGACTCAGATAGGATGGACTACCCAGAATACCTCCTCCCTGGGTCAGATCCGCCTTGTCCTGAAGTAGTTTGGCGATCCCGAAATCGGTGATGATTGGATTATTGTCCCCCCGGAACAGGATATTCGACGGTTTCAGGTCACGGTGGACTATGCCCTGTTCATGCAGATAATCGAGACAATTGGCGATGCGTACGGCAACTTTCAATGCCAGCAGCGGTTTCATACCCTTTTGAATTCTGTGCCTGAGATCGCCTCCCGGCAGATACTCCATGACAATGAAGTAGTTTCCATTGCACTCGCCGACATCATAGACCTCGACGGTATTGGAGTGACTGAGGGCCGCCAGATAGCGTCCCTCATTCAAGAAACGCTCATGAAATCCTGGGGTATCGGGATTCTGCAGCAGTTTGACCGCGACGGGCCGTTGCAGCGATTCCTGCATGGCCAGATAGACCCTGGCCATGCCTCCCCGGCCTATCTCCTTGAGTATTTTCAGTCCGGGGATGTCCAGCTCTGGCATGGTCTGTTGGAGGTTTCTGCTTTCTCTCGCCTGACTATCGATCATACGAACATTAGCGTTCGGGCCAAGAAATCCTTGATTTCACCTAATCCATATACGCACATCTTGGAATCGTCAAAACCAGTCCTTCAATCGCAGATCAGAATGGTTTCAAGGCCAGGCCCCTGACCCGCCTCTTTGACACTGAATGGCGGCGTTGCCTACCTCACCCTGACCTGACAAGTCCAGTCAACGCCTGATCCAGTTGGATACTGTCATCTTCGGAAGATTCTAGAATTTAACCAATTGAGATTGAGGGTATAATAGCTGCAGCTTTTACCCAACACCTGACTTGCCAATTTCACATTATCGTTACATCCATTTGCATATTTCCCTGACCTATGCTTATGTCTCTACTCTGAAAGTTAGTGAGCAATTTCCACCTGGGTAAGGTGCGGAACGACGCATTGAAACAAGCAAGATTGCAGGAGAGCAATCCCATGGACAAGGACGAACAAATGGCGACTAAACTGCAGCAATTGCGACACCGTGCCGAGCAGCAGGTGACTCCAGTAAACAAACAGGACATCGCTGGCATGTCTGCGGATGACATCGCAGTCCTGATCCATGAGCTGGAAACCCATCAGATTGAATTAGAGATGCAGAACGACGAGCTGTTAAGGGCTCAGACATGCACTGCTCGAGGCGCGTGACCAATATACCGAACTCTACGACTTCGCACCGGTTGGCTATGTCACGATGGACATGAAGGGATTCATCACGCAGTCCAATCTGACATTTGCGGAAATGCTGGGAATCCCCCGATCACTCCTGGTCAACCAGCGCCTGTCCTCGTATGTTTTCGATGAAGATCAGGACACTTACTATCAATATCTTTTAAAACTCAATGACGCATGGGATAGGCAAAGTTGTGAGCTTCGCGTACGCAAACAACCAGGTGGTTCATTCTGGGTAAGGCTGGATGGTGTCTGCGTGGACAGCCCTGACCAGGATTGCCTGCGCATTCGTTCTGTCTTGATCGACACCACAGAACAGAAGCAGAGGGATGAGCAGATACGCACCTTGTCGCAGGTCGTGGAGCAGTGCCCGGTATCGGTGATCATTACCGATTCAAGCGGTATCATTGAATACGTCAACAGTACCTTCGAGGAGATCACGGGATATAGTTCGGTAGAAGTGAAGGGACAGCAATCCGTGTTTGTTAAACCCACAAATACTCCCGATGACCCTTACTCGGCAATATGGCAAGCTATCAGCAGCGGTATGTCATGGCAAGGCGAGTATCGGAACCAAAAAAAGAACGGTGAAATGTTCTGGGAGCACGCCAATATTTCTCCAGTGCTCAATCAAACCGGAAAGCTTTGCCACTTCGTAGCCATCAATGAGGATATTACGCTGCGCAAGCAGCAAGAGGAGCAAATTCTTCATCAGGCGAATTTCGATTCACTGACCGGATTATCCAACCGCTTTCTGGTGCTTGACCGGCTCTCGCAACTGATCAACGAGGCGGCCCGAAGCAAAGAGCAAGTTGCCGTGCTGTTCCTGGATCTGGACGACTTCAAAAAGATCAACGACACAATGGGTCACGAGACCGGCGACAAACTTCTGATCGAGGCAGCCATGCGACTACGCAGTGGAGTGCGTGGTGGCGATACGATAGGACGCCTTGGGGGGGATGAGTTTATCGTCATACTCAGCGGGCTTACTGATGCGGCCGATGCCTCGCCCGTGGCGGAAAACCTACTCAGCCGCTTCAGGGAGACATTCAATGTCGATGGCCGTGAGTTGGTGATCACCACCAGCATCGGCATTGCCGCTTACCCGGATGATGGCCGCAGTTCATCGGAGCTGCTGCGTAATGCCGACTCGGCCATGTATCACTCCAAGGAACAGGGTCGCAATACCTATTCCTTCTTTACCGAGGCAATGAATCAGGAGGTCTCCCGGCGTCTTCTCCTGGAAGAGCAGATGCATGGTGCACTGGAGCGTGGCGAATTCCGGATCTGCTTCCAGCCCCAGGTAAACAACGACAACAATCGAGCTGTCGGCTTCGAAGCGCTGCTGCGATGGCACAATCCGGCCTTGGGTAATGTGTCGCCCATGGAGTTTATTCCTATCGCCGAACAAACCGGACATATCGTAGCCATCGGCAAGTATGTTTTGACCCAGTCACTCGACAGGCTGGCGGCTTGGCAACATAATCATAAGCAACCGTTCACCATGGCCATCAACCTCTCGCCACGCCAATTCCGAGATCCCAACCTGGTGGCATTCATTGATACAACCATAAAACAAGCCGGGATCAGCAGCGAGTCGTTGGTGATGGAGATCACCGAAGGAGTCTTGATGAGCGGTCATGCCTATATCGATGATGCCCTGACCGCCCTGAGTGAACTGAACGTTGGTATTGCCATGGATGATTTTGGCACCGGTTATTCGTCCTTGAACTACCTGCGTAACTATCCATTCGATACCCTGAAGATTGACCGCAGCTTTTTGCACAACATCACTGTCAATAAGGCTGACCAGAAACTGGTCAATGCGGCCATCGCCATGGCCCACAGCCTGGGATTAAAAGTAGTCGCCGAGGGTGTAGAGACAATAGAGCAACAGGCGCTTCTTGCATCGCAGGGCTGTGACTTTTCTCAAGGTTACCTTTTCAGCAAACCGATATCTCCAGAGGAAATATCTGAGATGCTAAAATCCGCAGAGGCTTCAACTCTGAGTTGAGGTCATTTCAGCTGCAGCATAGAATACACGACAATAGAAACTCTGCGGCTGACGGCAATCAGTTGTTTATCCCTTCAATCATGAGTAAACCGATCTGACAAAGCGATTCATCAAATTGTCATATAAGATTTGGGTACCCTTGATTGTTTAGATAAACTAACGACTCCAAAATACGACAAACTCGCTTGCATGCTCGACCGCAAACTCTCCGTTGCACCCATGTTGGACTGGACCGACCGGCATTTTCGTTTTTTTATCCGCCTGATCAGCAAACACAGTCTGCTTTATACCGAGATGATCACCACCGGCGCTCTGCTGCATGGGAATAATGAACGCTTCTTGAGATATGACCAGAGTGAGCATCCGGTTGCCATCCAGCTCGGCGGGAGTGAACCTAAGGAACTTGCGGAATGCGCGCAGCTGGCAGAACAGGCAGGTTATGATGAGGTAAACCTGAATGTGGGCTGCCCCTCAGACCGGGTGCAGAATGGCCGCTTCGGCGCCTGCCTGATGGCGGAGCCCGCACTGGTGGCGGATTGTGTCAGGGCAATGAAAGAGGCAGTCGCCATCCCGGTCACAGTGAAGACCCGTATCGGTATCGACGACAATGACAGCTATACAGCACTCTGCCGTTTCATCGAAATGCAGATAGATACAGGCTGCGATCACTTCATCATCCATGCCCGCAAAGCCTGGCTGAGTGGCCTCAGCCCGAAACAGAACCGGGAGGTCCCACCTCTGCGCTACGATTTGGTTGAGCAGCTAAAACGAGATTATCCAGAGAAAGGCTTCACACTTAATGGAGGAGTAAAGAGCCTTGCCGAGGCACTGTCACACTTGCAGCAATTGGATGGGGTAATGATCGGGCGTGAGGCCTACAACAATCCCTGGATATTGGCGGAGGCTGACCAGTTGATCTTCGACGATCAACATCCCATACCCACCCGACATCAGGTGCTCGAAGGGTACCTGCCATTCATCGAAAGGGAGCTACAAAAGGGTATCGCCCTCAATCACATCACCCGTCACATCCTGGGCCTCTTTCATGGCTGCCCCGGAGCAAGGAACTGGCGGCGTCTGATCAGCGAAGAGGCACACAAGCCGGGAAGCGGCCCTGAACTCATCGAACAAGCCGCCGGCTATGTCAATTCTTCCCAAATACGGTCTTGAGCATAATTTGCCGTCAAACAGTTATCTGGAAAGTGTTGATTCACAACAGACATCCTGCGTCTTAAGCTAATTTACCACCCGCCCTTCGGTCCAACATTTCCCCACATAATCTATATAAATAGACCTGTAAGAGGGATGGCAAGTTATCGTGTTACTTTGCGCCAATTTTAGCTTTACTTATTGTTTTTTTATCAAAGAATTATTGATCTATATGTCACTAAAGAAGCGCTCCATGCCATAGTTCATGATCAGTGTATTGCTCATTTCTAAATACAAAAGGCAATTTGCACATTTCTTGCGCATTTTTCGAGGATAATAAGATCATGCGCATCTCCATCACCTTCAAGGTCTTTGCCACCCTGCTGATCGCGAGTTCCATTGTCGTCGCGGGCATGTATCTGTTCATGCAGTGGTCTTTTCAGCAGGGATTCATCCACTTCGTGGAGGCCCGCAAGCAGCAGCATATTGAATCCCTCTCTCAGCGACTCGCGGAGGAGTATCAGGATGCTCAGGGTTGGGAGCATTTTCGAGACAACAGACGACACTGGATACGCTTGCTGCGAGAACGACCGCTAAGGCACCCCGCAAACCCGTCAACCGATATCGAGGAAATGGATGATCCACCGCCAGTTGGTCGGCAAGCAATACCGCCGCAGACTCGCCAGCATGCCCCCCGACCACCAAGATTGCCTCGCATGGCGTTGCTCGATGCAGATCACTCCGTGATCGTCGGCCGCCTGCGTGATACGAATGGGCTCGAACTGCACCCTATCATACTGAATGATGAAACCATTGGTTATCTGGGGATGACACCCGGTCCGCTGGCAAAGGAGCTTGCCGAGATCCGTTTTGAACAACAGCATACACAATCTCTGGTCTACATTGCATTGGGCATGCTGTTGCTGTCCGTGGTGATGGGGCTTCCGCTGGCTTACACCCTGGTGCGGCCTTTGCGCCGCATCGCCGATGCCTCCAAACAGCTCGCCTTGGGTTTTTACGCGACCAGGCTGCCGGTGACCTCGAGCGACGAGATCGGTCAGCTTGCCCAGGATATCAATGACCTTGCTCAGGCATTGCAGAAGACCGAGCAGTCGCGACGCCAGTGGGTGGCGGATATCTCCCACGAATTGCGCACCCCGCTCTCGGTATTGCGGGGTGAGGTGGAAGCTTTGCAGGATGACATGAGACCGCTGTCGAAAGAGGCGCTCGATTCGCTGCATGGGGAGATCATGCAACTCGGCCGTCTCGTGGATGAACTCTATCAGCTTTCTCTATCCGACGTGGGCGCCCTTAGTTACCACAAGGAGAGTATCGATGCGGCAACCCTGCTCGAAGAAGACATGGGTTCATTGGAGAGCGATTTCAGACGAAAAGAGATCAGCCTGGAAATGCAAAATCGACTGTCTGCGGTTATCTTCGTGCATGCGGATGCGGAGCGGCTCTCACAGCTCTTTCGCAACCTGTTGATGAACAGCCTCAACTATACCGACCCGGGTGGACGTGTCGAGGTGGGTATCGATGTGAATGAAGGTATGCTGATTTTCGATTTTCAGGATACGGAGCCTGGCGTGCCGGAAGATGCCCTGCCGCAATTGTTCGAGCGTCTCTATCGAGTGGACCGTTCCCGCAGTCGCGCCACCGGGGGTGCGGGGCTCGGTCTGGCGATCTGCCGCAACATCGTCGAGGCTCATGAAGGCCGAATCAGCGCGCACCACTCCCCACTGGGGGGACTTAGGATTCTAGTGGAGTTGCCGGTTGCACCATGAACATGCGAGTCAACAGTCAACATATCCTGATCGTCGAAGATGAAGCCAAGCTGGCGCGACTGCTGGAAGATTATTTGGCGCATGCCGGTTTCCGTACGACCTGGCTGAACAATGGAGCGGAGGTCATCAACTGGGTGAAGGCGCATGGTATGGATCTGATGCTCCTGGACCTGATGCTGCCCGGCATGAACGGCATCGATATCTGTCGTGAAGTACGCGGCTTCAGCCAGGTGCCGATCATCATGGTGACCGCACGTGTCGAGGAAGTGGACCGCCTGCTCGGTCTAGAGCTGGGCGCGGACGATTATATCTGCAAACCCTTCAGTCCCCGGGAGGTGGTTGCAAGGGTCAAGACCGTGTTGAGGCGGACCCAGCCGCAAGAGGCACCTATGCTCATGGGTTTGTTGACCCTGGATCGCTCCGGTTACCGAGTCAGGGCCGGGGAGCGGGAGGTGCAGTTGACGACGGTGGAGTTTCAACTATTGGATGCGTTGTATCGCGAGCCGGGCCGGATCTTCTCCCGCAGCCAACTGATCGACCGCATCTATGACGATCATCGCATCGTTTCCGATCGCACAGTCGACAGTCACATCAAGAAACTGAGAAAAAAACTGCTCGAACTGCTGCCGGAGCAGGAGCTGATCCATTCGGTCTATGGGGCCGGCTACCGTTACGAGCCGAGCAGAACGGCTCCTTGATATTCACTTCCTTATTCTTTTCACTTTTGCTGCAAAATTCCTCCTCGTTTTCTTCTTAGTCTATAGGCATCGGAGCCAAGACAGCGGGCCGATAAAGAGCAGGATTCCTGCTCCCGGCCTGAACAGCGAGGGGAGAACCATGAAGAAATCAACCAAACGTATTGCCGTTGTGATCCTCGGTCTGATGACCGCGGTCTCGAGCAGTCTGGTCGTCACCAACAGCTATGCCGGCCGTGTCATCGTGATCGACAAGCCACAGAAGCATCATCGAGTGGATCCAGTACACAAAGGCAAGGTTGTGGTGGCGCCACGCAATCGGCATTTTCGCGGCGTCAGGGTCGTCCGTCCCCATGGCAGGCCGTTTCATGGTTATGGACACTTCTATACCGATCATGATGCATTCAAATATCTAGCCTTCACTGCCATCACCTTGAAGGTCCTGGACAACCTCAACGAGGAGCAACAGCGTTTGCATGAAGCGGCGCAGGTCCGGGCTACCGAGGCGGACGTGGGCGAGACCATTGTCTGGAACGAAGGGGGTGCAACCGGTTCCGTAACAACCACCAAGACCGGCACCAGCACCTCTGGCCGTCAATGCCGCGAATTTCAACAAACGGTGACCATCGGTGGAAAAAAGGAACAAACCTACGGCACCGCCTGCCTGCAGTCGGATGGGTCTTGGGAAGTGATGCAATGACAGAACACAAGGCGTTGATGGGCTGGATAGCGGCTCTATTGATTGGAACACACACAAGTGTGTCGTTTGCAATGGATGATAACGCTGCTGTTGAGATGCAGTCGGTAAAGGAGACGGCATCCCTATCGGCAGACGGGCCTATCGAGTATCAGGATGCGGTTCCGTCGGCCCTGCTCGAACAACAGCGCAACAGTGGCAAGCAGCAAGCTGCCCAGGCAGCCTACGAACTCGGCCTGAGATATGCGGCGAAAAAAGACTGGGACAAAGCCAGTGCACTGTTCCTGGAGGCCATACAGCTGCAACCTGAAAATACGGATTATCTCCATGCGGCCGCCCAGCTTGGCTATGAACTCAAGAATTTTACTGCGGCAAGAAAATATCAACTTGAGGCCATACGCCTGCACCGAGTACAACATGGAGAGAGCAACGAACAGTTTGTGGCATTGATGGATGAATTGGCAATGATCTATGTGGGCGGAAACCACTATATGGATGCGGAGACCTTGTTCAAGAAAACCCTGTTGTTGCGTGAAGTTATGCTCGAGCCGAACCATCCCAATATTGCCGTGAACCTGTTCAGGCTTGCCACCGTCAAGATCCGCAGGGGTGACTTGGAACCTGCGGAACAGCAGTTGCAGCAAGCGCTGGATATTCTCAAGGTTGCCGAGACGAATCAGGACTCGGCGATTGCGGGGGTATTGCACAATCTTGGTGAACTCTACCGTGCGCGCAAAGAGTTTTCCAAAGCGGAAGCGACATTAAACCAGGCAATCGCCATGTGGCGCACCGATCCCGAACAAAACCAATATGAGATTTTGATGACCCAGAAGAGTCTGGATGCCCTGAAAGCGACGCGACAACGCCTGAGCGATACCAGGATGCAACCAGGCAAGATTGAAGACAATAGTATTCAACTGTAGAGGTAAAACTGATGAAAAAGAGAGTAAAACTGATTGGTATTTCTAGTGCAGTGTTGGCAGGTGTTCTGATTTCCACGAGCTATCTCGCCGCGCATCCGATGGATTTCGGCATGTACGACCAGGGTCATTACCCGCGTCACATGATGCACAAACCCGAATTCGACAAACCACGCCACCGAGGCCCCATGCAGGCGGTCTGGCAACTCGACTTGAGTGAAGAGCAGCAGGAGCAGCTCAGCGCACTCATGCAGGAGAAACGCATGGGGGTTCGTGACCGGATGCTCGCAAAACGGACAGCACGCAAGGCCTTGCGCGAGGCCATGGCCGCGGAACCCTATGACGCCGAGCGGGTAAAACAACTGGCGGAGGCACAGGGTGCTGCGGTCACTGAGCGGATACTCAAACGGGCTGAAACGAGGCAACAGATCCGTGCCTTGCTGACACCCGAGCAATTGACCGAACTGGATAGGATGCGTTCAAGGCCGGATTGCCAAGACAAAGCTGACTGACTTCCTCCCCTTGGCGGGTCATACTTCCCTGGCCCGCCTTTTTTTTACGGAGACTGTAAATGTTGACAAACAATAAACCCGACTCAGGTGCCGTGCAATGGAACCGGTGGTTTATCTACCTTTTGCTCTGCGGGTCTTTACAGTCGGCATTTGCAGATCCCTACACTCCTTCACGGGAGATGGCCAATGAATCGGGCCTTGACCTTGGTCTGCAATCCGAGGTCATCGAACCGGTAGCCAAGGTTACAATGCCGGATCTCACTGGCACATGGGTGCTTGACAAAGAGGCCAGTGATGACCCGGAAGCGAAACTGAAAGCCGCCCGGAGCGATAGGGCACGACCTGCTACCGGAGGCCGTGGAGACGGTGGTTTCGGTCGGCGGCCTGGCGATATGGGTAGACCGGCGGGCGGCAGGGAATTCAATCGGAAAACCGGTGAGGGGCGTTTCAGGTCTGGCGGGCGACCCGATTCAGGAGTGATGGCCGAACTGTCGGTCAAGACACTCGAAATTGTTCACCAAGATCCTTTTTTGACGGTGACCACGGAACGGCAGGGTACGCGCAAGCTCTACACGGATTTTCGCGGTGCGTCGGTATCGGCGCAGGGCGGCATGGATCAACAGGTTGTCACCGGTGGCTGGGAGGGTGATGTGCTGGTCATAGAAATCACCTCGGCAGGTGGCGAGCATATCGTGCAGCGTTTACGCTTGCTGGATGAACCACTGCGTCTCGAGCGGGTGACCGAGCTTCCGGATCGGGATGAAAATAGCAAGGCCATTCAAGTAAAGCAGATCTTTCTACCCAAGGATTCGCTAGACATGGACAATCAGCCGCAGCGAAATTCTGTATCCAGTGATATCCGTTGGCTGGAGGATTAGCGTTTTCGATAATCTATCATTGACTGTATGAGTGATAAATAAAATGACAGATCACAGATTGGAAAACGATATAACCACAACGTTGGGGATCGATGGCTCAAATGTGAGCCGGGGTCGTTGGTTGAAATGGCTCTTGGGCCTTACCATTGTTTTGTCAGTGCTGGGTGTGTTTCTGCTTTGGCAGGCAAGTGACAGCACTAACGGCGTACAATACAAGACCCAGGAGGCAAGGCGGGGTGGCCTGATCATCACCGTTTCGGCAACCGGCAATCTGGAACCCACCAACCAGGTCGATGTGGGCAGTGAGCTGTCCGGCATCATCGATAACGTTTTAGTGGACTATAACGACCGGGTCGAGGCCGGCCAGATTCTGGCGGAGTTGGATACCGACAAGCTGCGTGCCGAGGTTCTCCAGTCCGAGGCGGCGCTGGCGGCGGCCGAGGCAAAGGTTAAAGTGTCGCAGGCGACGGTGCTCGAGACAAGGCTCAAGCTGCAGCGCTGTCAAAGATTGGCGGAAAAGAAACTGTGTGCCCAGGAAGAGCTCGACACGGATAGCGCGGCGTACAAGCGGGCGCAGGCGGAAGAGGGCAGCACCAGGGCGCAAGTCGCCGAGGCACGTGCCAAGCTGGATGCGGATCAGGACCAACCTGGCCAAGACGGCGATCCACTCGCCGATCGATGGCGTAGTCCTGGTGAGGACGGTCGAGCCCGGGCAGACTGTTGCTGCCTCACTCCAGGCGCCGGTACTGTTTACTCTGGCCGAAGATCTGGCGGAGATGGAACTGCACGTCGATGTGGACGAGGCGGATGTGGGACAGGTTCGTGAGGGGCAGCAGGCGAGCTTCACCGTTGATGCCTTCCCCGATCAGATCTTCGAGGCACAGATCACACAGGTACGATACGGTGCTCAGGAGGTCGACGGGGTCATCACCTACGAGACCGTGCTGCAGGTAGACAACTCTGACTTGTCACTTCGCCCCGGCATGACCGCGACAGCCGAAATCACGGTGAAGCAAATTGACGATGCATTGCTCGTACCCAATGCCGCCTTGCGCTTCAATCCGGCAGCACAGTCCGGCAAGTCTTCATCCCAAAAAGGCAGCCTGCTCAGTCAACTCATGCCCCGCCGCCCGCCTGCTCCCGAGAAAAGCCGGAAAGAGAGCAAGAACAACAAAGGCCGGCAACAGGTCTGGACCATACGTGATGGTGAAGCCGCCGCCATTTCTGTCAGCACCGGCACCACGGACGGCATCTGGACCGAGATTACCCAGGGTGAGCTGCAGGCCGGTACTGCCTTGCTGGTGGGTAGCGCAAAAGCAGGACGTTGAGTATGGCATCGGGCGATTCCAATACTCAGACGCTGGTCGAATTATCGGGTGTTACTAGAGTCTACGGCAGCGGGGCAGCGATGATGCAGGCACTGCGCGGTGTCGATCTGCAAATCGAAAAAGGCGATTTCGTCGCAGTGATGGGTCCCAGCGGATCGGGCAAGTCCACCTGCATGAATATCCTGGGCTGTCTGGATACGCCGTCCGCCGGGTCCTATCGTTTTGCAGGCGTCGATGTGGGCAGCCTGTCGCGGGATCAGCGCGCGCTGCTGCGCCGTCACTATCTGGGTTTCGTGTTTCAGGGCTTCAATCTGTTGAACCGCACCTCGGCGCTGGAAAATGTGGAGCTGCCGCTGATCTATCGCGGCCTGCCAGTGGCGGAACGGCGCGGCAGGGCCTTGCGTGCTCTGGAAGCCGTACGGCTCGAGGCCTGGGCGCAGCATACCCCGGGAGAACTGTCGGGCGGGCAGCAACAGCGGGTAGCCATTGCCCGCGCCATCGTTACAGAGCCGGCCGTGCTGCTCGCCGACGAGCCCACGGGTAACCTGGATTCCGCGCACAGCCGGGAGATCATGGAGCTGTTGCGGTCGTTCAACCAGGACCAGGGCATCACCATCATCATGGTAACCCACGAACCGGACATGGCGTCCTACGCCAGACGCGTGATCCGGTTTCTGGATGGCCTGGTCGAGACAGATATTCAAAACGGGGAGACCAGCTGATGTTGTGGAACGCATTTATATTGGCCCTGCAGGAGATTCGCCGCAATGTCATGCGTTCCTTTTTAACGATTCTCGGCATCGTTATCGGGGTTGCCGCGGTCATCACCATGGTGACTATTGGCGGCGGCGCGACAGTGCAGGTCACCAATCAGATCGAAAGCCTGGGCAGCAATCTGCTGCATGTCAGACCAGGTCAACGTGGTCGCGGCCCAGGCGGGACGCGCTCAACCGCTGACATGTTTGAGGTGGACGATGCCAAAGCGATCGCCCGGGAAATCTCTGAGCTGGACGCGGTAGCTCCGGTTGCATCCAAGGGAACACAAGTCATATACGGAAACAAAAACTGGTCCACCACGGCTACCGGCAGCACCAATGACTATCTGCAGGTGCGGGACTGGTCGCTCAAGAGCGGACGCCAATTTACCCTTGGTGAGCTGCAAGCCGGCAAGACGGTCTGCATCCTCGGGACCACCGTGCGTGCTGAACTTTTCGGGGATCAGGAAGCTCTGGGTACCACCATTCGTCTGGAAAAACTGTCCTGCCAGGTGATCGGAGAACTCGAATCCAAGGGTCAGTCCAGTTTCGGCCAGGATCAGGACGACTTTGTGCTTCTGCCACTGCGTGCCATCCAACGGCGCATCGCCGGGAATACGGACGTCGGCTCCATATACATCTCGGCTCAGGACGGTGTTTCCACTGAAAAGGTCAAGCAGAATATCGAGAGGCTGATGCGCGAGCGTCGTCGCATTTCATCAGGTGAAGACGACGACTTCCATGTCAATGATATGCAGGAACTCGTCAGCATGATGACGGGAACGACCGAGGTGCTTACTGGACTGCTGGGTGCTGTTGCCGCGGTCAGTCTGCTGGTCGGCGGCATCGGCATCATGAATATCATGTTGGTCTCGGTCACCGAACGGACCCGCGAGATCGGCATCCGGCTGGCCATCGGCGCCCGCGAGAAGGAGGTGCTGATGCAGTTTCTGGTCGAAGCGGTGGTCTTGTCATCCCTCGGCGGTATCATCGGTATTATTCTCGCCATCGCCGGGTCAGTTGGGCTTTCACATTTGCTACAGGTACCTTTCGTCTTCAATCCGAGTATCGTGGTGGTTGCCTTCCTGTTCTCGGCTGCCGTTGGTATATTATTTGGTTTCTTTCCTGCGCGTAAAGCGGCGCAGCTCGATCCCATCGATGCCTTGCGTCATGAATAACCCTAGAAGCTGAATTGTGAGCCGCTATTGCGCCTGGTTTTTCCAGTATACGAAAACTTTGAATGTCTGCTTACTGGCTGAAGATAGGTTAAACGACCAATAAACGGAATGACTCCTTACAGCATGACGCAGCCGGTTGCCTACAGTGTGGCCAATGACCGCTCGTGGCCGACAGCACTCATTTCAAGCCAGTAGTTATAGGAACTCTAGTATCATATGATTGTTATTGGGCAACAGGACCGACAAAGCAGTCATTGGCCTCAAACAATTCACGCCTCTCATTAACCCGAGAAAGCTGGCATTGATGGGATAGGGCTAATGCGCTTGTATTCATACTGCAATCTGATGACAGCGGGACGTGCAAAACAGTCAGCCAGAATCAATAATTCGTGGTACATTTCCAATTACATTGCGGATAAAATAAAGGCGGTGAGCATGGCAATGAATTACAGTCTAACGGCCTTTTGATGAATCCCTAGGGAGTATCCCCATGAGTCATGCTGAACGACACAGATCACATCGCGTAGGCTGGCTGCGTGCTGCAGTTTTAGGTGCAAATGACGGCATAGTCTCCACCGCAAGTCTCATTATCGGAGTTGCCGCGGCTGGCACTGCGCATGGGGATATTCTCCTTGCGGGAGTTGCCGGGCTGGTTGCGGGAGCGATGTCCATGGCGGCTGGTGAATACGTCTCCGTCAGCTCGCAGTCAGATACCGAAAATGCAGACTTGGCGCTTGAAAAAAAGTCGTTGGACAAAGACTTTGAATTTGAAAAGGAAGAGCTTGCAAAAATATATGAAGAAAGGGGGCTCGAGCCAGATCTGGCTGAACAAGTAGCAACACAGCTCATGGCCCACGATGCGCTTGGTGCGCATGCTCGAGACGAGATAGGCATATCGGTGAGCGCCAAGGCGCAACCGGTTCAAGCGGCGGTATATTCGGCAGGCACCTTTACCATTGGTGCGGCATTGCCGTTATGCACAGCCTGGCTGGCGGCTGTCCAACAACTCATCCTCACGGTTGCGGTACTGTCTTTGGTTTTTCTTGCGGCCTTAGGTGGAATTGCCGCTCGAGCGGGTGGCGCATCAATCTTCAAAGGCGCAGCCAGAGTTGCATTCTGGGGGTCTCTGGCGATGGGTTTGACTGCACTGGTCGGTAGATTGTTTGGTGTGGTTGCCTGATCAAGAAAGATTCATTAGCTTGACCGCCACTGAACCCAGGTGTTTCAGGCGCTGCAACACCAACACCAATATTTCTCCCGGGTTTCCAAGGTTACTGAACAACCTGTTCCACCTTGGTCATGACCTGCTCACGCCATTGGGTGATGTAGCCCTCCTCCCAGAGGTAACCGAAAACGATCAGCAGCAGCATCAGAAAGGCATACAGTTTCCAAGGCGTCTTGTGTTGTGCGTAGGGATCGCGCACGGAGCGTTCCGCGCCGGTAGGGAGCTTGGCGACATGGGTCAGCGAAGCACCGAATGGGAGATTGATCATCGCCTTGGTGTTCACCGCCCAGCCGTTCGCATCCAGCAGCGGGGCCAGATTGCGGCGCCGCAGCTTCAGGTAGGCGATGACCATCGAGGGCCCTGAGATAATCAGCAGCAGGCCGAGGACAGCCAGCGGCATCTGCCAGAGGCTGAGGGTCATGAAGCCGGTCAGGACCGTCGCCACCGCTGTGCCGATGGCTCCCAGTGCAAGGCCGATTGCTGCGAAGATGCCGGCGAATTTGCCTACGTCAAAGGGTACGGCATCCATCGTCGTGCCTTCACTGGCCTTATTGGTCAGATCGACAACCCCCGCGGCAGCCTTGCTTTCGACAGCCTTTTCACTGGCAGCCGCCATTTTCTCGATCTGTTCCTGAATCATCCGCCCAACACGTTTGTAAGGTGACCAGAAGGCCTGTCTGACACTGATCGGGTGCTCGACAATTTTGACGATGGTGGCGTCCCAGTCATGGCCTTTGCGATCGTAGAAGACCGCGTTGCGTCCGACCATCAGGTCATCTGAATCGCCATCGGTAATCCCGACGACGATGTTCATGGTTTCGTCACTGCCTTTGCGCTTGCAGTTGCAGTAGGTCAGAAAGATGCGGGAGTGTCCCGCCATGCTGCTGTGCTTGGCCACATCCTCGACCTTGATGCAAAGGTCGCAGCTACGGGTATCCAGATAGAGCTTGCCGGTCTGGAAGATGGCGTATTTGTGAGGTGTATAGAAATCACGGAATGCCACAAAGTTGTTGAGCAATTTGAACAGGTCACGGTGATAACGGATCAACCTGTCGACCGAGCCGATGGCTTCCATCTCGTCGCTGAGCTCCTTGTCCTTTTTGAACAGCTCGTTGATCGCTTTACGGCTTCCGTCGGACAGCAGCTCGCGGACCCGCTTGATTCCCAGCACCTCGACCTTCGCGCCTTTCTTCGCGGTTTGCCAGGCTTGATGAAGGGCGAATTTTGCATCAAGTTCCAGCCATTGTTCATGGCTCAAAGCGTCAGAATGGCCGAATAGAGGGACAACAATTTCACAGCGCAGCTTGTCGATTGCATCGGCCCATGCCGGATTGACAGCCGTTTTCAAGGGCAGCGGCTTGCCAGGTGCGATAGTGGCCAAGGGGAAAGTGGCCAGCTCAGCATTTGTCGTCGATAAGGCCCTGGGTGCCAGCGCCTGGTAGTTGAGAGTTGAGGGGTTCAGTGATTCCGTAGCCTGGGTATCGAATTCCGCGATACGGCAGCGGGTGAAGTAGTCGTCGACCTTTTCCTTTATTGCGTTGAAGATCTTTGCTGCAGCCGGAGTGCGGTCGCCAAAAGGCAGGATGTTGTCTTTGTCTGCCTCTGCTCTTTTCCACCAGAGGTCATAAGCCTCGGCCTGACGGAAGAACTCCTCGACCTGTTGCTCGGCAATACCCGGCTGTCCCGAGCGGTCGATTACAGAGCCCATGCACTCGATGATCTGTTCGATTGCCTGACTGGTAGCTTTGTCGCCCGCTGACTCCGGCGGCAGGATGCCATCGCCGTTGAACGGCGTATTGGCAAAGATCTTCGCCGTGTCGGCGGTGTCATTGGTGGTGATGACCTCAGTATCAGGTTTGCCGAGAATCTTCAGAATTTCACGCGCTGAGCGCAACAGCGTATCAGCCTCAACAACGTCCTCGCGAATTGCGCTCAGCGGCAGTGCTTCAGCGCCTTGGGTGAGGTCGTTCGGGTCCTTGAGCAGCGAGACTGCCCACTTGACGGCTGCGATCAGCTCCGGTGGACGAATCTGACCATCCTTGTCTGAGTCGATCAACTGCAGGGTGCGCCCGTCAAACTCCAGGCGGTGTGTCGGGCAGCTCAAGGCTGCCCACAGCTTTTGGTCAAGTTGATCGAGCGCCATAAGATCGGCCCCGGTTTCGAGCCGAACCTGGTCGAAGCCGCCGGAACGAAAAAATCGCCAGCGGTAGGGGTGGTTGTCCAGCTGTGAGTTGGAATTAAAGACCATATTCAGTTATCCAATCAATTCTTTGCAATGAAACCAGTATACCGCTGAGCAAAGTATGGGACATGTTGAATTAGGGTTCAGTTAAGAGGACCGAGCGTTATGCGTGTCTGACAGCAGACTCTATCATTTTCTTATAAGGGACCAGGTGGGTTCATGGCAATATCAGATTACTTAACGACCAGACGTATTCGCCAATGGGCCGGCGGACGTTCTTTCGAGCGTGGCGAGGCCTATTTCGAGGAAGGTCTTGTCAGCGCTTTGAGAAGAACGCAACACTGATCGCAAATCTCAACGGCTCATGAGTAGTCACTCACCTCTGTCCAATGGCGGAGACACTCAGCGTTTATATCCCCGATGTATCGCGACAATTCCACCTGTCAAATTGAAATATTCGCAACGCTCAAACCCAGCCTGCTGCATCATCTGCTTGAGGGTTTCCTGGTCAGGGTGCATGCGGATCGATTCCGCCAGATAGCGATAACTGTCTTCATCCTTGGTGAACAGTTTGCCAATTTTTGGCATCAGATAGAACGAGTACAGATCATAAATCGCTTGCAGGATTTTGCTGGTCGGCTTGGAAAATTCCAGCACCATCAGTCGGCCATCGGGTTTCACCACCCGATAAATAGCCTCCAGAGCGAGTTGTTTGTGGGTGATATTGCGCAGGCCGAAACCGATGGTGACACAATTAAAATAGTCATCCGGAAAGGGTAAACGCTGAGCGTCTGTCTGAATGTAGCGGATATTGTCGACATGGCCTTCATCCAGCATGCGAGAACGCCCCTGCTCCAGCATCGCGTTATTGATATCAGAAAACACCACCAGTCCATCAAGACCCACTAATCTGCTAAAACGTGCAGACAGGTCACCGGTGCCTGCTGCCAGATCCAACATCTTGCAGCCTTTGCGTACGCCGCAAATCTTAGTGACCTGCCGTTTCCATAGTCGATGCACGCCGAATGACATCAGGTCATTCATAAGATCATATTTATTGGCAACAGAATCGAAGACAGCCCTGACCCGACTGGCCTTTTCTTCTGCCTGTATGGTCTGGAAGCCAAAGTGAGTGGTGTTGTTGGTTGGCATACTGCTATCGCTCCAGTGTACTGCTTAGTTTGATAACGATTTATCTAGCGTCAGCTTTCTGCAATCCGTAGACAGCCAAGCTGCATAGATAAAGGCAATAGATAGAATTGATTCTTTCCTTTCGCATAAAGAAGAGGGTTAAGCCTGTTCTTTTCCTACGTGAATTATTCTATGAAATTGATATTTCCCCTGTATTTCTCGTCTCAAATAAACTGTATCGATTTGTTTCAAGAGTAGAGCCAAGTGAAATCTATGAAATATCTCTACATTCACTCTTTACTGAATCAGAGCGTTGTTGAACGCGCAAATCACAAAGAAGGCATTCGATGTCTGAATCCCAGCATCGAGCGGCGGAAATAGGCAGTAGCGCCGACAGAGCGGTCATTGACCTCAGACAATCAACATCTCACATTAAGCCAAGAAAGCTGTCATTGGCGGGGCAGAATATAGGAGTTTATATTCATACAGCCAGCAGGTGACAGCAGGACGCACAAAGTAGCCTGTTAGATTTACTAAATCGTGATACTTCCCCAAATGCAAACCTGCCCATTTACAACGCCGCTATTGGATGTACTACAAATGCATTTAGTAATCAGTAGATTATGGCTTATTTTACCAACATTGGAGGCAGGTCTTTTTAGCCTTTCCAAAATAATATTCTTCGGTAAAAAAAGCCTATACGGCTGTAGATTTGAGATTATAGAAATAGTTCGTGAGAATGCGAGCTGTCAATGCTTGTAAGATTGAAAAGTAGGATAATCCGAATATTGGAGGAAGGATGAATACAAGGAGTAACCGACATGAAAAAACAGACATTGTCACGCAGCCTCACTGCAAATCTCAGGGTAAAGCTTAACCTTTTCAGTTTCCTATTTCTCACCTTGCTCATCACCCTGGTCATCACACCAGTTTCCCATGCCCAGACAACAGTTTGGGTAAGTACAGATTCAGACGGTAACGAAGCCAACGGCAGTCATTCTTATCCGTCAATATCCTCTGAAGGTCGTTATATTGCTTTTGAATCGTCATCGGACAATCTGGTACCGAACGATACCAATGCGACCTACGATATCTTTCTCCATGACAGAGACACCGGAGAAACCACACGAGTCAGCGTCGATTCTGAAGGCAATCAGGCAGATTCTGCAACGCTTTTTCAATCACTCATGCCGAGCATTTCGGCGGATGGCCGTTTCATCGCCTTCTGGTCTTCGGCTGACAATCTGGTTCCCGATGATACTAATGCCAATTGGGATGCCTTCGTGCATGATCGTATCACCGGCGAAACGACCCGGGTTAATGTCACACCTGAGGGTGAGCAATCGATCTTCGGCAGCGGTTCACCCGTTATCTCGGGTGATGGTCGATATGTCGCCTTCAGCGCCTATGACTTTCTGACTCTGGACGATACCAATGAGCAATGGGATGTCTTCGTATACGACCGAGAAGACGGTCAATTATCGCTGGTCAGTGTGGATTCCGAGAACCAGGCGGCTGATGGTAACAGTTGGGTAAGATTTATCTCTGCTGATGGACGCTACGTGGTATTTGAATCCCTGGCGACCAATCTGGTACCAACAGACAACAATGCAGCTTGGGATGTCTTCGTACATGACCGTGAAACGGGTGAGACCTCAAGGGTGAGTGTAGACTCGCAAGGTAACGAGGCAAACAACGATGCGGAGTGGTTTATGACATCGATGTCGATTTCCGCTGATGGCCGCTATGTTGCCTTTCACTCCTATGCCGACAATCTGGTTCCAGACGATACGAACCAGGTCGACGATATCTTCTTACATGATAGATTGAGTGGAGAGACAACACGGATCAGCGTGGACTCGCAAGGTAATGAAGCCAATGGCTTCAGTGATTCGGCTTCGATCTCATCTGATGGGCGATATGTGACATTTTTCTCCAGTGCCGACAATCTGGTCTTGGACGATACTAACGGCGCGTGGGATGCCTTCGTGCATGATCGAAAAATCTGCTAAGACCTTCAGGGTGAGTGTCGATTCTGCTGGTAACGAAGCCAATGGCGGAAGCCTCAATCCTGTCATATCCGCTAATGGAATGTATGTGTCATTTCAGTCTTATGCGGACAATCTGGTAGCCGACCTGACCTCCACCTACTCCGGTAATGAGATTTTTGTCCATGGTCCTTTGCCGCAAGTACTCGAACTGACCATCGATATCGCCCCACGGCGTGATCCGAACCGGATCAATCCGGAACATGGGCAGATTGAGGTTGCCATCCTCGGGGACGAATCCTTCGACTTGACCCTGATAGACCCGCAATCAGTCAGATTCGGTCCAGCAGAGGCACCATCCCTGCGTGATCGTATCGTAGATATCAATCGTGATGGCGCTGTTGATTGGGTCTTTTCCTTCAAAACTGAAGAGACGGGTATCTCATGTAGCGATTCGGAAGCCACTCTGCGTGGTGAAACCTACGATGAAACAGCGTTTGCCGGTACCGATAGGATCATAACTCTCTGCTGCAGATAATCTACTGGGACTATTTCAGATTAGGTGTAGATATCAAGAAACCACTGAGATTGCGCTAGCTAGGGCCACAGGGGTGTGCACACTGTCGTTCGCCCCCTGAGTCCAGTCGATAGATTTAAAGGGAGCAAGGAAATGAAGCTTGCTAATTCTCTAATTATTGCAATGTTTGTTTTGTTTACTGGTTGTACTACTACAGTGAATAATTATCCTGATGGATTAATCGGAATCTGGGGTAATTCTAATGACAATGGAAAGACAATTTGGGGTTATGACGAATATTTACCAGATGGCACTATAAAGAGTTGGGGGACAAGTCCAGTCGATAATTCTCATTTTGAATTTGAAGGAAAGTATAAGGGGGTATGGTGGCCAGCAATTTGCTGAAAAGTGCCTTGGGTCAGATAACCTGATCTCCTGGATACTAAGTTGACCCCAATTTAAAAACCAGGCGCAGATGGGTGCGCGGAAATTGGGTTTGTGTCGCATTCAGTTCCTCACACAATTTCCGGATCGCTGCATCGGAACAGGCATTCGCCATGTGATGCAGACGCACCGTTAGCGTGCCTTCTTTGTCGTTGGGCAAGAGGTCTGCCTCGGTGGTGTAAAGGCTTTGCAAAAGGCGACGAGCCTGATCGGGATGTGACAGGATCTCGCGCAGGCTATTCGCCATTGCTGTCTCCGCCCGATAAGCAATCATCTTGATCGTGTCGATCAGCGGTTTGCTCTGGGTACTGAGCTGAGAAAACTTTGCCTCCTCAGGCAGTTCATCCACCGAGATATGCCGTGGTGTGTGCTTGCGTGCGTCTTTGAGTGTTTGAATTTCCATCTGCAGCACTTCGATCTCTTCTTGCAAATTGGCTTTGCGTTGCATGAAAACGGCAACGGGTTTTGGCTCAATCGGCTCATCGAGGTTCATGGCGCCGAATTGGGCCAAGCGGCGGTTGAGTTTTCCTGTGCAGGAGCGCACCTGGCCATCGAGCTGACGGTAATCGGGGTTGACCACCGCTAGGGGCTCGGAAATCACTTCGGTGTTATAGTCCACCAGGCGGTCCAAGCTATAGTGTTCGCGGGCATACTTGAAGAAATTTTCCTGAGACCATCGGGCGAACATCGCCCCCGCCAATGGGGCGAAGTCCGAACGGTAATCGGTGGTGAGAATGGCCGTCTGATGACCCCGCTCGGTGAGCTTGCGGATCTCGCGTACCCACAGTTTATTGCTCAAGCAGCTGCCGCGTTCGGCCAGCTTCATTTCGACAACCTGTCCGCTTACCAGCGCGACGGGCTGGGGATGGAATTCCTCTGCAGGCCAATCCTCATTCGCATACTTGCGATAGGTCAGACAGGCCACCCGTTGTCGTTTCATCCGAGCGAAAAACGCAGGACTGTATCCTTCTCGATCAAACACCAGGGTAAAACGGTGACGCAGTGGGTCGGCTCCCAATGCCTCGGCACTGGGTTGCTCGGGCACATCGCGATCCAAGCGCGGGAGGATCTCTTGTTCGATCACTTTGATCAGCCCGGGATCCACGGCTTGGTTCACAACAAAGAAGGGCTGGCCATCCATTGCATTGACCCAGTAGTCAGAAGTCGCACGCAGGCACAAGCGTTGGCGTGCCACATAATGGCGGGGCAGTTGGGTTTGCTGGCCGTGATAAACGCGTACATGGCCATCGATGTAGAGCGTACCCGCTTGCTCTGGCGCTGCCTCCATCCACTGCTTGCACACCTCGGCACTCCATTGCTTGGGCTGATCATCCTGGCAGAGCAGGCGAATCTTATGGCGCAGGGTACGCACTTCCGGGACCCGGTCCAATCCCAACAGTTGGCCCCACTCACCGGGAGCACAATAGCGCAGTGATTCGATCGACTTCAGCCGGGCGAGCGCCATGAAGGCGAGCAAAATAAACAGGCTATCGAGTCCGTAATAGCCTTTGGGCAGGGTAAAAAAGCGCTCTGTTGAGCTGAGCAACCCCACCGCCAACAATGCCGGCAGCGCGAACAGTACACCCCCGTTGGGTACATCCAAGGCACCTTGAAAATCCGGCGACACGGCTACCAACTCACCGATACTGGCCGCCAGGCGCGCTTCGATATTGCAGGTTCCCATGCCCATCAGCGCGCGGCTGTCCTGGGCACTGCGTTCGCTCTTGCTACTCAGCTGTGTGACGGGTGCTTTTTTTTAGCGGGCTTGTGTAGCCGTCCGGCACGCACGGCCTTGGACAGGGTGTCTGGCTTGAGACCCAATTGATCGGCAACCTCCGGCGTCTCCAGCCCCTGGTCGAATAACTGCTGCGCCTGCGTAAGCACCGGAGGCGTCAATACGGCTGGCCCGCGGCCCTTGCGTTTGGCATAGAATCCTTTCGGCCCGGTTTCACGATAAAGCTTCACCGCCCGCTTGATGCTGATCTTCGGCACCCCAAAGGCGCGGGCAATCTCGGCCTGTTGGGTATTACCGTTGACACAGAACTGCGCGGTGATCATCCGAAACGAGTCGATATCTTGCGCGTCGTGGACGAACACCGGCATGTTGCCATTGAAGTAGGTGACTTGGCCTTCCCGTTTACTAAACGCCAGTAGTGGCGTGATATGGGTCACCCCGTCGGGAAAGAAAGGGAACTGAATCTGAGGCATCGCTTCTCACCGAGTCAGTATGGGCAGGCACAAAAGGCGTGCTCGGCCAAAATCGGTATCTTTTCAAAATCCGAGCACCAAAGAAAGCGCAGATGAGACCTGGCGCACTGTCCTCTTGTTAGCCTTTGATTTTCTGAAGGTTCCTCCCAGAACCTGGCACCTCTGACTAAAACACGAGATCAGGTTGTCTGTGGGTGGAATCGCAATACCATCCGAAAAGGGCGAGATCAGCTCGATAACACTAAGGACTTCGCTGATCAGTACCATCGATGTGGAAGAAAAAAAAGCGGTTTACTGAGTTGGTTATCGATGCGGATAATGGCCCTGAAAATAACGGGCGCAGAACACAATGGTTAAAACGGTTGATAGACTTGGCGGATGAACATCAAATCAAGGTGCAAGCTGACTTACTATCCACCGTACCACAGCAAATATAATCCCGTAGAGCGTCTATGGGGGATACTGGAAAATCACTGGCGAGGTGAGTTCCTGGAATCGGTGGAGAAAACACTGGGCTTAGCAAGAACTATGACTTACAAGGGAATTAATCCGATAGTGAGAAAAGTGACTCGGTTCTACAACAGCGGCATTTCGGTCGCTAAAAATGCTATGCGCGAAGTAGAGGAGAGATTGGAAAGAAAAGAGGGTCTGGAATCATGGTTTATCACTATCAGTCCAGCATCGAATCTCGGTTAATTCTTTTTTACATGGTCCTAACATCTAGCTATTCAGACTCAATAACTGGATATCACTCCAACCATACACATCTGAATGAATTGATCGCCGATTCGACCATGGCTGATGTAATCCTCGATTGTTTAGGAGTGTGTCCAGCTGTTATATATAATTACTTGCTAAACTATCGTTTTAGGATATTCAGTTCCCTTTAGCCAAGCAATCCTTGTCAGCGCAGATTCTGCACCCACCATTACACAAATCCTGATAATGGCAGGTCTCGCAGTATGTGTATAATCGCTTTTGTCTAAAGCGCCGTAGTCCCTCGCTCACAGCCCATTTCGCTGAATCCAAACTGTCAATAGTTCCGAGTTTTGTGTCACAAAAGGAACAAGGCTTGTAAGAACCAGCAGTCGTAACTGCTAAATATGCGTTACCACCTTGGCAGCCGTTGATATCAAAGAATTCCAACTCTTTCCTGCTGAGCTTATTCGCAGCTAATGCTGAAAATAAAGAGCAGTCGAGCATAAGTACAAGGTTATATTTTTGCGATAGGTTACGAATCAATGGTATGAGTTTAATTTCTTGTGCAGGGGTAAGTAGCATGCTTTTAAAATCATTGTTTGCCCCTGTCAATTTAAACTTGAGTGCTAGTACTTGTGCAATATTGTGCTGGGAACACCATCGCCATATTTCCGGTAATTGAGAATAGGTACATGACGAGATCAGTACATTGATTCCTGGATTTATTCCTTCGATCTGCAAACACTTTACCACCGAGGATAATCGGTCAAGTTCAGATGCGTCATGGCAGCTTATATGAATATTCCCAAAGACATGGCAGTCTCTTGCTGATACTTTATTTATCAGAAGGCCATTCGTAGTAACATTCGGTACAATCCGCTTGCTTCTTGCATAACTAGCAATCTCATATATATCAGTGTTTATAAAAGGCTCACCACCTCCCAAAGCGATCGTAAATACATTCATGCTGGCGAGATGATCGATAATACTTCTCGCTTTAGAAAGTGACATATCCGGATGTTCTTTTGGTTGCATATCAACATAACAACCAGAGCATTTCAGATTGCATCGATCTGTTATGCTGATATGGACATCAAGTGGTGAACTGAAAATACCCTTCGGTAAATCATTGCTTGGTGGAATACCCAAGTTATCTGCATAATCAGGACCGACAAAGGCAGTAAAGCCGGGGTGTTCTGAATAAACGATACCTCCAAACCATTCACGCCTTGATTTACGGATTAACTTCATATTTCTCGGATAATGCCACTTGTCAATACATTTGCCCAAATAGACTTATGATGAAGAACCAGGCAATCATGATCAGAATGTAAATCACCCCAACAAAAACAAGATTGGAAACCCTGGGGCCGTGTTTATATATCTGTTGAATCAGCAAAAAGGTTGACAGGATCCACGCAATAAAAGGTCCAAACGAATAAACTAAAGCATGGAATATATAGACGGCTTTAAAATCGTAAACCCGCCAAATTCCCATAAAGAAAAGCAATATACCAACAATGACGCTGATCAGAACACAGTTTTTTAGATGTCTATAAGCATTTTGAATAAATTCGTTGAGCGCTGCTTTATGCAGAGTTTCATCTGATTCGCTATCACCGCTCAAGGCAGCTTTCCCCTTTGAGTGAAGGATCAAGGATCCAACAATTTCAAATACAAAGGAGGCTGGAACTGAAAAGATTATGATAAAGGGCATATAACCGGCGCCACCTGAAAAATTTGCAAGGGGCCTGGGCGAATTCTTAGTATGCCTTTGTCCTTTTGATTCTGACTGATCACAGTCATATGCATCCTTGTGAGATTGATAATCAGATTGAGACTGATTATCAGCTTTGGTCGGGTTTCGACTCACCACACATATATATATTATGAATCAGAATGAAGTTTTCGAAAAGCCTGCATCGTTATGTATCACAATGATTTATTTATAACCCCCTGAATATAAAAACTGCCACACATACTCTAAATCAAGGGATGTTTCAGGACGCTCAGTTAAGAAATCAATCCTGAAATTAAAAGCTATCGTGATCTTAATGTATCAGTACTGATTGAGGAACATAACAACGTCAACCAATAGAGTCTATGATACCGTTTCAAACTCTAACCACAATGAATCACGAATGCCTCCAGAGCTATAGTTTTATATGGACGGCTTACAGCTTCACTGAGTCGTACACTGACTGAATCAGGGAGTAGGCGGTAAGAGATTTTTTACAGTGTCTCTGGCGCGCCTAAAGCTGTCAGTCAGAATCAAGGATTCGTGGTACGTCTCTAATTATACGTTAACTGATCTATGTCACTTTCGTGCACACTAGCAGTTTTCTATACTTTCATTAGGAGTCTGAGTTAGAGACGACTATTGAGCTAGGGATGCTGCGTAAAAAAGTCCGTCTCCAGTGGTCCTCAGGCACGCAGCACCCGCTGTTCACAGGGAGGTATCTGTGATGAAAAAATTTGTTGTGGCATTGGGAGTGGCCCTCCTCTCTCTCACGGTCTATGCAACCGGACCCGGTGGTGATCCCGGCGCAACCGGTTACTTCTCCGATTATATAAACGCTTCGGAGAGAAGCGACGACGGGACGGCGTACGTCTCGATCTATCGTCGAGAATACTCTGACGGATATACCTACGGCTGGGTCTATGGCCACGTAGACGGTACTTATTTCGATTGTGAATTGGACTACGATGAAGACCTGTTGGCAGTGGACGGACAGGCTGAAAGCGCTGTCATCCATGTCGGTCCAGAGGACATCGAGTGGTGCTGGTATAACTGGTTGCCTGCGCCGATCACCTTCGATTGCGAAGCCAGTGGTTACAGGACGTCTAAGGGTGTCTCCAATGAGGAGACTACTTATTATGACGGCTATGAATTCAAAGCCCACACCAGTTTCGCCGAAAATGCTCTAGACTGTGTTGTGTTCGTCGGTGATGATATCGTGTTGGATGCACGCACGGGAGTTGTGCAGGATGGAACAGTGCAAGTCCGCAAGAACATTCTGCCCAATCAGGAGCATGAGGAGGAGTAGAGCTTCAGGTACAACTTGCCGCTCAATGAGATGATTTGCGCGGCCAAGTGTCGGGGGCAGCTGGCAGAGGCTGCCCCTCGATCGCATTCGGAGAAAAGCGGCGGGCAGATCGGTCAGAAACTGCATGAAAGCCATCTACATCCAATACCACCGAGTCTTGGACTGACCTCGGAACCTGTAGAGTATTACCAACTTTTGCATGAGAGGGACTTACCGCTGTTCATGAAGACGTGGTTGGGCAGGCGTAGATCATACACGGAGCGGCTCATTCCGGCTTCACCCAGAAAATACTCGGGTGCGGTGTACTGTGCGGTGCCGTGAATCTACGGCTGGTCGGCAGCACCGGCAATCTCAGCAACGCCGGCAACCCTTACAGAACCAAAGTCGATGAGCTTCACGGTCCCGGTCTTGTCGATCATGATAGGGCAGCGTCGATACCTGCTTGTTCAGTTCCTCGAGGTCATGGTTTGGTAATTGCTCGATACGCAGGATCTGAATCGTCAGGTTGTCCTTGCTTGCCCTCACCAGCGCTTCGTCCACGAAGGTGATACCCTTGGAACTCAGCAATGGTTCTTCCGGGATCATCACTGCATGAAAGTCCTGATTGAACGGCTTTTGTCCCTTGTCGGAACATTGACCAAAGGTAATACGTAGCTTTGTAGTCATGAACTGATAAAATAACTCAGCCCCGTACAAGGCTGAAAGGTTTCATTCATCGAAAGATCAAGCGCGTGCTTTCACGGCAGGTTGCTGCACGGTGGGTAGTTCATTCCACATGATGTACTGAATGTATTGGTGCAACCTTTGTCAATACTGATGAAACGGCACGAGGCTAGTCGATAAGTCAGCTGTGCTGCGGACAGGTCATGGTGGTGACTTGTACAACACATGGTGAAAGAGGCACTTGGTGATGTGGATAATCGTCCTTGGGGCCATAAACCAGGTCGTTGTCATCGTATTCTCGAATCAGTTGTAACCTCAAGTTGCCTGCGTCGGAAGTTTGAGCGACTGCCTGTTTCTATTACCGGGTTTGTTTGCCGGACCATATTCTTCTGGTGGGACATGGGAACGATCACTTCACTTTTCAGCCGTCTGCTGCAGCCTGCGCAATCACAGCAACTGACCAGTTGGCTGTTTCTGAAATCCCTGGCGCTGATCTATCTGGCAGCGTTTGCTTCGCTGGCGGGTCAGATCGCCGGTCTGGCCGGGCCGGAAGGCATCATGCCGCTGAATCAGCATCTCGACGAGTCTTACCATGAGCTGGGCTATACCGCCTGGCTTTGGTTTCCGCTGATCTTCTGGTGGATCGAGCCAACAGACTTGGCCCTTCAAGGAACGGCCTTGCTTGGTATGCTCTTTTCCGTGGTGTTGCTTTTGGGTCGCTGGCAGCGGGTGTCATTGATCGGATTGTTCGTCCTCTATCTCTCCCTCTATCACGCCGGGCAGTTCTTCACCAATTTCCAGTGGGACACCCTGCTGCTGGAAGCGGGCTTTCTGGCAATCTTCCTGATTGGCGGACCCAACCTACTGTTGATTCTGCTGTTTGAGTGGTTGCTGTTTCGCCTGCGCTTTATGTCAGGTTTTTTTAAGCTTGCCAGCGGTGACCCCTCCTGGTCAGGCTTCACCGCGCTGAATCATTACTTCGAGACTCAGCCATTGCCGCATATAGGCGCCTGGTTTGCCCACCAACTACCCGAGTGGATGTTGAAGATGGGGGTCGGCCTGACCTTTTTCAGTGAGTTGATTGTGCCCTTCTTCATCTTTCTGCCTCGTCCATACCGATTGGCCGCAGCGGGTATTACTATTTTCATGCAACTGGTGATCATCGCCACAAGCAACCACAATTTCATCAATCTGCTGACGATTGCCTTGTGCATCTTTCTGCTGGATGACCGGTTACTCAGCCGGCTACTGCCCGCCAGGTTGCAGCGAGGCCAGCTGACAGAATTCCCGCCTCAACCGGGCAGAGGGAAAAACTTATTGGTTTCGATACTGGCTTTGTTGATTGTACCCGCCAGCCTGATCGGTTTTACCATCAACTCATTGCGTCAACCTCTGCCCCTGCCATTCCATCACTTTTCCGACTCCGTAAGACGCCTGGGGCTGGGGAATATCTACCACATATTTCCGACGATGCAGGTGGAACGCCAAGAGCTGGAAATCCAGGGTTCCAATGACGGCATGGATTGGCAAAGCTATAGATTCAAATACAAACCGGGCGCCCTGGACCAGGCACCCTCTTTCATTGTCCCGCATCAACCCAGGCTGGACTGGATGATCTGGTTCGTACCCACGCAGCAACTGCCCCATTTCTACTGGTTCGGCGAATTCATGCAGCGCCTGCATGAAGGCTCACCAACCGTCACCAGTCTGTTAGCGCACAATCCATTCCCCGTCGAACCACCGAATTTCCTCCGAGTGCTGGTCTATCGCTATCAGTTCACCACAGCGGAACAGCGAGCACAGGATGAACATTGGTGGCGTAGGGAGTATCTGGGGACGTTTCCCGAAGTGGAGCCACGAAAGCCCTGAGTACCGTCAAATAATCAATTCAATCAGCACTGATAATCAGCACCTGCCTGACATCTTCCGCACTCACCGGGTACTGCAGCACTGCATGCAGTGGGAATATTTTATTCAGGGCATCCACGTACTCCCGCTCTTTCTTCTCCACTAAGACAATGACTCGGGCTTGTGGCGCATATTTTTGCAGACTGAAGAGAAACACATCCAGGTTGCTGATATTCACCCCTGCATAGTTGTTGGCATAGCCATAGAAGAACTCGGCCACTACAAAATCAGGAGGCTGTTGCTTCAGGGTGGACATCGCCTTGCGCATCGATTTGAACTGGATTTCGGTGATTTTCAGCTGCCGATACAGTGCGGAGAAATCGGGGTGACCGGGAGATTCAATAATCGAATAAAGGATTGTCGAAGACATGGGTAACTAAAAGACCTGCCAGATGGTGGCGATTCCAAACAGGATCACGCTAATACCCGCGAAACGCCTGACCCGAATATCTTTTGACCAGCGAGCCAGACTTCCCGCCACCAGCCCCATGGCAAAGACACTCGGCAGCGTACCCAGGCCAAAAGCCAGCATCAGCCCCGCCCCCTTGAGTACACTGCCCGCAGGACACGGTCCAGACCAGCATGCTGTAGACCAGGCCACAGGGAATCCAGCCCCAGACCAGCCCCAGCAACCAGGCCTGCCCCGGGGTATGCACCGGCAGCAGCTTTCTTGCATAGGGCTCGATGCGTTGCCAGAGGCCGCCCCCGAGCTTTTCGATGCGCGAGAGCCCCAGCCACCAGCCGCCCAGATAGAGTCCGAGAAAGATCATGAAAAGGCCTGCGATAACCAGCAAGGCCTGCTGGGCGATGTAGATGGGCACGAACTCTGCCAGCAGCATGCCCAGACCACCCATGATGCCGCCCGCCACTGTGTAGCTGGTTATCCGGCCCAGGTTGTAACCGAGCTGATAAGGCAGGGTGCTGGCGAAATCGGCACGGATCTTTTCCGGCAGACCGAAGGTCAGCGCGCCGATGATGCCACCGCACATACCGGCGCAATGGCCGACGCCCAACAGGCCTACTACGAAAGCGGCCAGTAGTGAAAATTCACCTGTCATGTCTTCACATCCTGGATGGACCCGGAAGGCGGACCTTCCCGGGCATAACTAAAAATCAGGTAGACCACCAATAGAATTGCCGGAATTCCCAGTACAGCGGCATAGATAAAGAATGGTGCATATCCGTAATTGTCTACCATAATTCCGGAAAAACCACCTAACATCTTGGCGGGCAATGTCATGAGAGAGCTGAACAGGGCATACTGGGTCGCCGTGTAATTGGTGTTGGTGAGGCTGGAAAGGTAGGCGATGAAGGCCGAGGTCGCAATACCGCCGCTGAGATTGTCGGCACTGATCACTACCGCGAGATAACTCAGGTTTGGCTCCAGTGTCGCCAGCAGGGCAAACAGCAGATTGGTACTGGCGACCAATATCGCCCCCAGCAATAGAGGCCGTAATACTCCATAGCGAACCACAAGCACCCCACCCAGTGTGGCACCAAAGATGGTCATAAAGAAACCGAAGATCTTGGTCACATCTGCGATGTCAGTTTTACTGAAACCCAGGTCGAGATAGAAAGGATTGGCCATCACTCCCATGGTGATGTCGCTTATCTTATAAACACCGATCAGCACCAGGATCACCAGGGCAAAGCTGCCGTTGCGAGTAAAGAATTCGAAGAAGGGGCTGATCACGGCATCGGTGAACCAAATCGAGAGTCGTTTTAACCGACCCTGTCCCAGGGCATCCAGGCCGATTGCCGCCTCCACCCGGTGCTCGATAGCCTCGATAGACTTGTCCACCTTGTGTTCAGGTTCCCGAATGATCAGGGTAGTGGCTATACCCACCAGCATCAGTGATGCCATGGCAATATAGGAGAAGGCCCAGGAGAAATACTCCGCCAGGTAGAAGGCGCCAGCCCCAGCCATCAGCAGCGCCACCCGGTAGCCTAAGACATAGGTGGCTGCCATGGCACCCTGATACTCGGTATCCACCACCTCGATGCGGTAGGCATCGATGGTGATGTCCTGGGTTGCGGAAGAGAAGGCTACCAGCAGCGCGAACCAGGCAATTATATTGATGTCCCGGGTTGGTTCGGTAAGCGCCATACCGATAAGCCCAACGGCTATACCCAGTTGCGCCAGCAGCATCCAACTACGTCGCTTGCCTAACAGCGGTCCCAGAATAGGTATTGGCAGCCGATCCACCACCGGAGCCCAGAAGACCTTGATCGAATAGGTGATACCCACCCAGCTGAAGAAGCCGATGACGGTACGTTCGACTCCCACATCCCGCAACCAGCCGGAAAGGGTCGAGAATACTAAGAGAAAGGGGAGCCCAGCAGAGAAGCCAAGAAAGATCATACTGACCACCCGTGGTTGGGTATATATCCTGAAGGATTCAGCCCATCCAGCGAAGGTGTTTCTATCCGAATTCAGCAACGACTGCCCCTGGAACCAAAGAAGTTGAATCTGTCCATCATAAATAGGGTGATTGGGCTGCGTGTCTCCACCCTGCCCCACCTACATTTCCCCCGAAAGGGAGCTAGATCAAATCAAGCCTTATGTGCTAATCACAAAAGCCGTGCATTATAAGCGCATCTCACCACTAATCCTTGTTAAATGTTGCTCTGACGCCCCCAAATTCCCATCTCAATGACTCAACAGGAATGACTTGGAATTTCTTGCCTCATTTTAAAGCATGGAAGGAGTGCATAAGCACTGGATTGGTGCATTATTCTTCTTCGGCATCATGAACATATCGGGAAGCTACTGATTCAACAATAGATAACCTGTTTGGCATACCAATTGCTCACATGCTCTTCGGAACACAAAGTTGCTTATTGCGACACAAAAATTCAGCTCGAGGAGATCATATGAAGCCTTTACAAAATCCAGCAAAACGATTTTTGACCGGCCTGGTGGCGGCAAGCGCCATTGGATTCTCATCCATGGCCACGGCTGCGGATACCATCAAGGTCGGTATACTGCACTCCCTGTCCGGCACCATGGCCATCAGTGAGACCACACTCAAGGACACCATGCTGATGCTGATCGATGAGCAGAACAAGAAAGGCGGTCTGCTGGGTAAAAAACTCGAAGCAGTAGTCGTTGATCCGGCCTCCAACTGGCCCCTGTTTGCGGAAAAGGCCCGTGAGCTGATCGAGAAAGAGAAGGTTGCATCGGTCTTCGGCTGCTGGACCTCGGTGTCGCGCAAGTCGGTGCTGCCGGTGTTCGAGGAACTCAACAGCCTGCTGTTCTACCCGGTGCAGTACGAGGGCGAAGAGTCCTCCAAGAACGTCTTCTACACCGGCGCCGCGCCCAATCAGCAGGCGATCCCGGCAGTGGACTATCTGATGAAAGATATCGGCGTCAAGCGCTGGGTGCTGGCGGGTACCGACTATGTCTACCCCCGCACCACCAACAAGATCCTCGAGGCCTATCTGAAGGCCAAGGGCGTCGCGGAAGCGGATATCATGATCAACTACACCCCATTCGGCCATTCCGACTGGCAGTCGATCGTTTCGGACATCAAGAAATTCGGCTCTGCCGGCAAGAAGACCGCCGTGGTCTCCACCATCAACGGTGACGCCAATGTGCCCTTCTATAAAGAGCTGGGCAATCAGGGCCTTTCCGCCGAGGACATCCCGGTGGTCGCCTTCTCGGTGGGTGAAGAGGAACTCTCCGGCATCGACACCAAACCCCTGGTGGGGCATCTGGCCGCCTGGAACTACTTCATGAGCGTGGACGCGCCGGCCAACGACAGCTTCATCGAGAGCTGGCAGACCTTCACCAAGAACGACGAGCGGGTCAGCAACGACCCGATGGAGGCCCACTACATTGGCTTCAACTTGTGGGTGAAGGCGGTCGAGAAGGCCGGCAGCACCGACACCGACAAGGTGGCGGATGCGATCATCGGTCTCGAGGTGCCCAATCTCACCGGCGGCACCGCCAAGATGCTCAAGAACCACCACATCACCAAGCCGGTGTTGATCGGCGAGATCCAGGACGATGGCCAATTCAGCGTGGTCTGGCAGACCGAAGCCGAAGTGCCGGGTGACGCCTGGTCGGACTTCCTGCCGGGCTCCAAGGACATCATCGCAGACTGGACGCCGCCCATCTCCTGCGGCAACTACAACACCAAGACCAAGAAGTGCTCCGGTCAGAATTTCTGATCCAGTGCTGAACCAGGCGCACCCTGCAGGGTGCGCCTGTTCCATCAATCTGCGTATAGGTGTGATCCATGTTTGAAAGTTACCGGACAGCCATGTACGGCAAACCGGCTGGCCTCAGCCTGACGCTGTCGTTGTTGGTATGGTTGTTCCTTTTCGCTACACCTGTCCCGGCTGAAGACAACCAGCCGGCCATCGAAGATGCCTTTGAATTGTTCAAGAGCAAGAGCTTCGACGATAAGGCCAAAGGCATAGAGCTGATTGCTCTGAGCGGGGATGAGCGCAGCAAGACGATCCTCAATGCCCTGCTCAGCAGCCAGCTTTTCATTAAAAAGGCAGACAAACAGATCGTCATCGGCAAGAAGTCAGACAAGCAATACCAGATTACTTCCGCCCTGACCTCTGAAGATCTGGGCAACATCAAAAAGCGCAAGCTGAAAAAGATCGGTATCAACAACAGCCTGCGCAGCCAGATTCGCAATACTCTGGCCTCGATCGACCTGACTGATCCCGATCCAACGGTCCGCCTGGCGGCGATCCAGTCGATGTCAGGCAATATCGATGAGACCAGCCTCGAGCTGTTTCGCACCATCCTGGAGCAGGAGAAGGATGCCGGAGTCAAAGAGGCCCTGCTGACTGCCTTGGCCATCGCCCAACTCGACTCGACCGAAGCGCAGATCCGGCTGCGATGCCATCGCGCAGGTATCGGGTAATCTTGACCCGGCTATCCGCGCCAAGCTGGCGCAACTGGAGCAGGACGGCAGTCATCCCGAGGTAGCTAAGCCGCCAAGCGCGCGCTGGACGGTAATCGAATTCAAACTGCAGCTATACAGCGTACTGGAAACCCTGTTCTTCGGTGTCAGCCTGGGCTCGGTGCTGGTGCTCGCCGCCATCGGCCTGGCCATCACCTTCGGCGTGATGGGGGTGATCAACATGGCCCACGGCGAGCTGATCATGCTCGGCGCCTACACCACCTATCTGATCCAGCAACTGCTGCCGGACTACGCCGGGGTCTCCCTGCTGCTCTCGATTCCCGCCGCCTTCATCGTCTCGGGGCTGGTGGGCATCATCATCGAGCGCACGGTGATCCGGTTTCTCTACGGCCGCCCCCTGGAGACCCTGCTCGCCACCTTCGGCATCAGCCTAATCCTGCAGCAGCTGGTGCGCAGCCTGATCTCACCGCAGAACGTGCCGGTCTCGAATCCGGACTGGATGTCAGGAGCGCTGGAGATCAACAGTGTATTGTCCCTGACCTACAACCGGCTCTACATCATCCTGTTCTGTCTGCTGGTGTTCATCGGCCTGTTTCTGATCCTGAAACGCACCGCCCTGGGACTGCAGGTCCGCGCGGTCTCCCAGAACCGCGCCATGGCCCGCGCCATGGGGGTGCGCTCGGCGCGGGTGGATGCCCTGACCTTCGGCCTCGGTTCCGGCATCGCCGGTGTGGCCGGCGTAGCACTCAGCCAGCTCACCAACGTGGGGCCCAACCTGGGACAGGCCTACATCATCGACTCCTTCATGGTGGTGGTGTTCGGCGGGGTCGGTAACCTTTGGGGCACCCTGGTGGGCGGCCTCACCCTGGGTGTCGCCAACAAGATCCTGGAGCCCTGGTCCGGCGCGGTGCTGGCCAAGATCCTGGTGCTGGTCTTCATCATTCTGTTCATTCAAAAACGCCCGCGCGGTCTTTTCCCGCAGAAGGGCCGCGCTGCGGGGGAACTGATGTCTCATGAACCCACTCAACATATTAAAAGGTGACCGCGGCGGACAGATCTTTCTGGGTCTGCTCCTGCTGGTGGCGATCCTGGTCCCGGTGCTCAATCTGGCGGTGCCGGAGTCCAGCCCGCTGCATCTTTCCACCTACACCGTGACCCTCACCGGCAAATACCTGAGCTACGCCCTGCTGGCAGTGGCGGTGGATCTGGTCTGGGGCTATCTCGGCATCCTCAGCCTGGGTCATGCCGCCTTCTTCGCCCTCGGCGGCTATGCCATGGGCATGTACCTGATGCGCCAGATCGGCGATCGCGGGGTCTACGGCAATCCGGAGTTGCCGGATTTCATGGTGTTCCTCAACTGGCAGGAGCTGCCCTGGTTCTGGTACGGCTTCGACCAGTTCTGGTTTGCCGCCCTGATGGTGATGCTGGTGCCGGGTCTGCTGGCCTTCGTGTTCGGCTGGCTGGCCTTCCGCTCGCGGGTCACCGGGGTCTACCTGTCGATCATCACCCAGGCCCTGACCTATGCCCTGATGCTCGCCTTCTTCCGCAACGAGATGGGCTTCGGCGGTAACAACGGCCTCACCGATTTCAAGGACATTCTCGGTTTCAGCCTGCAATCGGATGCGACCCGCATCGGGCTGTTCCTGGCCTCGGCCATCGCCTTGGCGCTGGGTTATCTGGCTTGCCGCGCTATCGTCACCTCCCGGCTCGGCCGGGTGGTGGTGGCGGTACGAGATGCGGAGGACCGCACGCGCTTTATCGGTTACAAGGTGGAGCGGGTCAAGCTATGGATCTTCACCTTCTCCGCCGTGCTGGCGGGCATCGCAGGAGCGCTCTATGTACCCCAGGTCGGCATAATCAATCCCGGAGAGTTCTCCCCGCTGAACTCCATCGAACTCGTCATCTGGGTGGCGGTGGGGGGCCGCGCCACTCTGTATGGTGCGGTGGCCGGCGCCCTGATGGTGAACTACGGCAAGACCTATTTCACCGCCGCCATGCCTGAGATGTGGCTGTTCGCCCTGGGTGGCCTGTTCGTGCTGGTCACCCTGTTCCTGCCCAAAGGCATCACCGGCCTGCTGCGGCGCAAGGAGGCTACGGCATGAGTGGATTGGAAGAATTTCGCGAGACCTGGCGGCGCGACCGGGTCTGGGACTTCATGGTCTCCAGCACCGGTCAGCAGTTGGATGTCAGTCACGGCACCGTTCTATACTTGGAAGAGGTCTCGGTCAGCTTCGACGGCTTCAAGGCCATCGATGATCTGACCCTGTATATCGACGCCGGGGAACTGCGCTGCATCATCGGCCCGAACGGCGCCGGCAAGACCACCATGATGGACATAATCACCGGCAAGACCCGCCCGGACAGCGGCAGCGCCTTTTTCGGCCAGACCATCGACCTGCTGCGCCTCAGCGAACCTGAGATCGCTGAACTGGGCATAGGCCGCAAGTTCCAGAAACCCACGGTGTTCGAACAGCACAGCGTGTTCGAGAACCTGGAGCTGGCGATGGCCGGGGACAAGCGGGTCTGGCCGACCCTCTGGGCCAGCCTCAGCGGTGAACAGCGAGACCGCATCCACGAGGTGCTGGTGACCATCGGCCTGCAAGAGAATTTACAGCAACGCGCCGGCTCCCTGTCCCATGGCCAGAAACAGTGGCTGGAGATCGGCATGCTGCTGATGCAGGACCCGCACCTGCTGCTGGTGGACGAACCGGTGGCGGGCATGACCCATCAGGAGATGGATCGCACCGCTGAGCTTCTCACCTCGCTGGCCGGCAAACACTCGGTGGTGGTGGTGGAACACGACATGGACTTCGTACGCTCCATCGCCAATAAGGTCACGGTACTGCATCAGGGCAGCGTCCTGGCGGAGGGCAGCATGGATGAGGTGCAGAACGACCCTCGTGTGGTGGAGGTCTATCTCGGTGAGTAATCTGCTAAGCATTGAAGGGCTAAATCAATATTACGGCGAGAGCCATACCCTGTGGGATCTGGACCTCCAGGTCCCGGAAGGCCAGTGTACCGTCCTCATGGGCCGCAACGGGGTCGGCAAGACCACCCTGTTGCAATGCATCATGGGACTGTTGCCGGTGCGGGATGGGATGATGGAATTCAGCGGCACCGACTTGCGCAAGACGGTCGCTGAGAAACGCGCCAACCTGGGAATCGGCTACGTGCCCCAGGGACGGCAGATCTTCCCCTTGCTGACGGTGGAGGAGAACCTGCAGATCGGCCTGCCCGCACGGCGCGACAAACAGCGCAAGGTGCCGGAGTTTATCTTCGAGCTCTTTCCGGTGCTCAGGGAAATGCTGAGCCGGCGCGGCGGCGACCTTTCCGGCGGTCAACAGCAGCAGCTGGCGATCGGCCGCGCCCTGGTGCTGGATCCCAAACTGCTGATCCTGGACGAACCTACCGAAGGCATCCAGCCCAACATCGTGCATGAGATCGGCGATATCATTCGCAGGCTCAACCGGGAGATCGGCCTGACCGTGCTGCTGGTGGAGCAAAAGCTGCCCTTTGCGCGCAGAGTGGCAGACCGTTTCTGCATCCTCGAACGCGGTCGCGCAGTGGCCACCGGCGGGATGGGGTCACTGAATGAGGAACTGGTGAAAGAGTACCTGACCGTTTAACCTAGAAACGGCAGTTGACCGCTCTATTCTGACAGTAAGGTCCTAAATTAAATGTTGGTTCGATTTAAACTAGTCACTCACCCAGTTGTTGAATCACGCTACGGGCTGAATAGCACACCCCTGGCAACGCAGGCCTGCGTTGCAACTCCTCGGAATAGAATAACTATTCCTCGTCGTTGCGTGCCGTACAGGGAGGTACCAATGTCGCAAGCGCAGGATGCGCAAGAGCGACCCTTGACCTGCAAACCCAGGGGCGCACTCTTCAACCCGTCCAACTGCCGATTCTAGTCAGCTATAAAAAATATAGAAAGGAATTGAGTTGGGGACCCTCAAAACATTGTAAGGATATGCTGAACTTATCAGCCTATACGATCCCCCACAATGACTTAGGAGGTGTCCCCATGAAAAAGCGTAGATACAGAGCGACCAATGTCAAGGAGGCCAACTGGAATAGAATTGCAGCCCTTGCCACAGGACAACGCGTTATCTGTGGTGTGGATGTCGCCAAAGAGGATTTTTTTGCAGTGCTGATGAAGACGGATCGCAGTGTCATCGACACGATCAAATGGGTACACCCCCAGCAGACTCGGGAGATCGTTGAGCATCTGCTAAAGGACTTGCATGCACAGTCGCTGGAAGTGGTCATGGAACCCAGTGGCACCTATGGTGATGCCCTGCGCCATTATCTCACCAACCTGGGGCTGGCGCTGTACCGGGCGAGCCCCAAACGCGTGCACGATGCCGCTGAAGTCTATGACGGCGTACCCAGCCTACATGATGCCAAGGCAGCGTATCTCATTGGCCGACTCCATCTTGATGGAGCGAGCGCTTCCTGGGAGGAACTGTCGGTGTCGCGCCGAGACCATCATGCCCTCATCGCAGAGTTGGATCTCTACCACGGCCAGTATCAAGCGAATCTGAACCGACTGGAAGCTCACCTTAATCGCCATTGGCCAGAAGTGGTACGGCTATTGAATTTGAGCACGGTGAGTTTACAGACCCTGCTGGCGGAATACGGCGCCCCCCAGCAGGTTGCTCAACACCGTGAAGCGGCAACACGCTTGTTACAGCATATCGGCAGAGGGTTGCTGCGTACCGAGAAGATCCAACAGGTGTTGGACAGTAGCGAAACCACTTTGGGCCTCCCTTGCACAGAAGCGGAAAGGCATTTGCTGCAGGTGCTGGGGCAGGAGCTGTTGCGCACCCACCAGGAGTTGTTGGCGATCGAGCATCGTATTGAGCAGGTGGTGGAAACCGACCCGGTGTTGACCCGGATGGCGGCTGTGGTGGGCAAAACCACCAGCCTGGTATTGGAGACAACCCAAGGGACGCCCCTCGATTATCCTAACCCGCATAGTTACCTCAAAGGATTGGGGCTGAATCTCAAGGAACGCAGCAGTGGCAAGCACGCGGGGCAATTGAAGATCACCAAGCGCGGACCGGGTAAGACACGCAAATACCTCTATTTCGCCGCCTTGCGCTGGAGCCACCAAGACCCCGTGATCGCAGCCTGGTACCAGCAAAAGGTCAAACGCGATGGCGGCCCCAAGTGTAAGGCCATCGTGGCCCTGATGCGCAAACTGGCCTTGTCCCTGTGGCATGTAGCCCGAGGAGAAGCCTTCGATAGCCGCAAGCTCTTCAATCCTCGCGCCTTGGGTATTGCAGGATGAGCCATCCCTTGAAGCCGCAGGCAAGTGAATGAGATGAGGAGGTAGAAAATAACCACCGAGACTTAACTGAGATACTCAATAAGCGTTTTCCGGCAGGGTGACCTTCGTTTAAACCTGTGGTCCCTAAGAGACCCGAATCTAGTCTTGAGGCACCCTCCCGGATGGCCCATGGGTCCACTATCCGATGCAGCTGATTCGATGCCGCCTCGCGGACATTCCATGCGACAGGTTAGATTTACCCCATCGGGTAGACATCCCGGAAAACGAAACGAGTGTTAAATTGACTCAACGCGAATACACAGCGTGAATCGATAAACTCATTTTATCGACTTGGGCTTGAATTTTTCGCGCGAGTACGGCTCTCTAAACCATTAATTATTTCTATTTGTAAAGGCTATGACAGGTTTAATCTGCGACCCATGAACCAGACCGCACGGTCAACGCATCCTGCGACCAACAGCGCTGCCGGCTGGCAGGCCTCCATCCGCCTGGGCTTCTCTGCCCCGGGAGGAAAGACCCTGCTCAAGGAGCGTCGGCATCAAGGCCCGCTTAGCGTCCAGCGTCCCTTCTATCCTGAAGGGGAGCCTTGTCACGTCTACCTGTTGCATCCCCCCGGTGGCGTGGTGGGAGGCGACCAACTGAATATCGATGTCGATGTGCAGTCTGGTGCTCATGCTTTGATCACTACACCGGGCGCGACCAAGTTCTACCGTAGCGCCGGCCCTCTCGCCCTGCAGCAGCAGACTCTGCAGGTGCATGGCGGCATCCTCGAATGGTTGCCCCAGGAAAACATTCTTTTCCCCGGTGCAGATGTAAAGTTGGAAAACCACATCCAACTCGACGCGAGCGCTCAGTTCATCGGCTGGGAGATCCACTGCCTGGGTCGCCCGGTGATCGGTGAGCTGTTTGATCCGGGAAAGGCCAGTTTCAGGCTCGCCCTCTATCGGGAACAGCAGCCGCTGCTGATCGATCGCTGGCAGGTCAGCGGACTGCAGAACTTGCAGGGAGCAGCCAGCCTGCGTAATCATCCGGTGGTAGGCAGCTGGCTGGCTACGGGCGCTGACCGGGACATGCTGCAGCTGGCCAGAGAAACACTACCGCAACCGGTCCGAGGACACATCGGCCTCACCCTATTGGGTGAGTTGCTGGTAGCACGCTATCTGGGCGATTCCAGTGAGGAAGCCCAGCGGCTTTTTAGAAGTCTGTGGGGCTGTCTTCGGCCACTGCTGATTGGTCGGACGGCTTGCCCGCCGCGCATCTGGTCTACCTGAACGCGATAATAAATACGAGGAGCACACCATGGAGCTGACCCCAAGGGAGAAAGACAAGCTGCTGCTGTTCACCGCCGGCCTGCTGGCGGAGCGGCGCAAGAACAGAGGACTGAAACTCAACTATCCCGAGGCCGTGGCGCTGATCAGCTGCGCTATCCTGGAAGGCGCCCGGGATGGCCGTAGTGTGGCTGAACTGATGGATTTCGGCCGCACCGTACTGAGCGCCGACGAAGTCATGGACGGGGTAGCGGAGATGATCCACGAGGTGCAGGTCGAGGCCACCTTCCCGGACGGTACAAAACTGGTCACCGTGCACGATCCTATCGTTTGAAGCGATGGAAGATCATGAGCATAGACGTAGGGTGCGCCGTGCGCACCGCGTATCAGGAGAGGTGCGCATGGCGCACCCTACGACCTTTTCACATGACGCTTAGCGGAGAGTTAAGACAATGATCCCAGGAGAAATTATCACCGCTGATGGTGAGATCGAACTCAACGCCGGCCGCGAAACCCTCTCGCTCTCGGTAGCCAATACCGGCGACCGCCCGATTCAGGTGGGCTCCCATTACCACTTTTTCGAGACCAATCCAGCATTGGAGTTCCAGCGGGACGAGTCTCGGGGCTTCCGCCTGAACATTCCCGCCGGCACCGCGGTTCGCTTCGAACCGGGCCAGACCCGCGAGGTGGAACTGGTGGCCTACGCAGGCAAGCGCGAGGTGTATGGTTTCAACGCCGCGGTGATGGGCAAACTGGATTGAGGGGATAATAACAATGGCAAAGATCAGCAGACAGGCCTACGCGGAGATGTACGGCCCAACTACCGGCGACCGGGTGCGCCTGGCGGATACACAACTGTTCATCCAGGTGGAGCAGGACCACACAATCTATGGCGACGAGGTGAAATTCGGTGGCGGCAAGGTGATCCGCGACGGCATGGGCCAGTGCCAGCTGGAGTCCGCTGAGGTGGTGGATACTGGTCATCACCAATGCGCTGATTCTCGACTACTGGGGCGTGGTCAAGGCCGATATGGGTATCAAGAACGGGCGCATCGCGGGGATCGGCAAGGCCGGCAACCCGGATGTGCAACCCGGGGTGAATATCCTGGTGGGTCCGGGCACCGAGGCCATCGCCGGGGAAGGCCAGATCCTCACCGCCGGGGGCATCGACTGCACATATCCACTTCATCTGCCCGCAGCAGGTGGAGGAAGCGCTGATGTCCGGCGTCACCACCATGCTGGGTGGCGGCACCGGTCCCGCCACCGGCACCAACGCCACCACCTGCACCCCGGGGCCCTGGAACATCCACCGTATGCTGCAGGCCGCCGACGCGCTGCCGATGAACTTGGGCTTTCTCGGCAAGGGCAACGCCAGTCTGCCGAACCCCTGGCGGAGCAGGTGGCGGCCGGGGCGATTGGTCTGAAACTGCATGAGGACTGGGGCACCACGCCGGCCGCCATCGACAACTGCCTTTCCGTGGCCGACGACATGGACGTGCAGGTGGCGATCCATACCGATACCCTTAACGAGTCGGGTTTCGTGGAAGACACCCTGGCGGCGATGAAGGGTCGCACCATCCACACGTACCACACCGAGGGCGCCGGTGGCGGCCATGCGCCGGACATCATCAAGGCGTGCGGAAAAGCCAACGTTCTGCCCTCCTCCACCAACCCCACCCGCCCCTACACCATCAACACCTTTGACGAACACCTGGACATGCTGATGGTGTGCCACCACCTGATCCCGGCCATTCCCGAGGACGTGGCCTTTGCGGAATCGCGCATCCGCCGCGAGACCATCGCCGCCGAGGACATCCTGCACGATCTGGGGGCCTTCTCCATGATGGCCTCCGACAGCCAGGCCATGGGCCGCGTCGGCGAGGTGATCTGCCGCACCTGGCAGACGGCGCACAAAATGAAAGTGCAGCGCGGTAGTCTGAGCGGGACCCGGCGGGGCACGACAATTGCGCGCCAGACGATACATCGCCAAGTACACCATCAATCCGGCGATCGCCCACGGCATCTCCCATGAGGTCGGCTCCTTGGAAGCAGGCAAGCTGGCGGACATCGTGCTCTGGAAACCCGCCTTTTTCGGCGTCAAGCCGAGACTGATGATCAAAGGTGGAATGATGTCTGCGGCGCCCATGGGTGACCCCAACGCCTCCATTCCGACTCCCCAGCCGGTACACTACCGGCCCATGTTCGGCGCCCTGGGTGGGGCCCGCGCGGCCACCACCATGACCTTCCTTCGCTGCCGGGCAGGCCGCCGGGGTGCACGAGCATTGGGGCTAGAACCTGCATCGGCGTTCAAGGACTGCCGCAGCATCAGCAAGGCCGACATGGTCTCAACGACTATCTGCCGCAAATCAGGTCGACCCCCAGACCTATGAGGTGCGGGCGGACGGCGAACTGCTGACCTGCGAACCGGCCAGCGAACTGCCCCTGGCCCAGCGCTACTTCCTGTTCTGAGCATGCTGCGTTTTATCCACAAGGCCAGTGAGCCGGTTGAGACCAGCGCCACTCTGACCCTAACCCTGGAGACCCGCATTAAGAGCCGCTTGCGTGTGACCCTGGACGACGGCCGTGAGGCCGGCCTGTTTCTGCCCCGAGGCAGCAGCCTGCGCGACGGGGACTGCCTGATCACAGAGGATGGCATGCTGGCCGTGATGATCCGGGCCGCCGCCGAAACGGTCTCCGGGTGCGCTGTAACGACCCCCTTCAGCTCGCCCGCGCCTGTTACCACCTGGGCAACCGGCATGTACCCACTGCAGATCGAAGCGGGACTGTGCGTTATCAACACGACCATGTGCTGAACGAGATGGTGCGGGTCTGGGGCTGGAAGTAAGCGTGCGGCAAGCCCCCTTCGAACCGGAGCCCGGCGCCTATGGCGGCAGTACGCTTGGTCATAGCCATGATCACCACCAGCGCTGATCCGAATCTGGCGCTGCTGCGGCTGATGCAGCTCATCAGTCCCTCCCTGCCGGTGGGTGGCTTCACCTATTCCCAGGGCATCGAGTGGGCAGTGGAGTGCGGCTGGATCAAATCCGCTGCTGACCTGGACGCCTGGCTGAAGGATCAGCTGCAAAGCAGTATTGCCAGACTGGATCTGCCGTTGCTGTTCCGCTTCCATAGCGCTGTTGCTCAGGGTGATTTATCACAAATGCAATGCTGGAATGACTTCCTGCTGGCCTGCCGGGAAACCGCCGAGCTGCGTCT
>CAWCOA010000012.1:0-48415 GCA_963797085.1 uncultured Gammaproteobacteria bacterium
CCTCTCAGGTCATAAGCTACATGCGCCAAAAGGGGTTGGTGTGCTCTACCTGCGGCGTGGCGTGCGCTTCCGTCCTTTACTGCGAGGTGGCCATCAGGAGCGTGGACGTCGCGCCGGGACCGAGAACGCCACCTCCATAATAGGTCTGGGTAAGGCATGTGAAATGGCCATGCAATCCATGGACTATGAGAAGAGCTTCGTGAAGAAGATGCGCGACCGCCTGGAACAGGGGATTCTCGAGCAGGTCTCTCACTGTTTCGTCACCGGCGATCCCAATAACCGGCTGCCCAACACCTGCAATATTGCCTTTGAATATATCGAAGGCGAGGCGATCCTGTTGTTGCTGAACAAGCTGGGCATCGCTGCCTCCAGCGGTTCCGCCTGTACCTCCGGTTCCCTGGAGCCATCCCACGTGATGCGCGCCATGGACATCCCCTTCACCGCCGCCCATGGCTCGGTGCGCTTCTCTTTCTCCCGCTACAACACCATGGATGAGGTGGAGAAGGTCATCGAAGCAGTACCGCCCATCGTGGCACAGTTGCGCAAGCTATCACCCTACTGGGGTGAAGGTGGATCGGTCGAAGAGCCAGAGAAGGCGTTTGCGCCAACCTACGCATAACAATAACGACACCTCACTCTCCGTTTATTTAACCGCAGCATTCGCTGCGGTTTTTTATTTTGACCTGAGTGCTTTGTGACATAAGCGACAAAGCGCACATCCACAACATACATACATCTTGTCTATAAATTATAACCTACTGAAAATAAACAAAAATAAATAGTGGCATAGTGCTTGCAAATTGTCTGTGCATCTAAGGAGCCAACATGCAAGCAGACATTCAACCAGTGACTATCAACGATACTACCCTGAGAGATGGAGAACAGTCTGCAGGCGTCTCCTTCTCAGTGGAGGAGAAACTGGCGATCGCCCGGTCACTCGATGCCTTGGGGGTGCCGGAACTCGAGATCGGCATCCCCGCCATGGGCGAAGAGGAGCGTCCATCGATCCGGGCAGTCTCGGAGGTCGTCAAACAGGCTCGGCTGATGGTCTGGTGCCGCATGCAAAGCCAGGACATCGCCCAGTGCCGGGATTTGGGGGTGCAAATGGTCGACCTCTCCATCCCGGTATCGGATCAGCAGATCCACAAGAAGCTGGGCCGTTCCCGGGAGTGGGTGCTGGAGCAGATCAGGCAGGGCATCAACGAGACCCAGGAACTGGGGTTGGCGGTCTGTGTCGGTTGCGAGGATGCGTCACGCGCCGATCCCGAATTTCTCTGGCGTGTGATGGAGCAGGCCGAGCTGGCGGGCGCAAGGCGTTTTCGTTTTGCCGACACCGTGGGCATCATGGAACCTTTCCTGGTCTATGAGACCATACGCGATCTGCGCGCCATGACCGACCTGGAGATCGAGATGCACGCCCACGACGATCTCGGTCTTGCTACCGGCAACACCCTGGCTGCAATCCGTGGCGGCGCCAGCCATGTCAACACCACGGTGCACGGTTTGGGTGAGCGGGCGGGTAACGCACCTTTGGAAGAGGTGGTGATGGGTCTGCGTCGTTTCTTCGTCAGGGGCAGGAAATCGATATGACCCGTTATGCGGCGGTTTCCGGTCTGGTGGAGCGAGCGTCGGGGCGCAGTGTCGGCTGGCAGAAGAGCCTGGTGGGCGGCGGGGTCTTTACCCATGAGGCGGGCATCCATGTGGATGGCCTGATCAAGGACCGGCTCAACTATCAGGGGGTCGATCCATCCGAACTGGGGCGGGATCATCAGTTCGTCCTGGGCAAGCACTCCGGCAGCCAGGGCTATCATCCGCGCCTATGCCGATATGGGCGTTAAGTTGACCCATCAGCAGGCGCAGATGCTGCTGTTGCTGGTGCGCCGCCACGCCACCCAGAACAAACGCCCACCGGCCGATCAGGATCTGTGGCGATTCTATCTCGAGATCAACGGCGAGAATTCGGAATGGATGCTGCAATGAACAGTCCCGAACTGTCGATGCGCAGGCAGAGAGGACGAACGGATCTCACTGTCATGCAGCTCTTCAAGGAGGATGTGAATTGCGTCTTTCAGCGTGACCCCGCGGCTCGGACCCGAGCGGAGATCATCACGACCTATCCGGGGGTGCATGCCATCATGCTCTACCGAGTAGCCAATCGGCTATGGCGGCGAGGCCGGCGTTATCTGCCGCGACTCATCTCCTATATCGGCCGGACCTGGACCAGCATCGATATCCATCCTGGGGCCACTATCGGCAGGCGTTTCTTCATCGATCACGGTGCCGGGGTGGTGATCGGCGAGACCGCCGAGGTGGGTGACGATGTCTCCCTATATCACGGTGTCACTCTGGGGGGCGTCTCCTGGAACAAGGGAAAACGACACCCGACCTTGGGTGACCGGGTTGTGGTCGGTGCCGGCGCCAAGATCCTCGGGCCAATCTGTATCGGGAAGGATGCCCGGGTGGGCGCCAACTCGGTGGTGATCTCCCCGGTACCGGATGACCGGACGGTGGTGGGTATACCCGGCAAGGTGGTGCAATCCCGTCATGCCGCCAATGTATCGGTCGAGGGTATCGACCTCAATCATCATCTGATTCCCGATCCGGTGGCCGAGGCGGTCTCCTGCCTACTGGAACGTATCCGTCTGTTGGTGCAGAAGATCGGTACCTACGGTTGTATCCCGGGTGGTGAGGTACCGAAAGACGAATGTGAACATTGCGACGCTAAGCAGGTTTGTGAGCCGATCAACGTGGAACTGCAAAAGGTGGGGTGATGATGACAGCTCTTATGGATATGCTCGATTTTGAAAGCGACGACCTCTATTTCGAAGAGCCCCTGCACGTCGAGGCAAAGGTTTGTCTGGAGCCGCCGCGGATAACTATGGCGAGCAATGTTGGCCGAGGTTTCCCTGATGCGCGCCTATTTCCTGGAGCCCGAACACCCCATGGTGCTGGTGGCGCTCTATCGCTATTTCTACTATCAGCATCGCATCGAGGACGCCCTGCTGGTGGCCGAACGGGTGTTGCGAGTCTTCTCCAGGCGGCTGGGTCTGCCGGAAGACTGGCACGAGCTCACCGAGATGCAGATCGACAGTGGGGTGATTGTCTCCATGGCGATGATCCGGTTCTACATGCTGGCGCTGAAAGGGGCAGGTTATCTGGAGCTGAGGTTGGGCGAATACGAGTCGGCGATGGCGCGCTTCCATAAGGTAGTGGAACTCGATTCCAATGATCGCCTCGGTGCCCAGGCCTTGCTCGATGTGGCGCGAGAAGCGATTAACGGCGCCAAGTCAGTACGAATTTGATGAGACTCTGAATAAAGCTTTCACTGGCTCTATCAGCTTACGAAAACAGAGAAATGCTGCAGGGACGCAGGGCTTATGATGCTAAGGATGCAAAATGCGATTATCTGTTTCCTTCATTTTCTATCGCCTACAGCGATCGAAAATGGCGACACATAATTGTGTCGCAGGAACACCGATTATTCGTGATTCCTTTTATGTTTTTTGATTGGGAGAAAGAAAATGGAAAAAGAGAGTGAATTCGACCTGGATCTGGAAGAACTCAGCAGCGCCGAGGATTTTCTGGAATATTTTGGAATCAGCCTATGACCCTGCGGTGGTGCATGTGAATCGCTTGCACATCCTGCAACGTTTTCACGACTACATCGATGAGGTGGACAGATGCCGGAGGATGACGAAGAAGCGGCGCGAACTCTATGCCGGTCTGCTCAACAGCGCCTATAGTGATTTCGTCAAATCGGACGCCCTCACCGAAAAGGTGTTCAAGGTGTTCCGTATGCATGAACCGATCAGTGTCGAGGTGCCGCTGATGGAACTAACCCAGCAGGTCATGCCAAGTGCGTCCAAAGTTTGAATATGGCGAAGCCGTGCGGGTGATCCGTAATCTGCGTAACGATGGCACCTATCCCGGCGAGCCGACCGGCCGCCTGCTGGTACGCCGTGGCAGTGTCGGCTATGTGCGGGATGTGGGACATTTTTGCAGGACCAGCTGATCTATTCGGTGGATTTTATCGAGCAGAGCCGGATGGTGGGCTGCCGAGAACAGGAACTGCAGTTGGAGGATCGATCCTGGATTCCTACCCGTTTTGAATTCAGGGACAAGGTAACGCCGAAGACCCTCTCGGAATTCAGGGCGAGATCATCGCGCAACCCGGCGACGAGGGGGAGATCGAGAAAGTTCTGCGCGAAAATCCTGACGGCCCAGCCTATCATGCCCGTTTCAAAGGGCATACCCTGTGAGTTCCCGAGACTGCCCTTGACTTTCTCTCTTCAGAGTTTGAGGAGGAGGCATGAACTTTGAGCGAGAAACATCATGAAGAAAATCCGGAATTCAACTACCACCTCCTGCGTACTGCACTCGATGGTTTCAGTAAGAATCTGGGTCAGCTCGACCCAACGGAATATAAACAGGTCTATCGCAAGGCAAGCAAAAGTTTCGATCTGGAGTCACTGGTCCTCGCCTCACCTGAAGCAAAGGGTGTGATCATCCCAGAGCAGCAACTCGATCAATCAGTTGCGGAAGTGGCGCTCGCGTTATGCGAGTGATGAGGATTTTCCCAGGATCTGAGGCCAATGGTTGGACGAAGGGGTTCTGCGTCAGGCCCTCTATCGGGAACTGATGTTTGATAGCGTGATGCAGAAGGTGGCTGCCAAGAGTGCGGATGTAAGCGACCTCGATATACGTCTCTTCTACGAGATGCATCATGACCGCTTCGAGAGCCCGGAGCAGCGTGTTGCCAGGCATATTCTGATTACCGTCAATCCGGAGTACCCTGAAAATACTCATGATGCGGCGCTGGACCGAATGGAACAGGTGGTGGAGAAACTGGCGGGTCGTATCAATCGATTTCCCGAGTTCGCCAAGCACTATTCAGAATGTCCCGACAGCAATGGAGGGGGGCAAGTTGGGCAATGTGAGCCGTGGCCAACTCTATGTGGAACTGGACGCCATGCTCTTCAGTATGCATGAATATCAGCTCAGCCCGATCGTCGAGTCGGAGATGGGCTTTCATCTTCTGCTCTGTGAAAAGATCAAGCCGGGCAAGCGAATGGTATTTGCCAAGGCGGCGCCGCGTATCCAAGAGATCCTGCAGGAACGCCAGCAGCGAAACTGTCAAAAGGCATGGCTGGCGAGTCTCAGAAGATACCGCAAACACTTGAGCAAACGTATGAGCAAATAAAATCCATTGTTCGTTTTGCGGTCAGGAGCAAGGGCCGGACATCCCGTTGATTGCCGGAGAGGAGGGGCATATCTGTGAAGAGTGCGTGCGGCTGGCATCCCACGTGGTCAGTAGCTGGGGGCGTAAACGGGCAGCCGCCAAGCCTCTGCAAAACCTATTAAACCGGCCGATCTGAAAGAGCAACTCGATCGTTCATCGTTGGTCAGGATCTTGCCAAGGAGACCCTTGCGGTCGCAGTTTACAACCACTACAAACGGCTCAGACTGGAGAATCAACAGTCGCGGATGCAGGTCAACAATCGGATGTGGAGATCGAGAAGTCCAACATCCTGCTGCTGGGCCCGTCAGGGACCGGCAAGACACTGCTGGCCAGTTGTGGGTCCCGAAAATAGGAGTCTGTTGATTCTATTGCATATTTCTGGATCATGGTTGATCCTTGGATCCATGATACGGTTAATCGTGTTTATTACCTATAAAAACCACGTCCTGAGGACGTGGGAAGGTTCGAGGCTTTGGCCTTAAGAACCTGCCCATGCATCCTAACAAAAGTTGTCGCCACAACGGAGTTAGGAGAAGCAGCATAAGCAGATTTGAGAAATTATCGCATGTGTTATGGCATTGCCAATATCAGATTGTCTGGGTGCCAAAATATCGGTATCGAGTTTTACAAGGTAAAGTGGGCAACGAAGTTGGCAAAAGCATACGAGTTCATAGTGAGAGGTTAGGTTGTCAGCTGATTGAGTTGAGTATTCAGGCCGATCATGTTCACTTGCTGATCAAGGTTCCGCCCAAGGTGGCCATATCGGAACTGATGGGTCGGGTAAAGGGTAGAACGGCCATACAGATATTTCGGCAATTTCCGTATTTGAAGGAAAGGCCCTACTGGGGTAATTATTTCTGGGCGAAGGGTTACTGCGTTGACACAGTTGGCGTAGATGCTGAAATGATACGCAAGTATGTGAAATATCAGGAAAGCGTAGAAAGAAATCTAGAACTTGATGTCTGAAGTGACATGAATTGATAAAAGGTGGCAACACTGGCGAGCCTTCTCAGAGGGCTCGCCTTAAACGCCCTTCAAGGGCGAAAGCAAAATCACGTTCTTAGAACGTGGATTTTTAGTTCTGACTTTGGTGACTACATCTTTCCGATCGCGGCTGTCTTTACAGGCGGAAAATGCGGCGCTGCGGAATCAATTGAATCTGTATCGGAAATCAGGACACAGACCAAGAATTCAGCCTGCTGATCGGCTGCTCTGGTGCTTCATAGCGAAATTTTGGGCGGGCTGGCGCACTGCCCTGTACTTTGTCCAGCCCAGGACCGTAACGACCTGGCAGAAAAAGCGATTCCGCGACTACTGGCGCGCGCTCAGTCAGCCGGTTAAATCAGGCCGACCTCGGATCTCGCGAGAACTCAGAAAGCTCATTGTGCGGATGTGGGAGGCCAATCCGACGTGGGGCTCGCCAAAGATCGTCGCTGAACTCGCGATGCTTGGAATCGACGTTGCCAAGTCAACGGTAGAAAAGTATCGGCCCAAGCGAGCCGGGCCTCCGTCGCCTACGTGGAGAACATTCCTAGACCAGCATGTTCGAGATCTCGTATCGATCGACTTTTTCATCGTCCCGACTGTTACTTTTCGGGTGTTGTTCGTTTTCATCGTGCTTGCCCACGACCGACGGCGAATTGTTCACTTCAACGTGACGGAACATCCAACAGCGCAGTGGACGGCGCAACAGATTGTCGAAGCGTTTCCGTTTGATACTGCGCCGAGTTATCTGATTCGAGACGGCGATGGCATATACGGTGAGCGCGTTACGCGGAGGATTGAGAGTCTGGGTATCGACGAGGTCATCACGGCACCCGCGTCGCCATGGCAAAACGCCTATGTGGAACGAGTGATTGGGACGCTACGCCGAGAACTTTTCGATCACGTCATCGTGCTCAACGAGCGGCATCTCAAGAGACTCATGTCGTCGTATCTGGATTACTACCATCCATGGCGAACACACCAGTCCTTGAACAGCGACGCGCCGGACGGTCGTCCAGTGCGAGCAGCGGAACCCTGCAACGTTATTGAACTCCCAGCCGTCCACGGCCTTCACCATGTCTATCTTCCGAAGGCTGCATGAATATTCGGGACGGAGTGCGCCCAGCTAAGGCTGGCGTGTTCAGCGGGAGTCAGACCCGCCGGGGTAGAAGTCAGCGCCCCGTAGCTTGAGTCACACCGGTGGAGGAAACGAAGCGGGTGAAGCTGACTGACAAAGCCATCGTAAGGATGGTGAGCGAGTCACCGGGCCGTAACGCAAGTGAACCCACGGGTGGCCCCAATGAATTGAGCCCCGGAGGCCGAGCCCTCTCTGTCCGGGCGAAGGCAGAACGTGATATCGCAGACTGACTGTTGAGGTATCACGCTCCGGCGGGGTGGTAGGGATAGCACGGTGACAAGGGCATGCTAAGCAACTGGAGAAGCCGTCCTCGCCCCAGGCAGAAATGGCTGGAGCAAGGTAGGCCGTATAACCGGTTTCCCCGGGAAATCGGCCGAAGGCGAGACGGTGGCGGCCGGGTCCGTATGAGCGTTGACACAGGGTAATGCCTGTCGAGCAAAGGGGCCCTGCTGCACATCATGCTTTCAACAACACGAGAGGCAGCGGTGAGATGATAAAACCACCGATAAGTCTGCAGGATCTGAGAAGAAAGCTTTACGTCAAGGCGAAGGCTGAACCGTCTTGGCGCTTTTGGGGTTTATATGTTCATGTGTGCAAGCAGGAGACGCTCTATGAAGCCTATTGTCTAGCCAGGGAGAATAATGGCGCCCCCGGAATTGATGGGATCTCATTTAAGGACATTGAGGACGAGGGTGTAGAGCGGTTTATCGATCAACTCCGTGAGGAGCTGGTCGAGCGGACATATAGACCCCATCGGCTGCGGAAAGTGGCGATACCCAAGTCCGGTGGCGGTAGCCGCGGTCTTTCGATTCCCACGATCCGTGACCGGGTGGTTCAGGGTGCGCTCAAGCTCATCCTGGAGCCGATCTTCGAGGCCGATTTTCAACCGGGTTCGTTTGGTTATCGACCAAAACGCTCAGCGCATGATGCCATCGAGCGGGTCAGCAATGCCATTGCGCAAGGTAAGACGTACGTGATTGACTTGGATCTGCGCGCCTATTTTGACACGGTGAGTCATTCACTGCTGTTAGATAAAGTGGCGCAGCGGGTTGATGACGATGCCATACTGCGTTTGCTGAAACTGATGCTCAAGGCATCGGATAAGCGCGGGGTCGCTCAGGGCGGTGTTATTTCTCCGCTGCTCAGTAACTTATACCTAACGGAAGTGGATAAGATGTTGGAGCGGATGAAACGGATCACTGCCCATGGGTCATGGACGGCGCTGGAGTGGACCCGTTTTGCTGATGATATGGTAGTGCTGGTCGACGGACATCCACGGCAGCGTGGATTATGCAGTGCGGTGGAACAACGCCTGCGCAGGGAACTGACCAAACTTCGATTGGAAGTCAATGAGGACAAGACCCGCCGGGTTGATTTGACTCAGGGTCAATGCTTCGCGTTTCTGGGGTTTCTCTTTCGCCGTATACGCAGCCGGAACGGACGCTGGATGCCGCTGCGAATCCCCCAGATCAAGAAGCGCACTGCGTTACTGCGCAAACTGAAGTTGATCTTCCGTCGTTTTGTGTCCCAGCCAGTCGAATGGGTGATCACGTTGATCAATCCGATTCTACGCGGTTGGGTGAACTACTTTGCGTACGGGCACTCTAGTCGATGTTTTGCGTTCGTGCGTGAGTGGGTGGAAAAGAAGGTTCGGCGTCATCTGGCCCGCAGCAGTAAGCGCCAGGGCTTTGGCTGGAAACGGTGGAGTAGGCGATGGCTGTACGATACGCTTGGGTTGTTTGATGCCTATCGCGTGTCATATTGACGCGTCGTTGAAAGCACGCCCAGTTCATGAGGTCCCATAAACTTGGATGTGAAGTGTGCAGGTGCGCGCAGTGCGGGAAATCCGCTTGCTGCGTGCGATGAGGCGGGGGGTGGAAACGGGATCACGGTAAACCCTACACGGGCACGAAGGAGGAAACTCCGGATACAGACAAGGGTTCGCCTAGTGGGTTACCGCGCCAGCCCTCGACCCTACCAGGTACAGCAGGTGGCTATGATTATGGCGTGTTTAATATAGCTAACCTGATTGCCAATGCGCTTCATGGCAAGGACATTAATTTGGTGACATCATAGCAACAGAAGGCGATTTACAGAAAAGCCGAGTTTGATATAAGTGATCATATGCCGATATGGATACGCCTAAAAATACCAGAGTAAAGGCCAGTAGGTCTCGAATTCGTAATTTTACCATGATTGGGAGTTGGACGAATTCACGATAATGCGTCTGCCAGAGGTTACATTCCAGGGCTGCTTGCCAGATTATGGATTCACTGCAGAATTGGGCAGGCGTATTTCCTATTAAACCCAGTTCTCAACACGTAACCCGGGTACTCGCTCAAACTCTTTAAGGTTGTTGGTAACCAGAATGAGCCCCATCGATCTGGCGTGTCCAGCGATCATCATGTCGTACGGACCTATAGGTTTGTCGATCCGATAAAGTTCTGCTCGTAATTGACCAAAGTGTGCAGCAGCTAGAGCTTCGAACGGAGCAATCTCAAGGCGTGCCGCCATTTCCTCGATGTCAGCTAAGATTTCGTTCTGGATGAGAAGACTTTTCCGCGCCGTAGATCAATTCACCCCAGGTAACAGCAGAGATGCACATTTGATCCTGATGTTGTTTGAAGGTTTCTCGAACTTGATTGGGACGATTCTTGATGGTGTAAATCACCATATTGGTGTCGAGCATATATTTCAGCACTACAATGCATCCCGTTGTTGATCAGTAGGTTGCTCTCGTTCTATCATGAAATCATCTGATACACCTGGGCTATCAAACCAGTTATCCCAGGATTTTCCGGCTGGGGTAATGATGCGGGTATTGCCAATAGCGACGATATCAACCTCCCGGATACTTTCCGGTAATGCTACGGACTTGGGAAGTCTGACTGCCTGACTTCGGTTGCTTTTGAATACTTTTGTATGGGCTGTTGTCATTTCTTGAACTACGTATATCTCTAATGTATATACAATACTAGCCTTAATAAGGGATATGTCAAGTGTATATCCTTTGGGGTAACAGTTTTTCAGTTCAACAGGAATGGAAGCTACAAGGCTGTTCACCACAAATATTCCATATTTGCATATTCTCAGACTGTGTAATTCCGCTGATTTGAGAGGATTTGAGAAGGCCAATAGGGCATGTACCGCAGTAACACTGAAACAGCTAAGTATTTTGTAAAGTTGTGCGTGCTGAGTTTGGCTGTGCTGAGAGCAGTGATGTAGAAGAAATCGACTTCGTTTTCACGGAGTGGGCTTAAGGAGTGGGTTCCCACTTAATCTTTATAACCTGCTGAATATATACATAAAAAATAAACATCCACGGACTGCAAAGCCGTGTACCTCGGTTCGATTCCGGGCTCAGCCTCCATTAATATCAATAAGTTACAAGTGACGTGATAGTGCTGCATTAGCATTTTTTTGACCAAATCCTGCCTATCCACGTCTAGCACAGCCACACACAGTCTGTCCCAAGTAGCAGAAGTGGGTCTATTTGAGCCAAGAATCTGTGAAGAGCCCTGGTGAGAAAGTAGAATGCACTTAAACGGCTGGCGTTAAATTGGCGTTTATTTCTGATTGAGTCTGCCTCATGTCAAACCCTTTCGATAAATCCTACATCGAAGCCGCGGCCCGTAGAGCCCTGATTGCCGCGGATCCGGCCTACCACTCCTGGTCGCATGAGCAACAGGAGATCTTTCGTGCCACGATGGACGGTGATGCAAGATATCGTGTCCGGCGTTCTCTTCTAGCCAGCCTGCGTGGAATCGAGCGTAATTCAGAAAAGGAGGTCGATGAAGCCTGGGAGGTTGTATCCAACGCTGATCTTTATTTGCTCAACTGGGCCAAGCTACTCACCATTGGCATTGGGGAAGACTACATCTATTGAAATGAGTCCATGGAAGAGGGCACCAGTATCCTGGATGTCTCCTCGATCTACGAATACGACTATGCCGACTATCTGTACCAGGAGCACGCCAGATTTCGGGATTTTCCAGAGTATAAAGGCTCAGGCTACTATGGAGTATCCCATCCCTGGTGGATTCGTCTACTGATTGAGGGTCAGCTCTATTACGGTACGGTAACCTCGCTGACGACTCATCTAGTGGAACTGATCAATGATGTTGGTGATAACTGCATCGACAAACTGATCCCCAGTAAATGGATCGAAGGGGAAAATAACGGTGAACGGCAGGGCGAGGGGTTTATATGGGATATGCGCAACGATGCCAATGGTCTCGAAGGTCAACTCGACGAACTGAAGCGTCGTTGGTGGGCTTACCAGAACGAACGACGCGAGGTTTTGGGTGGGTTGCTATCGTCTTGGCCAGCGGCCGTCTATACAAAAGAGGTAGATTGGGACGACGACCCCAGCAGAACCTTTATATTCACCAATGGTGAGTCCCTTAAACGTATCCGCTGGAAACATTTTTTAACCGATTGTGCCTCGCTTCTGACACCACTTTCCGATACTGACGACCTACTTAAACGTGAAGTAGAACTAGCCATCGCGTTTTTGGATGAAGCACACCAGGACATCATAGAGAACTTTGATCCCAAGGTATTAAGGTTTAGAAAAAAGAGAAAAATCATCATGGCGCCTGGGGTTCTTGAGGATCTTGAGCGGATCTCCAATGAAATAAGCGATGGCAACGATAAAAGTTGAGCTTTGACGAGGGAAAACTCTGTCCGCCCGATTTTTTTGATTTCATGGAGTCCCATCGTGGGGAATTAAGCCGCCTCCTCGAAGAATACCCAGACATGCCCCCCGCGTCCTAATCTTGATCGGTCAAGTGCTGTCGGAATACCAAGATTCAGCAGTCCAACCTTGTGTTTAGTGATTTGATCAATAGTATGCAACATGAGGGTTACCTCTTTCGGTTTGATAGTGAGTTCGCACTTCCATCTAAACCGGTAACCCTCATCTCTTTCAAGTGCGGTATCAGGTCAAGTCTGAACTAATACAGTTCAGATGTGGTCAGACAGCTCACGAATGTGAGTAATGGTGCCGGAACTCCCTTTACTCCGTTGGGCCATATCATCTTCAGCTTCATTCTCAATGAAGTAGGTCACCAACAGACCTTTCATACCGGCTTGGGCTGCGCCTTGGTGCTCTCTGCTCCTGCCATCACCAACGAACAGCGCCTCATCCGGGGTAATTCCGATTTCACTCAGTGCCTGTTGATAGATACCTGGATGAGGTTTCTGTATTCCGCAGTGGCAACTGAACAGGGCCACATCAAAGAGCGGGTAGAGAGGTGAGTCCGGCCAAGCGCGAACTTCGTCAGTTGATGCATTGGAAATAAGGCCCAGGCAGATCTCTGCGTCTCTCAAGCTGTTCAGAACCTCAAGTATTCCCCGTTCGATATTCAGCAGGGCGTGATCGAATCGCCACTGGCGCTCTTCTGCCGCCTGGTTAATTAGCGAGATGGGAATGGTTGGATCCAGACTGTGTGCCAGCTTTTGGATGATCCCACGCTGATTTGTTGGTCGGCAGATGTCGTGATGGTCACTGAAACAGGCGGTGTTCCAGCGATCCTGGCCAATGCCGAGAACATCGGCAGTATGACGGCCCTTATCTCCAACGGCTTTTGAGACGCTGATCAGGGTGCTGAAAAGATCAAAGAATATGGCAGAGACAACTTGTGGCATGGAGATTCAATAGACTGATTACTTTGGTAGCAGGGCAAAGAGTCTACCTGCTTGCTTCATGGTACCAGCAAGCTGCTCGGCACGCTCCCCATGGCCAAAAAAGAGATCGGCACGAACCGGGCCGGTGATGGCACCACCGGTATCCTGGGCAAAGATCAATCGCTGATAGGGATGGGTCTCATTTCCAGGCAGGGTGCTGCTAAGCCATAGTGGAGTTCCCAGGGGAATGACAGACCGATCCACTGCGGCACTGCGCTCTGCTGTCAACGGAACGTTCAGGGAACCCCTAGGACCTGCCTGTACATCCTCATTGAGTACAAAGAAAACATAGCTTGGATTGTGGTTGAGAAGATTCATGGCCTTGTCTGGATGCACCTTCAGCCATTGACGGATGGTGAACAGGCTGACCTCTTCCCTGGTAAGTTCACCCAGCTCAATCAGCTTCTTGCCAATGGCGAAGTACTGGTGACCGTTCTGATCGCCATAACCAACGCCTACCTGCGATCCATCGGGCATATTGATCCGGCCTGAACCCTGAATCTGCAGAAAAAACGAGCCATAGGGGTCGTCTATCCAGAGCAGTTCGTTGCCTTTCAGGGGTTGTTTCGAGCCGTCTATCTCTGAACGATCAAAATAAGGCACAACTTTGTTGCCAATGATCCTTCCGCGGACCCGTTTGCCTTTCAGGCTTGGAAAAAGATCGCTCAATTCAATGACAAGCAGAGAATCCGGTCGGGAATATATCGGATATGCATAGCGCTTGTCAGGCTGCATACTGCCAAACAGTGTTGGTTCATAATAGCCTGTAATCAATCCCTCGCTATTACCCCCTTTTCCAACCACTTCATGGGGAAGAAAATAGGTCTCAAAGAAAGTGCGGGCTTCTTCATCAGTCGGATCTTTAAATAGAGCTGCTTTTTCACAAAGTATGCCCCAAGTGGCCTGCTTCTTAGCGAGTTTTGAGCACTGAGAGAGTAGGGCAGGCCAGCTTTCCGCGTGATTATCCTTCTCCCAACCAGGGAGGTCATTCCACTCAACCACATCGCCAATACCCGCCACTTTGGGAATGAAGAAAGTACAGCTGGAGAGTAGCAACAGCGGCAGGGCAAATAGCAGTGGCTTGATCCAACGGAAGCCGAAAAAATGGGTGTAGTATTCGGAAAGAGGCATCTGATCACCACTCATTTTGGATTCAGATGATCTTAACGAAAGCGATTGGTTAAATGCAAAAAAGCCCATGATCGTGTGTGGCGCTCAAAGGCTTGAGTGGTTGGTGGAGGCGTCGGGAGTAGAACAGATAATCAATCTATCTGGTGTTATTGCATAAATAGGCTGACTTGATATCGTTGCCCTTCGGTATATTGGGCTGATGCGGTAATCAGACTTTATCTTCAGCTACCACGTCCGGAAACTGGGCGGCTCATAATCGCGCATTGGTGCACCCTGGCAATATCACCTTCTGGATCGACGAGGATGCGGTGTCAGCCTGGTGTCTCCAGGGTAGACCAGAGAGGCGCGGCCGGCCATGAATCTACACTGATGGTTCCATCGAATGCGCATTGGTTGTCAAAGCCGTCTTCCATCTCAGTCTGCGCGCGACCCAGGGATTGCTGGGATCGGTGGTACGGCTCATGGACATCATACTGCCGGTGCCGGATTACACGACGGTGAGCCGACGCTAGTGTAGGTCGTCAGAATTAATGAAACATATGATTTATGCTGTTTTACAGGGTTCCAGCTAAGAAATAGGCGAAAACTCGGCATTTATACTTTACATACCGTTTGGAGAGGTACACTAGGGCGTACTCGATCTGCGATGGCAGACTGCACCAACGAAGCAAGCGCGGCATGTGGTTATCGATAGTACCGGGCTGAAGGTCTTCGGTGCCGGTGAATAGGTAGCAGTTCATCGCACGGACCAGGTCTGCCAGAGCCGTCAGAACGCCTTGCGGAAGGCTCCGGCGAAAGCCCGCCGAGTGTGACGCTAGCTCAACCACAAGATCAGCAAGGATTCTACGATGTCGTGAACTCTCCGAAATCCGCATTGGCTCCATGAGTGACGCCAATTTTTTCCTATCAGGTAGCTTTGCTATGTCCGGTTTAATGGCCGTTTATTTGTCCTTATTATAAATGGCTCTGTCTGCATTCAGTGTTGTTCACCTGCCAACTGCTTGAGTCAACAGGAGTCGAGGTGACAAGTTCTCATTAAATCGTTCAAGACATCGTCGCCATCCGAGATAATTGGGTAAGTACTTGGTGGCTACCCCTCGAAAGCGGGCCATCCAGCCTTTAAGCCGACTGTCATAGGCATTCACATTGGCTGATACCTGATCTCTCAAGCTGGTTATCGATATCCATGCTCTCGTGGAGGACTCGCACAATATTGATGCCATCGTCCACTGCCAGGTAAACAATAAAGTGGTGAGTATGGTGATGTATACGTACCGGAGGACTGAGTTCGTTGCGCTCTCAACACAGCAAGGGCTGTTCGGCCAGTAAGTGAAACGTCCCATCCAGATCATCCAGGTAGTTGTCTGCCTGCTTTTCTCTACACTCGTCGAAGGTATACTACCAAATTTCATATAAACCCTGATCGACAAAGGCTTGCTTTTCGATACGGGGCATTACCGTACTTCAAGGCAGGCGAGCTCTTTAGCTTTCCGCTTTATCGTTTCGATATCGAGTTCGCCGGCCCTGTCACTCTCCAAGCCCAGGGTAATCGCGGCCTGTAAGGCCTTTAGCTTTTCTTGCTGTTGTTGATCTTTGCGGATCAGATCACGCACGTAATCGCTACTGCTTGAATATTTGCCGTCTTCAATCTGTGCATGAACCCAATCTTTCATCGGATCGGGTATAGAGATATTCATGGTTGCCATCGCATTCTCCTGATGATGCTATTTTATAAATATGGCAATATATGGCAATAATTGTCAATCAAGGTGGGGCTGGCATGCCGTTAGGCTTCTAACAGCTTAAGCGCTTGCCGGGTTATCCTCCGCTTGATATGCGTACTTTTTGAGGACACTGCACCCGTGGCCGCCAAGCCTTCTTACCAATGGCCAGCCCGACCCCGAAGGGTGACTGTGTTGTTAGTTCGTGAAATAGAAGCGCGGATAGGAGACAGGTCACACCTTTCGGTACGCGTTTGTTGGCTCCGGTTAGAAGGGTGTTCGGAAACGTTGCCACCCGGAAGAACATAAAGTCCTCTGTCAATCCGTTGTAGCTTCCCAGCGCGTAGAAGGCGAATTAGATAGACCCAGGGAATCAAGGTCCCGTGGGCGCAGGACACCTGCTTTCTTGACCAGTTTGAGAATTTTGTCAGTCTGTGTATTGGGAGTAGCCATCAGCTACGAGTGTTACATTATCTTGGGTGAAATAGCCAAAACACGAGGAACAGGAACGAGCAACTCTTTCTTGGTTTAATTTGAGACCGCAATAATGTCTGACATGAGTTTTCATGAAGAACAGGTATCTGCTGACCGAATATTTGATGTTTAGGTGATCTGGTGTTATGGTGAATTTATGTTATTTAGAGGTTGAGTATATGAGTCGAATAACTATCACCCTCGATGATGAGTTGCATCAGGCGTTGAAAGAAACCGCAGCACGGCAGGGGCGCACCATTGGTAGTATTATCTCAGAGAGCCTGCGGATGAGAGGTATTCGCACTATGGCCAGTGCGAGAGATTTGGTAGCAAAAGCCAGGGCCGGATCAAAGCTAGATGAAAACCAGGCGTTGTCTGTTGCTTTGGATGAAACCCGCCAATTGCGTGGGAAATGATTCCTCGCTTGTTGATTATTGATACAAATGTTCTTGTGGCCGGTATTCTGACCAAGAATATCGATAGTCCCACGGCCAGAATCGTTGATGCCATGCTTGATGGAAGGGTAATGCACCTGTTATCCCCGGCCTTGTTACAAGAATATCGCGATGTGCTGTTGCGACCGAAATTGCGTAAGTTGCACGGTTTGTCTAAGGATGAGGTGGATCAGATATTAAGTGAAATCACCGCCAATGCTATATGGCGGGAACCGGCCGAATCTCAAGGTGCACCAGACCCAGGCGATGATCATCTTTGGAGCCTGCTGCAAAGTACGGATGCCATTCTGGTAACTGGTGATCAACTTTTACTTGATAACCCGCCTCATGCGGCTTCAGTCATCCTTCCAACTACTTGTGTAAAGGAGTTTCTGTAGATTGCGGTAGGGAAGGTTTAGGTGGAAGACGAAATTGTGCGTATCAAGTGATAACCAGCAAAAGGGAGTGAGATCAGATAGAGAGTAAGAGAAATTGACTTCGTCTCCACGGAGTGGGTTAAAAAAGTGGGTCACCACTTAAACTTTATAACTAACTGATTAAAAAGTGAAATAATCAAACGTCCACGGACTGCAAAGCCGTGTACCTCGGTTCGATTCCGGGCTCAGCCTCCATAAAATCAATTAGATAGAGCGATATTTTAGTCTAATTTTGTGTCTGACAGAAATATTATGTGAAATTGCGTCAAACCGTCTAACATAGTCTGACCTTACTCAGGCGAGTGCCAAGAATGCGGTAGAATTTGTAAGTAGAAAGAGCGTACCAGTGTTCGACCTCACCACGTCTAAAGATGGAAGGGTTGGATTCTATATTTGCCTTAATGTGTTCATTGCAGCAAATAGCCGCATAGGATTATCGGTGAACGGTTCAAAAATCTCATAATGCTGATAAAACCCAAGCGCATCTCCGTCCAGAACATCCAATATTACACCGAGTGCAGGTAGACCACTATCGGTTAACTCTACGGATTTTCGAAGCGCGGTGATTAGGGTTTTTTCTCCAAGCCGTTGCTCTTTAAATTGCTCGTCAACCGCGAGTCTCGCAAGAAGTACCACCGGGACAGGGTAGCCTGGTAGGTTTTTGTCAGCGGGAATCTCTTCCCTCATGATCGTGGAGGAGGCTAGGGTGTAATATGCGGCAATTTGTAATTTTTTGGATTGCTTGCCATCGTCAACCACTGGCAATACCCAGGTGCTGCTGAGACCCAGTCGCATATTCTTAACCGCAAAGCGTGCCAGGAACATGTTCATGTCGGACTTACCGCAGTCGAATGCCTTAAGGTCGTGTTGGGTGTGATCGACTAAAACAAACTCTTGTGATAATGCCAATTAAAATCCCTCGGCATCCAACCGCTTGGCAGCTTCCAAAATGCGGTCACTGGGCTTGCGTTCAGTGTCGTTGCAGATTGCGATGAAATTATCGAACTGGGCATTCGTGAGCTGGATCGAGGCCTCTTCCTGCAAAATTTTCGGTGCATTATCACGAATCAAACTGGTGATGAACTCGGTCAGTGAGGCACAACCGAGCGCCGCAGAAGCCCTTTCCGCCAGTTGCTTGATGTCTGCATCGACTCGCATTTCGATACGTTCTCGTTGTGCTGAATGTGTCATGGTCATCATTCTACTATATAAAATACGGCTAATTGCCGTACATAAATTATTGGCCATATTAGCAAGACGTAGTCAAGTTGAAGCCCTGAGCATTAGCGAATTGATAGTCAGTTTGGATTCTATCGAGCATTCACTTTTTGGCTAAGTTGGGATACCCCCATCTAGTTTAATCGTGTTCCTTGGCCCTGACCATTGTTATGTATGGTTAGAGAGCGTTGATAATTATTGTTACGCGTTAGTCGGTTTGTTGCAGTGTGCCGTGCATCGTCAATTGCGGGAAGGGGATCTCCCATCCATATTCGGTACAGGCATCAACACACCAGCGCTGGATGGCACGCCGCAACCGGTTGTAGAGGTCGCCCAACTCGCCTTTGAAATCGGCCATCACCACCAGGTCCAGAGACGAGTTATTCGCCTGGGCGAACTCTACCCGCAGATTCAATAACTGATCCCCATAGCCTTCCTGTTCGGCGCGTTGCTGAATATAGCCATGCAGGGTTTCTGGAATACGGGTGGTGCTATCACTTTGCAGCTTGTAGCTGATACCCAGCGTTTCCTTGATGCGAAAGTTAGTTGCCAGGTTACGTGGCGATTTGGCAAGAAAATCGCTTGTCTGGTAGGTCAACTGGGCGCCGCCGCGTTCTACCAGTTGAACCAACTCGGGAGAGATGCCGATGACCTTGCCGCGAACTTGGTCACTGAGTATTACCCAATCACCTTTCTTACAGGGAAACCAAGGCTCATCTGACCGCATCGGGCGCGACTTCAGTTCGATGAGGGCGTTGATAGGTACTCGTTGAATTAAATCGGCGACCGGATTGACCAGTGTGCAGAAGACATTGATCTGTCTTACCAGCCAGGGTAGACCATCAAGATATATCCGCTCACCCTCCCGCACTGCGCCTATATTGAGAAAGATCTGGATCTGCCGCATATAGATTGGAATAGTCTGTCGGAGGGTCAAGGCGATGGCAATCAGCAACAGGATGCTGAGACTGAACAGAACCCAGTCCTCCACGCTGTAAAAGACAATCATTGGCCCGATGATGATCAGGAATATGGTGACGATAAGGTGGATCAGCTCAGTCAGGCGTACACGAAAGCTGCGGTGTAGCTTGCGAAATCCTGGTACATAGCGCAATAGTGCTTTGTGACTCAGTTTGGACAAAATCAGTATGCCAAGCACTACTAACACAGCCACGGTAAGATAGAGTCCACGTTTCTGGAAGAAGGACTTGAGATAGTTCTGAGACGCTTCAGAAAGGGATACTTCTGTGTTAAGCAGCTTCTCTAGCTGCAATTTAGCAGCCTGCAGTTCGCTCCGCATGAATGTCTGCTGTCTTTGCCATTTGGTGAGGGTAATCTTTAATGCCTCAGTGACAGACTTATTATCGCTTTGTGACATCAGCCGGTTGATATTGGCCAAAGCCTGTTCGATGACCGGCAATCGTTCCTCGTAGTGGATGATTTTTTCCTTCAGATCCGATTTCTGCCGAACGTGGGCGGTCATCTCCTTCATTTCATCGAGTGCCGGCTTTAGCAGGGCGGAAAACTCCCGCTGAAAGTTAAACTCTTCAGTCTCTTCCGTACTCAGGCTTGTGATGTCGATACCAGCCGCGATGTTCTCAAAATTCCGGGTAATGGCGCGCAGATCCGATTCCAGTTTGTCGAGCTCAAATTTAAGGCTCTGTTTCTCCGCGTCGGATTTAGAAGTGCCGATTCGTTGATTGATTGACTTGATATCCAGTAACAGAGCATCTCTGAGATCAACGAATGAATCCAGAGTACCAAACATGGCCGAGACAGCTTCAGTTTGTTGCGTCGTTGGTTCAGCATCCGGAACAAGGTCCGAGTTCTCGATTTGTGCATAGCCGATCATCGGCAGCAGCACGAACAAGATGATAGAGAATGTATTAACGGCTCGTACTCGGATACACATGCTATGAAACCATGGAATCATTTTCCAACCTCAATGTGATGGGTGTGTTCTCTGTGCAGGCGGATGTCCAACGGTTTGTCGGTATCCAGATGGACGTCTCGCTGCGGGAAGGAGATGTTGATGCCGGATGCGTTGAACTTGTGGTTGATTGCTGTATGTAGTGCGGTAATGGTGGCAAGGCGGTTATCCATGGCCCCTAGATAACTGCGTAATACCAAGGTGAGGGCATTGTCGCCAAAGGCATCAAAGGAAACAACAGGATTCGGGTCGTCGAGCACATTTTCGTTTTCCTGCGCGGCTTCCAGCATCAGGTTCATGGCCTTTTCCACGTCGCTTCCGTAGGCAACCCCTACAGTCACGAGTACACGGTTGATTTTGTCGGTCAATGTCCAGTTGATCACCCGTCCGGTAATGAACTCCTTGTTTGGGATCAGCAGTTCCTGCTTGTCCCAATTGATAATAGTAGTGGCGCGGATGCGGATACGTGACACCTTGCCGGTCGTGTTGTCGATGGTGACCACATCCCCCACCCGGATCGGCCGCTCAAATAACAGGATAATGCCGCTGATGAAATTCGCCACGATCTCCTGCAGACCGAAGCCCAGGCCGACACTGAGCGCCGCCACCAGCCATTGGATGTTGGACCACTGCAGTCCCAGAGTGCTGAAGGCCGTGAACACACCGATACCGGCGATGGTGTACTGAGTGAGGGAAGTGATCGCGTAGCGGGCGCCGGAGTCCAGCGGCAGACGCTGCAACAGGGCGATCTCAAGCACGCCGGGTATGTTTTTGGCGGCCAGAATAGTAATCAGCACCATGATCAGACCCAGCGTGAGATCCCCCAGCGTTACTGGAACCTCTTTAGTGATACCGTCTACGATACGCGTTGCGTGGAACGGTAGATCCGTGCTGTTGAGAAAACCCAGGGCAGGTAACAGGTCGCTCCAGATGCTCCAGATGCCTATCACCGTGCCAAACAGGAATCCGGCGCGAACCAGGCGTTTGTTCTGCTCACCCAGTTCAGCGTAATTGATTTCTGGTATATCAAGGGAGATCGTTGAAGTTTCGTCTTCTTTTCTCTTGTTCCTGGGCGCGTTGCGCCCGCAGTTCTTCGTGCCGGCGCACGGCATTCTCATAGCGCAGGCGTCGTTCGGCAATGTACAGCGAACGCAACAGCAACTCCTTGAGCAGGAACAATGCAAAGAAAAACCAGAAAGTCTGTTCTGCGCGCTGTTCAAGATGCAGGGCCGTGTAGTGATAGCCCATGGCAGAGGTGAGGGCGAAGCTCACAGGGATACTGACCAGCAGGGGGAACCAAAGAAAGTGGAGTTGTGACCAACGGGCCGCCCTTGGTATTGGTCAACGTTTCCATGACTTTGCCTCGGCTCCGCAACAGGCGGAAATATAAATATGCTGTTAACCACCATGAGTGCGATGAAGGCCAGACGACCAAATGACTGCACTGCCTGGGGTGGCTCGTTGCCGGCGGTGGCGCCAACCAGAAAACCCAGGGGTACAGCGAAGGGCATAACCCAGACAAGCAGATGGATCAGGGATTTGCGCACCGCTTGCGGCCAGCGCAGATGGCGGTCACCCAGACTGTCTGGCAGGCAGATCCTGATCAGGAACAGGATGCTGAGCAGGATCAGGCCCGCCTTGATCAGCCCGCTTGCCATGGCAAGGGTGTGAGGTGCGGCGGTGGGTAAACTGCCGAGCAGCCAGCCAGCGCCGATCAACAGCAGCGGCCAGGTACCGATGGTCACCAGGGTATATGCAAGCGCCAACAGGGTAAGCCTGAAGGAGTCGGAGCGGATTTTTTGTGTCTCGCGGGCAATCTGCCTGAGTCGTTCCGCAGCCCTTTTGTGTCTTTTCAGTAACAGAATAAACAGCCCGAGAATCAGTGCTACCCATGGTGTGCGCTGTTGCATCAAGGTCCAGAGGTCATGCGCTACTTCTAGCCCAGTGGCTTGGGGCCAGCAGCCACGCCAGAGCTTTAGCCGAGTCCCACCGGGTCTAACAAAGCTGACAGACCAGGGCCCGGAATCCAGATCAACTGATCATCGATGTAATTGATATAGTCGCTTGCAACCTCCGCCAGCTGTCTCTCGGCCAGATCCAGCGAGGTGATCTGGCCAATATAGCGGCCATAGATTTTCTGCAGTTCATTGAGGAGATTGCGTTGTTCCTTGATCAGTTCCGTGGTTTCCTGCTCGAACTGTGCACGCTCTGCTTCAGACAAGGCCAAAAGAGTCTTGGAAACCTCTGCCCGGATATCGCCATGTTCGCGCAGAAATTCGTCTATCTCAATCTGGCGGTCTGTGGCCCGGCTGATCTGCATGCCTCGTTCGGCAGAGGTGCGTCGATAGCTTTGCAGTGATGGTAATGCATCACGACGTCGCTTGAGCAGCTTGCCGATGGCTTCAGTCGCGCCCACCACATCAACCCGTTCTCTGGTGCGCTCGGAATCGCTCTTTATCTCGTCCAGACCAATCCGTGCCACTTGCAGCTGGTTGGAAACCGATTGGCTGCGTTCTTTCAACTCCTCGAGTTCCAGGCGGTAGCGGGTATTTTCCTGGGCGATGGTCCGTATGGGCATGGGCAGACTCTCGGTCCTGCTGTCAAGTGCCACCGCCTCCTGACGCACCAGCCTGGACCGTGCCTCGCGGTAGCTGTTGAGCGGCCTGCAGTAAAGAATCCAGTCGTATTTGCCGTTCGGAAATCTCCGCAGAGGCAAAATCCCGTTCGGCCTGGGCCAGGTTGGTCAGCAGATCGTGATTGTCGAGTCGCAGCTTGAAAAGCTCCAACTCTGCTTGCCGCAGCATCCGCCGGCTCTGAAGCACAAGGGTTAGAGCCTGTAGCATAGTCGGCTTTTCATCCGTCGGCAGTGTCTCTAGATCTGCTTCGATTTTCTTCAGAATCGTGGTTCTGGACGCGATCTCTTCACTCAGCCTTTTACTGCCCACCAAAAGGCGTGACAGTTCGTCCGATTGTTTTCTATGTGTTTCCCTGGCCTGTTGCAGTGCCGTCTGTTCCAGTGTCAACACGGATTCGATCTGGCCCTGGTTACCGGTCGAGATGAGGTCCTCGATCTCGGACATCTCCTGGACCGGACTCTCCAAGCTGTCACGGATGGTCCCGATTCTCTGCGGGGCCTCGCGTACGAGGGTCTTAGCTGCTGTAAGCTGCGCGTTGACATCCATCGCCTGCTGGAGCCATTGCGCCGCCTGGTCGTACAGAGCCAAGAGCCTTCTGTTTCTGCGACTGCGTCGAGCGAATTATCCGATTCCACCGTTTTGCGCCCGGCCTCGATCTGCCCCGTGGTGATTGCCACATTATTCGAAATGTTTTCCGCCACTGAATCGAGTGGCGCCATGGTTATTGACAGGCAGATAAGACATGCAATGAACCAGGCGCTGAGTAGTGCCCGGCGCTGAGCATGTGAATTGATATCGGACTTCTTCACAGATTGTTATCCTGAATTTGATCGATAATATTTACATAAAAACATAAGAACTTCCGTTTGTTTCTGGATAGTCTACGTCTGCTGCGGTTTTTCAAGAAGAGATTTCAACTCGGCTTTACGTGCGGCCTCAGTCAGTTGATTGTTGAGAGGGATTAAAATTCCATTCTTGCCAGTCAGCAGGGCATTGTAAAATTGAATGGTTGAGAAGATAAGTCATTACTGTTTTTGATCATACTATTAGACCGGCCATTCAAAAGGCCAGGTTAATAAATATATCTGATACGGAATTTCGCACACTCCCGCCCATTATCTTAAAAAGGCATGTTAGATGCCCAAAGCTGGTATTGGCGCAGAATAAGAACCGATAAATGAATTAATCATTTATCAGGAGGGAAAGGTTTGAAACTTATCCTCTGTGGTCAAGGAGTTAAAATGCCGTCCCTGGCACTTGGATTTCCTTATTTTTCCTAGCCACACGAAGTGGTGGTTTATTTCTTCATGAGCTTTATGGCCTTGCCGGTAAAGCGAATGGCCTTCTGTGACACCTCTGAGCGGTCGAAGGTCTTCTCGATGATCCGATTACTCAGCATGCCTTTATCCATGCTGTAGTTGCTCAGCATCAATTCATCCACGGGCACCGCTGTGGAGTCGATGTCCATACCCAACATGGAGCCTGTAACCACTGGAGTTTCGAGTTGCGCGATGCTGTCCTTGATGATGCTGCGCTTGACCTCGATCAAGCCGTCCGCGTCGAGTTCTTTGGCCATTGCCTTGAGCTTCTTGAAGGCGATGACTTCTGCGTCTGCCTCACTCTTGGCGTCGATCACGTAGACCTCGCTGCGTATCTTTTTCAGCAGGGTGTAGCGGGATGGCGGATTGTTGACATACACCTTGACGCTGGTCCCCTCGATCTCCTCGCGGATATCTGACGCCTTGGGTATTGAACTCTCCTGCTCCACGCCGGCACCAAATGCCGCGTCTGGGCTTGCGACTGGGGCTGCGTCTGCTTTCTCAGACACGGCTTCAGCATCCATTGCCGGGGCTGTAGCTTCGGTGTCAGCAGGGGTTTCTTCCTCCGCTGTAGCCCCTTCCTCGCCATCAGTAACGGCTTCCGCGGCTTCTTCTACCACTTCCTCTACAGCTTCTTCCGTCGATTCCGCTGCTTCCAGCGCTTGTTCCTCAACGGCATCAGCTGTGTTGCTTAACGCATCTTCCAGCACTTCGGTTTCGGCAAGCGCGGCGGAGCTACCCACCAGCATGCTCAGAAACAATGCTGCAGTGGTTATGATTGTCGGTTTTTGCATCTGTTGATCTCCCAATTAGAAGCTGTAAACCAGATTGACACCAGTGATGGTATCGGTCTTTTCACCCAACACACCCTCGATGTCGGTGTTGTGCCGCACGGTATAGGTGATGCTGGACGAGAGGTCGCCGGCGATGGCCAGTTGCAGACCGGTGATGGACTCGATATAGGTATTGTCCTCGCCAAATTCTGCGCGCAGGGTCTCCAGGAAGCGGGCATTCTGCGACAGACGGATGCTGAATTTGGTGCCGAGAAAACCGATCATCTCGTCCTCTTTCAGGTCGACCGTGCTGGGATCATCATATAGCTCGGTCTGGCGGGCGCCGACACCGACCTCACCATCCCAGTAAACCTTATCGTCATTGAAGAACAGACGGCCATAACCAACGACTTCCGTGGTGCGGTTATCGATGAAGGCGAATTCATCGGTGTCATAGCGCAACAGGCCGAACAGGTAGTCCACATCGGTGAAAAAATAGCGTGGCTTGTAACCGAGTGCATAGCGCTCTGCGGTCTTATCGCCATCGCTTTCGGCATAGTAGGCATCGCCGAAAATATTGTGATGCCAACTGCCATTGGCATGGTCTACATCCAGTTTGGCGTTGAGCGAGGTATTCTCGGTATTACCTGAGGAACTTGCGTAGCCCACTTCGACATCGCCAGTCCATGCGCAGACTGCCGTGCTGCCGACAAACAAGATCGCACTGCCGATAGAAGCAGCAAGGTTGTGTTTTTTCATCGAAGTCTTCTCCTCAATTTAATTGATTGTGATGTACAGCCCAGTCACACCTTGTGTCCGGATCAGTATCTATTTGACTCTGGTCCTGGAAGGTTCGTCACATCAGTGGATGGGATGTCTGGATAGCTGCATTTACCCGGCGCATGTCTGGTTGAGTATTTCAAAGACCATCAATACCTTGTGACTTTTAGCTTGGATAATGTGTCTACCCTTTATTCCCTTATCAATCGAATGAGCATCATGGATACCACTACGAGTTTTATCGCGATCGCCTTGCTGCTCGTCGCCAATGGGTTTTACGTGGCGGCAGAATTCGCCCTGGTCAAGGCGCGGGGTTTCCGCATCGAGTCGCTGGCAACGGAAGGCAGCGCAGCGGCGCGTCTGACCCTGCGCATCCAGCGGAAACTGGAGGCCTATCTGGCCGCCTGTCAGCTGGGTATCACCATGGCCTCCCTGGGTCTGGGCTGGGTGGGTGAGCCGGCGGTGGCCGCTGTGCTCGAACCGCTGTTTCACTCGGCCGGTCTGTCCGAAACTGCGGTGCATACCACCGCCTTTCTGGTGCGGTTTTCTGGTTTTCTCCTCACTGCACATCGTGATCGGCGAGCAGGTGCCCAAGACCTTCGCCATCCGCAAGGCCGAACCGGTGTCACTCTGGGTGGCCTATCCACTGCATTATTCCTACCTGGTGACCTGGCCGCTGAACTGGCTGCTGAATCATGGCGTCAGCATCGATCCTGTCTCTGTTCAGGGTGCAGGAGGCGAGCCATGCGGATGTGCTGAGCAGCGACGAGATCAAGGGTCTGGTAGCGACCTCCCATGAGCATGGGGAGATCCATCAGGGGCAGGCGGATATGCTGCGGAATCTGTTCGAGTTTGATCAACGCCAGGTGGGGCGGGTGATGCTGCCGCGCAATTCGGTCCACTCCCTGGATCTGAGTGCTGACCCGGCAGCCAACCTGAGAAATGATTCGTGAAACCGGCCATTCACGATTTCCCGTCATTGACAGCCGGGATGGGGATACCTTGATAGGCATCCTGCTGGTCAAGGATATCCATCACGCGCTGCTCGATGGGGTCAATGAGCCCTGGCGGGAGCTGAAGTCCTACTGCCGTGAGCCCCTGATCGTTCCGGAATCACAGCGTGTCTCCAAACTATTCGATCAGATGAGACTGGAGCGTGCTCACATGGCCTTCGTGATCGATGAATATGGCGAGTTCATCGGCATCATCACCCTGGAAGACCTGCTGGAAGAGATCGTCGGGGAGATTCATGACGAAACGGATGCTGAGGAGTCGATAGTGACCATCGAGCAACGCGGCGAAGGGCTTTGGGAGGTCGATGGCCTGGTGTCACTGAGCGATCTTGAGCGTCTGCATCGGGTCTCAGCGTGCCGGTCGAACTGGATGCCAATACCTTATCCGGACTGATCATGGAACGTCTGGCCCGCATGCCCGAGCCGGGTGATGAGATCCTGGAAGGAGCCTATCGCGTGCGGGTTGCAACGTTGGAGGATCGGCGTGTCGGCAGGGTTGAGATTGAGCGACTGGAACAACCGGTTGAGGTTGCTGCTGAGCCGAGCGCTTCCGGGGGTGACCAATAATAATGTTATATGATTCCTCACCGTCAAAGCATAAATAGTTTCTGTCCAGAAAGGACGGAAACTAATCTGGCACAGGGACGTGCCAGCATTTTCAAAGGTAATAAGCCTTTGAAAATGAAGGAATCGGAAAATCGCATTTTTCGATTCCGTTCCAGAAACACCCCAGGGAGGGGTGTTTCTGGACTCTAACTAAATAATAAAATACCCCACGGGTGCCTGAGATGATTGAAACCAGCAACGACCAGACGACTGCGGAACTACTCAAACAAGTGGTTGACGACCTTGATGCGGGGCGGCAGGTTTCCCTCAGCCAATCCCTGGAGGATATTCATCCTGCTGAGGTGGCTGATCTGCTCGAATCTCTACCTCCCGGACAGCGCAGAGTCCTATGGGAGGCGGTTGCTTCGGAGCAGGAGGGCGAGATCCTCAGCCACCTGCACGAGGAGGCACGTGCCAGCATCATCGATGAGATGGAGACCAAGGAGCTGGTCGCCGCAGCTGAAACTCTAGATCCGGAAGACCTGGCGGAGATTGTCGAGACCCTGCCGGAAGATCTGACCGCGACCCTGCTGCAGACCATGGACGAGGATCATCGGCAGCGGGTCGAGGCGGTACTGACCTATGCTGACGGCACCGCCGGGCGGCTGCTGAGCAGGGAGGTTGTGAGCGTGCGCAAGGATGTCAGCCTTGCGGTAGTGCTGCGCTGGTTGCGGCGTCATCAGTCGCTGCCGGCCTATACCGATGCGCTGATGGTGATCGATGAATCCGGCCGCTATCTCGGCAAACTCGATGTGGGGGCCTTGTTGACCGGTAATCCGGATGTGCTGGTGGAGGCCGTCATGCAGCGTGATGCCGCCACCGTTCATGCGAATGACTCGGAACACGAGGTGGCGACTCTGTTCGACCGCCGCGATCTTATTTCAGTTGCTGTGGTGGATGATGCGGGACATCTGCTGGGCCGCATCACCATCGATGACATCGTCGATGTCATCCGTGAAGAGTCCGATCGTGCGTTACTCAATAGCGCAGGCCTGGACGAGGACGAGGATCTGTTTGCGCCGGTGATCCCCAGCGCACAACGGCGCGGGCTGTGGCTCGGGATCAATCTGCTGACGGTGTTTGCCGCCGCCTGGGTGATCGGGCGTTTCGAAGAGGCGCTGGATAAGCTGGTGGCGCTGGCGGTGTTGATGCCGGTGGTTGCCAGCATGGGCGGCATTGCCGGCAGCCAGACCCTGACCCTGACCATTCGTGGTCTGGCGCTGGGTCAGATCGCCAGCTCCAATGTGCGCTGGTTGTTTACCAAGGAACTGCTGGTAGGCGCCCTCAACGGCCTGGTCTGGGCCCTGGTGGTCGCCCTGGTCTCCTACCTGTGGTTTAAAAATGCCGGGATCGCGGTGATCATCGCCTGCGCCATGCTCTTGAACCTGCTGGCGGCCGCCCTGTGCGGCATCAGCATACCCTTGATCCTGCGTCGTTTTGGGATTGATCCGGCCCTCTCAGGTGCGGTGATCCTGACCACGGTCACCGATATCATTGGATTCCTGAGCTTTCTGGGCCTGGCCTCCCTATTCCTGCTCTGATGCACAGTCTCAGTCGATCTGAAACAGGGTCAAAACCTCACGGATCAACTCGCTGCGGGCGCTGCGCACTGGAAAAACGGCATACACGGTCAGTTCGATCTGCGGCGCATCTTCCACGACGAATAATTCTCCCGTATCCAGAAGCTCCTGGATCAGACTCTCCGGCAGGTAGGCGGCACCGCCAAGCATGCGCAGGTGATGCAGGGCCATACCGGCATTCGCCAGGCGCACATGGGGTTCCGGCGCATCCGGAAACAGACGACGATGGTTTAGGGCGTGGGATAATCCCCAGTCCACCATCAGGTAATTTTCCTCCAGAGCTGCCTCCGTTGACAGGCCCGGCTTGTCGCTGGTCAAGCGCAAATTTAGCACGGCGGCCTGCTTGATATGCAGCACGTCAAGCTGAGCGGGTTCCAGCATGAAGGCCAGATCCAAAACCCCATCCAGCAGCTTGCGGGTCATCACTTCCGGGCTATGGGATTCTACGATCAGGGCGATATCCGGTCGCTCTTTGCGCAGATATATCAACCAGTTGTGCAGCAGTACATCCCACACCCTGACGCCACCTCCCACCGAAAGCTGCGCCACTGCACCACCTGCAGTAATCTCCTGCCGGGTTTTGCGCCATTCGGCAATCAGCAGATTGGCATGCCGCAGCAGCCGATTACCTTCCGGCGTCAGGCGGATATCCCGTTTCACCCGGTCAAACAAACGTACATCCAGGATGGATTCAAGAGACTTGATGCGGGCGCTGACAGCGGCCTGAGTCAGGTGCAGGGCTTCAGCCGCCTGACCGAAGTGGCGGGTACGGCTGACCTCGAGAAAGGTGCGTAAGAGTTCCAGATCCATAACAAAAAATATTTTAATAAATGACAATTTATTATAGTTAGATTTGTCATAAATTTCCAATTAGAGTGCCGTTCCTCATGCAAAAACCAGGAGGTACGGCATGTCGACTGGAATTCATCAAGCAGGTTATGAGAGCCTCAGTGATGAACAACTCGTGCAACGCATTCAGCAACGGCTGCCTGACTGCCGAGCGAATCTGAATGAACTGATCCGACGCAACCATCAGGATCTGTTGCGCCGTTGTCATCGTTACCTGAGAAACTGGGAGGATGCACAAGATGCGGTTCAGGAGACTGAATTGCGGATCCTGCGCGGCATTGATTCCTTCAAGGGTGATGCTGCCTTGCGCACCTGGCTGTTCGCCATCGCTGACAACCAATGTCACTCCCTGGCGACCAGGCGCGTACGCAATATCATGGGTGAGCATATTCGTGCCCAGCTGGAACTGGCTGTAGCACCCATCGGGAAAACGCCGCAGAACCAGAACAGTCAGGTGGAGTTCAGGCTTATGGTCGATCAATTGCTGAGGTCACTGCCGGTTCAGGCAGCAGAGATCCTCAGTCTGCGCTTTTATGCTGACTGCAGCATTGAAGAGATCGCTCGGATACTCGGTATCGGGCTCAGTGCAGCCAAAATGCGCCTGTACCGTTCCCTTCGGCAAGCTCAGGGACTGTTGCCGGACAAGGATCAAATCATGTTTGCTTGAGAGCAAGACATATTCTTGAACCGAGCTGTATTCAGGGGAGACTCCTGTATGTGACTTTCAACGCCTAGATGGAGTCTCTATAGCGAAGATAGTGAGAAAAACAATTCAGAATTACCATGAGGAACGACATTATGAAGGGTATAAATACAACAAAATTGATCCAGCCGCTAACCACAGCCATTGTCTGTCTGGGGATTGGTGTGGCTGTACAGAGCACCGGAGTCCAGGCAGGTTACCTGACCAACTCTTACGGTGAGGTGGTGATCAGCGGAGCTAAGGAATGCTGGAACATCAGTGATGGTCTGGAGGGGCCTGTCGAGGCCTGTGGCGATATGATTGAAGTCGCCGCAGTTGAACAACTGGACAGCGATGGGGATGGTGTGTCGGACAGTCAGGATGAGTGTCCCGATACACCTCAGGGTGTGGAAGTGGATGAAAATGGCTGCCCCAAGGACGCTGATGGTGATGGTGTGCCGGACTATCTTGACAAATGCCCGGGGACTCCGGCCGGCGCCAAGGTGGATTCACAGGGTTGCGAGATCATCGATGACCTGGTCTTGAAGGTAACGGCCGATCACTTTAAATTTGACAGCGCCAAGCTCGAGGCGGGCATGATCAATGCGTTGGATCAAGTGATGGCTAAAGTCAATGCAAGTCCAGGCGATGAACAGCTGGAGATCGTCGGCCATACGGACAGCACGGGGCCTGATAGCTACAATCAGGGTCTATCTGAGCGCAGGGCGAGTTCGGTCGCGGATTACCTGGCTCAACAAGGATTCCCCCAGGCCAATCTGAGTGTGAATGGTATGGGTGAAAGTCAGCCGGTGGCGGACAACGGCACACGGGAAGGGCGATCCATGAATCGTCGTGTAGAGATCCTGACACGCTGATCGGTCAGAGCATAACTCTCAGTCGCTGGAAAAGCCGCATGATAGTGCGGCTTTTCCATTCTATCGGTATCTCATTCAATCCTTTACTACCACAAACCAATCTCAGCTCGCCCTGCTGTCAAACGGCAAGCTAATGGATGACGAGTCATTAAATCTTTGCTACTGGCTATAATTTGCATGTATGTTAATAACCGCATATAGAAGACAATAGGTAATGGACAAACTGGAGAGTTACAGAGTACTGCAAGCTGATAGTGACAGAGTCACCATCGGTTGGCGTGAGTGGATTGCGCTGCCGGAACTGGGTATATCTGCTTTGAAGGCCAAAGTCGATACCGGCGCACGGACCTCGGCGTTGCATGCGTTCTCACTTGAGTCCTTCGAAGAGGGAGGCAGGAAGCAGGTGAGCTTTGGCATCCATCCGTTGCAACAACACTCAGACAAGCAGATCTTTTGTGTTGCTGATATTATCGACGAACGCTGGGTCAGTGACTCAGGGGGGCATAGTGAGCAACGCTTTGTGATACGTACGCTTATCAAAATGGGTGGCATGGAATGGCCTATCGAACTGACCCTGACAAACCGTGACAACATGCGTTTTCGCATGTTGTTGGGGCGCACTGGATTGGAAAACCGTTTTGAAATCCGCCCTGACGCCTCTTACCTGTTGGGCAAAATCAAGAAAAAACCACACAGACTATCACTCAAGGAGCCACTACAATGAAAATCGCGATTCTTTCCCGCAATCCCAAACTCTATTCCACCAAACGAATCGTCCAGGCGGCAACAGATCGCGGTCATGAAGCCAGGGTGGTTAATACCACGCACTGTTACATGAATATCACTTCAAATCGTCCCAGTATTCACTACAAGGGAGAGGAGTTGGCAGGATTCGATGCCGTGATACCGCGCATTGGCGCCTCGGTGACCTTTTATGGTTGTGCGGTACTGCGTCAGTTTGAAATGATGGGGACCTATCCGCTTAATGAGTCGGTGGCCATCACCCGTTCGCGCGACAAGCTGCGCTCACTGCAACTGCTCTCACGCAAGGGCATAGGTCTGCCGGTTACCGGTTTTGCCAATGCACCCGGTGATATCCAGGATCTGATCAAGATGGTGGGTGGAGCGCCGCTGGTCATCAAACTACTGGAAGGCACCCAGGGTATCGGGGTGGTGCTGGCGGAGACCCAGCAGGCCGCCGAGAGTGTGATCGAGGCCTTTATGGGGCTGGATGTCAACATCCTGGTGCAGGAATATATCAAAGAGGCAGGCGGAGCGGACCTGCGCTGTTTCGTTATCGGTGACAAGGTAGTGGCGGTCATGAAGCGCCAGGGAAAGGAAGGTGAGTTTCGATCCAATCTGCATCGCGGCGGCACCGCCACGCTGATCCGCATCACACCCGAGGAGCGTTCCACCGCTGTGCGAGCAGCAAATACCATGGGCCTCAACGTGGCAGGTGTCGATCTGCTGCGTTCAAACCATGGTCCGGTGGTGATGGAAGTCAATTCATCACCGGGGCTGGAAGGCATAGAGACAGCCACCGGTAAGGATGTTGCCGGCATGATGATAGAATTCATCGAGAAAAATGCTGCTTTGGGTAAAACTCGAACCCGGGGACGTGGTTAACAATATGGATGCTCCTCTGGTCATCGGTGGTGTTGAAATCTCCCGCGGAACCCGGCAGACAGTCGAGATACAGCTGCCATTGCTCTACACGCACACGCCCGTCGTAATGTCGGCAAAAGTGATCCGTGGTCGACGCGATGGCCCCTGTCTTTTTGTTAGCGCGGCGGTGCATGGTGATGAAATCAACGGGGTGGAAATCATTCGCCGGTTGATCCGTGCTCCTGCGCTTAAGCACCTCAGTGGCACCCTGATTGCTGTGCCGGTGGTGAATGTCTATGGTTTTGTGCGTCAGACACGCTATCTACCGGACCGGCGCGATCTCAATCGCAACTTTCCCGGTTCGATAAGGGGCTCTCTGACAGCACGTCTGGCCAACTCTTTCCTGGAAGAGGTGGTGGCCAAAGCCACCCATGGGATCGATCTTCACACGGGTGCCGTGCATCGGGAGAACCTGCCGCAGATCCGTTGCGCGTTTGAAGAAGGCAGCGAGGTCGAGCGGATGGCCAGGGCCTTCGGCAGTCCGGTGATCCTCAATTCCCAATTACGCGACGGCTCCATGCGCGAGGCGGCCGGCAGCTTGGGGGTGCCGGTACTTGTTTACGAGGGTGGTGAGGCATTGCGTTTTGATGAGTTGGTGATTCGGGCCGGGGTGAAGGGTGTGATTGGTGTTATGCGCGAACTGGGTATGCTCAAACCATCCACCAAATCGCGCAGCCGACGCCGACCGGAGCCGGTAGTGGCGCGCTCGAGTCAATGGGTGCGGGCCTCCCAAAGCGGCATATTAAGGGCGATCATTCCGTTGGGCGCCAGAGTCAAGAAAAATGACTTGCTGGGCCTCATCGCAGACCCGTTGGGAGAGAATGAAGCGCCAGTGGAAGCGTCCGTATCGGGTGTGGTGATTGGTAAGGTCAATCTGCCATTGGTCAGCGAGGGTGAGGCTCTCTACCATATCGCCCGTTTCGGTGCGCCCGACACCGCTGCCGAGACGGTGGAACAGTTTCAGATCGAGTTAGGCCCTGAATCAGACCGCTTGCCGCCTGATGATCCGCCAATCAGTTAATCGCGGCTGTTGGCTAGTTTTGATCTCTTATCATTTCTAAGCTGTTAGTGGACAGTGTTTTTCTGATACTGGTTATTGCTGTAACAAAAATCGCTCGGGCAACTTACAGCTTATGATCTGAAGCAGAATTTTCAGTACGCTCGGCACCACTGGCAATTTGTCCGGTATGCTGTTCTTGCTCTTTTACTCCATGGCTTGAGTGGACTGTGATCTGAGTAAATGGGATGACCCATCCCTCGCGGTTACAGGTTTCCACACAGGCCTGTTGTACCAGGCGCTGAGCCCTGAAAAATGCATCTGCCGCATGCCCACTGAGAACCATGTAAATCCGGTAGTCCAGCGAGCTGGTACTGGCCGCGTTGAATTCGACCATAATGTCCTTGATATCATCTCTTAAACCCGCCAGTTCAAATCGAGCAATAATCGCTTCCTTGAAGCGATTGGGAATAATCTCAAGACAGATCGCCTGATGTTGGTAGTCAACACCGAAAGTGCTGGAAATGCCATATCCCTCGTGTGACAGATTACGGATATTCTGAGCGAGAAAATCTTTGGTACGGATCTGGACCATACTGTCCATCACTGCGACTTCCACCAGTTCGATGGTCTGACGCACCACCCTGCCAAAATTTCCATTGCCGAGGAGGATGTATTCCCCTGGCCGGCAGGGGAACCAGGGCTCTTTAGCGGCAGGTCTTGAGACAAGCTCATTCATGGCATGCAGGGGTAAGCGCACAACTCCCTCGAGGGCAGGATTTCGCAGCACTGTATAGACACTGAGTGACTCCACTTTGAACGGTACACTGTCCAACAAAAGTCGCTCTTCCTCACGGACGGGGCCTACACCGAGCAAGAGCCGTAACTCAGCAGTGTAACGCGGAAGGGTCTGTCGCAAACTGAGTGCAGCGCCGGCGAGCGCGATCACGGCAAGGGTAAGCAGCAGTACGTCACCACGAACATAAAACACCATCAATATGGCTAGTACGACTATGACCGCTACCACGAGACGATAACTATAAAGCACCAAGGGAGCTCGCGTAATATCAATATCGTGTCGGCTGCGATAGAGCCATCGCCAGTATGCCCTGAGTAGTCCTTTTGCAACCAGCCAGATAGCCAGACTGATCATTGTCGCCAGCAGCAGAGTCAGACCGCGCCCTCGAATGAATTCTCTGAGCGCTTCCCCGGTGGATGTTTGCCAGGTTGCACTCTCTGCTTGCAGGCTGCTGAGCTTGATATTGGTTATCTCTAGTGCTCGCTGTGTGTCATCTCTGCGTTGCTCCCAGTCGATGAGCAACTGATTGATCGGTTCGGCCAGCACGGGTGACAGTGTCTGTTTTTTGATTAACCGAATCGACTCTAGCGCCTTCTGAATGACCTTCAGCTGATCTTCCCGCCGCTCGGTATCCCTCCGCAGGCTGTCAATCTGGCGAGGTTTTGCGGTAAGTTCTTTGAGTGTGGAGAGAAGGGGTCTGCTGATCTGCTCGATCTCATCCTGCCAGTTGATTCGCTGTTCAGGCTGCTCGGTTAGTAGCGACCGATTGACACCGTTGAGTGTAATGTGTTCGAAAGACAGCTGAAGATTCGAAATTTCTTTTTTAATGCGTTCAATCTTCTGTTCGAGTTCCTGCTTATCGGTTGTGTCTTCCACCTGTTTCAGCTGTGTTCTTAACTCGCGAACTGCATCTTGCTTTAACTCGATGGTTTGTTGAATCCTCTCCAGGTTCTCAACTGCAATCTGCAACTTCGCATCGATACCGGCACCCTGTTCCTCTCCCACTGCGATCTGTGTATCCGCTTGAGAAACTACGCATGCAATCAGCAGAGCAAGGAAGGCCAGGTTCCTCAATGAAGTTCTGAGCGTAATTGTCATACTAAGGTTTTATCTACTTGAATGAAATCAAATATAGGCATAAAGGCCCGTACGGGGAAGCGAATTGTCTTTCTCATCTAACCAGTTTAAAAAACATGTTTTTATTACCATGTGTCGTGCTACTGAGGATTTTGTGACGATTACAAGAAAAAGCCAGTCTAATCCCTTAGTTCAACTAACAGTAGCTTTGTATATTCAATCAAGCGTTTAATGCCTGCAAAGAGCAGGGTAGCCCAAATGCCAATTAGCTGCGAACCTTACCGATAAACACTGCGTACCAAAACCAGGTGACTTGCAGAGAATCCTGCGCTAACCGACCTTAATGGGGGCCAGCTCCGTGCTGAGAAAATTTTTCCTTCCGCTCATCCTGCTGGTGCTTGCCTATGGGTTCTGGGTGAGTCCCAACTTGAAGACAATTGCCGCGGGCATTGCCATTTTTCTGTTCGGCATGCTATCCCTGGAGGAAGGCTTCAAGGCCTTCACCGGAGGGACCCTCGAACGGTTGCTGCGACGCACCACCTCGACCACCTGGAAGAGTGTGTTGTTCGGTATTGTGAGCACCACGCTGATGCAGTCCAGTTCGCTGGTCTCAGTGATTACCATCTCCTTTCTCAGTGCGGGGCTCATCACCCTGGCTGCCGGTATCGGCATCATTTTCGGGGCCAACCTGGGTACCACGACTGGCGCCTGGCTGATCGCCGGATTCGGCCTCAAGGTCAATATTGCCGCCTATGCGATGCCGTTGCTGGCATTCGGCGTGATCCTGATCTTCCAGTCCTCCAGAGTCACTCAAGGGCATCGGCTATATCTTTGCAGGGCTGGGCTTCCTGTTTCTCGGCATCCATTACATGAAAGAGGGCTTTGACTCCTTCAAGGACACCATCAACCTGGCCGAGTATGCGGTTGCCGGGTATCCCGGGGTACTGTTGTTCACGGCCATCGGCATCTTTGCCACCGTGGTGATGCAGTCCAGTCATGCCACACTGGTGCTGACCATCACTGCGCTCGCGGCTGGCCAGATTACCTATGAGAATGCGCTGGCGCTGGCCATCGGCGCCAACGTGGGTACCACGATTACCGCGATTCTAGGGGCCATGAGCGCCAATGAGGCAGGCAAACGCCTGGCTGTGGCACACCTCATCTTCAACGTGGTGACCGGCGCCATCGCCATCCTGTTCATCTACCAACTGGTCGCATTGGTCAATAGCGCATCCGCCCTGATAGGTATAGCGGACGACGACTACAGCCTCAAACTTGCTGTCTTTCACTCGGTGTTCAACGTTCTCGGTATCGTCGTGATGCTGCCACTGCTCAATCTGCTGGTTACCTCTCTGGAGAGATTCATCCCGGAGAAGAAACCCGAAGTCGATCAGCCGAAGTATCTCTCTGAATCTTCGGCGGCGTTTCCGGGCACCGCGTTGGAAGCGGTTCGTCTCGAGACCTTGCGGGTCTACGAGGCGGCGTTGCGCATCATCATTGACGGGCTCGGTATGAAGAAGGCGGATGTGCTCTCCAATATCGACCTGGAGCAGGCGGTAATGGCACAGAAGCATAATTCATCAATTCGACATCGACGCGATGTACGAAAGGCACATCAAGGGTATCTACAGCGCCATCGTAGCATTCATCAGTGATACGGCATTTTCCCGGCGGGAGGAGCAGTCGGCGGACCTGCAGTGGCTCAGGGAAGCCAGCACCCACCTGGTGGAGGCGGTCAAGGATACTGCTCAGATACAGGAGAATTTGATCCACTATGCGGGCGCTGAAAACCAGAAAATGCAAGAGATCTACAACCGGCTAAGGGTGCAGATCGGACTGATCATCCGTGATCTGGAGGAGCTGCGCGCAATCCAGTAGCGGGGTAATGGATGTCTTGTCACTGGATGCTTTGAAGTTGCTGGTGGACGAGGACCAGAAGCATATCAATGAGGTTCTGACTGAAATGATTGGCAAACGTGTTATCACTCCAGCGATGGGGTCATCACTGATTAATGACAGTGTATTCGCGCAATCCATTTCAATGAATCTGATCCGGGCCGCGCAGACCTTGTTTGTGGCAGGCGAGCACAATATGTCCCAGGCGGCCCATGATGTGGTGCTGGACAAGAGTGATCTCACCCGGATGGGTACACAGGCGGACACTGAGAATCCGATCGGGTAACTCACCAAAAAAGGAGTTTCAATGAAAAGAAAAAAATTGTTGAAGATGCTGACTGAATTAATGGACCGGGAAGGGCGGAAAAAGCGTGACACACACGGTTGAACTGGAGGAATTACTCAAGCAACTCAAGGAAAAGCAAGTTCTGCTGGAAGACAAGATGGAGAAGGAAAAAGACAAGCACAAACGGAAACGTCTGGGCAAGGAGCTGGATATTGTAAAGGCTCAGTATGCAAAAGGCATCGAAGCTCTGCAGAATCTTGAGATGGATTGACTTGCGCTATCTGGACGACTTATAGATTATCCTGGGGACAGGTCAAGACATTTCAAATAACCGTTTGGGCTTAAATACTCACAATATCACTGTAGAATAGTTAAACTTCTATCTTGGTATTCTGTGCCGCTAGTGAATTTAGAATTGTTCTTGTACAGTCAATATCAACTGGGATCATAAGGAAAACTTTTGCTCATGAGCGTTCAAAAAGACAAAGCGCGGATAATAGCCTCTGGCCGATATGCCACAAGCCTTGATTCAAACTCCGATGCTGAAGTGTACGATGAGGATTTCGAGTCGCTCATCCAACAGATGCTGATGCGTCTGGGCGAGGATCCAGATCGTGAGGGTCTTCGCCGCACCCCTCTGCGTGTGGCCAAAGCCATGGATTTCCTTACCAGTGGATACGATATGGATGCCGGGGAGATCGCCAGAAATGCGGTTTTTACTGAGGATTGCAAGGAAATGGTCTTGGTGCGGGATATCGAGTTTTACTCCCTGTGCGAGCACCACATGCTGCCCTTTTTCGGCCGGGCGCATGTGGGCTATCTCCCGGCAGGTAAAGTGATTGGTCTGAGCAAGGTAGCGCGGGTGGTAGATGTTTTCGCCCGTCGCCTGCAGGTTCAGGAACGCCTGACGAACCAGGTGGCTGACGCTCTCATGCAGGCCCTTGAGCCCCATGGTGTCGCGATAGTCATGGAGGCCAGCCACACCTGCATGATGATGCGGGGTGTGCAGAAGCAGAACAGTACAACAGTCACCAGCGCCATGCGCGGTACGTTTGAGAAGGATGCCCGCACCCGGGCAGAGTTCATGTCTCTGATGAAGGCTTGATGCCGGCTGTCATTCTCGCTTCACGCCTGGCCCGAACCTTGATCACCAGGCGCAGGCTCCAGCGATACCCGAGCCAGCCGAATAGCAGCGCCCAGGGAATGCTGCCGATCCACATGGGCAAACCGAACTGCTCGAACAGTTTCTCCATGTAAACCCAAAGTGTCGCTAGCGGCCCAACATCAACCCCCAGACCGGTGTTCAGTTTTTCGTAAAATACATCGAATCCACTCAGTCTGTCCCAGCGGCCTAACATGATGCGGCCTGTGATCAGGAAAACATAGTAGACGGGTGCCATCGTGAAGACATTGGTCAACCAGGTCCAGGCGATGGCCGCCACCAGGTTGAAATCCCTGGCCGGCCACAGGTACTTGGCTAATACCCAGATTAGAAGCACCATAGGCATTTGCGCACCTACTGTAGGTGTGGAGGCGATGAAGAGTCCAACTGCCGTGCCTCTTGCGGTGTACTCAGGTGGGTGCTGTCTTTGCATTAGTGGTGCAACAAGCCTACGCAAAATTAGACGTCTTACTCTATGCATATCAAGTGCCTATGGTGTCGTTTTTGTTCAGTGCTATATCGTTTTCCAGTCAGATGTAGCTATGATGCATGTATTATGAATTCGATTGAAAACCGTAATCGCTGATCAGCAGACTTCAGGGAGCATTCATGCAGGTTTTACAATTCACACCGGGACACGCAATCGAAATGGCCGGTGCAGAATTGGTGCAGATCTACTTTTCCGCGAATACCCAACGCACCAATGAATTACTGCAATTTCTCACCATCATCTCTGCGCTGTTCTTACCATTGAGCCTTTTGGCTGGACTGTTTGGTATGAACTTTACCTACATGCCATTATTACAGGCTTGGTATGGTCCATGGATCTTGGGAGGGTTGATGATTTCGGTAGTTACCGGCTTACTTGTTTGGTTCCGGTATTAACATTGGATTTAATCTTAGGAGAAGACACATGAGATTTCACTCTTTTTGGCTTGCTGCAGCATTTTTCTGTGCATGGACAGATGCATTTGCCGAGACATCGGATTGGAGAATCAATGCACCGGCCCCTGAACCGTCGGAAGAGCAGAGGAAACAGCTCGGCCAACTGGTCTGCGGGAATGGGGGATTCGAGCTGTTGGAGGGTAAAATTCGATGTAAGCTCTGCCCCAAATACACAGGTAATGCGGATTCTGCGGAGGGACTGACGGTCGTAAGTGCGCTACGTGGTCGCTTTACCAGTAAGGGGCTGGAGAATGAATGGATTCTCGACACCGAGGGTTGCGAGGCTCATTATTCTAGCTTCGGCGGCGTCATTCTACTGAGCCATATTGCTCCGAAGACCTTTCCATCTATGCCCTCGGTAGGTCTGGGTTCCAGTCTCGCCGCCAAACCGGCGGGTGGAGCGCTGGCGTTGACATTCTATAAACCCGGCTTTCGTGTCAGTGATTGTATGCCATGGGTAGGGAAAGACGAGCGTATCCTGTTGGTCTGTAATGAAGCCGATTTGGCTCAGGGTGAAGTCATCGGCCACCTCTCGTCGATGGAGATATCTCGAAGGGGAATAAGCCGTTGGCGCTTGCTGCGTTGGTATGACAATACCGCTGGTGATGCGCTGCAAGTTATTTCCGTAGTGCCTACCGGAATGCGCCGCATGGAATTGGACGATGGGCAGTCGGGGCTGCAGGTTAAACTGAAAATGTTCGAGACTTCCCGAGAGTTATTGGAAAAGGGCCTCAAGCCCGCTGCTAAGCAGGTTAGCCTGTTGTTCCAGCAAAAAGGTCAGCGTTTCTTTGCGACCAAGAAGACGCAAGGTCAACTGAAGGTGATCAGTGCCTTGACCCGAAAGGTACTGGAATAGAACCATTGACCCAAGTGGAGGTGAAAAATAATGACAATAGAAAACGGCTTGATCAATGCGGTTCTGCTGGATGGTAAGGGTGGCGGCAAGCCACTGGACTGGTCCGGTGTGCGCAGCTGGACAGCGGAACAGGGCGCCCTCTGGGTGCATCTGGATTTCACTTCCGAAGCTGCGCAAAACTGGCTGGAAGAGGAGAGCGGTATTGATCCACTCATCGCTGAGGCCCTGGTTGCCGACGAAACCAGACCTCGCTGTGCGCCCGTAGCCGACGGCCTGCTGATCAGCCTGCGGGGAGTCAACAGCAATCCGGGAGCCGATCCGGAGGACATGGTGTCGATCCGCCTGTTCAGTACCGAACAGCGGGTGGTAAGCACCCGGCGGCGGCGTCTGTTGACAATCCGGGATATGGTCGAGGCCCTCGAACAGGGTGAAGGTCCCCGTACTACCGGTGAGTTGACCGCTATGCTGGCCGATCGTCTGATCGAGCGCATGACCAGTGTGATCACGGATCTGGATGAGCGTATCGATAGTGTGGAGGAAAAGATCATTGAAGAAGCCGGGCAACAGACCCGCGGTGAATTGTTGGAGCTGCGTCGGGAGGTTATCATGCTGCGGCGCTATCTGGCCCCGCAGCGTGAAGCCATGAGCCGTCTGCAGATGGAAAAGGCGGCCTGGTTGAGTGAACATGATCGCCTGCTGGTGCGCGAGGCGTTCGATAAGATCTCCCGTTATGTGGAAGATCTGGATTCTGCCAGAGATCGGGCTGGGGTCGCCAATGAGGAACTCACCAGCCGGCTTGCCGAACAGATGAACAGCCGCATGTATGTGCTCTCTCTGATCGCCGGACTGTTCCTGCCCCTGGGGTTTCTTACCGGCCTGCTAGGCATCAATGTCGGCGGCATCCCCTTGGCTGAGAGTCCCTGGGGATTCTTCGAGGTGGTGGTGTTCCTACTCGTGATCGTGCTGGTACAGATTGTGGTGTTTCGGCGCAAACGCTGGTTTTGATTGCTGAACAGGCAGCGAAGGCAGGTTTATGGATCAGCAATCATCAACCCCCGGACAAAGGCTCCTGGTCCTGTTTGACTGGCTGCCTGAAATCAACCGCACTAGTTTACGCGCCGATCTCGGTGCAGCGCTGACCGGAGCTGTCCTGGTGGTTCCCCAGGGGGTGGCGTTTGCGGCCATTGCCGGCATGCCGCCCCAGTATGGCCTGTATGCGGCGATGATTCCGACCATCGTGGCCGCCCTGTTCGGTTCGTCCCGGCACCTGGTCTCGGGGCCTACTACAGCCGCCTCTATTGTGATTTTCTCCGCCCTCAGTGGTTTGGCAATACCCGGTTCACCGGAATACGTGACCCTGGCGATCACCCTTACCCTGATGGTCGGGGTGGTGGAACTGCTGTTGGGCCTGGCGCGCATGGGCGTGCTGGTAAACTTCATATCCCACTCGGTAGTGCTGGGCTTTACCGCAGGGGCCGCACTGTTGATCGCTACCAGCCAGCTCAAGCATTTCTTTGGTGTGGATGTGCCGCGCAAGCTCAATATAATGGAGCGGGTGACCCTGTTCTATGACAAACTCGATGAGATCAACCTCTATGCGGCAGCGGTGGGTGGGCTGACCCTGGCGGTGGGCCTGACCCTGCGCCAGATAAACCGCAAGCTGCCGTACATGCTGATCGCTCTGCTGGCCGGTTCACTGCTGGCGCTGTTGTTGACCCAGCTGTTGGGGGTGGAACGCACCCATATCGCCTTTGTCGGTGCCTTGCCTGCTGCCTTGCCGCCCCTCTCCATGCCGGACCTGAATATCGCCACCTTGAAGGAGCTTGCCCCCGCGGTGCTGGCTACCACCCTGTTCGCCCTCACCGAGGCTGTCTCCATTGGCCGCTCATTGGCACTGCGCTCCGGTCAACGGCTGGACGGCAACCGGGAATTCATCGGCCAGGGCTTGTCGAATCTGGCCGGCAGCTTCTTCTCCGGCTATGTAGCCACCGGTTCCTTCAACCGCAGCGGGGTCAACTACGAGGCGGGCGCACAGACACCCCTGGCGGCGGTGTTTGCCGGTCTGATCCTGATCGCGTTGATCTTCCCGGTGGCGCCGCTCACCGCCTGGCTGCCTAAGGCGGCCATGGCGGGGCTGCTGTTTCTGGTGGCCTGGAGTCTGATCGATTTCCATCACATCACTCGCATTGCCCGCACCAGCCGCAGCGAACTGGGGGTGCTGAGCATTACCTTTCTCGCCACCCTGTTCCTGGAACTGGAGTTTGCCATCCTGTTGGGGGTACTGGCCTCCTTCCTGGTCTATTTGCGCCGCACCTCACAGCCCGTCCTGACCGTACAGGTGCCTGATGTCGTCCGCCCTGAGCGTCGTTTCGTGGCCGTGGGTGAACGGCCGGAGTGTCCGCAGTTGCGTATCCAGCGTATCGACGGCTCCATCTGGTTCGGCGCCGTCAATCACATCTCAGAGCATTTTCGGGAACAACTGGCGCGTCATCAAAAACAAAAACATCTGCTGTTGCTGACCGATAGTGTGAACTTCGTGGATGTGGCCGGCGCAGAAATGCTCGCCCAGGAAGCAGAAAAGCGCAGGAAAAACGATGGCGGACTGTATATGGTCGGGCTCAAGCCGGGGGCCTGCCAGACCCTTACCCGGGGTGACTATTTTCTCGAGATCGGTGCGGAGAATACCTTCGACAGCAAGACCGAAGCCCTGAGCCAGATCGTTCCCCAGTTAGACGGGGAAGTCTGCAGGCGCTGCACCACCCGGCTGTTCCACGAGTGTACAGCCCAGCCGGCTCCGGAAACTGCCTGATCACCGTTGTTCTCCGTTAATAATGTCATCCCGCGACTTCACTCGAAAAAGACTTCAAGCATGCTTAACCTGCCATCTTCAATTTCGCCGTGCGTTAACTTACGAATAACTCAAATTACAAAGCAGGGTGCAAAGGCCCTGGTGAGCATAGCGAATGCCAAGGAATATCTGCTTTGAAGAGTATTTCTATCATCAGTTGTGACAAAGTGTCTGTTGATAAAGTCTATTACGATATATCTTGACGCATGTTTAGATCACACGAATAATCATATTCATACATGAGGCATCTACTTACTAATTATTGTTTAGCGACAACAATCACGAAACTGTCGAGGAGCACAAAATGATGAAAAAAAACACGAATTGGCCACGAAGGCTAGAGATGTCTCTACTACTCACCACGATGACGATTGCAATAGCGGGTTGCAGCAGCATGCCGCAACCTGTTGCTGAGCTATCGGCCGCGAAAACGGCTTTGGAGAGCGCTGAAAGTAAAGAGGCGACTCAATATGCACCTGTTGCCATGGACCGGGCAAAGCAGAAGCTGAAACGGGCTGAACAGGCCATGCAGAAGGAAAATTATGCTGAAGCCAAGCTCTTGGCTGAAGAGGCCCAGGCCGATGCCGATCTGGCTCAGGCACTGGCCGACAAGGTTCAGGTCGAGTCTTCCGTGCGCGAATTGGAAAGCAGCATCGAGATGCTGCGAGATGAGATCGAACGCGCCAGACGCTATTGAATCTACACACAGAATATCAGGGGAGAACCATGAGGTTATCAATATTAAGAAGTTTTTGGGTGCTGACAATGACGGCAGCGTTGGTTTCAGGTTGCAGCAGCGTACAGAAAAACCAGGATTTGATCGGAGCAGAAGAAATTTTCGGTAAGGCAAAGCAGGATGAGAGCGTGCTCAGGTATGCGCCGACCGAGCTGGAGCGGGCTCAAAAAGCGCTCAACCTCGCTGCAGAGGCAAAGTCTGATGAGGAGATGAGCTCATTGGCGTATATCGGCAAAACCCGCACGCAGACGGCAATCGCGGTAGCTGAGCGGAAAAAAGCCAAAGCCAGATTGCTGGAACTGAGTAAGGTCAAGGACGAGGAACGCTTAAAGGCGAGAGATCTGGAGATCACCGAGGCCCAGGCGAAGGCGGCAGCCCTGCAAAAGCAGCTGGAGGATTTGGAGGCGGTTAAAACCGAGAGGGGCATGGTGATGACGCTGGGCGACGTACTGTTCGCCACCGGCAAGGCGGATTTACAACCCGGTGCTATGAGCACCATCAGTCGCTTGGCAGAATTTCTTGCTGAATACCCGAAAAAGAACGTCTTGATCGAGGGACATACTGATAGTGTGGGCACTGACGCCTATAACCAAGGTCTTTCCGAGCGTCGAGCCATGGCGGTACAGACAGCCCTGATACAGGCCAGGGTGGATCCTGCACGGATAAGTAGTGTCGGTTATGGTGAGGCCCGGCCGATTGCCGACAATAATATTGCTGAGGGGCGCTTAAAGAATCGTCGTGTTGAGATTGTGATTCGCAATTGACACGCACTGTCAAACCGTTTGAGATTAAAACAACTCCCCCAAATTTTGGGGGAGTGTATATCCCGGCAGTTAGGGAAGATTAACCCATGATTCAACCTCCCATCGCACCTGACAACAATCAACCAGGCAGATCGCTTGAAACTCACACACGGGGATCTCCAGTGACTCAGCGGTTATAATGGTGGGTTCAGTTGAGATTCGGGCTGGTCGGGTAGTGAATCTCCCTTGGAGGTAGTTTGCGAAAGGTATAATTGAATCATGACGTCAGTGCTAGTTGTTTGTTATTCTGAAGCATGCCTGGGGCAATAAAAAAAACCGCAAAGCGTTTCGAAAAAACTGCAGATCTGATCTCCAGACACAAGCATGTACTCTGGAGCAGGTTTGCTCTGCGGGCCTCGGTAATATCAATCGCCATCGCGTTCGGGGCTCTGTTTTTCCGCAACCTGGACCTGGTTCCTGATCTGTCCTATGTGGACATAAAAATCCTTTCGGGTTCTCCTGAAGGTCAATATCATTCTATGATCGAACGTCTGGTCAGCGCTGCCGCTGACCAGCAAGCCAGGGTCAGCAATATCACTACGCGTGGTTCGCGAGAGAATCTGGACCGGCTGGCGACTGCGCAGGACAACTGTGAGGTACAGCTGGGGCTGGTACAGGATGGCTTCGACCGGCAGACATACCAGGGGTTGGAGCTGATCGGACGCATCGGTCGCAGCGAGGCGCTCATACTGATGGGCCGCAATGGAGACAACATTCATCGCTTGGCCGATCTGCAGGATCTGAAAATAGGTGTCGGGCCTGAACGCAGTGGCAGCGCGTTTCTCGCCGAGCGCCTGCTAAATGCCGCTGATTTGTCCTCACTGCAAATCATCTTGGAACATCACACACTCAAACAGCAGGTTGAACTGGCGGTAACCGGAAAGCTGGATCTTGCACTGTTTATCATGGATGAGGACGCGAGTTTGATTGGCGAAGCAGTCCGTGTCAAGGGCCTGCAAATCGTCGGTCTGGAGCATACCGAAGCCTTGGCGCGACGTTTCTCATTCGTCAGTTATGGCAGCATCGCCGCAGGCCAGTTCGACCCGGTCCGGGTGCTTCCACCCGTGGCCAAGCCGATACTGCGTCTGGATACCTTACTGCTGAGCAACGGCTGCGCGGCGCATTCCGATATCGTCGGACTGATGACCTTGCTGGATCGCGCCTATCCCAATTTCATCGAGAGAAATAGAGCGACAAAGACACCACCAGGTCTGGTTCTTTCTGAGTCGGCGCGGGGTTTCTACGAGAATCAGGGTGCTGAATTTGCCGACGAATACCTGCCTTGGCTGGTTGATATCATGCCGCCAAGCAACTGGGTTTACACCATCATGGCAGTGAGTCTGTTCTTCAACCTGGCCGGTTTTCTGAACAATCAGCGCCTCGCCCTGATCGATATTAACCGGGTCGCACTGGAAAATGACATCACGATTCTATTTGGTGACCGGGTCAGTAATGAAGAAATCCGCCATTACAAACCGCAGATGGCAGATCGGGTTCTCGACACACAAGAGTTGGACCGGCTCATCGACGCCTACAAGCACCATCTAAACAAATGCCGCCATCAATCTCTATCGGTGTTTTCTCCCATGGGCGAGGAGATGGGCTATCGTGACCAGGAGATCATCATGACGGCTACCCTGGATGCCTTGCGGGATTTGCGGGAACGGCTCGAGCAAGAGAAGGAAACTGTGTAAGTCTACTTGATCCTGTTAAAGCTATTAAACAGCTCCTGCAAAAATCACCTGGCAAAATAAAGGTCTGATTATTACCATCGTCTGCCAACTCCATGACTGTCATTGTTTATTGAGTATCTCCCTGTAGGTTTGCTCTCTAAACATCGACTCAGCCATGCGTAGATTAGGCATATGTAAGCAGTTGTTTAATACTTTAGGTCCGTGAACAAAAAGTATATCCGGTTTTACATTGACATGCGGCATGTTGCCTTGTGCATTCTGCAAGCTTTCCCATTCCACCATGACCAGGTACTCTGGGGGTATGGTGTATCCCTCCCAAACTTCAGCAGTGCGTTTTAATTTACTGCCAGAACTGTCTTTTAGATCTTCCAGCATGGATTCAACGGTAGCATGCCCACTGCCAAGGGACGATAGTCCGATTCGCTTGAGAATTTGAAAGCCAATCATACCTGCAGATTCCTTTAGTTTTTGCAGTGTCTCGATTTCTCCGGCTTCAAACTCTTCCTCTTTACCTGGCCGCACCCTGTGTGTTGCCAATACCATGACGGCTTTTCCGGTATCGACAGCAAATCCTTCTGTATTTCCTTGCCTGCTTTTTGTCAGCCATTGGTTCATCGTGATTAACTTGGGAAGATCACTATGCACCACGCGGAATACGGGTTCTTCAGGGCCCTCCAGCAACACTTCGCCACATTTTGCACAGGTATTGACCACAACATCTTCAAAGGTCTCATGAAAGTCCTCATGGGCTTCACATGAATCCCAATAAGTAAATTGGTCAATCCAAATATGCGACAAGTTTTGTCCCATATCGGTACTTGCGCCCCAGCGCATTCCCATAGGACAAGCACCGAGTTGCTTCATCAGGTCAAAGCCCCTAAATCCGGGCGTCATGGCCGTGGTAAGACACATCTTTGAGCTGGCCTGTCTCATCATGCTCATCAGGTTCGGATCGTTCTTGACCAGTACACGATTGATAGCTACATACAAAGGTGACTTGGGTTCAGCATCGTATAATTGTTTGATATCAGCACTCATATCTTTCACTCATATTGTTGTATAACTCGCTTATCCGTATTCTAAACACATGTGTATTTCATTTTAATCTAATTCCGGCCAATGCTTTTGATATAAGTCAGCTCTT
>CAWCOA010000013.1:0-106252 GCA_963797085.1 uncultured Gammaproteobacteria bacterium
AACACATCATTTTTCCACTCCATGTAAGATAAGCCAGTATTATCAGACCGAGAGGCCAGAACAGGATAAAGCCCAGAACCACTGAGGGCGATCCAATTGGCATCGGCTAATTGTTTGCAATTGTTGTCGGTTGCATGAGTTTCTCCTTTGCTAGTGCCCACGTTACCTAGTTCGGCAGTCCACATGTGAGCTATTGTCCCTTTCTATTGATTAGACGTTTGGGCAGTAAAAAACGTTACATGACCGTGGCCGACCCGCCTTGGACCGGTATGGGCCGGAAGCTCGTATTCAGTCCCATGTTCCTAGCGTTGCTTAAGGCGCGCTGCTGTCACCTGATGGCAGAATGAATCTAAGCTCCTTCACCCTTCCCCTTCAATGACGGCTTTCACGGCGAAAAGATATTTGGGTTGTCTGAGGTCAATGACGGCTCTGTCGGCGCAGCAGCCGGCCTGGGACCTCAGTGCGGAGGGCTGGTGTGGGTCGGGTCCGGCCGTAGAGGAAATCAGAAAGCTGCCATTCGGTGAGATTTCCTGGCCTATGTCCGGTAACGAAATCATAGCGGAAGTAGTCAGCTAAATCTCCAGCGGCAGCTTTGGCCGATAAGCAGCAGGTCGTTGCAAGACGATGAACGGCGGCTCCACCTCGGATAGCTGTCGTTCAAGGTGCCAGTAACCGAATGACCACAATGGGCTCGTTGTTGCCTTTCGAGTAAATTCCTGAAATGTCAGCAATAGGCGCTCTACAGACGGTCACCAGGGCCATGTTAGAGGACTTGGGTGGGAAGTCAGGGTGAGAGGCAACTGCTCCCTGCGGCCATTGGTTGATTAGATTTCTACGATTGACTTGTGTATAGCCTGTTTATCACAAAAACAGCTGAAATATCGCCAAGGCGAACCATAACGGGTAAGGGCCTGCAGTAAATTAGGCAACTTTATATTGGTTGACACATTGCTCTATAAGCGCCTTCTTCCTTATGAAGTATTTCATGCTGCCGTGACGATTATCTTTCCTGGCCTTTGCAATAAGTGCATCCAACGTATTGATATCTTCTAACGTGCTCCGTGTTTTATTTGGCATTATTTTATTCTCATTATATTTGGGATATTACCTATCTATAATACACCATATGTATCTCTAATGATGGAATGAGGATCACTATTAATTCATAATTTCATTTAGTTACCTATATTTCTTTATAGGCTTCATCAAGCGCACACCGGACACCTTTAGAATCGAGTGAATGGCCTGATCCCACCCCTATGCACCAGCCAGTAATAGACAGCCGATCATAACAGACCTCCATTTAGACCATGCCATATTCCGGAATCGGCAGGAGCGGTCGTTTCAGTTAGTTGTTCAAAAGCGAATGCATGTAATCTTCACCTGTTTAATGCCAGTCGTTATTAGAGGTTTCGGGTCTAGCATTAAACTTCTGACATTCAGGGTGCAGAAAGGCCTGCTTCATACCATCCTTTGCTCTGGTTGACGATCTTTACCACCAACAGCATCACCGGTACTTCGATTAACACGCCGACCACCGTGGCCAAGGCGGCGCCAGATTCAAAACCGAATAAGGAGATGGCCGCCGCCACCGCCAGCTCAAAGAAGTTGGAGGCACCGATCAGCGCGGAGGGGCAGGCAACACTGTGCTGCTCGCCTACCTTTCGGTTCAGCCAGTAGGCCACCCCGAGTTGAAAAAGACCTGGATCAGGATAGGTACGGCAAGGAGCACAATGATCAGCGGCTGCTCGATGATCGCTTCGCCCTGGAAGGCGAAGAGCAGCACCAGGGTGGCGAGTAGCGCGAGGATGGAGAAGTGACCGAGGGTGGTCAGAGTGGCATTAAATTTCGCCTGTCCCTGTTGCAGCAGGTTGTGTCGCCACACCTGGGCGAGGATGACCGGGATGACGATGTAGAGAACCACCGAGGTGAACAGGGTGGCCCAGGGCACAGTGATGGCAGAGAGTCCCAAGAGCAGGCCAACGATAGGGGCGAAGGCAAAGATCATGATGGTGTCATTGAGCGCCACCTGTGTGAGGGTGAAGTAGGGATCGCCGCCGGAGAGCCGGCTCCACACGAAGACCATGGCGGTGCAGGGTGCGGCGGCGAGGAGAATAAGGCCCGCGACATAGCTATCGAGCTGCTCAGCCGGAAGCCAAGGGGCAAACCACTGGCGGATGAATAGCCAAGCGAGCAGTGCCATTGTGAAGGGTTTTATTGCCCAGTTGACGAACAGGGTGACACCGATACCGCGCCAGTGCTCCCTCACCTGATGGAGGGCGCTAAAGTCAATCTTCATCAGCATCGGTATGATCATCACCCAGATCAGAAGACCGACCGGTATATTGACCTGGGCTACCTGCATGCGACCGAGGGCCTGGAATGGCGCTGGTAGCAGTTGGCCTAGCACCACGCCGAGGACGATGCACAGCGCCACCCACAGGGTAAGCCAACGCTCGAAGAGGCTCATCGGCGCCCCGGTGGCGCGCTTGGCGGTCGTTTCACATTGTGCACTCATAACAATCCATCAAAAGTCCGATCAATTTTGCGAGAGAGAGGTTAGGGTAACAGCATGAGCGGGAGTGCTTCACCCTATTATGGATATAAGCACTCAGGCGAGATCCTCATCTAAGCCGGCTGATAGTCTGTTTACAGTCGAATCCTGTTTAATGAGCGAAGTCCTCATATAACTTTGAGCCGCTGACCTGTCTTTTGTAGTTACACTAGGCAAGAGTCTATGTGACTATTAGACATGAATGAGTGCTCATGACTCACAGAAGCCGATGACGGTGGATCGGCAGCAGTCGTCTATAAAGAGCCATTCGCCAGGCACTAGCTCAACGGCTGGTCCATGCTGTCAGCGGTCATTCAGCTTCTATGAATATCATCTATCAACACCGAAAAGCAGACATTCCCACCACATATAGCCACAGAGTTATTCAACGGAATCTGAGTAACAATACCCCGACAAAGCTGGGTGATAGTTACTGACCTGTCTCTACAATTAAAGACCAAGCTAGGTTCGATTTTTACCTCCTTTGACTCTAACCGTAGTGGACTGTAAGGATTGCTGTATCCAAGAGACTAATGGACGGGAACAACGATTCCAAAAAGAATATTTACCACTATCACTACTAAGGATTAACACAATGACGCACTACATCCCAAAAAAGACATTGAATGCCATCATCTCTGGTTGTCTCGCCACATTTGCCCTGAGCAGCGCGCCGCTCTATGCCGCGAACCCATGTGGGGCCAAAAATCCTTGTTCTGCGAAGCATGCGACACAGAATCCTTGCAATCCCTGTGCAGTAAAGAATCCTTGTGGCGCGAAAAACCCTTGTGCGGCTAAAAACCCTTGTGCCGTAAAGAATCCCTGCGGAGCAGGAAAAGTGACCCGGCCAACCGACTACAAACCCTACTCCGGCAACCGTGCGGCACTTGCTGCCGACGGCAGTAAACTGTTCAAAGATACCAGCCTGAGCACCAACGGTTTGTCCTGCAATACCTGCCACGACAATAACGCTTCATATCAGGCCTCTTTCGCTAAACCCTATCCTCACTATGTACAAATGGCCCAGGACAAAAACAAGCTGAAAGCCGTCCACGCCGATGAGATGGTGCAACTCTGCATGGTAAACCCGATGAATGCCAAACCACTGGCCTGGGACTCTAAGGAACTGGCCGCTCTTGCAGCCTATGTAACCGAACAGCAAAAGGGCTTTGCTATGAACCCCTGTGGGGCTAAGAATCCATGTGCGGCTAAGAACCCCTGTGGCGCAAAGAATCCTCGCGCGGCGAAAAATCCCTGTGCGCCTAAGAATCCTTGCGCACCGAAAAACCCTTGCTCAGCTAAAATGCACTAGTCTGTGGCGCGGCGGGCATTCCGGCCCGTCGCTCACTCACGGATTCGTTCTCACGATACAGAAACGCCATGCTTATCCTTGATCCGGCCCAGCGATGATCGAACCCCAGCAAATCTTACCGAAATCATCAAAGAGTCCAATCACAGATGGAACAGCGTTCAGCAGCATACCGCCAGGCACCATCCAGTGGCCGGTACTGTCACTGGCGCTGGTCAGCATGGTCCTGCTTGCATTTGTCAGCGAGCCTCGCCTTGCTCTGCTGCTGCTGATTGGTATCGCCTTAGGCGTCACCCTGCAACACGCAGCCTTCGGTTTCACCAGCGCCTATCGGCGCTTTCTACTCTACCGTGAGACCACCGGTCTGTATGCCCAACTGGTCATGCTCGCACTCGCCACGTTGCTGTTCGCCCCAATCCTCAGTGATGGATTTATTTTTGGACGCAGTATTTCAGGCGCACTGGCGCCTGCCGGTCTGCAGGTCGCTATCGGCGCTTTTCTGTTCGGTATCGGCATGCAGCTCGGCGATGGCTGTGGTTCGGGCACCCTCTACAAGGTCGGCGGTGGCGCACCAAGGATGCTGGTCACTCTCATTGCCTTTTGCGCTGGATCCTTCTGGGCCAGTCTGCACATGGGCTGGTGGCAACGGCTTCCATCTCTACACACCCAGTCACTCGCTGAACCCTTGGGATATCCTGTGGCGGTCACAATCCAACTGGTCTTTATTGGTCTGCTTGCCCTGTTACTGAGACGTTGGCGCAAACAGCAAATACCATCTGCATCGCCTGAAGTGAGAGGCTGGCGACGTCTGCTGTGCGGACCCTGGTCACTGCTGACCGGCGCCCTGCTGCTCGCCTTGCTCAATCTCGCGACACTGCTGATCGCCGGCCATCCCTGGACCATCACCTGGGCTTTTACCCTGTGGGGAGCCAAAACAGCCGCATTCCTTGGCTGGGATCCATCCAGTGCACCGTTCTGGGGCGGAGATTTCCAACAATCGGCGCTACACACAAATATTCTGCAGGATGTCACCTCAGTAATGAATCTCGGCATTCTGCTCGGGGCATTGGCTGCCGCTGTGCTAGGTGGCCGCTTTGCATCCTCATTTCGCATTCCCTTACGTTCACTTGCCGCCGCCATTATTGGTGGAGTATTGATGGGCTATGGAGCCCGCATCGCCTATGGATGCAATATTGGCGCTTTTTTTTCAGGTGCCGCCTCTCTCAGCCTGCATGGCTGGCTCTGGCTTGTCTTCGCCCTGCTGGGTAGTGCGTTGGCTATACACTGGCGGCCCCGATTTGGACTTTCAAACTGATGCTAAAGCTTAAGATGAACAGCAGCACGACCCAACCACCATTACTCACCCTGACGCCGCCCGATCCCGCCCACTTACTCTCCACTGAAATCGCAGCGATGCTGGAAGCAGGCATAGAAGTTCGCGCAAGTATGCGGGCCTTGCAGCGAGTCGGACTCAATCTGGTCGGCGAAGTGCTGAAAGATCAGGGGGAATTCATCGAACTGGAGCACTATCCCAAGGAGGATGTCTTCGACGACGAGAGCCACAGCCAATACTATTATCACACCCACCGCAGCGACACGCATGAGCACGGCCACTTCCATACCTTCCTGCGCGCCGGGGGCATGCCTGAGGGCGCTCAACCACTGGATTACCCCTTGGCCAGCGAACCCTGGCCACAAGGGGACGAAGCAATCGGCCATCTGGCAGGCATCTCCATGGATGCCTGGGGCCGGCCTATCGGGCTGTTTGCCGTGAATCGCTGGGTGACGGGTGAAACCTGGTATCCTGCTGAGACCATGATCGAAATGCTGCCCCGCTTCAGCATCGAACACGCTTTGCCCTCCTGGCCGGTGAACCGCTGGATCAGCGCCATGCTCCAATTATTTCAACCTCATATCCATGCCCTGCTGAATCACCGTGACGCAGTGATCTCTGCCTGGCAACAGACGCATCCCGGGGTGGATGTATTGGAAGATCGCAACCTGGAGGTGACAGGTTATCTGCCCATCTCGGTGGATGAGTGGATGACATTGCTGACACAGGCTTCAACATGAACCGGCATCGACTAAATCTGCTACTGACCTTGTGCTTTGCCTTTACCTTTCCTTTGTCGACTACACAGGCTGATGATGCAGCCACCAGCGCCTTTCTCGCCCGCCACTGGCAACGCCCGCTGCCACATCAAGGGGAACCACCCGCTTCCTTCTCTGAGCTGGAAGTCGCATTGGACCCCAGGGCCTGCGGAACCTGCCATGCGCAGCAGTTCCAGGACTGGCAGGGCAGCCTGCACGCCCACGCCATGGGGCCCGGCATGCTGGGACAACTCATGGATATGGCACCTGGCGACAGGACCGAACATCAGGCCTGCCTGCGCTGCCATGCACCTTTAGCGGAACAGGCTGATGAAGTCGTTGCCTGGCTATCAGCTGGAGATGACAACATTCCAAATCCATCCGAAGGCGCTATTCCCCAGGGCCCTCTCTACAGTCAGGGACTGATCTGCGCCGGCTGCCATCTGCGCAATTATCGGGTCTACGGCCCGCACAGCAACAAGTACAGGCTCCCTCACCACCCCTGGGTGAAAACGCCCGTCAGCCCCATGCCGGCTGGCAAGCTGAGGATGCGTTTGAGCGCTCCAGCTTCTGTGCAGCCTGTCACCAGTTTGCAGCGGACGGTTATGCACTCAACGGTAAACTGCTTGAAAACACCTTCGCAGAGTGGCAAGCCAGCCCTCAGGCAAAACAGGGAATAAGCTGCCAGTCCTGCCACATGCCTGAGCGCCGGCACCTGTGGCGCGGCATACACGACAAGGCGACTGTGTTGTCGGGTGTTGAGATCGCACTGGAGCAAGTCAAGACAGATGATGCCAGGCTCAGCGGTGTTCTGACTCTGAGCAACACAGGCGTCGGTCACCAGTTCCCCACTTATGTCACACCGAGGGTGGTGATGGAGGCCTATCAGCTGGATGGAGGTGGACAGCCCATTCCCGAAACACGGCTTGAACGGATTATCGCCAGGCAGGTGAGCCTGGATCTGAGTCAGGAGCTGTTTGATACCCGCCTGGCCCCCGGGCAGACCGCCCGCTTGATCTACGAAGCCACCCGGCATCCGCGGGCCCGAGCCATCCTGTTCCGGATTCAGGTGCAGCCCGACAACTTCTACCGGGAGTTCTATCAAGCCACTTTGGAGAACGACTCCAACCTCAGCGGAGCGACAACCCTGCGTGATGCGTTACGCAATGCCGAGGCATCCCTCTATACCCTGTATCACCAGGAGGTTCCGCTTTGAACCCAATCAAGCTCTGTTTCAATAAGACTAAGACCGTGTAGAAGATTCTCAGCCTCCCGATACTGCTGACCTGTCAGGAAATAACCGGTAGAATTCCAGACTCTTTTCCAGCCCAAGGCAGCGCATGTCGATATCAGAACCGGAACAATGGCTTGAGGAGCACGGCTCAGCACTCTATTCCTTCGCCTTCCTGCATGTGCGCGATACCCATCGGGCAGAGGATCTGGTGCAGGAGACCCTGCTGGCCGCCCTCAAGGGGCGCGAGCGTTACCAGGGAAACGCCTCGGTCCGCACCTGGCTCACCGGCATTCTCAAGCACAAGATCATGGACGAGTTCCGGCGTCAGTCTCGCGAGGCGCCCAGCCCGGATTCCCCCGAGGAGGCCTGGGAGGCCGCCGAGGCCCAACGGGTTGTGGAAAATTTCAACGATGATGGCCGCTGGAACAAACCCCTGTCAGACTGGGGTGACTCCGAACAAGCCTTTTCGCGGGACCAGTTCTGGTCGTTCATCGAACAGTGTCTGGCCGCCCTCTCGCCGCGCATGGCGCGACTCTTCGTACTGCGCGAGTTATGGGAGATGGAGACCGAAGAGGTGTGTAAGGAACTGGCCATTACGCCGACCAATCTCTGGACAACACTGCACCGCGCCCGCCTGGGTATGCGGCAGTGTCTGGAAAAGAATCTGTATGCCTGATGAGAGAGATACGCAATGCTTAGCTGTAAAGATGCAAGCCACCTGATCTCCGAGGGACAGGATCGCAAGCTCGGCCTGTGGGAGCGCATGGGCCTGCGACTGCATCTGTGGATGTGCGATAGCTGCCGGCGCTTCGAAAAACAGATGGGGCAGATGCGCCAGGCCTTGCGTCGGGGCTGGGGACAGGGTGATCTGCCCACAGACAAACCGCTGCCTCCAGAGGCCCAGGAGCGTATCCGCCAAACCTTGAAAAAGCACAGCGACGACTAGACCACCGTCTCTGCCTTCCCTCCTGCCCCGAACCAGACAGTACGTCTATTTCAGCTCCTCCAACCAATCCATTAGGCTGCATCTGCGCCTATCCTCTGATTTCAGTGTAAGGATCACATGTCTCTACCGACCAATTTGGGAAGTGGAATACACGTCTTCCCCGCTGTCATCACTCTGGAGAACAAAGAGGTGGAACAAGAGCTTCCCCAACTCATTCATTTCGGCCAGGAGATTTGTGGCGATCCGGCACAGGCGGAACATCGGGAGTGGTGGATAAACAATGGGCTCGGTAGTTACGCAGCGGGCACTGTCGCTGGTACGCTGACACAGAGATACCACGGCCTGCTGATGACGCCCGGTGGCCCCCTCCATCCCACCTTGACCTTTGCCAAGACCGATGCCACGTTGATGATCGGTCAGCAGCGCTGGCCACTCTTCACCCAAAATCCGGAGCATGGAAGGCCTGAGCAACAGGGACATCTGCGGATCAAATCGTTCCGCCTCGATGGTCGCATGCCGGTCTGGTGTTATGCCATTGGTGAACTGTGTATCGAGAAGCGCATCTGGATGCGGCCCGGGGCGAATACCACCTGTATCGCCTACCGCCTTTTGCCAGGATATGCGGAACTGGAGGAAATAAGCCTCCAGGTAAGTCTATTGGTCAAGATCGGTGATAACTCGAAGCCCTTACCAACAAACAATATGGCTCCTGTCATTCAGGCCAATCAAACCAAATTGGAAGTCCTTGTAGGCGAATCGAGACCACTGCGATTTCTTACCCGCTGTGGAGTGATGCACCCGGAACGGACCTGGATCGAGCCCGCCAGCCTTTCGGACAAAGACGGGCACAGTCCATCAGATCAGCACAACCTCCTCTGCATTGGCCAGGTCTCACTCCCACTGTCGACCGGTGAGTGGGTCGGCTTTGTCGCCACTCAGGAGGAAGAACCTCCGCTTTACTACGCTGAGGCCCTTGAGCACCGACAACGACACGACCGCCAGATATTGAAGCGCGCCAAGATCCAGTCGGCCGAGTGTCTACGCGCCCCACCCTGGATCGATCAGCTCATTCTGACCGCAGACAGCTTTCTTATCGACCAGTCGTTGCCACAACTGCCGGACACACAATCGATCGTCAGCAGTCGCTTCCGCGATACTAGTGTGTCCCTGTATTGCGGTTATCCCTGGTTCAGCGATTGCGTACGAACAATCATGATCGCACTACCCGGCCTGGCACTCTACACCCATCGCTTTAAACTGGCACTCCATATACTGGTGAGCTACGCCACCTACATCAATGGGGGTAGGTTATCCAGCGACTTCCCGGAAGAAGAGACTCTTCCCAAGTGCAACAGAGCGGAGGCCTTACTGTGGTACATTGAGGCATGGTGCGCCTATGTCACTGCAAGTGGTGATACCATCTCGCTACGAGAGCATTTCCCGATACTGATAGGGATTCTCGATGCCTTCACAAATGGCAACCAAGAAGGTGTCGGGGCAGACCCGCAAGACGGCCTGCTTCGAAACGATGAACCCGGCACTCAGACTATCTGGCCGGATACGCAGCCCAGTAATCGGGGGCGTATCGGTAAGCCCGTGGAACTTAACACCCTCTGGTACAACGCCCTGATGACAATGGCGAAACTGGCGAAACTGAACGGCATGGCGCCAACTCCCTATGTCACCCTCGCCGTTCAGGTACGAGACAGCTTCCAACGCTATATCATGGACGACGGCCGGGGCCTGTTGGATGTGATCGATGGCCCTGATGGTAACGATTTCAGCTTGCGGCCACACCAGATCCTGGCAGTCTCCTTACCCTTCTCACCGCTCGACCCAACCGATCAAGCCGATGTGGTGAAATCTGTTGGCAGCACACTGTTTGCAACCCATGATCTGCTTGACTTGGAGCCTCAATATAGTGATGACCATTTTCCCGATAAGGTGGATAGCAAGAGAAGGAAGCACGGCATTCAACCACCAGACCCGGCCGATGACTGGCTACTGGGTCATTATGTCCTGTCCGTGTACCGCGTAACTGGCGATGCAAGCCTGGCTCAATCCATGCTTACGCCGTTACGTGATCGCATGTTGTATGTCGGCCCACATAATATCAGCAAGGCTTTCAATCATGCATCTCCTCAACAGCCGCTCGGAGGCCCACTAGCCACCACGATTGCCTGCACTCTGGAGGCTTGGTGTCGCCTGGAGCGCGCCAAATCCGCGACTACTTGATCCTGCTCAAGCCAGCAACAGAAAAACTGGAAATGTGGAATAGATTCGCTGACCAGTTTAACGTCAGGCTCGACTGAATTTGAGCCTATGAATCCTCTCATAGGCACTCACTTCATTGATGACCGAGCAGATAGGCCGCCGCACCTCTCAGCGCTGTTTTGGGATCCAGGATAACCTGTACCGGCACCCCTTCCAGCAGGGAATGGAATCTTCCCTTGTCGGTGAACGCAGCCATGAAGCGACCTTCCCGTAATTTGTCCAATAGCTTGGGGGCAATTCCGCCGCCCAGGTACAGACCACCCGTGGCCAGCGCCTTGAGTGCAAGGTTGCCTGCAGCAGCGCCGTACGCGTCCATAAGCAAATCAAGGGCGTATATGCAGATCTCCGCCTTTCCTTCGATGCCGGCCTGGGCGATCACAGCGGCCCGGTCTTTCGCACTGCTGAGCTGTTGCGCAAGCCAGGCAGGCTCTTCCATACCAAGCCTGTCCCTGAGAAAGGTGTAGATATTAACCAGACCAGGACCCGAAACCACCCGCTCGCAACTCACATGCCCGAAACGTATGCTGAGATGACGTAGCAGTTCGATCTCCTCCTCATTACGCGGAGCGAAGTCTACATGCCCACCTTCCGAGGCCGCGACCTGATAGCCGGACCCGCAGCGAAACAGAAACGCCTCACCCAACCCGGTGCCGGCGGCTATCAGCGCCCGGTTGCCGCCAAGCAACGGTCGTCCGGAGTTGAGGGTGAACAGGCTCTCCGATGGCAGTGTATCTATCCCCAGGGCGGTGGCCTCCAGATCATTGAGCAGTTTTACTCGCTCCAGATCGAACCTGCCCGCCAGTTCCTGGCTGTCCAGCCGCCAGCCCAGATTAGGCATATCGCAGCGCCCATCCACTACCGCTCCGGCGACACCGAAACAGGCGCTTACGGCCCTCAGCCGGGTCTCGCTGAGAAAACGTTCGACCAATTCATCGAAACCCCTGGCCTCACGATTGAGGTAGTTGGCCTCGGCGACCACCTCCAACGCGGCCGGAGTACCTCGACAAATTGCCAGGTTGGTCTTAGTACCACCGATATCAGCGGACAGCACCATTGCCTCAGACATCGTTACCATCCTCCATTTTACCGATGGGCCGCCAGCGATGGCCGTTGCGGGAAAGCAGGGCATCCGCCTCCTGCGGACCATCGCTGCCCGCCGCATATTCAGCTACAACCGGAATACCCTGTTCCGCCCAAGCCTCTTCGATAGGGGTGATCAGGCGCCATTGCGCCTCCACCCCGTCACGCCGGGTGAACAAGGTCGCATCACCACGCATGGCATCCAGCAGCAGCACCGCATAGGCCGAGGGTGGTTTACCGCCAAAGGCGGAGCGGTAGCCGAACTCCATCGCCACCGGCACCGCCTTCTTCTCGGTCCCCGGCTGCTTGGCGCCAAAGGCCAGACTGATGCCTTCGTCCGGCTGAATCCGCAGGGTAATCACATTCGGCTGCAGGGCGGCATCCTGGGGAAACATGGCCAATGGAGGATGCCGGAAATGGACAGCGATCTCTGTCACCTGCCGCGCCAGTCGTTTGCCGGTCCGCAGATAGAAGGGCACACCGGCCCAACGCCAGTTGTCGATATTGAACTGCAGGGCGACATAGGTTTCGGTTTGTGAGTCAGCTGCGACGGCAGCCTCCTCCCGGTAACCCGGTACGTCCACCTCATCGATGATACCTGCCCGATAACGGGCCCGTATGGTGCGCTCCGTCACTTCAGCCGGTGTCATTGGTTGCAAGGTCTTCCATACCTCGATCTTTTTGTCACGGACGGCGTCGGCGGTAAAGGCCACCGGTGGCTCCATGGCGGTCAGCGCCAACAGCTGCATCAGATGATTGGCCACCATGTCCCGCAGAGCACCGGCGCCTTCGTAGTAACCGGCACGATGTCCCACGCCCAGGGGCTCTGCCGCGGTGATCTGCACATGATCGACATGGTTGCGGTTCCATACATGTTCGAACAGGGTGTTGCCAAAACGGAAGAAGAGGATGTTCTGCACTGTCTCTTTGCCCAGGTAGTGATCGATGCGGAAGACCTGTCTCTCATCGAAGGCCTCCGCCACCACCCCGTTGAGCGCCCGGGCCGATGCCAGATCGCTGCCGAAGGGCTTTTCGATGATCACCCGCGACCAACCCTCACCCTCTCTGTTAAGCCCTGCATCCGTCAGCCCGCGGATGAGTTTCGGCGCCACCGCCGGTGGCGTGGCGAAATAGAACAGCCGATTGGCGCCTGCAGGGGATGGGATAAGTTCCAGCCGTTCGCGCAGACGCTGGTAGGTCTCGGGGTCGGAAAACTCGCCCTGCAGATAGTCCAGACGCGATTCGAAGGCCTGCCACTCGGCCTCGTCGAAGTCAGATATCTCGCTGGAGTGGCACACACCATCGCGCATCCGTTGCCGAAAGCCTTCTGTATCCAGGGAATCAAGGGCAACGCCAATGATCTGGAACTGCTCCGTCATGCATCCTTCACAGGCGAGATGATATAGCGCGGGCAGGAGCTTGCGATGGGTCAGATCACCTGACGCGCCGAAGATCACCATCACGCAGGGCTCGGCGTGAGGCAGCACGCTGTCGCCCGTAAGATCGATATGCGATTTCATCTATGCTCTCCCTATCCCTGTCCTGGTTCGGCATGGCCACCAAAGCCGTGGCGCATGGCGGAAAGTATCTTCTCGGCGAAGGTGTTTTGCTGGCGGGAACGGAAGCGAGCATAGAGGGCTGCGGTAAGCACTTCTGCCGGCACAGCTTCTTCTACGGCCGCCTGTACCGTCCAGCGTCCCTCGCCGGAGTCCTGCACATAACCACTGAAATCTGTAAGGTCAGAATCCGCCGCCAGGGCGATTGCGGAAAGATCCAGCAACCAGGAAGAGACCACGCTGCCGCGCCGCCAAAGCTCGGCGATATCATCCAGCTTCATGTCGTAGCGATGGTCTGCCGGCAAGGATTCGGAATTGGCATTGCGCAGGATATCGAACCCCTCCGCATAGGCCTGCATCAGGCCGTATTCGATGCCATTGTGCACCATCTTGGCGAAGTGGCCCGCCCCGGAGGGTCCGCAATAGAGATAGCCCTGCTCGGCGCTGCCGCCACTGCGCCCAGGCGAGGGCGGAATACCTGCATCGCCCGGCGCCAATGTACGAAACACTGGTTCAAGACGCTGGGCTTCCGCCTCATTGCCACCAATCATCAGGCAGTAGCCCCGTTCCAGCCCCCAGACTCCACCGCTGGTGCCCGCATCCAGGTAGTGGATTCCCTGCTTCGCCAGGTCACCCGCACGGCGGACATCATCTTTGTAATAGCTGTTACCGCCATCAATGATGGTGTCGCCGGTTTCAAAGTGTTCGGCGACAGCTGACACCGCCTGTTCAGTGATCTCCCCAGCTGGCACCATGACCCAGGCGGTGCGAGGAGGTGCAAGCAATCGCGCCAACTCGGCCATGTCACTTGCAGCCACTGCGCCTTGCGCCACCAGGCGATTCACTGGCTCCGAATCACGGTCATATACCACGCACTCGTGCCCGTCAGCCATCAGGCGACGCGCCATGTTGGCGCCCATACGGCCCAGCCCGATCATTGCTATCTGCATTCTGTTCTCCATTGAAAGATTTAGCGGCGCAATCCTGCAAGAAACGCTGGCCGGATTCTGCCGTACCCTGGTTGGTCGGAGAAAACGATGGCACCTTACAGACCTGTTTGGATGGAACTTCGTAACTATCGACTGGATTAACGATGGGTATCCGGATGCTGGAAGTATTTACGCAGAGAAAAGAGATCGGTCTTCTCTATCAGCCTGGGTACGAGAAAAAACAGTAAAACAACACCACCCCCTGCAATCAGGCTGATGATACCCCCGTCCACTACCACGGCACCAAAGGCTACATAGACATAGGTCAATGGCAGCATGCCAAGGTAGGTGGCAATACTGAATTTCGCCAATGACATCTTGGTCAACCCTGCGCCATAACTGACCACATCAAACGACACCATAGGTAGCAGTCGGGAGATGAATACGATCTTTATCAGCAGTCTGTCTGAACAGAAGGTACAGAAATTGATGTGGCCGTTTATCGTACGCTCAATCAATTCACGCCCCAAGAAACGGGCAATGACAAAACTGATCATCGCCCCCAGCAAAGCGCCCACTGACGCATAGAGGGTTCCGGCAATAGGACCGAAAACGGTGCCGGCTGCTATATCAAGCGGCAAACTGGGTATCGGACTAATCACAACAGCAGCCGCCATAACGCCAATAAACAATAATGGAGCCATAGGCCCAGCATCATTCAGCCACTGAGAGATCCTGTCTGGCTGCAGAAGCAAGCTGATTTCAAAGTAAGACTCGATCCATAAAAGCAATACAATGACGATCAGGATGAGGCAGACTTTTAGTATGAATTTATTGATCTTCATTCAGAACCAAAATAGATATCGCCGTACCAGGCAGTCGCGCTTGCACCGGTGTTATCAGTGTCTGTCATTATGGCGACCAGATCGACCTGATGAATATCCTCTCCGAAGAAATGCTTAAAATCCTCTTTTAGATTACGGCGCTCCATTTTCCACAACTGCGTATCCGGTGATCCGGAGCGCACGGCGACCATCATCGACTTTTCTGTATAGGCGCTTGGCCAGACACTACCTTCTACTTGACCGCTCGACCAGACATAATTGATTGAACGGGTGCGCCATGGCGTCCAACCTCCATCATTAACGACATAAATCCTCGCTGGATAGTCATCGCCCTGCTTGCTGCGTTCATTTGGACCATCTAATACCCCGTCCACCCGCCAGCGCCAGTAGAGATAAGGTGTCTTATCCAAGTTGATCGAGACCTTCTTCACCAATCCGGATGCAGAACCTATGCTGACCGCCTTTATCGACTGCTTGCCTTCCTCATCGACCAGTTGATAAATCGTGTGGCCTTTAAAACTGTGTTCCTTCCATCCTGATAGTCCATCATTAAAGATCTGATCAACAATAGGTTCTGCTGCATAAAGTTGGGTAAAGCCACTCAGCAGCCCCACTAGTAAGATTGTTCTCATATCGTTGTCTGGTAATCCTGTCTCTTCATATGTGGTTGATATTTGTTTCACTTAAGGACCGCTATCGAGTCCGCTCTTCAATACCTTTCTGTATCAGTAAGACGTTCAGCAGGTTGTCTTGAAAACTGATGTTTCCTGTCAGTTGTGAGTGTTCCTCACACAGAAACATGGAATAGGCCAAAGGAAAAGAACCCTCACCTTGATCGGCCGAAGAGGTGTCCAGCGAGTTGCGAGCCAGTAGTGATGGTTTTGTCACACTGCCATCACCGGGCTCCAGCATCAGTCTGTGGTAATCAACCTGAGGTTGTGGATTAAAAATCTCTTCCGGGCGTGTCCGTATGTAATGTCTTTCACCAACCTTTTCCACCAGACACCTTGCGGGAGTTAGATGACAGTCACCGCCAAAAACGATATAGCGAACTCGGGAATCGGTGTAAGGGGCGCTTATTGCACGATGAAAACGTCTGCCACGCAGTAAATTCTTCTCCATATAACGATCCAGGACATTGAGATAATGTTCGGCATCTTCAGCGCTTGGGAACTGATCCCTGATCCTCTGTTGCACTGCCTCATCGAAAATCCCCCATTGATAATCCTTCCAGGCCTGCTGCTCATAGAGGTCACGCTGAAAGCGTTTTCCATAGAGGTCCACCATCCAGTCACGATCAGGGTGCGGCATAATTTGATATGCGCTCGGCATAGTGCCAAGCACCTCGACAGGGATGGCGTTAAAGCCAACCTTGTATCCCATCATGATGTGCTGGAGGCCACTGATAGAACCAAAATTGGGGGGCCCCAGCATCACGACCTTACGTACATTTTTGGCGCCTTGCCCGGTGACGGTAAACTCATCTGAGTCCAGTACATCCTGCCTGCCATAGCGCAGATAGTAACGGGTTACCAAGGCCCCCATGCTGTGACTGACTATGTCCACCTTGAGCGCCGGATCGTTGAAATCCTGTTGAATCTGATTAATAAACTCACCGAGTCGCGCAGCATTGGTGACAATATCCAGTCGCCAGTCGTAGATAAAGAGATATAACCGGCGCGAAATGCCTGATGGTGATTCACCCAATCGAGTAGGGAGATAAGCCCCCGAATCTTCTAAGGTGGTTACGATGCGTCCGTAGTAATCCCGGTCTGCAATTCCGTCAAATAGCGCATAGGCCTCCAGGTCTCCCTCAATGGGTAAAAGTGATTTGGGGTCGATACTTAGCGCTATTTCGGAAAAATCACTAAACAGTAAATTGGAAAGACCGCCAGGCCAAACCTCTTTCTGTGTCACTTTGTCACGCAGCCGGGATCCGAAGGCACCGTGGACAAATACAACCGGTGGTTGGTGCAGATTATTGGCACTGACTTCATACAGGCGCTTCAGGTCAGGCACCCCAGTTTGAATTGTGCCACAGGCCGGTAATCCAAATAGAGCGGTCATCAGAATGAGTATCCCGATCAGCCGGATTTTCCAGTTTTGAAAGTGCTGTAACATCAAGTCCACCACGAGAGAAAGTCCAGAGCGCATACCATTCACAGGTTTCAATAAATTACACCGAACACTAGACTTGGTCGAATCGCCAGTCCATACCCTTACATCGAATATGTATTAGGGATCGGCATTCAAGCCTGTTCAATGAATTCTTGCCTGACCCCCTACTGACAAACCGCCTATTTTCCGCAGCTATTTCCATCATTAATTCGGCAAAGTCAGACAATAAACGGCAGCTGATATTCTCAAAGCCCTCTGACCGGAATAACCCTCCCAGGATAGTCCAGAATCAAATTCTGTAAGCATTCCTGTAGATCGGCGACTAAACCTCAACGAATTCAAAAATTCACATCTGGAGAAGTCATCGTGAAGAATCTGCAACGCCTGCTGCTCGGGCTGGCCGTAATGGCCCTTATCGGCGCCTATTTCGCCTTCGATCTGGGCAGTTTCCTGAGTCTCGAGCACTTCAAGACCCAACAGGCGGCCATCGAGACCTGGCGGTTGGCCAACCCGCTGCTCGCTGTGGGTGTGTTCGCGCTCATCTACATCGCGGTTACGGCGCTCTCTTTGCCCGGCGCAGCCATCATGACGCTTGCCGGAGGGGCTATCTTCGGGCTGCTTTGGGGTACGCTGATCGTCTCCTTCGCCTCGACCATCGGGGCCACCCTGGCCTTCCTGGTCTCGCGTTTTCTGCTGCGTGACTGGGTGCAAACCCACTTCGGAGATAAGCTAAAGGCCATCAATGAGGGGGTGGCTAAAGACGGTGCGTTTTATCTATTCACCCTGCGTCTGGTGCCGCTGTTCCCGTTCTTCGTCATCAATCTGGTGATGGCGCTGACGCCCATGCGGGCACGCACTTTCTACTGGGTCAGCCAGGTCGGCATGCTGGCCGGCACTCTGGTCTACGTCAACGCCGGCACCCAACTGGCGCAGATAGATTCACTGAGGGGTATCCTCTCTCTCGGTCTGTTAATCTCCTTCGCCCTGCTCGGAATTTTTCCGCTGGTCGCGAAAAAGCTCGTGGAGTGGGTAAAGGCACGCAAGGTCTTCGCGAAATGGCAGAAACCCGCCTCTTTTGATCGTAACCTTGTGGTGATCGGTGGTGGCTCGGCGGGACTAGTGACCTCCTATATCGCCGCCGCGGTGAAGGCGAAGGTCACCCTGGTAGAAAAACACAAAATGGGTGGTGACTGCCTGAACACCGGATGCGTGCCATCCAAGGCGCTGATCCGCTCTGCCAAGCTGCTCTCCCACATGCGCCGTTCCCAAGAGTTCGGCATCCGCGAGGCTCACGCGGACTTCGACTTCGCTGAGGTAATGGAGCGGGTACAGCGGGTAATAAAAACCGTCGAACCTCATGACTCAGTGGATCGCTATACCGAACTCGGGGTGGATGTTATTCAGGGCGAAGCCAAGATCACTTCACCCTGGTCGGTGGATATCAAAACGGCGGAGGGCGTGCAAACCCTCACCACCCGGAATATTGTCATTGCCACCGGTGCTAGACCTTTTGTGCCACCGATCCAGGGACTCGAAGAAGTCGGCTATCTCACCTCCGACAATGTCTGGGAGCTGCGAGAACGTCCGCAACGCCTGTTGGTCCTGGGTGGCGGCCCCATTGGCTGTGAACTAACCCAGAGCTTCGCCCGCCTTGGCTCTCATGTGACTCAGGTGGAGATGCTGACACGGATCATGATCCGGGAAGACGAAGAAATTTCCGAGATGGTGGCTGCCCGCTTCCGTGAGGAAGGGGTGGACCTGCGCACGCAGCACAAAGCAAAGCAGTTCATTATCGAGGATGGTGAGAAAGTGCTGATCTGTGAAGACCTCGCCAACGGGAATACAGATGTACGCATCCCCTTCGATCAAGTGCTGGTCGCGGTCGGCCGCGCCGCGAACACCACCGGTTTCGGCATGGAAGCACTGGAGATCCCCCTGACCCAAACCCGCACCATTGAAACCAACGACTATCTACAAACAATCTACCCGAACATCTACGCCGCGGGTGACGTCGCTGGGCCCTTCCAGTTCACCCACACTGCTGCTCACCAGGCCTGGTACGTGGCGGTCAATGCCCTTTTCGACCCCTTCAAGAAGTTTCGCGCAGACTACTCGGTCATCCCATGGGCCACCTTCGTCGACCCAGAGGTGGCTCGGGTGGGTCTCAATGAGCTCGAGGCGAACGAACAAGGCATTGCCTATGAAGTGACCACTTATGGCATCGATGACCTCGACCGGGCCATCGCCGACGAAGAGGCCCACGGCATGATCAAGGTACTCACGGTGCCGGGCAAGGACAAGATCCTCGGCGTCACCATCGTCGGTGAACACGCCGGCGACCTGCTGGCTGAGTATGTGGTGGCCATGCGCCACGGCATCGGGCTCAACAAGATTCTCGGCACCATCCACATCTACCCGACCCTGGCCGAGGCCAACAAGTATGTGGCGGGCAACTGGAAGCGCGCCCACGCACCGGAACAACTGCTCCAATGGGTCGAACGATTTCATGCCTGGCGTCGCGGCAACAACAGATCTGAAGCGCCGATAAGCAATCTCACCGATGCGGCAGGAGAGAGATCGTGAAGCAACCAGTCGCTACGTTTCTATTGCTGATCGCCACTGGACTCGTCCAGGCCTTCGATCACAGCCACGACGCCTGGGATGGCCTGCTTAAGCGCCATGTCGTGCTCATCAGCGAAGGCAATGCCTCCCAGCTGGACTATGCCGGCATGCTGGCGGACCGCGCCACACTCGAGCCCTATCTCGAAACGCTCTCCGCAGTCACCGATGACGAGTATCGAGGCTGGATCAAGACCCAGCGCCTGGCTTTCCTGATCAATGCCTATAACGCCTTTACCGTAGAACTGATCCTGACCCGCTATCCCGATCTCCAATCCATCAAGGAGACCGGCAGCCTGTTACGCTCGCCTTGGAAACAGCGGTTCTTTACCCTGCTCGGGCAGGAGCGGCATCTCGATGAACTGGAACACGAACTGATCCGAGCCCCCGGTGTGTTCGACGAGCCGCGCATCCACTTCGCGGTGAACTGCGCCTCCGTGGGCTGCCCGATGCTGCATAATGAGGCCTATACAGCGGAATATTTGGATTCGCAGCTGGAGGACAGCCTGCGACGCTTCCTCTCCGATCGCAGCCGCAACCGCCTCGATGCAATCAGCGGCCGATTACAGGTGTCAAAGATCTTCGACTGGTATGGGGAGGATTTCGCACAGGGCCATCAGGGCTTTACCTCCCTGCAAACCCTGTTCGGCAAGTACGCCGGTCTGCTGACGGATGCCAGCGATGCGCGCCTACGCATAGCGGCCGGTGACTACCAGCTCGAGTTCCTGGACTACGGCTGGAACCTTAACGACCTGGTAAGATGAAGCTTGTGCAGCAGCAGTCAGTGGGCCAGACAACCAGAGCGTGCGTTCGATTCGCTGCAATTCTCCCTATCCTTGGCTATGCAACCTGGCATAGTTACAGGGCAATGGTAAGATAGAAACAGAATGTGACTTGCAGGGCCCGCGGTCCCAATGACCCTAGGCCCTTTTGCATTTTTGGATGCAATACAAACTCTTTATGCGGATATAGATTGTCTGATCAAGAATGGAGTGGCCTGCCAACAACCTCAGGAATCCTCATCCTCATTGCCGGTCGGAGTGTGCGTCTATCAAGCACCAGCAGTTTCAAGACAGTTTTACAATCATGACCCAATTAGCCAAACAGAAGCCAGGCCTCTCCAGTCAATCTTCAGCACCAGTAAAGACTGTCTTGCTCACAGGCGAAGACCCGGAGTTGAAGCGTGAGGAGATACGCGCCTACTTCCATGAGACCTCCTCGTTGTATGAGAGCCTCTTCGACTGCCTGGCAACCGATCAAGCTTATTACAGCAAAGCCAACCCATTGCGCCATCCCTTGATCTTCTACTATGGCCACACCGCGGTTTTTTTTACCAACAAACTGCATGTCGCCAATCTGATCCCAGACAGGCTCGACCCCGAACTGGAGTCCATGCTGGCAATCGGTGTTGACGAAATGTCATGGGATGACCTGAATGAATCAAACAACAACTGGCCAACGCTTGAGCATGTCAAGACGTATCGGGCAAAGGTGCGGCAACGGGTCGATGACTTCATCATGCAGGCCACCATAACACTGCCGATCGGCTGGCATGACCCGATGTGGATCGTCATGATGGGGATAGAGCATGAACGCATACATCTGGAGACGACCTCGGTACTGATCAGACAACTGCCATTGCACCTGGTCCGAAGCATTGATTTGTTCATCGACTGCAATGAGTGCAGTTTTACAACGCCGGCCAATCAGCTCTTACCGGTAAGCGGAAAGACCATCCAGCTTTAGAAAAAACCAGACGACCCTCTCTACAGCTGGGACACTCAGTTTAGAATGATAGTGAACGTTGGTCCAACCTGACCCGTGCTGGGATTGGTGAAGCTGCCTTTGCATTGACCTGTCGGTTGGATACCGGCGTTACTTAGGGCCAGGGTCTCTATTTTACAGATCTAGCGAACGCAGGCACTGCTTTAGGGTCTCGGCTGAGGTCATCAGGGCCTGCCGCTCCACCACCGATATCCATACCTCTACCCACCCAAACGGTAATGAAGGGTGAATTGCTGTAGCCGGTTGAATAGTCTGAGTGAAATGGCCAAATTGCGTTTGGTGCCCAAATGGGCTAAAAAGAAATTCATCGAATAAAAGACAGGGAGATTCAACGATGTCACACAATAAAATGAATGGACACCTCCTCCTTGCCTGCGGATTTCCGTGGCAGCCTATTATGGCGAACCGATACTCAAACAACGCGAATCGTGCTTCGACACAGTTACAGCGGCCCGGCTTGTATATTTACACCAAGAAACCGAGTCTGGTCCCTTTGAATCCTTAGTTGGGACCAAAATATCGTTTAATGTGCTTGCCGATCTCGATAAATGGGCTGGAATCAAGGTGGGAGAGGAATTGGTGGGAGGTAATATATGAAATCTGCCTATCCCAATATTAGCCAGTTCCGTCTAATAACAATGTTGGACAGTTAAGGTACGGCAAGTGGTGTCGGAACGAATATCAATCGTAATAGATACATTATGTTCAAGTTACTAGAAAAACAAAGTTATCTTGTGGTTCTTCTTTTATTAGGAATAGTCCTGGTTATCCTTTCTATTTTTGATGTTAAAGATGTGTCAAAACTCCAAGTAGAGCCACGTAATACAGTTATTTGACCTTTGCTTATATTTGGAGTTTTGCTAGCCGGCTTTTCGTTATTTTTCTATGGCCAAGATCGCTTGACGCTAGGGTGGTTTAAATCAGCGTCAGTACATATGAGTAGTAGTCGCTTACTGGCAAAGTACGGTGCCAGTAAAATAGAGATCATTTTTGACAAGATTCAGGAAGCGGTCAAAGAAACACCAACGAGCATGGTGGTTCTTCCCGCAAATGAATATTTTGATGATGAGTGTATTCATGACTCAAATAGTTCACTTGGAGCATACGTTCAGTCCGTTTTTCCGAACCAAACCAAGGAAATTCAGCAGCTAATTCAAGATAATCTCGTCTCCTTTGAATCACAAAAAATTGAAAAAGAGCCCGGTGTTACGCAAGCTAGTTATGGAGTCGGTTCAGGGGTCTTTCTTAAAGAGCCCCTGCATTCAAAACAACCCATATTGTTTATTTCTGTTACTACTAAGCGCATTGGTGAAGGCCTAAGAGCAGAAATGTCACATATTTTTGAAGCCGTAAAAACGATACAGGAAGTTGCAGCTGACCATCGAATTGAGTCAGTCTGTATTCCTATTATGGGTACGGGGCACGGCGGATTGCGTAAAGAGGTAGGGCTGTTTTCGCTTATCTTGGCTATATGCGATGGCATCTCCAAAAAATCTGGTCATCATATTAAAAAATACTACATAGTAGTTTATAGGGATAATCCTAAAGAAAAGCCTTCAATATCTATAAATACGTCGAAGCGCATATTGAAAACCGCTATTGGACTCTTTGCTTAACTGAAAATATTGAATATGGAAGACAAGTATAATTTGGAAAGGTTTCTTTCAGCCCAGGGAGAAAGTATTGATGGCGTAATGCAAGAACTTAAGCGGGGTCAAAAATGGGGCCATTGGATGTGGTACGTGTTCCCACAAGTAAAAGGGCTTGGGCATAATTCCACATCGGACTATTACGCCATTCAAAGTGAACTTGGGGCCATTGCATACTTACAACATCCGGTACTTGGCTCAAGGCTTGTTGCTTGTACAAATGTCGTAAACGAACACCAAGACCTAACGGCCGAGCAAGTATTTGGGTATCCCGATTATCTTAAATTCTTGTCGAGTATGACCTTGTTTAAAAAGGTAGCTGGGGATGACAGTCCTTTTTCTGACGCACTGGACAGATTCTTTGGAGGAGAGCCGGATATGCGAACTCTTTCGATACTAGAGTCAATGTAAGCCCACGTAGGGTGCGGTGAGAAACGAACCGCACCATACCCCAACCTTTTAACGGTGCGGTTCGCAATACTTACCGCACCCTATGCGCTAATCACCAATGTTTTTTAACGCAGCCTAGCCTGGGGTTTATGCACCCAGGCTACCTGTGAGCAAGCATTAAGTTGGGGGGTTTTAAATACGCACCCAACCCATCAGGCGGCGGTCTGCTGCTGCATCAGCGCCAGATTCAACGCGGAGATGAGCGATTTGAGCGAGGCGCTCAGGCTGTCGTAATCGAAGGCCGCGCCGGCTATGCGCTCTCCGTCCACTTCCAGCAAGATATAGGAGACCGCCTCCGCATCCGTGCCCTCGCCGATGGCGTGCTCGCTGTAGTCAATCACCCTGGCCTGCCGCCCGTAGGCGGAGGTCCAGGCATCCATGAAGGCGGAGATGGCCCCTTCGCCTCGACCATGAATTGTCCTGGCCCGCGTGCCATCCACCAGCTTCGCTTCGATGACCTCTACGCCCTCGCGGCGGTCCAGGCGGTAGCCGTCGAGCCGCACGGGCCGGTTATCCGCGACAAAATGACTCAGGAACAGGTCGAAGATGGTGGCGCTGTCGACCTCACCCTGGGTGGATTCGCTCGCCCGCTGCACGAGGGCGGCCAGTTCCACCTGAATCCAGCGCGGCAGCAACAAGCCGTAGTCCCGCTCCAGCACATAGGCCACGCCGCCCTTGCCCGATTGGCTGTTGACCCGGATCACTGCCTGGTAGTCGCGGCCGATGTCCTGCGGGTCGATCGGCAGATAGGCCACCTGCCAGGGTTCGTCCGGCTCCTGTTTGTGCAGGCATTTGCGTATCGCATCCTGATGGGAGCCGGAAAAGGCGGTGTAGACCAGTTCGCCGACCCAGGGGTGGCGGGGATGCACCGGCAGACCGGTGCATTCGCAGTAGACCTGCACAATCTCATCCGGCCGGGAGAGATCGAGTTCGGGATCAACGCCCTGGCTGTAGAGATTCATCGCCAAGGTGACAATATCCATATTGCCGGTACGCTCGCCGTTGCCCAGCAAGGTGCCCTCGACCCGGTCGGCGCCGGCGAGGATCGCCAGTTCTGCGGCGGCCACTGCGCTGCCCCGATCGTTGTGGGTGTGCACAGAGACCGTGATCGCGTCGCGCCGGGCGACATGATTGCAGAAATACTCCACCTGATCGGCGAAGACATTGGGCGTGCTGCTCTCCACCGTGGCGGGCAGGTTGATGATGCAGGGCTGCGCGGGGGTCGGCTGCCAGACATCGATAACCGCATCGCAAACCTCCACCGCATAGTCCCATTCGGTGTTGGAGAAGCTCTCCGGGGAGTACTGGAAGACCCACTCCGTCTCCGGGTAGCGCGCGGCCTCCCGCTTGAGTAATCGGGCGCCCTCCACCGCAATGGCCTTGATGCCTTCGCGGTCACGGCCGAAGACCCGCTCCCGCTGTACCGTGGAGGTAGAGTTGTAGACATGCACGATGGCCCGACGCGCGCCCTTGAGGGCTTCGAAGGTGCGGGTGATCAGGGCCTCGCGGGCCTGCACCAGAACCTGGATGGTGACATCGGCGGGTATGCGGTCGCCCTCGATGAGCCAACGCACGAAGTCGTAGTCCGGCTGACTGGCGGCGGGGAAGCCAACCTCGATCTCCTTCAGGCCTAGGCTGACCAGCAAGTCCCAGAGGCGGAGTTTCTGCTCCACGTTCATGGGCTCGAGCAGGGCCTGGTTACCGTCGCGCAGATCGACGCTGGCCCAGATCGGCGCTTTGTCGAGGGTCCGGTTGGGCCACTGACGCTGCGACATGGGCATCGCCGGGGTGGGGCGGTATTTGCGATGGTCAAAATGTTGCACGGTTCTGGCTCCTGATCGATGTGAGGCGCTTCTCCCTCGGGGAGGGGCAGGGTGAGGAAGATTTCCCTCCGCCCCGCCCCGTCAAATTTCTGTTGCACATCTGGTGGACGATGGTGTTGCCGCTAGACCCTTATGGGGCTTGCGAGTGCCGAAACTTGTGATTCCGGTTGTTCCTGGGTGGCTTGTGGCCGATGGAGAAAGATTAGTGCAGATCGCCTGGCAGGTGCTTGCGAATATTGACGAAAATAGGCAGCAGAATAGAATATTATTTCGTTAATTGTGGTATTAATGGCATATAATGCTTACCTTGTCTATTTATGAGGCAAAATCATGACCCTCGATCGCTTCGATAGAAAGATCCTCGATGTCCTGCAGCAGGAGGGCCGCATCAGCAACCAGGATCTGGCCGAACGCATCGGCCTCTCTCCCTCGCCCTGCCTGCGGCGGGTGCGGGCGCTGGAGGAGGCGGGGATCATCGCCGGCTACCACGCCCACCTGGATGCGGCCAGTCTGGGACTCAGCCTGATGGCCCTGATCCATATCTCCATGGACCGCCACACCCCGGAGCGATTTGCCAATTTCGAGAGCAGGATCAATGACCTGCCCGAGGTCTTGGAGTGCCTGCTGATCACCGGTCAGGACGCGGACTATCAGTTGAAGGTGGTGGTGAGGGACATGCAGCAATACCAGGAACTGCTGCTGAACAAGATCACCCGCATCGAGGGCGTGAGCGGGGTCCACTCAAGCTTCGTCATGCGACGGGTGGTGGACAAGACAGCCCTGCCGGTGTGAGAACCCCTGACTTAAGTCTGAATGTCCATTTTATCAATTGGTCGACTAGCAGCAGCAGTTGGCCACTCCACTCTAAAAGTAATGCGTTGAGACAATGGTGAATCGTGTTAATTGGTTTGCTCGCCAATTGTATGATTCACGCTACGCATATTTCACTTACCTATGGATGACAGCAGGCTATCCACGATCGCATCCAGTGCTTGCCGTTGCGGTCGCATCTTGTGGTAGACCCGCAGTCCGAAGATGCCGGTCATCAGCAGCCGGGCCAGGGTGGCCGGATCCTTGCCGGAATCGACTTCACCCCGCGCCTGCGCTTCCGCCAGCACCTCACGGAAACACTGTTCGACATAGCCAAGCGCCTGGCTGGCCCGCTGGTTGATCTCCTCATCTTCCGGCGGGGTCTCCAATAGCGTATTGACCAGCAGGCAACCCTTCCCCTCAGGGTCATCAGCCATCTCATTGAGCAGGTGTTCGAAAAACAGTCGTATCCTGACAAGCGGAGGGTTATCGCTGTGCAATACAGCGTCAACAAACTGCTTTAACTGGTCGGCATAGTAATCCAGGGAACGCAGAAACAGTCTCTGCTTGTTCTCGAAGGCTCCGTAGAGACTGCCTGGTTTCAATTGGGTGGCTGCCGTGAGGTCCCGTATCGAGGTCTTGTGATAGCCCAGGCGCCAGAACTGCAACATGGCTTCCTGTAATACCTTTTCACGATCGAATTCGACGGGTCTTGCCATGGCGCTACTCAATTTCTATGAACCATTATAATTTTAGCGTTACTTGAACGAACGTTCAAGAATGACTATATTAATTGAACAATCATTCAATAACCAATCATCTGGAGCATCACATGGCAAATTTTCCTGTCCATACCCGCGAATCCGCCCCCGCAGCCGCCCACGAAACTCTTGACGCTGTCGTCGGCATGTTCGGCTTCCTGCCCAACCTGCTTGGTGTGATGGCCACCTCACCGGCCTTGGCCGAGGCCTATACGGCTCTCTCCGGCATCTTCGAAAAGAGTGGCCTGACCCCCACGGAGAGGCAGGTGGTGCTGTTGACGGTGAGCCGCTTTCACGAATGCCGCTATTGCATGGCTGCCCACTCTGCCGCCGCCGAGATGCAGCATCTGCCGGCCGCTGTGGTTCAAGCCATCCGTACTGATCAGTCCATCGCTGATCCGAAACTGGAGGCGCTGCGTCTGTACGTCAATCGACTACTGGAAAAGCGTGGCTGGATCGATGAGGCCGGCATGGGTGAATTTCTTGCCGCCGGCTATGCGCCGTCTCATGCGCTGGATGTGCTGGTCGGTGTCGGGCAGAAGACCCTGAGCAACTTCACCAACCATTTCGCGCATACGCCCCTTGACAGCGTATTCGAACAACATGCCTGGACGCCTGCCGAATAAACCAGGAGTAAGGAATCGCCTGCCGCCACGACTAATCGTGAAGTTACAACAAGCCAGGCAAGTGAGACACGAAAATGCGGCAACAGACCTCAGAACCGGTGAGCGTTTTTCAACCGAAGACGGCATTCATCCAGCTGAAGCAAGACAGTTTCGACGATTTCGCTCAGGCTGCAGACTACGAATGGCTGGTGACTAACGGCCTGGGCGGTTTCGCCACCGGTACGGTTGCCGAGGCCAACACCCGTCGCTACCATGGCCTGCTCATGGTGGCACTCAATCCGCCAGTCGATCGGACCCTGCTGGTCTCAAAGATCGATATCACCGCACACTACCAAGGCCGTGACTGGCCCCTGTTCAGCAACGAGTTTATGGACGGAAGCGTTGCGCCTCAGGGTTACCGACTGCTGCAATCATTTCATCTCGACAAAGGCATGCCGGTGTGTTGCTATGCCTTTGCCGATGTCCTGATAGAAAAACGCCTGTTCATGGAGCCAGGCAGGAACATTACCCAACTGGAATTACGGGTGGTTCGTGCTGGCGACCCGATTGATTTCACCCTGACCCCACTGTGCGCTTACCGTGATTTTCACAGCCAGGGAGAGGGGGGCTGGGAGATGCAGATGGAGGCGCAAAGCGACGGTTTCCGGATCACTGCCTTTCCCGGCGCTCGCCCCTACCACGTGAGCTGTCCTGGCGCCCGCTTCACCGCCGACCCACTCTGGTACTGGAATTTCCACCACCGCGTCGAGAGCAACCGGGGTCTGGATGACAGCGAAGACCTGTTTCGGCCCGGTGATTTTTCCCTCGAGCTGGAGGCAGGTAACAGCAAGACCCTGGTTCTCAGTGCGGAAGAGAGCCGGCGATTGCCTTCTCTGAGCTGGCACAGCGCCATGACCAGCGTTACCGCGAGCTTATCGCTTTCCTGCCTGAAGAGGCCCCTGACTGGATTCGATACTTGGCCCTTGCCGCGGATCAATTTATCGTCGAACGCCAGCATGTCGGTAAACTGGCGGGTAAAACCATCATTGCCGGCTACCCCTGGTTCGGCGACTGGGGCCGCGACACCATGATCGCCCTGAGCGGGCTAACCCTGGTGACCCGACGTTTCGAGGATGCGGCAAGCATCCTGCGCACCTTTGCCGTGCATGTCAGCGAAGGGATGTTGCCCAATCGCTTCCCTGACGGCGCGGATCGGCCCGAGTACAACACCGTCGACGCCGCCCTCTGGTACTTCCACGCCATCCATCAGTACACGGATGCGCAGCGGCAACATGACACTGGCCGCCGAACTCTATCCTGTCCTGCGCGAAATCGTCGACTGGCATCAGCGCGGCACCCGCTACGGTATCGCCGTCGACCCGGAAGATGGGCTGTTGCGCGCCGGCGAACCCGGCGTGCAGCTGACCTGGATGGACGCCAAGGTGGATGACTGGGTGGTGACCCCGCGTATCGGCAAGCCCGTGGAGGTCAATGCCCTCTGGTACAACGCGCTAAGGGTGATGGCAGAGATCGCACAACGGCTGGATTATCACGATGATGCTGCATGACTTTGCCAATGCGGCAAAGCGGGTGGCTACATCCTTCGGCCGCTTTTGGAATCCGACCCGGGGTTATCTCTATGACGTCATCGATGAACCGGAAGGAGACGTGGATAGCCGTTTGCGACCCAACCAGATCCTGGCAGTCTCCCTCCCCCACAGCCCGCTGAGCCCGCAACAGCAAAAGGCGGTGGTGGACGTCTGCACCCGTACTCTGCTCACTCCTCGGGGTCTGCGCAGTCTGGCCCCTGGAGAGCCTGGGTATGCCCCCCGATACACTGGCGGACTCCGCGAGCGAGATGGGGCCTACCACCAGGGCACGGTGTGGGCCTGGCTGATTGGCCCGTTCGTAGATGCCCACTTCCGTGTCTACCGTGATGCAAGCAAGGCACGATCCTATTTAGAACCATTCGCCCAGCATCTAACTGAGGCGGGCCTCGGCAGCATCAGCGAGATCTTCGATGCGGAGCCGCCCTTCACGCCACGCGGTTGTTTCGCCCAGGCCTGGAGTGTCGCTGAGGTTCTGCGCGCCTGGCTGGATCTGAAGGAAGAGCATTAACAAGATGAGGAAGACATAATGACAACAACCAAACGCAGATCGAAAGCGGGCGACCAGAATAGACCCAACACAGCCGGGAACATCGAACGGGCGCGCGTGTCGGCTCAAGCCAGTGGGAAGGAAGCCTGGCGCCGCTGGGGACCTTATCTCAGTGAGCGCCAGTGGGGTACGGTGCGCGAGGACTACAGTCCCAACGGCGAGGCCTGGGACTACTTCAGTCACGATCAGGCCCGCAGCCGCGCCTATCGCTGGGGTGAGGATGGCCTCGCCGGTTTCAGCGACGATAAGCAACGACTCTGCCTCGGACTCGCTCTCTGGAACGGCCAGGACCCGATCCTCAAGGAGCGACTGTTCGGCCTGACCAACAGCGAGGGAAATCACGGGGAAGACGTCAAGGAACTCTACTACTATCTCGATGCCACACCCAGCCACTCCTACCTGAAGATGCTCTACAAGTACCCACAGCGGGCCTTTCCTTACGCCGAACTGGTGGAAGAGAATCGCCGCCGTGGTAAGGATCAGCCTGAATACGAACTGCTCGACACCGGTATCTTCGACGATGACCGCTACTTCGATGTCTTCGTCGAATACGCCAAGGCGGATGTGGACGATATCCTGATGCGGGTCAGCGGTGCACAACCGAGGCGACCAGGATGCGCCGCTTCACCTGCTGCCGCAGCTCTGGTTCCGCAACACCTGGTCCTGGGGCTATGATCCCGCCCGCCCGGCACTCTCCGCCAACGAGACAGGCTGTATGCTGGTAGAGCACCCCAAGCTGGGTGACTACCATTGGCACCTGGACGGCGACCCAGAACTCCTGTTCTGCGACAACGACACCAATATGCAGCGGCTGCATGGAGTGGACGCTCACGGCCACTTCAAGGACGCCTTTCACGACTATGTCATCGATGGCAATCACCATGCCGTCAACCCACTGCAAAACGGCACCAAGGCGGCTGGCCTCTACCGCTTTCAGGTGCCTGCCCAGGGTCAGGTCGAGATCCGTGTGCGACTTGAAAAGACTCGGAATCAAACCCCGTTTGCCGACTTCGATGCCTTATTCCAGTCACGCATCGATGAAGCCGACGCCTTCTATGCCGAATTGCAAAAGGCACTGCCAGACGACGATGCCCGGTCTGATTCAGCGTCAGGCACTGGCCGGCATGATCTGGAGCAAGCAGTTTTACTATTACGATATCCCGCAGTGGCTGGATGGCGACCCGGGCCAGCCAGAACCACAAGCAGGACGCCGCCACGGGCGCAACAGTGAGTGGCGTCACCTCAACAATGCCGACATCATCTCCATGCCCGACAAGTGGGAGTATCCCTGGTATGCGGCCTGGGACCTGGCCTTCCACTGCGTTCCCCTGGCGCTGGTCGACCCGGATTTCGCCAAGCAGCAACTGCTGCTGATGACCCGCGACTGGTACATGCACCCCAACGGACAGATCCCCGCCTACGAATGGGCCTTCGGTGACGTCAATCCGCCGGTGCATGCCTGGGCGGTGTGGGAAGTATACCAGAGCGAGCGCGAGAGTACCGGTAAAGGCGATCTCGATTTCCTGGAGCGGGTATTTCACAAAATGATCGTCAACTTCACCTGGTGGGTGAATCGCAAGGATGCCGACGGCAACAATATCTTCCAGGGCGGCTTTCTTGGACTGGATAACATCGGCGTGTTCGACCGCAGCGCCCCGCTACCCACCGGAGGCCATATCAACCAGGCCGACGGCACCAGCTGGATGGCGATGTACTGCCTGAACATGATGCGCATCGCCCTGGAACTGGCGCAGACCAACCACGTCTACGAGGACATCGCCACCAAGTTCTTCGAGCATTTCCTGTATATCGCCGAGGCGATGAACAATATCGGTGATCAGGGCATTGGCCTGTGGGACGAGGAGGACGAATTCTACTATGACGTGCTGCGTTTTCCCGACGGAGAATTGATGCCGTTGAAGGTCCGCTCGATGGTGGGGCTGATACCGCTGTTCGCGGTCGAGATACTGGAGCCCGAACTGATTGATCAGCTGCCCGACTTCAAACGCCGACTGAAATGGTTTCTCGACTACCGCCCCGACCTGGCCGCCCTGGTCTCTCACTGGGACGAACCGGGTCGAGGCAATCGTCGTCTGCTCTCGCTGCTGCGTGGACACCGCATGAAATGCCTGCTGCAGCGCATGCTGGATGAGACCGAGTTTCTCTCCGAATACGGTGTGCGGTCTCTGTCGCGCGCCCATCAAGAGGCCCCTTACGTCTTCGAGTGTATGCACCATCCTCTTACGGTCTCGTACCAACCGGGGGAGTCGGAGACGGGGGTATTCGGTGGCAACTCCAACTGGCGTGGCCCTATCTGGTTCCCGGTCAATTTTCTACTGATCAGTTCACTGCGTCGCTTTGCCACCTTTTATGGTGACGAGTTCAAGATTGAGTGCCCTAGCGGCTCAGGACACCTTCTATCGATCGATGAAGTGGCCGATGAACTGGCTCAGCGCCTGACCCGGCTGTTTCGCCGTGATGCAGAGGGCCGACGGCCAATGTTTGGCGACAATGACAAGCTGCAAAACGACCCGCACTTTTGTGACCATCTACTGTTTCACGAGTATTTCCACGGCGACAACGGCCGCGGCATCGGCGCCTCGCACCAGACCGGGTGGACAGGGTTGGTGGCAACACTGCTCAACCCAGGTAAAAAGGATCATGACAATGGTCAATCATAGGAATCGTTTTTCAATATCCTTACAGCTATTATCGGTTTTAGCACTTGGTTCCTGCGCATTAACTGCCAATAATTCTGGTCCAGCTCCGATTGATAACCAGGGAGTCAGGCACTTAAAGGGTGATGGACCAGCAATTGATTACAGTAGAGAAATAATTGCAGCCACCCTTCCTCACACTCACAAAAAGCAGCAGGAGATAGCCGCAGTTACCCCAGAGATCGAAGGGTACAGTCCCGTTTCATACTTCACGAAAAACCTTGCGGAAAAAGGTAATCAGCAATTCATGGTCGAGTACAAGAGTAAATCCTATTACTTGACCACCGCCAGGCAAGCCGAAATCTTCAAGCAGGATCCAGAAAAATACGTACCGCTTTTTGGCGGTTTCTGTCCTTACAGTCTGACCCTCGGTAGACAGGTGGCAATAGATCCAACCAATTTCAAGATAGTCGGCGGCGTCCTCTTACTCTTTCACAAGAGTGAAGAGATGGATGGATTAAAGCGCTGGAACAAAGAGAGCAATCATCAATACTTGCGTGAACAAGAGATGCTAGAACGCGCCAGGAATAACTTAATGCGGCTGGATTTTTGATTCCGTAGCACCCAATGCCCCGAGACACTTCGTCCTTTCTCCCGAGATTAAAACATGTGGAAGTAACCCACTACGGAACCACAATTTATAGGAACACGCATGCATTCAACATTTATTAAGGTCCTGTCAGGTACGCTCCTTGCGGTCACGACTATCTACTTTTTTTGGCCACCTATTCTATGGCTATTGCTCGTTGTTTCTCCATTTGCTCTGTTGGGGATTTACGACATGCTTCAGACGCGACATTCAATCCGTCGAAACTTTCCTCTGTTTGGACGCGGACGCTGGATCATGGAGGAGCTCCGACCCTATATTCGGCAGTATTTGGTGGAGTCTGATACCGATGGCACACCCATCAATCGGATGTTTAGAAACATCGTCTATCAACGCGCCAAAGGTGCGCTGGAAACCGTTCCTTTCGGTACAAGGGTGGACACCTACCGCACCGGCTACGAATGGATCGGGCATTCACTTTCCGCGCTTGACGCTTCCGAGATAGACAAGGATTTACGTGTCACCGTCGGTGGGCCGGATTGCCGGCAGCCCTACTCCACCAGTATCTTCAATATCTCGGCCATGAGTTTTGGCGCGCTCAGTCAGCATGCCATCCTGGCGCTGAACTCTGGCGCAAAAACGGGGGGATTTGCACACAACACAGGGGAAGGTGGGATCAGTCCGTATCATCTACAACATGGTGGTGATCTGGTCTGGCAAATCGGCACCGGCTACTTTGGCTGTCGTGACGATAGCGGAAAATTTTCCCCTGAGAGGTTTAAAGAGAAGGCATCCCTTGAGACGGTCAAGATGATCGAGATCAAACTCTCACAGGGTGCCAAGCCAGGCCACGGCGGTATTCTTCCCGCGGAAAAAAACACCCCTGAGATCGCCAGTATTCGCAGCGTAGCGCCCTATATCCAGGTCAACTCGCCCGCCACGCATAGCGCTTTCGATTCTCCATTGGGATTGGTGCACTTTATCGCTCAACTGCGTGAACTCTCAGCTGGTAAACCGGTTGGCTTCAAGCTCTCCATTGGACGCAAGAGTGAATTCATCGCCATCTGCAAGGCCATGCTTGAAACCGGCATTCTCCCGGATTTTATTACCGTCGATGGCGGTGAAGGCGGCACGGGTGCGGCGCCACTCGAATATACCAACTCCATTGGCATGCCGTTACGTGAAGCCCTTGCGTTTATTTCCGACTGTCTGAGTGGTTTTGGTCTGAGGCAGCATATAAAAATCATTGCATCCGGCAAAATCATTACTGGATTCCATTTGGTCAAGAATATGGCATTGGGTGCAGATATTTGTAACAGTGCTCGTGGCATGATGCTCGCACTTGGCTGTGTACACTCTCTGATATGCAACAGTAACAAGTGTCCCTCCGGGGTTGCCACACAAGACCCAAGGCTCTTCAAGGGGCTTGTGGTTCCAGATAAGGCGAAGCGTGTGGCACAGTTTCATGCCAAAACCGTACACGCGACAGCCGAAATCATCGCCTCCGCAGGTATTCGTCATACCTCCGAGTTGAATCGAACCCATATTTATCGACGCATCAGTCAGTACGAGATCAAACGATATGATCAAATTTTTCCCTATCTGAGTGCAGGTTGTCTGCTGGGGGATGACATACCAGACACATTCAAACTCATCATGCAGGAGGCAAGTTCAGACACCTTCTCTCCACACAGTTGTCTGACACGGATTGACAATGAGTGCCAGAAGATAGAGTTACCGGTTGAAGAGACTACCCATAAGCAGACTGAGATCGTAGCGGGAGAAACAAAAAATGAAGGCATCTGACCTATTCGTCAAAGCACTGGAAGCCGAAGGCGTTGAGTACATCTTTGGTATACCTGGCGAGGAAAATCTCGATCTCCTCAACTCGCTGAAGGATTCATCGATCAAGCTTATCCTGACGCGTCATGAACAGGGCGCCGGATTCATGGCCGCCACCTATGGCCGCCTGACCGGTAAAGCGGGCGTTTGCCTGTCTACCCTCGGCCCGGGAGCAACCAACCTGGTCACCGCAGCCGCCTATGCCCAGCTCGGCGCCATGCCGCTATTGATGATTACCGGGCAGAAACCGATCAAGGTCAGCAAACAGGGACAGTTCCAGATTGTCAATGTGGTCGACATGATGCGACCGCTGACCAAGTTCACCCAGCAGATCAGCAGTGGGCATAACATCCCCGCAAGGGTACGTGAGGCCATGCGCAATGCAGAGGGAGAGCGACCCGGGGCGAGCCATCTTGAACTGCCGGAAGATATCGCGGCTGAAGAGACGGAATCTAAGGTCATCATCAAGAGCCAGTTCGATATTCCGCATGCCAGCGATCATTCCATTGCCGTCGCCAGCGAGATGATCGAAACGGCAAGCCACCCTCTGCTACTGATCGGCGCGGGCGCTAATAGAAAACAGACCAGTCAGGCCCTCACCGCGTTTATCGATAAAACGCGCATCCCCTTCTTCAGTACGCAGATGGGTAAGGGAGTTGTCGATGAACGCAATCCGATTTTTCTCGGTAACGCCACACTCTCGGCCGATGACTATCTGCATCGAGCCATAGATCAAACAGACCTGATCATCAACGTGGGGCACGACGTGGTTGAGAAACCTCCCTTCTTTATGCAGCAGGGTGGATTCGATGTTATTCACGTCAACTACATTACGGCCACTATCGATCCGGTCTACTACCCCCAACAGGGGGTGATTGGAGATATTGCCAACAGTATAGAACGCCTGACTCACCTGATAACGCCACAGCAGAGCTGGGACTTCTCCCGGTTCGTGGAGGTTAAATCACACCTTGACCTGCAACTACTGGAAGGCATAGACGATAATCGCTTCCCGATCTACCCACAGCGCCTGGTTGCCGATGTGCGAAAGGTCATGCCTGACGACGGCATTATTGCCCTGGACAATGGCGTCTACAAGATCTGGTTTGCCCGCAACTATAAGGCTCACATGCCCAATACCGTGCTGCTCGATAATGCGCTGGCAACCATGGGCGCAGGCCTTCCATCCGCGATGGCCGCCAAGATTGTGCATCCGGATCGCAGAGTGATGGCCATCTGTGGAGACGGCGGCTTTATGATGAACTCGCAAGAGATGGAGACGGCGGTGCGGCTCAAACTCGACCTGGTGGTGCTGATTCTGCGGGACGATGCCTACGGTATGATCAAGTGGAAACAGGCCAACATGGGGTTCGATGACTTTGGCCTCGACTATGGCAACCCCGACTTTGTTCAGTATGCCAACAGTTATGGCGCCAGCGGACATCGCCTGGAATCAACGGACTCAATGGTCCCTTTGCTCGAAGAGTGCTTCAACACACCCGGCGTTCACCTGATCGAAGTACCGATCGATTACTCCGAGAACGACCGTATTCTCAATCGGGATATCAAGGAAAAGAGTCGACTGATATAGGAGGAAAACATGACAGATTCATTCAAGTCAATGATAACGGGTGATAGTACATCGACTGGCGCTATCGAAGTTGTTGCGCCGTTTGATCTTTCGCCTATAGCGCTCGTCGAAACATCCGGCGCGGATGCTGTAGATCAGGCGCTCAATACGGCTGACCAGCTCTTTCGTGATCGAAGCCGCTGGCTGCCAGTCTCCCAGCGGATAGCGATCTTGGAAAAGACCGCCGCCATCATGGCTGAACGCATGGAAGAGCTTGCCATCGAGGCAGCGAGAGAAGGCGGCAAGCCGCTGATCGATTCCAGGGTCGAAGTCGTCCGGGCCATCGACAGCATCCGAATCTGTGTAGATTGCCTGCGCACCGAGTCGGGGGAGACCATTCCCATGGGCATCAACGCCGCATCCGCCGGGAGACTCGCCTTCACCAGCCGCGAGCCGATAGGTGTCGTGGTCGCGATCAGCGCCTTCAATCATCCGCTGAATCTGATCAGCCACCAGGTGGGCCCTGCCATTGCAGCCGGCTGCCCCGTTATCGTCAAACCAGCTGAAGACACGCCACTCTCCTGTTATCGTTTCGTCGAGAGCGTGCGTGAGGCCGGCCTGCCGGATGAGTGGTGTCAGGCCTTGGTTACCAGCAACCTGGATGTGGCCACCCAACTGGTGACGGATGCAAGGGTCGCCTTTCTGAGCTTTATCGGTAGCGCCAAAGTCGGCTGGATACTGCGTTCAAAATTAGCTCCTGGCACACGCTGCGCCCTCGAACATGGTGGCGCCGCGCCGGTCATCTTTGCAGAAGATATAGATACCGCCTTTCGCGCCTACAAGAGGCTGAACGCATCGGCAGTCATGGTCAATGATCACACGGCATTCCGTGTGGACTGGATGCCGTTCGCTGGCTTGCGTGAATCGGGTCTGGGGGTTGGCGGCATCCCTTACACTTTCCGGGATATGCAGACCGAGAAAGTGATGGTGGTGAATTCAAAAGAACTCATATAACCGTAAATGATTTTTCTACGGTCCAATAAGGGACGCTCTGAATAGATAGGAACATCCTTAGGAAGTCACACGGTACGGAATTTCTAATATAACAAAATGGAGAAACCATGAGTGATATTGAACAGGCAGCCTGGACCATGCTGAATGAGTCCGTTGTCCACTTTCGCGGTGAACCCGTGGGCACCGTGGCGGCGCGAGACGATGGCATCGACGCCCTAAACTACGATCAGGTCTTTACCCGCGACTTTGCCGTCTCCGCTGTCGCCTTCCTACTGCATGGTGACTATGCCATCGTGCGCCACTTCCTGCTCGCCGTCCTGGAGTTGCAGAGCGCGGAGCGCCACATGGACTGCTTCCGCCCAGGCCTGGGCGTGATGCCGGCCAGCTTCAAGGTGGAACCGGACGGCGGTGGCGAACGTCTGGCTGGCGATTTTGGTGAACACGCCATCGCCCGTGTCTCCCCCATCGACTCGGGCTTTTGGTGGCTTTATCTGCTGTACGCCTACACCCGTGCCAGTGGTGACGAGGAACTGGCCCAACGCGAGGATGTCCAGAGGGGCATCCGCCTAATCCTGGAATTGTGTCTACCTCCTCGCCACGAGATGTTGCCTACTTTGCTCGTACCCGACGGTGCCTTCATGATCGACCGGCGCATGGGTGTATACGGTCATCCGCTGGATATCCAGGCCTTATTCCACATTGCCCTGCGCGGGGTCGAGACGTTACTGGTGGCACCAGCGGGTGACCCTGTGTTCGCAGCAGTGAAAGAACGGATCGCCCACCTCACCTATCATCTACGCACCTATTACTGGCTCGATATGGAGCGTCTCAACCAGATCTATCGCTACCGGGTGGAGGAGTTCGGTGAAAGCGCCGTCAACCGCTTCAATATCTATCCAGACAGCATTCCTCTCTGGTTGTTTGAATGGATGCCCCGCAACGGCGGCTACTTCGCCGGTAACCTCGGTCCAGCGCGGATGGACTTCCGCCTCTTCGCCCAAGGCAACCTGCTCACTATCCTCGGCGGGCTCGCCGACGCCGGACAGACCCGGGCAATCATGGATCTCTATGAGGCCCGCTGGGACGACCTAATGGGCGAGGTTCCGGTAAAGTTGGTCTATCCGGCACTTGAAGGACGCGACTGGCAATTGCTAACCGGCTCGGACCCAAAGAACACCCCCTGGTCCTACCACAATGGCGGCAACTGGCCCTTTCTGTTGTGGCTATTCACCGCCGCGGCGATCCAGACCGGACACGAAAATTTGGCGCAGCGAGCTCTGGAAGCCGTGGAACGGCGACTGCATCGAGACAACTGGCCAGAATATTATGACGGCCCTCGTGGCCGGTTAGTGGGCAAGGAGGCTCGACGGAGACAGACCTGGACCATCGCCGGCTACCTGGCTGCGCGCCGATTACTCGATCAACCTGAGCAGATCGCCATCCTTGGTTTCGCGAATGAGAGCGAACCAACGGCTTGCGGAACATCGTCATGACCTATTCAAAATATCTCTTGAAGACCCTGTTTACCATGGTCTCGGGGTCGGGGCACGTGACCCTAACGCTGGCGGCCCTCTTTGGCGTGTCTCCCAATTTTCTCACCTACTGAGGCGGCTACCGGCCTCACAGTCATATACTCGATGTAAGGTTCTCCCCCTACCCGCGACCAATTCCCATCACCCATCCCACGGCCTTGATTCCCCGTTGGCTGCATATCGATTACATCGACGGCTGCTGGCAAGGTGATTTTGGTTATCTCTGAATCAGTAAATATTAGAGAACGTCATGATCAGTTTCACCGATCTACTGCTGGCAGTGCCTTTTGCACTGATTCTACTTTGGCACCGGAGTGAGTCGTGGCTACGAGCAAGGCTGGAGTCCGAGATATGAACAACCCATCCCTGATTTTCGCTTTAGTTAAAAACGCCCTCTCCCCACCGATCGTCATAGATTCACTCAAGACCGGCCTGTTTGTTGGATTGCTTTTAAATATCATCAACCATGGCGAAGCTCTATTCGACAGTAACAACATCAGTTGGGGCCGTGTGTTGCTCGACTTCACCATTCCGTTCTGCGTCTCCGCATATAGCGGAGCCAGAGCAGCCTATACCACTTGCGGACTGCCTGTAAGTAATTCGACTCAATCAACGACTGATCACAAATCCACTATCAAATAGTGCAATATGGAGCCCAGATTACATGCATGCGACTCTCCCACTTCTTGTCCAAACAGATTTCCCTCCGCTGATCCGCCGAGCAGTTGAAACCCTGCAGGTCAACCTCGGCTATCGCTGCAACCAGAGTTGCGTTCACTGCCACGTCAATGCCGGGCCAACTCGCAAGGAGGAGATGACCTCGGAAACCATCGATGCCGTCATCGCTTTCCTCGATGCCAGCTCATCGGTCACCACGCTGGACCTCACCGGCGGCGCGCCCGAACTCAATTCCCATTTCCGCCACCTGGTAGCTGCTGCCCGCAGCCGCGGCCTGCGGGTCATAGACCGCTGCAATCTCACCATCCTCGAACAACCCGGCCAGGAGGATCTGGCCGCCTTTCTCGCGGATCAACGGGCGGAGGTAGTGGCTTCCCTGCCTTGCTATCTGGAGGACAATGTGGATCGCCAGCGCGGCAAGGGGGTGTTCAAGGAAAGCCTACAGGGACTTCAGCGCCTAAACTCCCTGGGCTATGGACGCGCCGACAGCGGACTGGTACTCGACCTCGTCTACAATCCCCAGGGGGCGGACCTGCCACCGCCCCAATGCTCGCTCGAAACTGCCTACCGAAAACATCTGCAAGAGCACTTCGGTGTCGTCTTCAACCAACTGCTCACGCTGGCCAACATGCCGATTAAACGCTTCGGCTCGATGCTTGTCTCCAAGGGCGGATTCAATCGCTACATGCAGCTCCTGCGTGACTCGCACAGGGATGAGAACCTCGAACAGGTTATGTGCCGCAGCCTCATCAGTGTGGACTGGCAGGGTTATCTCTATGACTGCGACTTCAATCAACAACTGGGGCTAGCGATCGGCAAGAACGGCCATCCCCGGTTACACATCCGCGATCTGGCCACCCATGAACTTGAAGGGCGACCGATCCGGGTGGCGGATCACTGCTACGGCTGCACCGCGGGCCAGGGTTCGAGCTGTGGTGGTGCGCTCGGTGAAGACACCGCCACTACTGACACTCGTGAGAACCAGGAACAGCAAAGGAGCGTCTCGTCATGCCACATCATCTAAACACGATCCAGACCGCCCAAGATTCGGCCTTTGAAAAGTACGGAGTTCTGGTTTTATGCACCGGCAACTCAGCCCGCAGCGTCATGGCCGAGGCCCTGTTCAACCGACTGGGCAGGTGGTTTCACGCCTCCAGCGCCGGCAGCCATCCGGTGGGACGCGTCAATCCATTTGCACTGGAACAGATCAAGTCACTGGGTCTCGACCCTGAAAGATTCCGCAGCAAAGACTGGTTCGAGTTTACCGAGGAACAGACGCCTTGCCTGGATTTCGTCATCACCGTTTGCGACAACGCCGCCAGCGAACGCTGTCCCGACTTTCCCGGTGTGCCACAGCGTGTCCATTGGAGCTTTCCTGATCCTGCGGCGACCACGGGTACTCCCGACCAGGTACGGCGTGCCTTCAACCGCTGTTTCGATACCTTGAAGATCCGGGTGGAGACCCTCTCAAGCCTGCCGTTGGACAGCATGGACAAACACCAGATCGCGGAAGCCATGCGGCAACTGGGCAATCAGCCCATGGGCCAATTCCAGGAGGGAAAAACTTGCTGAGAATGATTTTTCTATCCATCCTGGCCGGGTCGCTGATGCTGCAACCCCTCACGGCCTCGGCGAAAGAAGACCGTCTGGTGCTCACCGGCTCTAGCACCGTGGCGCCGCTCGCGCTGGAAATCGGCAAACGCTTCGAGCTCCTTCATCCCGGCGTGCGGGTAGATGTACAGTCCGGCGGTTCATCGCACGGGGTGGCGGATGCGCAACTGGCGCGAGGTGGGTGGGTCGGACCGCACCATTACCGTGGTCCATATAGCAGAGGGACGCTCCACCCTGGAGCTGTTCCTGCAGCACTTCGGTCTGAAGAACCGCCAAACCAAGGCACAGGTGATCATCGGCGATAACCAGCAGGGGATCAAGACGGTCACAGGAAACCCCGGCGCGATCGGTTATGTCTCCATCGGGACCGCCGAATACGAATCCACACAGGGCGCACCGATCCGTCTATTGCCGATGGACGGAGTGGCGGCGACAGTCGCCAACGTGCGTAACGGCCGCTTTCCCCTGTCACGTCCGCTCAACCTGGTGACCCGGGACGAGGTGACTACCGAGCTTGCCAAGCGCTTTATCGACTTTGCACGCTCCGAGACGATCCATGATCCGGTTGCAGCACAGGTTTTTGTCCCGCCACCCCTGAAAATGAAGGAATCGGAAAATCGCATTTTTCGATTCTGTTCAAGAAACACCCCAGGGAGGGGTGTTTCTGGACTCTAACTAGTTATTTAAATCCAGTCGCAAGCACTGCGTCACCGGTTCAACGACGGAACAAGCGGGGATTGCGCTCAATAAATCTGCCAATCCAGACTTCTATGAAAGAGCGTTCGTTGCGTTTCATATACCACCAGCCCAGCGCGCTGATTGCCAGGGCGCCCAGGGCATTGACGATCATATCCCACATCGTATCAGTCAATCCTGATGGATCTCCGAGCATAGGCTTTTGCATATTGGTTCCGGCGATCTGGTCCATGGCGAATTCAAAGATCTCCCACAGTGTGCCGACCGCCACGGCGAATAAAAACGCGAACAGAGCCACGAAATGCGCCCGCATATGAATGTCGACGCGTTCGCTCTCGTTGAGCACGTAGACGAGCAGAAAACCGAGAATCCCCATCAGCAGCCCTGAACTGGTGTGCAGGGCGATATCCCACCACCAGAACCGCACGTAGTAGCTCTGAATTTCCCCCAGGAATAATGCCGCGAAGACGAATACCACCGCGAGCAGTTGAAACTCAGGAGGAATATGCACCCGGAACCGGCGACCGAGCACGGCAGGTGAAAGCGTGACCGCCATGATCGCCATCACCAGGAACGCGTTGATCCACTGCTCCTCGTGCAACACCAGTATCAATTCCACCGCCATGACGGCCTGGAGGATAATCAGAACCCATCGGTAGACGCGTGCCGGCAAATCGGTTGAGTGATTTTGCGGGGTTGGAGGCCGGGGTCTGCTGTCCATTCTGTTCAATATCTGTCAGCAAGGCGACATGGCAGACACGGCAGATGATTCAGGAATTGGCGGATACCCGTTACACACTGCCGGTATAACCTCCATGGGCGTAGCGATATTGCGAGCTAGCGGTGGAACTCGCCAGCCCGCTCAGGTTGGTAGACCACCTCCACGAGACGCACCTTCATCATCCCGCCCCCCGGCCGGGGCCACTCGATGTGATCACCCGCAGATAATCCCAGCAACGCGCTGCCGACGGGTGCGAGTATCGAGATTGTCTCAGCGCTGTCATCCATGTCCTTCGGATACACCAGCGTCAGGCAGAACTCTTCGCCCGATTCCAGCGCAAAGCGCACCTTGCTGTTCATGGTCACCACATCGGGCGGCACTACATCTGACTCCACGATTTCGGCGCGATCGAGTTCCGCACGCAACTCGGCGCGACCAGGAAAAGCGGTCGCTGGCAGGCTCTCAAGCAGTGCATCCAGGCGATCCAGGTCCTGTGAGGTCAGAATAATTTTCGGCCTTTTTTCCATCAGATTCTCTCGTTAATTGGTTGCTTATTGACGACCCGACTCGGCTAGCCCAACCTGAGTCCGCGCCGGCCGGGTCAGCCCTCGGCCTTCCCCTTTCTACAGCGGCGCTAAGGGCGTGACCCCATGGTGGATTGTGGTTAATTTCGCCAATCGGCGATGACGTATCGGGATGACGTATCGAGACATTCAGATTATTCCTCTATACGCCGTAGTGTAGTAAGGGCGTATCATAAGCCTGTTCGACAAAACTTAGAAGCCCCACCACAGCAGGCAGAAAACCGAGAATATGCGCAGACGACGCAAATCCCAACTGCCCTTACTTTTACGTGCCCACCTGTGGGAACAGGTGTTGTTAGCTATGGTTTCTGGAATCGGGCTGGGGCTGCTGCTGTCGCCGTCCGGTATGGCATTGCTTTCCAAAGAAACGGCTTACAACGTAGCTCAATGGGTCGCACTGCCCGGGCAGTTGTTCCTGGCAATGATCCAGATAGTCGACATATCGCTGGTGATCTCCTCGATCATTCTCGGTATTTCCTCCAGTGGTGACGCATCTTTTCTAAAAAAAGGCAGGTCTGCGAATCGTGCCTTACTTTGGCGTCACCACCACTATCGCCGTCGTGCTCGGTATCGCTGTGTCGACCATGTTGCGCCCCGGCAATTACATTGATGACGAACTGTTGCAGTCCATGGTCGGCGATACTCCACACACGGTTACCTCCAGCCGTATCGGACAGCAAAACGTCAGTCTTCCGCAACGCATTGTGAGAATGGTACTGGGTGCCTGAGTCAGGCTATTCCTCTGCATCCTGCGGGGTTGTGCGGCAAATTAAAACGTCGCAGGCCGCAGCCTGCAGCACTCGCCGTGTGACGCTGCCAAGCAGCGCCCACCGGATCCTGCCTGTGCTGCCAGGCCCAAGCACGATCAGGCCCACCTGCGGGCTCCATGTCGCCCGCACCAGGGATGTCGCTGGATCGCCGACAACGACCCGCGTCGCAGTTCGTGTCGGGCGATTGGTCAGCCTTTTGGACATTGCGCGCATATCGGCCTTCGCCTTGCGGATCAGGGCATCGCGATGGGCCGTCACACTCGCCTGGCCGTAGCCCGCGCGCTGCATCACGGCTTCGAACTGGGACGAAATCTGCACCACATGGAACAAATTCAACCCCGCCAACGGCAACAGCGCGGCCACGAAGGGTACAACGGCAGCGGAGTCATCAGATGTGTCGATGGACACCACGACACGTTGATAGACCTGCGTGACCGGCCGTTTGATCACCAACACCGGTGTACGGACCGCGCGGATCACCCGATCGGTGGTCGAACCAATGATTTTCTCAAGCATCGAGTCACCCTGGTGGGCCCGCATCACGACCAGATCAGCGTTAATCTCATCGGTCAGCTCGGTCAGGCGCAGGGACGGCGACCCGACCTCAATGCGAATATCGATCCCGGCAACGTCGATCTCTACTCTTGCAATCGCAGCCTCAAGGTTTTCCTGGGCGATGAGCCGTAGTTGTTGCTGGATCAGAACCAGATCAAGGTCCGCGGGCGCAGGATCAAATCCGCTGAAGCCGTCGATGACATACACAATGGTGAGTCTTGCCCGGTGCGCACGGGCAATTTCGGCAGCGCGCGTCAGTACCGGATCATCCTGCGGGAACTGGCCCGCTGCCGCGAGGACGTTTCTTATCTGATTCATTACACCACCTTCTTGATTACGCCGTATTTATCAACGGATTCTCGCTCTCGACAGGAATGCAGCTGACCCGGATAGAGTCTGGACACCTCGTCGACGAACCCTGGCATCATGGGTGCACTGCCAGGACATCGCACCGGGCCTCGCGCAACGCCTGCGCCGCAACGCTGCCGAGCAGCAAATGACCCAGGCCATTTACGTTGTGAGTGCCAATGGCAATGAGATCTGCAGGTAGATCGGTGGCAGCACGTACTATTGTTATGCCTGGATTGCCATAGCGCACTATAGGCGTAACGGCATCGGGATCGAGACCCGCGGTGCCGACGAAGTCACGCAGCTTTTGGCCGAGCGTGAGTTCATGTTCCTGACGTAGGGTCCGTAATTGATCGTTCATTGCGCCGTCCGCAGGTAACCAGTCCTCAGACCCGGCTTCATAGGCGTGCATGATCAGCAGCTCCGCTCTGAGTATGAGGCGATGGACAAGCACAAGCGCCTTCCGGGATGCCTCGGAGAAGTCAACTGGCACGAGAACCCGTCTATACGGATGGTGCTCTACACTGTGCCGTTCACATGCGACGACCCGCCGGCACGGTGTTCCGTCGTGACGCGCAACGAAGGCGCTGCGCGAATCCGGCGGCCGAACCGGCAAGTTTTTTCGAGTCTATCTCAATTGGCTATCCTTACTCGCCCGCCGATTGAAGCCAGCAAAGGCCGTTTGCCGTTTATCGGCCTCGGCCTGGCATTTAACGCACAAACGCACGCCGGGTACCGCCACGCGCCGCGCCTCGGGAATCTGCGCATCGCACGCATCGCACTGACTCAAGCCCTCACCTGCAGGCAGCCGGCTCCTCACCCGGCGGACCGCATCTTCCACGCTTGCATCGATTTGATCCCGCACCGCCCCGTCACGGGACCAGCCGCCAGCCATACCAGACTCCTGGATCGAAAACCAATCATCCCGAAGTTGCCGCCTGCAGACGATCACCATAGCGCCCATAGAACCACTTCATGACCAGGGGAAGAAACAGTGTGGTAAGCGCAATAACAATGATCATGCCCGCGTAGGTTTCATTGCTGAATATACCACTGATCCTGCCTAACTCGGCAAAAATCAGCATACTTCACCGCGAGGTATCATCGCCATCCCGAAATCGTTTCAGGAAAATTTTCAGAAAGTGTCGAAAAATGGTTTGAAACACACAATCCAGATTTACTAGTAAAAGAATCACTGCCTTGTGACGGCGAGTTTGGATACGCTAGCAAAGGGGATCTACGCCTTAGTAGGCGTGTGTTGCTGCCAATAATGATGCTTAATGCCGAGTTCATCAAGAATGGTTCTATCATGGTGGCTATTCCTCCCATTTTTCAAAATAATTATGGCCTATCGAGGGCGACTAAGATTATTAGTCAAGGCGTCTATTAAGCGAATATATTGAACGCTGAAATCCATTTTGTACATGCTTGGGAACTTTTCGGCGAATCAGTTATGCGGTCTAGATTCTCTAAAGAAGAACTAGACAGTTCTATGGCCAAGGCTAAAGAGAATGCAGAAAGAGAAATGAATGTCGCTATTGAGGAATCTAGAATTCCAGAAGGAATAACTTACACGATCCATCTACACAAGGGTGATCCAACCCGCGTATTGATCGCAGAGCTAGAGTTGTTCAAGCCAACGCTGATCGTAATGGGGTCCGTGGCAAATGAAGGAGTGAAGGGGGTTCTGCTTGGTAACACAGCTGAAACAATTACCAGGCGAAAGTTGACAAATACGTTGATCGTGAAATAGTAGAAGCTACCCTGCTCGCTCTGTGCTAACTAATATCAATCTCACTACCCACATGGCACTGGCTCAGTCTAATCGCCTCGTTACTTGATTGATTGGCGTATTAAAGACTGAAGGTCAGGCGATTTTCTGGAGCCTCAAGGCCTGTTCCCATGAAAACCCTTTTTCTAATGTGCCTAAAGCCACTGCGGGAACTTGTCGGGTGGTAAAATGCGCCCGGGTAAAATTGTGGACAACCCAAAGGATGTCTAATGTTCTTTGCAAGCCAGTTTTCTTTTTAGCATAGGTATTGGTTTTACGTCTGGTATACAACTCGTCGCCTTCAATCACTTGAACCAGAAAGGTATTCATTAAGGCATACATCATCAAGGTTTCTTTCAAATCAGCAAATCTCAGCTCCCAGTCTAACAACGTATATTCTTGGCTATATCAAAGACCCGGCACGCCGCATTCAAACCCATTCCTTCGCTGCATGCGTTGAGCACCTTGACGATTAGTACAAACCCATCAATCTCTTATTGTAGAAATCAGACTGAACCAGTGCCCGATAGGTATCAAGGATCAGAATCGTGACGAGACTTTGCGGCATCGATCGTCACGAAGTACGGACCAGGGTCTTGCAAGCGGTCCCGGAAGGGCCGAATATCAGATGATGGTGGTTCCTGTTAACGAAGTCTGGTCGCTGGAGCATATGAAATGACGATTTTCAGAGATATTCTTTGCGTAGTGGACATCAGGGAAGATTGTGCAGCTGCGCTGGCTCGCGCTATCACGCTGGCCGAGAACAACCAGGCAAGCTTGACCGTTGTCGATGTAGTTGATCGCGTGACTGCCGGCATCGGTATGCCCGACGGCGGGCCAGTTTACGCGGATCTTCAGTCCGCAATGGAAGCCACTCACATGCAGGCACTGGAAACATTGATCGAGCCTTATCGCCAGCAGATCCCGATTGGAACAAAAGTGCTGATCGGCACCCGTTTTCTGGAAGTTATCCGCCAGGTGCTGAGCGGCGGCCACGATCTGGTAATCAAGACACCCGAAAAATCAGCATGGCTGGAGCGGTTGTTCGGCAGCGATGATATGAATCTGATGCGCGAGTGCCCATGTCCGGTCTGGCTGGTAAAACCGCAGACGGAAAAGGCCTACCGGCGTATTCTGGCGGCGGTCGATGTCGACGATGCGTATCCACCGGCAGAGCTGAAAATACAACATGCGCTGAACCAGCAAATTCTTGAAATAGCCACTTCGCTGGCGCTATCCGACTTTGCCGAGCTGCACGTCGTGCATGCCTGGCATGCGATCGGTGAAAGCACTATGCGCGGTGCCCTGATGCGTACCCCGGAAGCAGAAATCATCGCCTACGTGGAGCAGGTAAGGCACCGGCACGAGGCCGGCCTGAATGGGCTCATGCGTGGGGTCGCCGGTACGTTGGATAAAGATGCTGCGGAATATATCAAACCCAGAACACATCTGGTAAAAGGCTGGCCCCGCAAGGAGATCCCGTCACTGGCTAAACAACTTGAGGCTGATGTTATCGTTATGGGCACGGTGGCTCGCACCGGTGTCCCCGGGTTTATCATGGGCAATACGGCTGAGATGATCCTGAATCAGATCGATTGTTCGGTACTCGCCATCAAACCACCCGGCTTCGAAACGCCTGTTACATTGACTGATTGACCAGCGCAAGGATCTGCTCCGACTCGAAGACCGATTCGGTGTCGATGGTAGCGGTGTAGCTCTGCTCATCCTCATCAAGTCCCGCGTACACCGCGAGCTGATGCTCAAGCACGCTGAGATCCGCTTCCGAGATGTCGCTGCCTTCACGCTGGCGCTCCCGAATGCGCTGTCGAAGCACATCGGCATCGGCACGAAAGAACAGGATGCGAGTCGGCACACCGAGACAATCCGCCAGTTGTTTAAAAGGGTTTCTTTGCTGGCGTTCGAGAAACGTCGCGTCAATGATTGCCGAATACCCGGATCCCAGAACAGCCTCGGCAAGTTCTGCTAGTTTCTCATAGGGTTGCCGGGTAGCGCCCTCGGAATACACCCCTTCACCAATAGTTGCCGCCTCTCCTTCCCGCCTGCCTTTACCGAACAGTCGCCGTCGCTCACGATCCGAGCGAATTCTCATCGCAGCCAATGGCTCGACCAATGGTCCCGAGAGAGTGGACTTGCCTCTGCCCGACAAGCCATGGGTGATGAATAGTGCAGGCTGTTGCGGCTGTGTGTAGCTGTGCGCGAGCTGTAGATAACGCTCGAATTCCTGCGCATCCGACGCTTGCAGAGCCTGACCTGCTTGCTGACCCCAACGAACACACGCGACTTTAGCTCTTACCATGGCACGGTAAGCCAGGTAGTAGCGAAATACCCGCAGGCCCTGATAACCTCCGGTCCTTTCCAGATAACTATGCAAAAAATGGCAAGCAAAATTGTGCTTCTCGTGGTATTCAAAGTCCATGCACATGTAGCATATGGCTCAGTAGTGCCTGCTGCGGGAAACGGCGCATTTTCACCGCGTATTCGAAGGCTTCCCTTGATCCTCCCAGTTGCGGCTGGTCGGGTGTGCCGGTAATGGGAACAACCGCCAGGTAGAGTTCAGGTGCCAGCCTGACATTGAGACGTAGTTCCTCTTCGCTATAGAATTTGCGTTTGTCCAGCGTCGAGCAGTCCATGAATCAGAGATTGAGCGCCTTTTTGATCTTATAGGCGTACGGGACGCACAGAAAAACCCACGAAATATGGGTTTCGATCAGCTGAAACCGATCGGCCGCCGTGCGGGTATACTGAGGGATTCTGCAGCGAGCGGATCAGGTTGCGCTGGTTTTTGTCGAGCATTTCCACCTGTTCCCAGTGTTGAGCCTTTGTACCCTATGTTTGCGATCGCACGACTGTTGGCCCCTGAAAGCGGTGATCATGGTAATAGGCGCTAGATCAAATTTTATCCACAGTACAACAGTCGGGATCATAGGGATCGATTGCTCAGTCGTCAGCTGCCGCTGGCCGGCAGAATTGGACGAAAGAACGCTGTGCACACAGGCAAGCGAAACGCAGTGTAGCGAGTCCAGCGCAACGCGCTTTTTGCGTTGTGCGATTGTGCTGCTCCTTCGTTAGGTTTTAATCGTCTCAGTCATCATTACGATCAGAAATTATCTGACCTGTTACTGGGTTAACTTTTAGCTCGCGCTCTTCGTTATTCTTGTAAGCCACCACCTCCCAAACTTCATTATCCATCGAGATTTCTGTTATTGGTGAATAGCCCTGCGTTTCTAATGTGTTGATAATCTCAACCAAGGGTTTGGCGTCGGCAGGAGGTCGCTCTCCGGCAAAAACTTGTGAGAAACCAAGGGTAGCCGATACGACTGCAGTGCCCACCGCATTTGCACTGCAAATCAGGGATATAGCCTTCTCAAAAATAGTTCTTGAAACGATATTCTCGATACCATACTGTTTCAATGAGTTTCGATAAGGAGAGTTCTATGGGACCGCTTGATTACATCACCCAGCAACCCGAAGTGATGGGCGGCAAAGCATGTGTTCGCGGCATGCGGGTCACTGTCGGCATGATTGTAGGACAAATCGGTGCCCGGCCGCAGCTTTGAGGATATCCTCACCGACTACCCCTACTTGGAGCGTGAGGACATCATGCAGGCATTGCGGTGCGCGGCAGCTTGGTCGAAAAGGCGGCCGCAGGCATAAGATGACCGCAAAAAACTACTGGCCAGTAGTGTTTCGCCCAAGGACGTAGCCAAGCACCTCGGCGTGTCAATCGAAGAATACTAACTATGCCATACGATCACTCAAGGCGACAGCTCCGCCACCTGATCCAGACAATTGCTCCGGGAATCCTTGCCCTTTCCGGTTACCGGCCATCGTGGCTGCTCAAGGACCTCGCCGCCGGACTATCGGTTGCCGCAATTGCGCTGCCCGTGGGCATCGCCTATGCGGATCTCGCCGGCGTACCCCCGGTCATAGGGATGTATTCTGCAATCTTCCCGCTCTTCGCGTACGCGCTGTTCGGCTCTTCTCGCCAACTGATGACCGGGCCCGACGCAGCCACCTGCATCCTTGTCGCCGCCACGCTGGGCCCGTTGGCGGGCGGGGACCCTGAACGCTACGCAACCCTGCTACTGGGCCTGACGGTGATGACCGGGCTGCTCTACCTTTTCGCCGGCGTGATCAAACTTGGATTCATCGCAAATTTTCTGTCCCAACCCATCCTGACAGGCTATCTGAACGGTATCGCGCTGCTCATCATCGTGGGGCAGGTACCGAAACTGCTGGGTTATACGTCGACCGAAGAAAAATTCCTGGGAAAGATTCTGGAGTTTTTTGAGCGCGTCGATCAAAGCCACTGGCCGACGGCAGCACTCGGTGCAGGCACGCTTGTGGTCCTGATGCTTATCGTACGTTTTCTGCCGATGCTGCCCGGTGCTTTTGTCGTGGTAGGGCTGAGCATCATGCTCGTTGCAGGGCTCGGGCTGGATCAACAGGGTGTGGCGGTTCTGGGCGAGGTGCCAGGCGGTCTTCCCTCGATCGTACTGCCGTCTTTCGATCATGGGGTCTTCAACGAAATTTTCGGCGCCGCGGCAGGACTCGTACTGGTCAGTTTCACCAGCGGTGTGCTGACTGCCAAGAGCTTTGCCCGCCGCAATGGCTACGAGGTCAATGCCAACCAGGAGTTGATCGGGTTCGGTGCGTGCAACCTCGCCTCCGGTCTGGCTCAGGGGTTTCCGGTGACCGGCGCGGATTCACGCACAGCGGTCAACAACGCCATGGGCGGCAAGACCCAGATGGTGGGACTGGTGGCCGGTGGTGCCATGCTGCTGGTCCTGTTGTTCCTCACATCCCCATTGGCCTACGTGCCTACGACTGCGCTCGCGGCCGTGATCCTGGTTTCCGCGATTGGCCTGTTCGATCTGGCAGATCTGCGCTTGTTGTACCGCATGAGCTACCGGGAGTTCCTGATGTCGGTGGGAACCACCCTCGGGGTGCTGATGCTCGGGGTGCTGCCGGGGGTCCTGCTGGCGGTTGCCCTATCCGTGATCTGGCTGCTGTCGGTGGAATCGCGGCCCAACGATGCGGTTCTGGGCAGGGTGAAAGGACGGAAGGGTTTCCACAGTGTCGCTGACTATCCCGATGCCAAGACGATCCCCGGACTCCTGCTCTACCGCTTCGATGCCAATCTGGTGTTCTACAACGCCGACTACCTGAAGACGCGGGTGCGGGCAGCCGTTGCTGCGCAGAAGACACCGGTCGAATGGGTCGTATTGGACGCCAGTTCCTTAAACATCATCGATGCGACGGGCCTGCGCAAGTATGACGAACTGCGCGAAGAATTAGCTGCAGTTGGGGTATCGCTATACATCGCACGGGTAAAACGACACCTAGAGCGCTTTTTCAATGAAGCGTATGCGAAGGAGCGACGCAAGGCAGCGAAAAAACGTCGTTTCCAGACACTGAAGCCCGCTATAAACGCCTATCTGAAATACCAACAGGCGAAGGGACAGACGCTCGTCAATGCGGACGCAGACCGATCCCGGACCGGATGAGCGGGAATGGCGGGAGCAGATCGAGCCGTCTGCGGAAGGGAAAGCAAGACACAGTACCGGCATCTCCGGAGGATGTCGGGCCGACGCTGTCCGACCGGACACGCCGTCAAGGTAGCTTGTAAAGTAATAGAAGCTCTTGGCACGCATAAATAATCCCTCGTCATTTTGGCAACCATGAAAGCCTTAGGGCCTAGGCGAGATCGGAACGGTCCTCACGAGCTTCCCGGTATTGATCTCGATTTCCAACCTCTGGGTTGGCGATGCGCGATTTCAGCAAGTGTTACCCGCTCTGCGTCAGTGAGTCGCAACCGTGTCTTGAACTGGGCTTTCAGGATTCGGTTTTCAGCAACAAGGTACTCATTACGCAAAGGGAGTTCCTGGTCCACTGTCCCAGTTATGTAAGCCAGAATACGCACCCAATCCATAGTAGTTCACACCGCCGACTCAAATGATTCAGCGAATTTTAAGCCTGGATTGAGACAAGACACAAAGACATTGCGGCATCGAATATCAGTAATAAGATGCTGATATATTGGTTCATCCGACTAAAGCATACTTGGATTCATGAAGTCCCTTGATCTTCAGTTTGAGAAATTCCATATCCCGAAACCCATAGGCCATCTTCTGAAGCGTCTTGATCTTGTTGTTTGTGCCCTCCAGTGGGCCGGTAGAAAGTCTATCGAAATCATAGTAGGCCAGGATACCCGAACGATAGGCTGCGAGAGTCTTGGCAAATTGTTGCAACATTCGGATGCCTGATACGGCAGCCCGTTTGATCCAGTCATCCAGCAAGAATGCAGCAGCCTCCTTGTCCTCCTGTTTCCAGACTTGGCGCAGGTCATCTTTCATGTAGTAGGCGGTGGCTAAGGGTTGATTGAGCCGTAGCGCTTCTTGCAGTCGGGTGTGTTCGTCATTCTCCACCAACAAGTGACAGGGATTTTTCATCAACAACCAGCGCGTCCCTTTGAGGGTTTTTTTCCCAGGGCATCCGCCTCATTCGCCACCGCTCGGCGCAGATTTGAGAGCTTTTCATTGTAGAGTTTGACGACGTGAAAGTGGTCGAAGACCAAGGTGGCCTTCGGCAGATTCTCACGAACTGCCTTGATATAGGCAGGCCCCATATCCGTTGCCACGGCCTCAACCTGCGCCCGACTCTGTTTCAGTCGTTTCCAGAAAGGATTGAGGGCCGCTGCATCTTTACCCTCAGCGACTTCAATCACAGCGCCACTGCCCAGATCCATCACAACCGTCAAATAGCCGCTACGTTTACCAAGATAGATCTCGTCAATGGCGATCCGTTTGAGCTTGCCCAGTTTGGGCTTATCAAACCGCCGATGCAGATAGCGCTTCTGGATATCCTTGATCGTGTCCCAACCCACCTGGAGGTGGTGCGCCACATCTTGGATCGTCATGTGGCGGGACAAATCTAACGCATAGCGCTCGAAGCTCTTGGTATAGCTTCGTCTTGGTTCGGCAAATTGGACGTCGACCTGGCGCACAGCACCACATGCCAGGCACTCGACTCTCTGCACAGGCAACTCGATGAGAACGGAGCGATTTCCCACTGGCGTGACCTTGAAGGTGCGTTCGGTAACGCCCCGTTTCTTCACCTTCCGATTTTTACAGCATGAACAGCGTAGGCTGGAATCCTCCTGCTCCACTCTGAAGATTGTGCTCCCTTTCTCGTAGCGTGTATGGACATAGTCATAACCCCGGATTCCCCAGGTGTGATACAGCAGGCTCGTGGACATGAGTGGTGCTCCTGAATATAGGTGATTGGCTCCAGACCACTATGCCAACCTATTTTACGCTAAGACACCACCATGTATCCTTCCACCGGAAGAGCCGATATATTAATGCTGATGAGTTTTTTTGGCCTTAAGAGGTCTGGTGATGTACAGACCATTTCACTAAACAGGTTTAGTCACCGCGCCTGCATAGAGTGCAGCGATCAGGTCAGATTGCGTCACCATACCCACCAGGCGCTTTTCCACATCGACGATCGGGATATGGTGCAGCCCTTTTTCTGATAACAACGGTACCAGATTCACGATATGCATGTCTTCCGGGGCTGTGTAGACTGGGGATACCATGATCTGGCCGACGACTTCTGGTTTATCGGAAGTCACGCTCGGGGTGCGCCTGATGAACTTGATCAGCCTGTCCTCAAAGGTTTCGTAAGTCTTCAGATTGGCGCGCTTCAAAAAATCCACCAGGGTGACTATCCCGATCACCCTGCGCGCCCTGTCTATCACCGGCAGGGCCTTGATTTTATGCAGACGTAATTGAGCCCAGGCCTCTTCCAGTTCGGTGCCAAACTCCATCGTTATTAGATCACGGGACATGATATCAGCACAGCTGATTTCACCCATTTTGCGCCGATAGGAATGCATCCCCGCCATCTTGTAGACATGGCTGAGATCCTCTTCGCTGACATCCAGATAAGTGTCTAAATCTATTAAAGCGTTGTGCAGATCAGCTGAGGTCACACCCAGTCGGTCCATGGCTTTCGGGTCATCGTGTTTATGCAGATCATCCTGCTTTGATAACGGGCGTGATGGGTAGCGCCTGCCCGGCAGCAGGTTATTAATGATCATCGCAGCGATGAAGATCACCAACACATTCAGCGCTACCGGCAACAGAACAAAATGATAGCCAAGGGCCTGTATACCCTCCCCGCCCAGCACAGGAATAAGTGAAACAGCCCCACCCGGCGGGTGCAGGCTATGCGTCAGCAGCATGAGCAGGATGGCCAAAGAGACTGCCAGCGCGGCAGCCAGCACCGGATCATCCACCAGCCTGGAACAGGCCACGCCAACGAGGGCGGAAAGAATGTTGCCGCCAATCAGCGGCCAAGGTTGAGCAAGCGGGCTATGGGAGGCAGCAAACAACAACACGGCTGATGCCCCCATTGAAGCCACCAGCAACGGCAAACCCGGCCCAGTGATGAAATAGCTGCTGATCAGGCCGACCAAGAGAATTCCGCCAAAAGCCGCCAACCCGGAACGCAGTTTTTCACCGAGGGTGAGCGGCGTCGCTTCGGGAATAAAATAGGGAATCAAAACTTTAGGATTAATTTTCACAAGTGTTTTCTTTGTTGCAAATAAAAACAGCGGGGCTAAAAATAGTGTAAAGTCTGATCTTGAGCTTTTTACGCGTATGTTGAGTATGCCCTGCTGGCCCTTGACGGCTTGTCATCTATTTTCACGAACTGCAATCGGCACGCTGAAGTTTATTTCCAACTAACCCCGGTCTTCTGCCCCGCCATTAATCTTGTCGGTCGCTGGACAGATTTTAATCTCCTGCAATTCGAGATCAGGCATTATATTGGGGCATTATTAGTTTGAACAAACAATATATAATGCACATTATTATCTATTTTTTCGATATTAATAATCAGTTTGCACCAAAATGGACATTGATCAGGCCAGAACCTTTTTAGCCATTGCCGCCCATGGCAGCTTCCTCGAGGCGGCCAAAAGATTGTATGTAACCCAATCGACTGTCAGCGCGCGCATTCAGAATCTCGAGGCCGAACTGGGCGCCAAACTATTTGTACGAAACCGCTCCGGGGCCAGCGTCACACCGGCCGGACAAAGGTTTCTACAGCACGCCAAGACCCTCGTACTGACGGTAGAACAAGCACGTCATGACGTGGGCCTGCCAAGTCGCTACCGCGCTTCTATTCGGGTTGGTGGCCGCATCGCCCTGTGGGAAGGTTTTCTACCTAGCTGGGTTGGGTGGATGCGACGCACAGCACCGGATGTCTCCATCCACAGCGAGATAGGTTTCGAGGAGGATCTGATGCGGCGGCTGATCGAAGGGACACTCGATATCGGACTGATGTACACACCGAGCCATGCCCATGGCCTGATCGTGGAACATCTGTTCGACGAGACTCTGGTGATGGTCAGCACTCGGGCTGACACTCGATGGCCGGATGAGGACTACATCTACATTGACTGGGGGCCGGGATTCTACGCCAAGCATCGGGAGAGCTATCCAGATCTCGAACGTCCCCCTCAGGTCGTCAACATTGGCTGGCTCGGCATTCAATTGATCCTGACAAACGGTGGGTCCTGTTTCCTGCCCATCCGCATGGCCCGCTCACTGATTCAAGAACAACGATTATATCAAGTTGTCGGAGCCCCTGAGTTTTCTCACCCAATTTACATGGTGTTTCCACGCAAAACCGATAGTGAAGTATTACAGCAGGCGGTGGAAGGTTTGCGCGAACTCGCGATCAAGGAACAAGAACGAAGTTGAACCGGCCGTTTCGGTATCTTGGTGAATCCTGAAATGCCAGTACCCCACACCGATTCGGCAAGCTGGCGACATAAGGTTCGTGGATACATCAGAAGAGGTTGCGTGGGAGAAATGGCGATCTGGCGCTATTCTATTAACTACTTTAATAAAATGTATTAGCAAATCGATAACATGATGATTTAAAAATTTTTAAAATTGCAACGCCATGATTTTATGAATAATTATTTGTTGATTTGACCGTCAAAAAACGGATGTAATGTTAGTGTTCCCCAATTAAAGGATGATCGCGGCAATTGGCTTGAAATTTCCATTGCCGGTTGGCTGTCGCTAGTCGTGTTCGAAATCCTGGATATCGGGCACAACGAAGCGTCCATGCAAGGAGGCCAGTTGTACCCGGTGTAGACGTGCGATCCGTTCGACCACCCTCTGACCGTTCTCGAGCAAGTGGACCTCGATCCGACGTCGATCTTCGGAAGAACGGCGACGCTCGACAAACTCTAACTTCTCGCAGCGCGAAACCAGTGCTACGACACCGTTTTGTTGCGTCTGCAGACGCTCGGCAAGCTCGCCTACGGTCGCCCACTCGCGGCCGGGATAACCCTTGATATGCAGCAACATCAGATACTGCAGGGGCGTAATGCCATGCTGGCGCGCTGCATCTTCGCTGAAGTGAAGGAACTTCTGCAACTGATAGCGAAAATCGGACAGAGTTTCAAAGTCATGCTTGTTCAAAGGCAAATCATTATGTATCGGCATGGGAGAGTGCATCCATCGGCAATGGCTTTGGGTGCGTATTGTCTCATCACGACACTATTGACGTCAGCCAGAGGCGATCGAATCAACGCATACGGTAAGCCCTCAATGCATCAATACAATTTGCATGAGCAGCAACCAGACGAACAGCCCCGTACCCGCGATCACCGTGGCCATCTGGAATGCCTGAAGATTCTCGCGCATCTGAAACAGCGAATAAACACCGTGGTAAATCAGTCCAGTCGAACAGACCAGCGCGAGAAATCCGATAACAATATTGGTGGGAAGACTCGGCACGAACAACGCCAGCGAAGAGAGCCACAGTGGAATCGGGGCGATGGCTGCCAGCGTGAAACATTCGTGATATTCAGCGTTAACATTGTATGTTTTTGTTACAATGAGATGAATCAACCAGGCCATCGCCGGAACGGTCAGCAGCTCGGCGACTAAGAATATCCCTGCTGCAGTGTACCATTGTTGGGGTGATACACCAGGAGCAAAGACGTCGCCATAGTGCCCTCCCGCATAATAGATCATTGCCGGCGGCAGCAGCGACAACGGTAACACCATCCAGGTAAACAGACGAATTATTGATGGATGAATTCGGATCACTTCGTCCCAGCCTTCATGAAACGAAAAGATCATCTTCGGCATTTGCATCAGGTTCATGTCAGACTCCTCTACACGACCGGTCAGGCTTTGACCGGATAGATTGGACAAAACTGCAACCTCGGTTACGCTCAGGTAACCTTTAAACTAAATATATCATAATATGATATATTTTCAATGAGAGTGTTGCAGAAATGGCTCGCAAAAAGTGGTGTTTTCCGGCACTGGATGGCATCATTAAGCCGACAGCCGGCAGCTAGATCAGGCCCGCAGCTTTCTCACTTTCACCGCCCTTGGCAGAATCCTGGAGGCAGCCAAACGGCCGCACATCACTCATTCCGCGCAAAGCCGATAGCGATCGATTACAACATGCGTTCGAAGGTCTACGCGGACTGGCATTCGAAGGAACAAGAGCGTATTTGAAATGGCCGATTCGATAGCTTGGTAAAATCCGGATGTACCAGGATCCCACATCGATTCGGCAAGCTGGTTGCGCACGCGTACCCGTTACGGCATGCAACACCCTTTAACCTGGGCGCCCATCGACTCGTGGCCGGATCAGCATCGGGAGATACAGCGCCAAGAAAATACCAAAGGCGAGTATCCACAAACTCTGTGCGACAGCGACCCAAAGCCCATAGTGCGCCGTGTCGAAAATCGGTATGAGAACTCGCGTGATGGCGCCAATAACGACCAGTGCAAACACAGGCCCCAATAACTTGGGTGGATTAAATACGTTTCGACCGGTATGCCCCAATGCCACGCGCGACATCATACTGATGGTCATCAATCCAACGCCGCCAAAAGCAAAGGCATGCAGTGCAAGGATGAGATAAAAACCACCGTATAGCCCCCACAGCACACCTTGGCCAAGATAGCCCATTGCACCCACGTAAAATACCGCGTTGGTTGCGAGTATCAGGCACAGCTTGGAAACAATACCAAGTTGCTTCCATTGCCTGACACGGATCACAGGCAGACTCATGCCGACAATCAATCCAAATGTAAACAGCAGATCGGCCATCGCCGATAAGACCAGCGCCCATTCGATCGGAAGGAAATAAGCTACTCTTGCGACCAGCCACAGCAACAACAAGACAGCGAGCGGGCCACCACGAATGCCGTTGATCCCAGTCCAGTTTCCAACTGCGGTCAGAAGGAAGCCAGCAACAACGGCCATGGCGTAGCCGTAAATCATCTCGTGCGCATGCCAAGTGGTGGTGGACAGCCCGGCAGGCGACATTGGCACGGAAAAAACATATATCGCCATCCACAACAGCATGGAAATAACCGCATAGATTGCTGCAGCACTGAAAAATGGCCTAAAACCCAGTTCGAATAACGCGAACGCTGAAGGTCTTGTTTTTTCTTCAAGCTGAAGCATTTACGATCCTCTTTAGGTGTAGTAAGCCCTTTCCCTGGAGGACCAGCGAGTTGCCACCAACCGATCAGAATTCATGGTGACTTACCTGATGTGCATTGGGCGACAAGAACAGCAGCACAGAAACCTTTACAGGGTCTTGCCCGCTTTCTGCTCGCGCCCAAGCACCTCCAACGTATCCGCATCCATCAGGCGCTGGGCCGTTTCAAATAATTCCTTCTCTTCGAAGCGGATATGGGCGGTCAGCAGTTCAGCGAAACGCAAAAGATTTTCCGCGCGATTTTCTGTTATCAATTGGCGCAAGGTCTCGTGCTCATACAGTGTACGTTCCACCAATCTCTTTTCACCGGCCCGTAGCAAAACAGGCAGCAATCCGTTTTCCTCGAGCCTGAAATGCGCGTCCATTTCCGCTTGAAAATAGGCTACCACGGTCAACCACGCATCGGTTTGAGTCTGGAGGTTCCCATTTACGGCATCACGCGCCCTACGGGCAAGCACCAGTCCGGTGTGATGGTCGCTCGACAGCTTACGAAGCGCCTGGTGTCGTTGCATCGGTTATCAATTTGTCTTTAGCAGGGTTTGGTGTTTGCGAACATCATCGATGTTGTTGGAGTGGGATTTTGCAGCCAGCCGCTCCAATCCGATCTCGACATGCACGGCATCCAGCAAGCGGCTGATAGCTGCAGGCCTGTCACATCGCAACGCCTCCATAGCCAATGAGCGCATACGCTCCATGGTAACGCTCTTCACGGCCCATTTAACTGCCGGCAGAGCCACGGGATTCATGCTGAGCCCATCAACGCCCATTCCGAGCAGTAATAAGGCGATCGCGGGGTCGCTCGCGATCTCACCGCACAGGGTTACCGGCTTATCCGCGCGATTTGCTGAAACCACTACTTGTTGCAGCGCCTGCAACAACGCTGGATGCACAGGGTCAAGATGCCCTGATACATGAGGATTATTTCGATCCGATGCCAGCAGATATTGCGTCAGGTCGTTGCTGCCAACGGAGAGAAAATCCGCAAGCCGGGCCAGGGATTCAACCTGATAGACGGCTGCGGGCACCTCAATCATCACCCCTACGGGTGGACGTGAAACCGGCAAGCCCTCGTCCCGCAACTGCTGCAGCGCCTGCTCGAGGAGATCCCGCGCCTGCTCCAGTTCATCCAACCCTGAGATCATGGGCAGCAACAGACGCAGGTTGCCCATGCCGATGTTGGCCCGCAATGCTGCGCGAAGTTGCGTCAGGAAAATCTCCGGTTGATCCAAGCTGAAACGGATACCCCGCCGGCCAAGGGCTGAGCCCGCCTCAGCACCGCTAAGGTAAGGCAGCGACTTATCCCCCCCCACGTCCAGCGTGCGCAGGGACATGGGCAAGGGGTATATCGTCTGCAATGCAGCTTGGTAGAGCTGTTGCTGTTCCTGTTCGCTTGGCAAACGATCGTATAACATGAATGGCAGTTCGGAGCGGAACAGCCCGATGCCCGCCGAACCGGCCGCTGCCGCCACTTCCAGATCGACACTCAGGCCCGCGTTGATGAAGAGCGCCACCTTGACCCCATCCGCCGTCATCGTTTCGAGTCCGCGTACTGAAACCAGGGCCGCAGCCATTTTTTGCTGGTTTTCCATGGACTGCTCGAAGGCTTGCCGCATGGAGCGACTCAAGTGCATATGCACATGGCCGCCAGTTCCATCTACCACCAGCTCCTGACCATCGAGGTGCGCCAACGGAAGTCCGGAAACACCCACTACCGCGGGTATGCCCAAGGCGCGGGCAAGAATAGAGGCATGGGATAGAGGCGAGCCATCACCGGAGATGATGCCAACGAGATTCCCGTTCCGAGCCTGGCCGATATCGATGGCGCTCAGGCACTGACCGACAAGCACGGTGGCTTCCTGCCCGACCGCCACCCCGCCGGACTCACCCAGCAGCCGCGCCACGATGCGTCCACCGAGTGCGCGGATATCTGCTGCCCGTTCACGCAAATAGGGGTCTTGCATCGCGTCGAAGCGGGACGCATATTTCTCAAAGGAGCACGACACTGAACCCGGCGCCCAGTTACCCTGCCGAACACCGACTGATGCAGCATCCACAATCTCCGGGCTGTTCAGCAGCATCTCATAGGCGCTAAACAGGGCGCGATCCGCCTCCGACAGTGTTCCCTCTAGCCCCGCATTGAGTGCGGCAATTTCCTCCCGGACTTCTTGGAAGGCCGCGGACAAGCGGGTTGCTTCGGTCTGTATATCCATCACGGCTCGATCGGGAATACGTCCGATCTGACTCATGCCAAACGCCACCACACCCTGACCGATGGCCAGGCCTGGCGCGCCGGCCAATCCTTCGATCCGCCTTGGCGCAGCATCTTCCGGACGGCACACCCGGCACCACTCGCCTCTCGCCTTCGCATAGGCAATCGCACCGCCGAGCTGAGCGGCGAGCGTGGTAAGCAATGCTTCGTCAGCATCCTCGAAGCGGCGCGCTTTACGCTGCCGGACCAGTAATACCCCCTGGACCCGTGTCTTGTGTACGACAGGTACACCAAGAAAACTCTGATAAGGTTCAGCACCGGTTTGCCGCAGGAAGTCTTGATCAAGCTCCGGGGGCACCTGTTGCAGGTTTAGCGATCGACGACTCTCGGCAACACGGCCTATCAAGCCTTTGCCGAAGCCGCAATCGACGTTACCCACCACTTGGGACGACAGACCATCGGTGGCAGCGACCACATGTCGGCGCTCGCTTTCATTGGTGAAATAGACCGTGCAGACATCGACACCCATGAACTCGCGGGTGCGGCGCACCAACACCCCCAACGCGCCCTCCAGATCAGGCGCCGAATCAACCTCGCGCACAATCTGCTTGAGTTCGACAAGGCGCCGGCCCGGCCTGGCTCCTTGCTTGCTCACCCCGGCAGGCATACTCTCAGTGTTCGCCCTTGGTGCGCAGCAGCCCCGCCAGCCGATTACCCTGTTTCTGCGGGCCGCCGTTGAGAAACAGCTTGTGCAGATAAAGGTTGGATCCCTGTTCCGGACCCCAAACTTTACGGAAATACCGGATCATCTCGCGAACGCTAGCCTGGCGTCCGTGTTCGGCATAGAATTCACGCAGAAACCGGATCACCTCCCAATGCTCGGCAGTGAGCTTCAGGCCTTCAAACGTCGCCTGGGCTCGTGCAAATTCTTCCGACCAGTCAGCCAGGTTTAGCAGGTAGCCTTCACTATCAGTCAGTATCGTCCGTCTGTCGATCTCAACGGATCGGGTCGTCATGTCCGGAGAGGTATAGCCCCCGGAGGAGAAGTCGCCAGGGGCGCCCGCAGAATCATTCGCCGACTGGGTGAGAGACCACAGGTCTACCAGGATCTCACCATCCAGGCGTCCGTGATAACGCTCGACCCCGGATACCAGTACCTTGCCACTACCCGGCGGTAACTCGAAACGCGCGACACCACTACGGTCCGTCAGAACAGGGGTTGTCTCTAGGCCATTCCCATCCATACGCAGCACCACCGGCGAACGCTTCAACGGTTCGTTGGTAAATTTCATGACCACTCGAATTGCAATCATCTTCTTACTCCAGTTTTCGGAAAAACCTCGAAGAGCCCATCCATAGCGCACTTCATCTTGGAGCATTCTTAAGCAACGGCATAACGAGCTGGCTGTTTCTCTACGGCAATCTGTCGGGTGATTTCCCAAGATGGCGCTGAAGAGCAGCAACGCAGCCTAAGGCTCCAACTTTTTCAATACAAATCACAATATACGCGCGGCTAACAATCTTACATAACGATATTTATTGCATATTACTATCGAATATTTCGATATTATAATGAATAAGGAATCAGCTTGTGTGCGTTCGGCGCTTAGTGATTGCTGTGAGGCTTAAACTGTTGATTACCGGTTGACTCAATGACTCGAACCCTGGGAGTTCCACAACATAGGGTTGTGTACATAACACACTTTGATTTCTTGCTATCAGATTTTCAGCGTTACAGGCTCGAATCTTGCCACCCGAAAATGGACTTTTTGGGATGTTATGCAAGAATACCCTGAGTCATTGACCCTTTTTGGTATTAAGAAACGTTTGTTATGGCACTAGCACCCACTACAGTCACCGTGTTGCCAGAAGAATATTTGCACGGTGAACATTCTTCTGATGTAAAGCATGAGTATGATAACGGCTATGTTTTTGCCATGATCGGCCAACAGCAGTATTTCCTCGTTGCTTGAATACTTCACCATCGCTCAGGATCGAGTTGAAATTGGACGCAACACAATGGCCGAGGGACAAACTATTCTGACGCAATACGGGGATGGCGATACAGTTGAATTTTCATCCATCGGACTATCGATATCGGTGAAGGATATTTATGCCGATGTAGCGGGGAAAATATTGTAAGGCTAATACCGTCTCGTTCTGCTCTTGTTGTCACTGCACAATAGTATTGAACCTCAAGAATCCATTGCGTGTGTACCCAATCGGTCATTTTCCCGTTGATCCATCATCGCCACTGCCTCATGCAGGATCCCGCGCAACTTCCCATGGTGTGACTGGCCACCTCAAACAACCTCACCCCAGCAACCAGCAGTAGCCGTAACAATGCGCTTGCGTTCATAGTCATCAACCTGGCGCACGGTCTTTCTTGGCAGGCTCTCTATTGCCTGCCACAAGGCCGCCTGTTCCTCGCTAAAAATACCTCGCGATGGCGGCTGAACTGCGGCCGTCGAAAGGCCTTGATCAAAGGGTTCACCGAGAGATACGGGTTATGTTGGCCCAGACGGTGAGTTGAGGGAGTATGGAAAACAAGTGCTTGGATCTTACAGGTGAATTTCATGCGGCAATTTACGGTTTGTGGTGGATCCGTGAGGGCGAAACCGTAAGTTTCTGTTCAAATGCCCCGGCTGGTCCAAGATCTCGTCCTGTGCTACCCGAAAACTTATATCAAACTTAATGTGGCTGCTAACCGCTCATAATGATGATGTAACCCACCGACCGCTGGAAATTCAACTATCTTTCCAAATGCTGGAGTTTGAATAGGTCTCGATTCGTGACTATCCATCCCAAGAGACAAATATGAACGCCAGTGATGGTAATAATCAAAATAGCGAGTCAATATTCGTTTCAGATGACGTTCGTTCAACACAATGACATGATACAGACAGTCCCGCCGGATGCTGCCGATCAGGCGTTCCACAAATGCATTCTGCTACGGGCTTCGAGGTGCAGTGAGTACCTCTTCGATACCCATGCTTTTTACACGCCTCTGGAACTGGCTCCCATAGACAGCGTCTCGGTCACGCAGCAGATATTTCTGCGCCGTATCCCCGGGTAAAGCTTCAATGATCTGCTGAGCAGTCGACTGAACAGTTGGGTGCTCCGTAACATTAAAATGCTCAACCCTCCGTCGATGATGTGAGAGGACCACCAAAACGAACAGCACTTTGAATCTCACGATTGGCACTACGACGAAACCAATAGACACCAAGTTCTTACTTGCTCAATAATAGTGTCGATAAAAATATGAACAGAGCACGGACAATCGGCTTCATGGACCTAAATCCTTTAACTACAAACAAGGAATACAGACTGGAACAGCTCCTGAAAAGATCAAGAATATCAGCTATTACGGATTTTCGGGAAGGACAACCGATGCAATGTCCTGCGTCAGGAAGAGATCATCGAGGAGATTGAAGTCATCCTGCTGAGTGAAACCAGCCCTAACCCGCCTATACGAGAAATAACATGATGTTGAAGTCGGCCTCTGGTTCAAGCGAAATTCTAGTTATGGCAAGTCAAATCTCACGTATTCCCCGATCTATGCTGTAGGCGACGCACATAGAATTTTCGTCCCTCATACTCTGTCTGCAATAGACGGCCTTCCGCAATCAGTTTTTCCACCAGTGACCAATCTGTTCCAGTCTTAGCCAGCAACTTACGAACAGCTTCCTCCCGCATCGGGTGTACCGCGGTAATTGACTGCAGATTCTCTGCCACATCGCCAGTGGAAGCAAAGGTATTGCCTTCATAGCCTGTCATCAGCTCTAAATGATCCACATACTGATTGATGATCTGAAAGATTCGATTTAGGGCCGCTTCGTCCGGGGCATGAATGTGCCTTTCCGCAGGCGGTCGTGTGGGTACGGATAGATAAGCAGTATCGGGCTCCAGCTTTTTCAGATATTTGGCCTAACTCGCTGGCGGCTTGGTCTGTATCGTTAAAGCCCCTGAATCAGCATCGACTCTGTCGCCAGAGTGCCTTTGAACTCACTGGCGAACTTCAGCATCCCGTCCAGTATGGACTGATGATTCAAGGAGGCATGAGGTCGGTTGATCTCTCTCCAAAGTTTATCTTGCACAGCATCGATCTTGAGGGAGACCCAATCCGCCATTGCCAGCGTATCACGAACTGATTCACGAAAGATTAAGGAGGCGTTGGAAATGATGGCAATGGGGATGCCCAGTACACGCAAACGTTCAATGCTTTCACCCAATCTTGAATCCAGTGTGGGTTCACCATCCGGTACAAAGGTCAAATAGTCGACCGGCTCATCCGCTTTATTGGTCTGATCGAGGTGCTGTTTCACCTCTAGGTAGATCATCTCTGGTGAGTAGAATGTTTGCGGCTTAATATCCTTGATAGTAGTTGGTCCCACCTGACAATAGACACAGGAGTAAGAACAAGCCTTGGGAGGAATATTATTGATGCCCAGGCTTCGGCCGAGACGACGCGAAGGAACAGGGCCAAATATCAGCATCTTGATAGCTCTTTCCTGAATTTCTACAAATTCTCATCTATTCCCGACTAAAAAGCGATGATACTTATCAATGTAATGCATGAAGTTTTTTTCTAAGCTGTTTGTCAATAATTATTCGTTGGTTTCAAGAGACAGGATAAACCGTCGATTCTACTTCAGTACATAAAATTGATGACAAGATTCCTGTTATGAAGATCTTCTTTACGGCGTAGACTCGCAAATATGATCCATAATCTGACCATTAGCCAATTGGTCGAAAATACGGCAGGCGGTCCCGGTCTTCTGGCAGAGCACGGCGTCGCCTTTTTTATCGAAGCAGATGACCATCGTTTATTATTCGATACGGGACAAGGGTTGGCACTGCGACACAATGTTGAACAACTGGCCATTCCGATGGAATTGGCAGATGCCATCATCCTAAGCCATGGCCATTATGATCATGCCGGCGGGCTGGCTGATGCCCTCGATATGATCGGGCCTGTTGATCTCTACCTCCATCCTCAGGCCCTGACAGCCAAATTCAACCGCAGCGGCAGAGATATCGGCGTTCTTACCGATGTGGATAGCCTTACCTTATTGACGAGGGAGATCATCGACACACGTAAGCCCACTGAAATATTTCCCGGCATCCAGGTTACAGGCGAGATCCCGCGTATTCATCAAATTGAAGATACAGGCGGCCCTTTCTATCAAGACGCTGAACGCTCCCGGCCGGATGACTTACCCGACGACCAGGCACTGTTTATCGAAACCCCCAAAGGCCTGGTCGTACTGCTCGGTTGCGGCCACTCAGGTGTCATCAATACGCTGGAGTATATTCAAGAATTGACCGATAAAAAGCCCATCCATGCCGTCCTGGGTGGCATGCATCTGTTGCGGGCCACTCCTGAACGGCTCAGCTTCACAGGCGATCAATTGCATGAAATGGCGATAGATTATTTAGCGCCCAATCACTGTACCGGTCTCGATGCCGTCTGCACCTTTAAAAACCGCTTTCCAGATGTTTTTCATCTATCCCAGGCTGGCACAATACACAGGTTCAGCAACCAGTAATTTATCCCCATGAAGACCTATCTGGACTGTTACCCCTGCTTTCTGCGCCAGGCCTTGAGCGCCGCCCGCCGTGCTGATGCTTCAGAGGCTCAGCAGCGGCAGATACTTTTAAACACAATGAGTGAACTAAGCAGCATGCCGATGGACGCAACACCGCCCCAAATGGCGCAGTCGATACACCGGCAGGTTCGACAATTGACTCACAACGAAGACCCCTATCAACAGGCCAAGACAGCTGCTACACAACAGGCGCTGGCCCTATACCCCAAGCTGAAAGAAAGCGTCAGCCGGTCAGCTGATCCCCTGGAAACAGCCCTGCGCATTGCCATCGCCGGTAACATCATCGATCTGGGTGTGGCCGAGAGCTATGACCTGGAGGCGACATTGAATCGTGTCCTGACGGATCAGTTCGCCATCAACGATCTTCAAGCCTTCTATAACGCGCTGGATAAAAGTCATTCCATCCTCTACCTGGCCGACAATGCCGGAGAGACAGTATTTGACCGGGTTCTGATCGAAACCTTGCATCAACCCGTCACTTATGTGGTCAAGGCCTCGCCAATCATCAATGATGCAACCCGTGAAGATGCCATTGCCAGCGGAATCGATCAAGTGGCAAAGATCATCGATAACGGATCGGATGCCCCTGGCACACTGTGGGAGCAATGTTCCATAGCATTCCGTCAACTGTTTGCTGAGGCAGATTTGATCATTGCCAAGGGACAGGCCAACTATGAAAGCCTGAGTGGGAGTCGCGCACCCATCTTCTTCCTACTGCAGGCGAAATGCAATGTGATCGCCCGGGATCTAGGCGTCGCAGAAGGTGGCATCATCCTTAAACAACAAGATGCATCAAAGGGTATTGACGCCTTGAAATATCTATAGACTGTTTATGCCTAGAAAAGCTGGACGAGCGAGTAGTATGAGACAGATTGTAACGGACACGAACTACAAGCGCTTCCCTGGCGATAGACTGAGTGGCGGTAGATATGAACACTGTCTCCACCCTATCGTTGAATTCGAAATAACAATTAACAAGGAAGTTGGCCGACAGCGATCGTCGGTGATCACACCCCAAGTTGAACAAAATCTTTTTGCTGGGTCTATCAGAGTCCCCCCACACTTGAAACATTGGGGGCTTTAAGCCGAACTTCGTAAACCACTCCTGTAAGCTTTTCACTCCCTGATAAACACCTGCATCAAAATGACCCAGTAATTCACTATGACATTTATCAATGCAAATAGGATTAATTCTTAATATGATGATCACATAGATAATACGGTGACCAAAGACAACCGAGGATTCACCGGAATGATGCAGAAAGGAGTAAAATAATGAGCATTGAAGTCAAAGGTAAGGTCATACAGACTGACGAAGAGGGTTATCTTATCAACCTGGATGACTGGGATGATGAGGTCTGCGAAGCGCTAATCAAACAGCATGAGGCCGATGGGCATAAACCGCTGAGTGAGACCGCGCGCGGTCTGATCGATTACTTCCGGGAGTATTACCAGGAGAATAAGGTCCATCCCACCATGCACAAGCTGGTGCTGACACTGGGCAAGCATAAGGGTGAGCATTTTCAAGACCAGGAAGCCTATAAAAACTTCCTGTATGAACTCTTCCCACACGGTCCAGTGCGCATGTTGTGTAAACTGGCGGGGCTACCAAAACCTACCCATGAAGTCGAGACCTGAAACTGAGTATCCATTAGATCAAAGAGAATAGCGGTGTTGAAATTAAAATAACACCAATATCAGACAATCATTAAATCTATTGGAATATCCCAGATGGCCTGGTGTTGGCAGGCCATCCGGATATACATTATTTTAAATCGGAGGCGTACTTTGAATGAGCTGAAGTTGATTTATTCAATATTTGATCAAGAGGTAAAACATACATTAGGTTTTCTTGCTGCATTGGAAGAAAATGATTGGCAAATGATATCTCACCCATGGGATAGCCTCTTATTTCATGGACTAGAGAATAATATCAGCGTGGCGAAGATCGTTCGACATATCGTCATGCTGGAACAATATATAATTGACTCCATCGGGTCGCAGGAAAACGGTGCTGTTCTATCCCTCGAAGGAGATAAAGAAATATGCGCAAAAATACAGAAAAAGAACGATCTAGTAGCCTGTTATAAGGCGGTCCACGAGAAAAATTTAAGTAAAATACTCAATTTCAGGCAAAGTGATCTGGATAAACAATTGATGTTTATAAGTCAGCCTTATACTGGAACCGGATTATTATGGATGCTAACCGGGCACCACGCCTTCCATCTAGGACAATTGCGATCTATGGCTTTTCCTCGCACCAAATAGAGAAACCAATCAAACATCAGCCTACAACAAATCAATGAATTAGCAGATCGTTTGTGTATCATTCATTTATAGTCTTTCTTATTCTGATTAACCGGGCGTAGGGGCATGCAATACAAAGACTATTACAAAACCTTGGGTGTAGAACGGAATACCAGTCAAAGCGATATTAAAAAGGCCTATCGCCGCCTGGCGAGAAAGTACCATCCTGATGTGAGCAAAGCACCGGATGCCGAGGCGCGCTTCAAAGAGATCGGTGAGGCCTACGAAACCCTGAAGCGTACTGCTGGATACAATCCAAGCCAACACCTGGGAGTTTAAGCATGACAAACCATGAACAGCCCCCTGTACTCACCGGAGAGTTACTGCAGGATTACTGCCTGACTCTGCAACAACTGTGTCACAGCGCAGCAGTTGAGCCTGATTTCGTGCTAGAACTTGTGGAATACGAGGTACTTGAACCGCAAGGTCAGCACGCCGTCAATTGTCGCTTTCAGGCTGAGGATCTCGCCCGTCTGCGGCGGGCACAACGACTCATATGGGATTTTGAACTCAACCTCTCTGGACTGGCACTGGTTATGCGCCTTCTGGATGAGGTGTCTGAACTGCGTGGATCAGGTTGATCTTTTTTTAGTGTCGTGAAAGAAATAGCACTTGCCGACGAACCGAACCTACCCATCGGTCACCCTGTGCCAGACATTCAATTGCGCTGATTATCCAATATAACGGAGAGTGAAGAGATGAGTATCCAACAGGAATTACAACAGACCATCAGCGACATGGTGGACGATCATCGAGGTATTCTTGCCATGGATGAGAGTGCGCCTACCATCAAAAAACGTTTTGATGCGATCGGTGTGGAATCCACGGAGGAAAACCGACGCTTCTATCGCTCTCTGCTGTTGGACACTCAAGGTCTGGGTGATTATATCAGCGGTGTAATCCTGTTTGAGGAGACCCTGACCCAAAAGAATGAGAGCGGAAAACTGTTGCCTGAGGTGGCTTGGGGGCAAAAAATCGTTCCCGGCATCAAAGTCGATAAGGGCAAGGGCCCTCTGTCCGGCGCACCGGGAGATGAGATAACCCGAGGTCTCGATGGCCTGGGAGACAGGCTGACGATTTATAAGGGACAGGGGGCACGCTTTGCCAAATGGCGGGAAGTCTACCCCATTACAGCCAGTAATCCGACAGCCCTGGGTCTCCACGCCAATGCAGAGGTACTGGCACGCTACGCTGCGGTCTGTCAGGAACTCGGGATCGTACCCATCGTAGAACCCGAAGTGCTGATGGATGGCGATCACGAGATCGACCGTTGCGCCGAAGTGATCGAAGCGGTTCAGCATGCCGTATTCCATGCATTGCAGCTACATGGCGTCCAGTTTGAGCAGATGATCCTCAAGCCCAGTATGGTGCTTCCCGGTAAGGAGTGCCGTCGCGCTGATCCCCAAGAAATAGCGGAAGCTACCTTGAAGGTACTGAAACGCACGGTTCCTGCAGCGGTGCCCGAGCATCAACTTTCTCTCCGGTGGCCAAGGTCCGGAAGAGGCCACCGAGAACCTCAACGCCATCAATCAGCTGCGCGGTAATGCGCCCTGGCAGCTGAGCATCTCCTATGGACGCGCCTTGCAGCAACCGGCGCTACAGGCCTGGCAGGGCAAAGCGGAAAACTACCAGGCGGCGCAACAGGCGCTGTTGAAGCGTGCACAGCTCAACAGTCTGTGCTAGAAGGGGTGAGTATTCAGCGGATATGGAGTGAATGATCTCTTTGATAACAGACCCGTGAAAAATCAACGATATGGATCTCAATGATTAGAGTTATGAAGGAACTATAAACATGATTCTCGGTGTCCTGAAACACGCCCTGATGATCACCAGTTTCGTGCTGATCATGATGCTGTTGATTGAGTACATCAACGTACAGACCCGGGGCTCATGGCAAATCGCACTCAGGAAAAGTCAATTTGGTCAGTATGTGCTGGGGGCGTTTCTCGGGGTAGTACCCGGTTGCCTCGGGGCCTTTACCGCGGTATCCCTCTATTCTCATCGCAACCTGAGCTTTGGCGCCCTGGTGGCGGCAATGATTGCCACCAGCGGCGACGAGGCCTTCGTCATGTTCTCCATGTTTCCCCTGCAGGCGATATGGATCTCGCTTATCCTGTTTGTTGTCGCAATGGTGGCTGGTTGGCTGGCAGATGCACTGTTTAAAAATCAGGCACGCTTTCTCCAACAGGAGGATCACGAATTGGAGTTGCATGAGGAGGAGGTCTGCCACTGCTTTTCACGTGTCGGCATTCCCACCCAACTCAGGCAGATAACCTTTGCCAGGGCGGCCTTGATCGCTATGTTTGGCGGCTTCCTGTTTCTGCTCGTCACAGGACTGCTGGGTCCCGGGGTCTGGGACTGGAAGAAGATCACCTTTACCTTGGGCGCTGGCTTCGCCCTGTTTGTGGTGCTGAGCGTACCGGATCACTTTCTTGAGCAGCATCTGTGGGAACATGTGGTCAAGAAGCACCTGACAAGAATCTTTCTCTGGACCTTTGGTGCCTTGCTGGCAATCCATTATCTGGATGCTTACCTGAATATCAGCGAGTGGATTCAGGACAACCTTTTCTTGGTCTTGCTGATCGCCGTACTGGTGGGCATCATTCCGGAATCAGGACCGCATCTGGTCTTTGTTACTCTGTTTGCACAAGGCAGCATTCCTTTCTCTATCCTGCTGGCCAGTTCCATCGTGCAGGATGGTCATGGCACCCTTCCCCTGCTTGCAGTATCCGGGCGCGCCTTTATCTGGCTCAAACTGGTGAATATTGCGTTTGGCCTTTTGTTGGGACTCGTAGGCCTGTATATGTTGCCTTGAGAACTCTGCTGATAAAAAAAGAGAGGAAAACCGTTTGGACTCACTCATTATGTTGATGGTTATCTGTGTGGCGCTGATCGTTCTGTTCGATTTCAGCAACGGATTCCATGATACTGCCAACATGATCGCCACGGTGATTGCCACCCATGCCATGACCCCGGCCCAGGCATTTTTCTCATCACTTGTTCTACCTTTCTTGAGCCCTGATTGCCGGCACCGCCGTTGCGGATAGCCTGGGCCAGTTTGTTATTTTGGACGATCTCCCAGCGCAAAGTGGAATCCATATCGTGCTGAGTGGAGTCATCGGCGCTGTGGGCTGGAATCTACTAACCTGGTGGCGGGGTCTCCCTTCCTCCTCCTCCCATGCTTTGGTCGGTGGGCTGATTGGCGCGGTCTTGATCTCTGCCGGGGCTGATCATGTGGTTTGGGGATGCCAGGCACTGGTGCAGGAGGGCCTCTAGCATTGACCAGATCATTCCCCTGTTGCTTTCACCCGTGGCCGGGCTGCTGATCGGTTATCTCTTGCAAAAGCTTGCCGGCCTGTTGCTCCGATGGGCCAGACCCGGCATCAACCGCACACTGCGAAGGCTGCAATGGCTGACAGCGGCCTGGCTCGCCTTTTCACACGGTGCAAATGACGCTCAGAAGAGCATGGGGGTCATCACCCTTATACTGCTGCTTGGCGGCTCGCTCGAAGAGTTTGTCGTGCCTGATTGGGTCATCTTTCTCTGTGCCTCTGCCATTACTCTCGGTACCACCTTGGGTGGTTGGCGCATCGTACGCACGGTAGGTTTTGGACTCTACAAACTGCATCCGCTACATGCCTTGGATGCCCAGCTTGCTTCCGCCCTGGTCATTTCAGCTGCGGCCGCGGTCGGTGGACCGGTCTCCACCACCCATGTGGTGAGTTCATCCATCATGGGCGTAGGCAGTGCCGATCGGCCAAAATCGGTTCGCTGGGGTAAGGCGGCTGAGATCATCTTCACCTGGTTTGTGACACTGCCGGTAGCTGGGTTGCTTGCGGCACTCTTCTATCTCCTGACAGGTTAGTACTCTTACAATGTCAAAGAAACATCATCGGCTGATGCGATTGTTCAAGGGAATCATTCCTCAGACGCCTGATTTTCTTGGTCTGGTGGCGCAACAATGCAGCGCCCTTGAAGAGGCGATACGCACCCTGGTCAGCTATCTCGAGATAAGTGACGATGCGCTGGTCACCCGTATCAATGAACAGGAGCGCAATGGTCATGACTTGCGCCAGCGGAACCTGGATCTATTGCACCGTTCATTCATTACCCCAATCGACCGGGAGGACATCTATACCATTATCGTACGCATCGACCATATCTTCGATTATGTAAAAACCGCCGCGCGGGAACTTGACTTGCTGGAGGTCAGGCCGGATGAATCGATGCAGGCGATGGCGAAACAACTGCTGGACGGCGTGAGCGCCTTGCACCGTGGATTCATTGTATTTAAGGCAGACCCACCAAAAGCGGAACTCGAGGCGGTCACACCCCGCATAGTGGAACGTCATATCGAAAAGCTCTATCGCCGTGCCCTAGCAGACATATTTCAAGGTGAGGCCTACCAGGCATTGAAAAACGGAGTATCAGAGCCGAGCGTAATGGAATGTCTGGATTTTGTTGTCTGCCAGATCAAAAGGCGGGAGGTCTATCGACATCTCTCGAACACAGCAGACCGCTTGGCGCATGCGGGAGAAATACTCCACGACATCTCAATCAAATATGGCTAACGAACTTTTACCTGAACAAAACTTCCGATAGAGTCGCTTGATTCTATCCCACTTGATTCAACAAGTGATCGCATGAAATTTCATTTCAGATAGAATCGATCCTCATTAGCTGATTCAGATATGAGGATTGCTATGACGACGTACCATTCACCCTTAAAATGATGCTGACCGACCTATTTAACGACTCAATGGGTAATAGTTTTTCCTGATTACTGCGCCACGCTCCGCTTCACCTTTGGCCAACTACTTCCAAATATCCTCAACCTCACGATATAGCATTTTATATCATCTGAAATTAACGACTTCGAATCCTATAAAAAAAGGATAAACATGACACAAATCATCCAAGGTCCTATTTCCCCCATTACTTTCATGACGAAATGTCTGACATTGACAATTTTTAATGCTCATCAAAACCTTTCTTATACAGAATAACCCTACACCAAACCATGCGTTGGGAAGCTGCGGAACTCACTGCAGAACGGGGCGGGGTTACCAGGGAAGCCCTGAATAATAAACATACCAGGGAAGGCTGCAATAGAGAGTAAATCAATGAACGCCATTAGAAGTACTATGGCGATTGTTTCAGTTGTCTTCACCCTTTCAGTTGCATTTCCAGCCTACAGTTACGACTGGGTAGATACAACATCAGATGTAAAGGTTCGACAAACTAAAACCACCGCTAAAAAATTCCTCAAAGACGGTTATCTGATCAGCAAGTTGCGGCTGCGTAACAAAACCAGAGAAGCAATTGAAGGTAAACTGCGAGTCGTCATTACCGACTCGCTATTGGCACCAGTGGATTACGACGGCGTCACTCGACTGGGTGACAATGACGGTGACGATTTCCCCTATTACTGGATCACCCGTGAGGACGACGCCTCGCTGGATACCAGAGAGTGGACCGATACCATTAATATTGCTTTCGAGTTACCCTTTCAAGACTGGCTGGACCGCAGTCCGAAATGGTTGAAACGTAACATACGCAAAACTACTGAAAAGCTACCTGAGCTATGAGGTGCTGGTGGAGAACAAACCACCGCTGGAGGGCGAAGGCATAGTCGAGAGCGACATCTGGTTCAGAAAGATCACCTACAACATGGATTATGATCCAAACGATCCTGAGTCCCTCAACATCATTCCAAACCCCAACAGTGAGAGCGGTATCTTCCGCAAGAATGTCTCCAAGACACCACTACTCGCCAGCAATAAGGCGAAGCTCAATATCATGGGGGTCTATGTACCGGCCATGAAGGCAGACGGCACACTGCTGCAGGACCGCGCTGAAGATGGTAGTTGTCTGATCGGCACGGAAATCGACGAGCTCTGCCAAACCAAGCCCATCGTCACCGCCTATGTGGACGAGATCGAGGGAACCGGTGCGCAGGATGTATTCCTGGCCATCTCTCGTGACGACGGGGCGAGTTGGAAACGCAAGAATGTTTCCAAGACAGCAGAACGCTCCTCCTTCAACCTGGCGGATGGTACCGCCTATCCCGGTGATTCAAGGAAGCCGGTGTTCCAGGTCAAGGGCAATGGCATCCTGGTCGCCTGGTCGGATAAATTCTGCAAAGCAGGCAGACCTGCCTATGCCGAGATACTGACCGATGAAGAGGGCAACCCTATCCTGGATGAATCCGGCGATGAAATACGGGTCTTCGATGATCTGTATGGCGTGGCCGGCAGTCAGGGATCGGTTAACTACGACGAGATCAAAGATTCAGAAGATCTCGGGCTGGGTGAAGCTGCCCTATAGCTGTGTCTGGTCAGCACGTGCCTCGATTTTTCTAGAGGATGGTGAAATGCCCGATCCGAAGAACCCAGACATCATGATCCCCTATACCACGGGTGACATCCTTTGGTTCAAGCCGGAACGACTCACTTCAGGCCGTCGGGACGCCTACCAACTGTTTCTCGCAGGCGCTGCGGATGCAGGATTTGCCATCACCTGGCAAGAAGATCCAGCAGGCTTACGGCCAGGCTCAGCAGCAGGACCCGGTGAAGGGTTCAGCGGTGCGACTGCCAACCACAAGAGCGATGTTTGGTACAATTTCATCGCTTGGGACGGTTTCGCCCTGATTGACGAGGATGATCTGCCTAACGGCACCTTGGAACCTGATCCGGATTCGGATGACAATTCCGAAGGTGGTCTGCCGTTGGTCCGGGCAGAGATGCACATGTCCATGCCGCTGCGCATCAGCGATAACGATGTCTGCAACGCCACCAACATGCTGTTGGAAGACGAAGAAAAAGACGGTTCGCACCTATATTGCTCAGCTGATCTGAATGCTGACGGTATGATGGATAATTGCGCCTGGAGTATTGAAAAGTTAAACGAACAGGGTGAACTCAAGACGGTCTGTGTCACGGAAAATCAGGTGATTCTCGATGGTGATACCGGCGCCTCCAGACCCAACCTGTTCCTGCAACCCTACTATGATAAAAAGCTCGGCAAGTATCGGGCTTGGGCGATCCTTGCCTATGAAGAGACCAAGGGTGTCGGTGTCGGCCCTCCCGAAGAGACCGGCATAGGCAACACGGATGAGCCCGATCCGGAAGACCTTGGCAAAGACGTGCTGTACGAGAGCTTCTCCTTTGATGACCCGGTCGCGGTTTCACCTGGAACCCGCCTGAATCTGCCGGAACTCGGTACCGGACGGGATGAAGAGACCAACGAGATACTGCATGATCTTGAAAACCTCGACAACAACCTGCCCATCTGGATCGAGGGCGAGATCCTTACAGCCTTGCCCACCGAGGGCAATCCGGCAGGAAGCATCACCATCGACACCGGACAGTATGCAACAGAAAATGCGCGCCGCATCCGCTTCATTCTGCAGGGTAAGAAACCTGCATTAGGAAATGTGACCGGCACGATCCTGAAGAATGGAGTCGAGGTGCCCACCTATGCCGGCGCAGGCACACCGCTTATCGGCATCTACAAGCAAGGCATAGATGGCAAGGGCAGACCCTCAGACATCATGCTGCGGCGGATCAATATTCTCAATCCGGATAGCACTGCGAAGGGTGGCAATCCTTACCAGTCCGGTTACTTTGTCTGCGATGAGTGGCTGGAAGAGGAAGGACGTCCCCGGACTTGCCTGGAAGGCGCACTCAACATGAGCAGTGTAACCGTACTGGCAACTGAACCACCCAACCAGACGGATTCGGAACCGGACGGCTCTGGCGGTGGTGATGCGGCAGACAAGGTAATCGCGAGCGCCTGGTATGAGAGTAATCTGCAGGACCCCTCCTGGCTCAACCCCTATAGCGAGGCCCGGGCTCATCGTGGGCAGATCCGAGGCGATTTCGTAGTCATGGGTTACAGCCTGACACCCAACTGGGCTGCCTCTAGAAATGGTCATGACAAGTTCGATCTGTTCGTACGCCGCTCATTCGACGGCGGTAAAACCTGGACCACAGCGCCTGCCGCCAATCCTTACAATGGCGAGGGCGTCAGTCACTGTGTCTTAATCAAGGAGGAGACCGGGACCGGTGACGAGGATGGTGTCCTGGCCGAGGAAGTCTGTGGCACAGCAGAGGATCCAGTTGTAGAGATGAATGTCAATCTACAGGATGGATCAACCTTCACCTACGACCTGCAGCTCTGGTTCGAGCCGGATGAACTGGAAGCACCACGTAACGTCAGTCTGCTGCGCAACAACAAGGAGAGTGTTGTCGAACCGCGCATCGTCGCAGTACCAGGTACCATCGGACATGTGGATGCAACCGGAACCCTGCTGCGTAAAGATACTGGCGACATCATCTGGACCGGGCTCGATGAGGATAAACAGAACCCCTCTACCTTCATGACATCCTATGGACTTGAAGTCAACTGGACCGATCAGGATGCGGATGAGGATGGCAATCTGCCATCACCGTTACCGACCGATATGTACTATGCAAGATCGATCGATTACGGTGAGACCTTCGAAACGGTGTTAGTGTTCCCGTCCGGCAGCGACAAGTTCCCGGAAGGTGAGGAGCGTTGGGATTGGTTGGCCAAGGGTGAAGAGGCCCAGGGAGAGGCACAGCTTCGCCTGACCCCCGCCGGAAACAAATTCTACTCCTGCTGGCTGGAAGAGCTGGAGGTGGCAGCTGAGTAGTTCCAGACGTGGATAGAAGAGCAACAGGGCGCGGAAGCGCCCTGTCGTTCATCTGTGAATTCTGTTGTGTATCGTTTCTGGCAGCGAGCGCAGGACTTACTAATGGCTAAGCATCAGTGATAATCAGGTAGTGTTGTATAACCATCGAAAGCCTGGAAACATCTGATGGCCCCATTGAGGGTATCTGTGTACATTACGACTGGCGACTGCTGTTCGCAAATCAATCCATGGCGGACATACTTGGTTATGACTCGCCTGACGAGATCCTGGCTTTGAATTCGATTGCGGACTTTATGGTGCCACACGAACGTGATCGTCTCCTGGGCTATAAGCAGGTGCGTGAAATTGGCGAAGCGGCACCCAAACGGTATGAATTCGAGGCCCTGCATCGTGACGGAACAACCAGGATTTTGGGTAATGTTGTCACTAGCGTGGACTGGAGTGGATAAAACGCCATTCTAGTTCTTTTATCGATGTCACCGAGCGCAAACGCGCATTAAGGGAGGCCGAGCAGCAGCGTAGGCAGCAGGCACATATCGACCGGCTAAGTATGCTGGGCGAGATGGCCGCCGGCATCGCCCACGGAATCAATCAGCCACTCTCTACCATCGTCAGCCGTTGCGGTGCCGTCAGGCGCCGAATTGACAGCGACAACCCGGATTTGGGCAAGCTTCGGGCCGCACTCGAGGTCATCGAACAGCAGACCCAACGAACGGGTGAGGTAATCCAGCGGATGCGAGAACTCGTCGAACAGTGGATTGATCATCGCGAAATCATGGATATCCGCGCTATGGTGGAGCAGTGTATCGAGTTTGCATAACTGGACGGCCGAATCCTGGATATCAGTACGAAAGTTGACTTAAGCGCACACCTGCCGCCGATCATAGGCAACCCGGTGAAGATCCAGCAGGTGATGCTGAATCTTTTCTGCAATGCTGCTGACGCCATGGCGCAGATGCCGGTCCAAGATCGGGGCTTGACAGTCAGTGCCAAACGCCATGACGAGCGCTTTTTGCAACTGGCCGGCACCGATTGTGGAACTGGTATCAGCGAGGCGACAGAAGCGAAGCTCTTTCAGTCCTTTTTCATTACCAAGGAGTCCGGCATGGGCATGGGTCTGTCGATCAGTCGCACCATTATCGCTGCCCATGGTTTGCGTTTCTGGTTCACTCGCAAACCTGAACGGGGCATCACCTTCCGTTTCACCCTGCCGATTACCTTGAAAGAAGACCATGACTGACACTAATCCAAGCGTCTTCATCGTCGATAATGATCAGGCTGTTCGTGATTCACCGGCCGATCTGGTGGATTCAGTCAGACTCAGCGCAGAAACCTACGCCACCGCCCAGGAATTTCTGGCTGGCTATACACCTATATGTTCCGGCTGTCTGGTACTGGATATCCGCATGCCTGGTATGAGTGGACTCGAACTGCAGGACGAACTGGCCAGGCGTAACGCAGTGCTGCCGATCATCTTCATCACCGGCCATGGTGACATCCCGATGGCGGTGCAGGCCATGCGCTAGGGAGCCCAGGATTTTATCCAGAAACCGTTTCGCGATCAGGACCTGCTGGACTCCATCAACCGCGCCTTGGAAACCGGCGCTAGTGAATATGAAAAACAGCTGGAATGCAATTTGGCAGACCCGCTGCTAATGTGTGGTCAGGTTATCCCATCAGGAGGATCGATTATGCCGAAGATGAATGAGCGCTTACAGGAATTCGGCGCGATGACAAAGCGGCTCGACATCGAAGAATTTCTACCGACCTGACGCTGACATTCATGACTTAAGGAACAAACCATGAACACACTTGCATCCAATGAACAATACGGCAGTGGCTACCTCGACAAGCGTGAGTTGATACCGCGCTGGCAAGGTCCATTGTCAGCAGCCCGGGGGTGTAGCTACAGCATAATGTAATAAATCAGCATGCTACGCCATACTGATTGATTTTTCCGCCAAAACTGCTCCCAGCGATTAGACCGCTCCAGTGTTCGCAGACTCAGGATGATAGATGCACCTTTCTCATTCCATTTCATACCCGATTGACATAAGCGTTGTTTGACAATCATTTTGCATGCTGCTTCGGTGACACCCGAGCCGATCGGCAATGCCTGCTTAACCAGCGAATAATAACGCATCCTGGCTTTCTGATGGGTGAAATAGGAGACAGCCTTTTGCAGCTTCTCACGGTTGCTGGTGGATAATTTCCCCGCTAACTTATCTTTGAGCTCTTTGAGTATCCGCCCCGCCGCCCCCTTGAGGTGCTTGAGTTTATGGCAGCGTTCATCTAGCCACTGCTTTTTTTGCAGGCTATCTCGCTTGGCAGTGAAGATCATCTCTCCAGCTTGGGCAAGATACTCGGTCGCATGCCAGAAATCGGTGACTTGAATAGAGGTATGCTGGTTCAAAAATGACCAGTTATCCGTCGCACCATCGGCCAGGACCGATAACAAAGCATCGGGGTAGAGTTGCTTGGTGTGCGCGATTTCTTGTCTCATGCGCTCCAGAAAGCTGGCCTTGCCATATTCGGGTGAGGTGCCAATATAGGTCGTATGCAATCGCTCGCCAGCACTATCTTAGAGCGCCAAGGTGCCGACCATGGCGATTCGGTAGCCTTGTTCGCGGAGATAGAGGGTGGTGCCATCCAGGCCAATACTGACCGTGGCTACCGGCGCGTCCAGGGCCGGTGTCGCATAGTGCCAGTGTTCTTCTTTGCTTGGCCAGCGCACCCACCGTCTCTGAGACCTTCTGAATATAACCGCGCGACAGCGCCCGCCCGTGGTTGCTTTGCAGATCCGTTTTCACCTCATCGACACTGAGCTTCGAGTATTTATGCGACAGCAGCTTCGCCAGCTTCGGGGTGCCGCCTTGAATGATCCGCGCATCGCGCTCCAAGGGACATAAGGTCGCGCCTCCCTGGGGGCTTTGGTATACATGGCGTTTCACTCGCGTCTCACCGTAGGGCGTCTGGTAAGGTTTTTCCACCTGACCTTTACTCGTCAGTTTGGTGCTGCCCATTTGGATGGCGACTGCCGTCGGTATCAAAGCACTTTAATAGCTCACCGGTGGCCAAGGTGCCAGCTTCATTCAGGGCTTGCTCAATACGTCCCTATCCCTCCAGCAAGGACCGATCGAGTGATAGGGTAATTTCAAGGACTAGCGTATCGTCTGTCTACGATTTGATTTTGGCTGCCATTAGCGTACACATTCTTAATGTAATTTCTAGAAAGTCTATAAAAATATAATTGATAATTAAACCGAATTAGTTACATCACATTAAGGCTACACCCCTGAAGATCAGGGCATTAACAATATTCTGCTGGTTTCATTGATTATCTCATTCGTCTTTCATTTCGCCCTGCTACAGACGGAGCCGAGCAATTTTGAAATACAGGAAGAGATCGCCCTGCCATCGAATGCAGGAGAAATTCAGATTCCCATCGAGTTCATACCGGACGCACAAAGCGTCACAGCCCGTCAATTTACAGCCGGTGAGCTCGAAGCCATCAAAAAGCTTATCGAAGAGGCAGACGAAACCAAGCCCACACCAAATGCTCAGTTAAAAAAAGGCGGTTTTTATTCACTCAACAGCGCCAGAACCGCCCTGCATCGCTATCTTCTCGCCATCAGAGAAGAAATTGAAAAGAAAAAATATGTCCCGGCATCCTCGAGGTATTTCAACCTGGTGGGCAATGTGAAAATCGGTTTCTCGATTTCCGGTGGGGGTCTATTTTCAAATCTTCGAATACTGGAATCGTCCGGCGATAAACTCCTGGACCGAACCGCTGTGGCAGCGATCAACCAAGCGAGTGGGAAATGCAAACGTCCCAAAAACACCGGCTATAAGACAATACAGACTTCAGCAGTGATCATATACCAATATGGCTTATAGGTATTTATTGCCGTTTCTCCAATAGTCGCACAATCTCATCTTCACCCAGGGGTTCTGCGTGTTTGACGCGCAGACTTTCTATCCACTCCAGTGCGAAGTCACGTTGCAGATAGCTGTTCAATAGCGCAGTGAATGCCATCGCCATTAACGCCCCCAAGCTCGCCAGGGCCATATCTTTGTGACTGTCCCAGACATCGCCCTGGGTGCCCAGGTAGGCCATTCCCAGTTCACCACCGAACGACGACGCGGCGCCCCATTCGATTAGCTCATATAGCATGGAGCTGGACATGGTCAGGTCCAAGGGTAAAAAGTAACCCCAGAAGCCGCGCACATTAGCCACCCGAAGGAAGATCTCCCGCACCGGGTAGGCCAGCAGGAGACCGTAAAAAAAGTGGATAATGCGATCGAAATTATTGCGCTCCCAGCCAACAAGCTCGTTAAAGGTTTTGCCGGTCAATGCCTGGAACCAGCTATCGTAAGGCACCTCGGAATAGGTGTAATGGGCGCCGATCTCGTGCAGACAGAGAAAGACGAAAATAAGGGTGTACGAAACACGCGATAGGGGTAGCTGCTTATAAGAACCGACGAGTGCAACAACAAACAACACGATCAAGGCATTCTCAAGCGCCCAGTCCTTGCGGTAGAGCGGATCGATAGCCAGGAGGATCCACTCTGCACAAAACAGCAGAGCCAGAATCAACAGGTACGGGCGGCGGGCGATGCTCATTTTTTATGCATGTAGATTTCGCTCACAACCTGCAGTAGAAGCGAATGTACACAAACCAGTCTATGCGTTCTAAGACATTTCATGATGAGTTTTTACACTGTGATCAAAAACCAAAATAGGCGCCCAGTCCGAAGTAAGAAATTTCTTCTTGATAGAACTGGCCGTGGGGTGCATGACCATCATAAGCCTCGGCCATGAGCCGCAGGCGCCGATGGCCGGGTTGGGCGGTTCCGAACTCCAACCCCACCTTGAGACTGGCATCCACGGACCAGTCATGCTCCTCCCAGCTCTTCAGATCCAGGGCACTTGCCAGGCGTCCGCCGAACAACAGTGGCCGCCTGCCCCGATATTCCAGGCCGCCGTGGAGGCCGCCAGGCTCCAGATCGGAAGGATCACGGTCGATTAAGTACTCACCACCCAAATAGCCACGCAGACCGCGCCACTCATAGGAAAACAAGAGTTCCAGCGACTCGAAACTGAGATTGATACGTTCCGGCTGGACATTGAGCAGGAATTCGTCCCCCAGGTGGGAACTCTGATGATAAAGACGCAGCCGCGCGGATAGCGGGCCATGCCGGTATGTTACCGGCAGGCCGATGACATAGTCCGCATTGATCAGGTCACTGGAAGGCGCATCCATGTTGAATTGTGCGAACAAGCCACCGGCGATGCTGACCTGCAGCCCGTCCCCTTGCCGCTTGCCATCCCGTCGATAGAGACCAAAGGTCTCGCCGAAGCCTACAGCGCCTAGATTGAGCGTATCAACCGAGGTTTCATAACTTCGGTAACTGACGAAGAACTGCGGCTGCTTGGGATCGGCCAGCAAGGGCAGGAACAGATCGCCCACTGGAAAGGGGGTGGTATCCGGTGTGACACCGAGAAAACTGTAAAGCTTACGTCGCGCCGTCACAGGTTGTTCTGCAACTACTGCGGCTTGCTTCATTAAGATGTTCACTCCCTGCAGGCCCTCAATAACGGGCAGAGCGGATTCGATTTGAGTACGGCGGTCGGTATCTTCTTCTGGAAGGGTGACTGTAGCGACACCATCATGCACCTTCAGCCGGTAGCTGTCTCGCTCCCAGTCAAACTCCCTTTCCAGGACAGAGGTCAGATAGCCCGCGAGAAACTCATCACTGATCTCCTCATCGGCAACAACCGTAAGCGGGCACAACAGCAATCCAGCCAACCACAAGGCACTCATCAAACTTCTTGAAATACTCATCATCTTGCCCACCTTGACTGAAAATAACGACCTATGGACTGGTTCAACCATAACATCGACACACTGCCCCTCTCTAGTCTGTACCTGGGTAATGCTCAAGTCACCGCGGCGTGAAAGAATACTGCACCAATCACAATGATAGCGAGAAACTCTGGCGAGACCACATCAAAGACTGGGCCCCGGCATAATATCGCCTGCGTAAAACTAACACGTGTAAAAAGTAGTAGCCTCAGTGCAACGCTGTGGGTCCCTGTCTTTTATGGGCACTCGGTCGAACCGGGCTGCTTTTTTCAAGGTAGGTCAAACCATGTTGCCCTTCGGCTATTATGGATGTCTCCACATCTCGGTTACATGCAATTTTGACAAAAATCATTGCCGCATGGGTAAGGGATCACTAATCTTTCCATAGTGCAATAGGAGCATGCAATGTTAGGACCTGCCCGCACGCCGACAGAGATTCATGAACGCTTGGTTAGAGAATTTCTCGCCAACGATCTCTACGACCTGGTTGGCCTGTATGAGTAGGACGCGGTGTGGATGCCCGGACCTGGCGAAGCGCCCATCAGAGGCTTGCCGGCTATCCGAGAAGCCTTTGCTCGACTCCAATCTCAAGATCACCGATGGTACATGGAACCGACCCTGTGCATGGTGCGCGATGGCCTGGCTCTGACCAGCTCCAAATGGTACTTCAAAGCGGTCGCACCAGACTGTAGCCCGGTCGAATTCCGGGGCAGAGGTTGCGAGGTGATGCGCCAACAACCCGATGGCAGCTGGCTAACTCATATCGACAATCCCCGGAACGAAGTAGAGGTCCCTCAACCGGATGAGGGCTGGGTTGAGTTGTCCCAGAGTCCCTGGAGCGAAGCTGCTTTAAAACAAGTGAATTAGGGATAACGTATCACCCTGCTATCGAGATCTAGCTCATGAGCAACCGCAAAATCCCGGAAGTTGTCACCCATTTGCACGCAACCTTCGAAAGCCACAAGACACGTCCCTACGAGTGGCGCATTGATCAGCTTAAGTCTCTGAAAAAGATGATGGTCGAGCAAGAGGAGGCCATCTTTGCCGCCCTGGAAGCCGATCTCGGGAAATCCAGCTTCGAGTCATTCCTCACCGAGACCAGCGGTAACCTCACCGAGATCGGCCATTTCTTGAAGTACTTTAAAAACCTGGATGAAGCCGCAAAATGTATCAACGCCGATGTCGAACCAGCCCGGCCACAGTGAGATCATTCACGAGCCGCTGGGTGTCGTGTTGATCATAGGGCCGTGGGATTATTTCTTCGATGTGGTCGTTCTGCCATTAATCGGGGCTATTGCGGCTGGCAACTGTGCAATCCTCAAACCGTCAGAGCTGACGCCGAATACCTCGGCCTTGCTCGCGAAGGTTGTGGCAGAGTATATGAACTCGGATGCCGTCCACGTCATTGAGGGCGTTGATGTGGCGAGCGAGCTGCTGGAACAGCGCTTCGACCACATCTTTTTCACCGGCAGTCCCCGCGTGGGCAAGATCGTGATGGGTGCGGCGGCCAAACATTTTACGCCGTTTACGTTGGAACTTGGTGGCAAGAGTCCATGCATCGTCAATGACGACACCGATCTGCAAGTCGCAGCGAAGCGGATTGCCTGGTGCAAGTTCATCAATGCCGGACAGAACTGCGTTGCCCCGGACTATCCGAGGATCGTCAATGAACCGCATTTCGAGCGGCTTACATAGAGGAAAACTATGTCTAAATAGAAGAAACTCACTTTAGCTGTCACTCTTATCGTGGTTAGCACCTTCGCGTTTCTCACCTGGTAAGCGACTCAAGAGTTTTCCAAACAGGGCCTCATACAGGGCATAAGGTTTGTCTTTGTTGATGCGTGACAGGCTGGAGCGTGAGAGTTTTACACTGCCCAGGTGATACAAACGATGCGCTTGTGAGGAGAGATTCTCCACGATATCCCGTAAGCTGTTTCGGCCCGCCAGTTGCGCCATGGCCAGTGTCACAAACTGTGACCATCGAGAAGCCGTACGAAACGAACGACCGATATGGTGCTGCTTGGCCAGCGTCTCGAATTCATGTCTCGATACGTATTTTAGTAACTGGGAGAAGATCGTATTACAATGAGCCATGGCCTGATTCTCCTTTTTGGTTCAACAAGTTATTAGCAAACTCATTGTACCAAATCAGCGGGGAATCAGGCCTTCTTCTTCAACCGTTAATGGGACAGCAGTGAATAATTTTCTGGATATTTTCCCTGAACCAGCGGTGTGCAGGATCAGTATGATTTCGTCGATGCCAAACCAAATACATAGAAATAGGCCGGCTATTGAAAGGAAGCTCTGCATACTGCAGATCCTGGTAACCAAGCTTGGCCATCAAGCTAAGTTCTACGGAGATCATTCTGCTGTTTTTCAAAAATAAATAAACAGCATTAAAATTTGGTACAGCCACTTTGGCTTTCTTGAGCTTTTCTCTAATAGAGGGGCTTAAAGCATTCGTTGTTGACTGGTTATCCTCAAATCTTACATCGATAAAATCGCATTCCAGAAACTCTTTTAAAGTCTTCGGTGGCTTCCTCATCGTTTTATCATAGAAACATACCAATCGATCTTCAAACAAACGAACTTGATATATGTCAGGTCCTTCTGGTGGAAAGGGTGTCACAAGATATTGACAACGATCCTGACGGAGCATTTCTGCAGCAGGAAGGCCGGCTGGAATGAAGTGTGTAAAAATTGTGACATTCTCTTTAGCAAGAGCTTGTAATAAATTGGGGAATATCAAATCCCGTTGATAATCATTTGCCGCGATGACGTAGTCTAATTCACCTATTGTCGGATCAAACACCCGTTCATTGGTGAGTCCTTTCAGTTCATCCAGAACTGCACGGACAGGATCTCGTAAAGCAATGGCCCTGTCTGTCGGCACAATACCCCTACCCGACCGTACGAACAACGGATCGCCAAGTACTAACCGCAACTTGTCCAATATATGGCTAACAGCCGATTGTGTAACGCCCAGGCGAACTGCCGCCCCGGTTACGGACAGTTCCTCAAGAACAGTCAGGAAGGTGCGAAGGCTTCGACCGTCAAGTGATAAGAAATCGAATTCTTTCATAGATATTATGACTATATCACTGTTTTTTCGAATTTTGAAATGATGTCTACTAGTCTTAGATGATCAATCAACTTGAGGTTAAATAACTATACAACATGATGACTGAAGCAATAGTGAAAACCGAATTTGGTGAACTCTACTTAAAGAAACTTTGCCGTCATTTTGCACGCAAGGTGCCCACCACCATGTCCGATTCACAGGGAAGAATCGAATTCCCCTTTGGACCTAATCGTATCAATGTCGATGAAGAACAAATGCATCTGCAGATAGAGGTGAAAGACTTGGCTGAAATTGATAGTGCAGAGAAAGTAGTGACAGAGCATCTTATTCGTATGGCATATAAGGAAAACCTGAGTGTGCTGTGGAAAAGACACTCTTAAAATCATACTAGCCGGGAGAGTATACATGAAACATATCAAACAAAGTTACCTGGCCTTGATCATCGGCTTAACCACACTATGGTTAATCGCCGATCCGATTTTTGCCAACGACTATAATTTCTTTACATTACGCAATGCGATAATGAATTACACAGGTATTATCGGCATCGGCGTCATGAGTATTGCAATGATTCTGGCTATTCGTCCGGCCATGTTTGAAAACTGGCTGGGTGGATTGGATAAGTCCTACCGCCTGCACAAATGGCTCGGTATTACCGGACTGGTTTTTTCTATCCTCCATTACTTAATGGCTAATGTCCCCAAATGGATGGTAGGCCTAGGCTTAATGGCCAGTCCAGAACGTCAGAGGCCACCCGAAGAGAGTCTGGCTATCCTGCATTTCTTCCAGCAACAACGTGGGCTCGCTGAAGGAATCGGCGAATGGGCCTTTTATGGCGCGCTGATCCTGATGGTACTGGCATTGATAAAGTGGTTTCCTTACAAATACTTTTTCAAAACCCATCGTTTTATCGCTATTGCTTACCTACTGCTGGTCTCTCACGGCATTGTCCTGATGAAAACGTCGTACTGGGATGAAATCGTTGGTCCGGTGATGCTTGTGTTGATGTCCGGTGGTGTCATTGGCGCGCTATTTTCACTGACACGTAAGATTGGGTTTCGTCGTCGCGTTCAGGCTGAAATCGATAACCTGGAGTTCCACCAGGATAATAAAGTGCTTGAGGTCACACTGAATCTAAAAGGTCGTTGGCCCGGACATAATGCAGGTCAATTTGTATTCCTGAATTTCAATGATAATGAAGGCCCACACCCGTTTACGATTACCTCGTCTTGGCACAAGGATGGTCGACTGGTTTTCATGATTAAGGGGCTGGGCGACTATACGCGACAACTACCGGATACGTTAAAAACAGGTGACAGCCTTCAGGTGGAAGGACCCTATGGAAGATTTGATTTTCACAACGGCAAAGAAAATCAGATCTGGGTGGCAGGTGGTATCGGTATCACACCTTTCATTTCCCGCATGGAGGCTCTGGCTGATTCATCTCAGCATAATCAGATCGACCTGTTCTACAGCACCGCCATGCCTGATAAGCATTTTTTGGAGACTGTTAAAAAGAGAGCGGAGCTGGCGAATATTAATTTACACCTGATATCGCCAAAGACAGATGGCTTTGTGGATACAAACTTGATTACCCGTTTAGTTCCAGAATGGAAAAAAGCGGATGTCTGGTTTTGTGGCCCATACAAATTCGGAGAATCGATAAAAAAAGGTTTTGCAGGTTTGGGGATAGGCGCGAAAGACTTTCACCAGGAATTATTTGAGATGCGATAACGACCACCGATTGACACACACCAATTCAGCATAATACAAATCGAAGGAAAAAATGATGAAAACTAAATTACGTACACTACCGATACTAACTACTCTTCTTATTTCAGGGAGTGCAGTCTATGCACAAGATGATGTAGACCAGGACTCAAAAGTTTATCAAGTTGAATCCAGACTAAGTGACTATACGCGTCCAACAACATTTACCCCTACAAAAGCAATACCTGTAAATGGTGCTATTTCTGAAAATATTGTTACGTCTACTCAAAGGATATTAAACAAGGAAGCCCCTTTTCTTAAAAAAGGTGTAGTGAAAGCTGTAGGCGTTGAACAATCTAGCGCATGGGAACTTGTAAGTGATGAAGGTGGTGCGGCACATAATCAGACAGCCCCAAATCCTTTGACCTATTATATGGCTGGAATTTCTTCAAGTTTATTGACTCAAGTTGAAAGAGCTATACAGATATTGGATCTAGACGTTGAAGATGTAAAAATAGAATCAAAAATATTTTTCAGGTGGTCTGACCCTATGACAAAAAACTGGGCTGGCTATACGGATAAAGTTGTTTCTAATATTCTCATTAAAAGTAATGAATCATCTGAAAAGATAAAAGAATTAAAACAACTAGCGCTTAAAGCGTGGGCTGTTGGTGAGAGTTTAGCTAATAAAACCGCCATTGATGCAGCAATAATCATTAATGGCGACAGTTGGGCCGGGCAACAACCTCGTAGTGGTAAAGTTGAATCACCCATTTCTATAGACAATGGTTTTACGCTTACCAATGTAACGCCTGATTTGAAGTTGCAAACAATGGAAGTTGAAAAAGACCTTGCTGTAGATATGCACAATTTTCCTAATCCAATGATATTTACAGAAATAGGTATTGCAGAATCTGCACATGATTCCAAAAGACCTTATCTACATAAAATCAGAGCGAAATCTTTAACCCAAAACTATGCTACATGGGAACTTTACTCTGATGATAGTCGTGGATATGAAGGCTTAGATAAAGCACCTTCGTCGTGGGATTATTTTACCGTAGGTACTTCTTTTTGCTTAATGAGTCAACTGACGCCAAACCAGATGTATTTCCAAAAGCAGGGTGTCAATATCGATGATTTCCGAGTTGAACACCAATTTAATTATCAGCAGGATAATTTTATGACACCAGCAATGACAGGTCATCTTGATGATGTCATAACAAGAGTTATCGTAAAAAGTGAAGCAGCAAAAGAAGCGGTAAATAAGTTCGCCAGGCAATCTCTTCGCACCTGTTTTGCTGGCGAAGGTGTTCAAAATGAAACTGAAATGGAATCAAATATTTATCTAAATGGAAGCATCATCAAGTAGCTCTGCTATTTACGTATAGGTGTAAGGCCTAAAAGGGTGGAAGTTGTAAAGAAACGTTACCTTCCGCCCTTCCTACGAACACAAATTTCCGTTATTTACCATAAACCTCATTCTTTTTATTTATAGATCGCATTCAACATTTTTATATGTTTAGGCATAACAAAATTAAAGGAAATTCATTATGAATACATCAAAATAAATGATATCAACACTCTTACCCTTAACACTGATGACTGCCCCTGTGGTCAAAAAACTCATCCATATTGATATAACAATATCTTGTCATTGATAGTCAGTGCACAATGTCTTTGTGTCTTGTCTCAATCTAGGCTTACAAGCTGCTGATTTGTTCGAGTCGGCGGTGGTTATTACTATGGATTAGATGCTAATTCTGGCCTACATTACTGGAACAATGGATCATGAACTCCTTTTCGTAAAGAGTTTCTCGACGCTGAAAATCGGATCCTCAAAGTTCAGATCAAGACCCGGTTGCGGCTCACTGACGCGAAGCGGGTGACTCTCGCTGAAATCACTCGCCGCCTCGGTCATAAGGCGCTTGTTGGGGCTATGATCGTATAGCGGGCGCTATGGCTAACCTCTCAAATACTACCATCGAGAAGCTGCAAGAGTATTTTGAGCTTTCGACTAATAAAGGTTTCAATACATCCTCTTTCCAGATTATGTGCAAGGGACTTTCACCCCATAAATTCATGCCCATGCCGGGCACACACAAACCGTTTAAGCGGGCATCTCAACGTGGCAATAAAACAAGAGAAAATCCGCCCGAATTCTCGGATTATTTTTTAGCGACTCGATAGCGCTTAACTAAGCGTTGGGATTTATGGAATGAGTAATATAACAATCATCGGAGCTACGGGGCTGATCGGACGCCCCATTGCAGAAGAGGCATTGACACAAGGGCATAGCTGTCGCGTTGTATCCCGAGCAAACACCAAAGAACGCAGCAATCCTTGAGCGATTTAAGAGTCTCGGCGCCACGCTACATTTTGGGGAACCTGGCGACGCAACGTGGATGCAATCTGTACTCGCGGGAAGTGAAGTGGTGATTTGTGCGATGGGAGAAGCCGGCATCTACGGGCAAGTGGAATACAGAATTCTGGAGGCGGCTTTGGCGGCCGATGTCAAACGTTTTCTGCCTAACGAATTTGGTCTCGATACGCTCCGATTACCACCCGGGACAGGGGCTCTTTTCGACGAGAAGCAGAGGTTCCAAAAAGCACTTAGAGAAAGCGGCATGCCCTTTTCGATCATTTTCAATGGAGGCATTTTTGACTTCTTCTTACCCAACCTTCGGGAGTACGACAAAATCACAACCTTTGGTGATGACGTTGACGTGCCCTACTATACTCATTCACGCAAGGACCTCGCGGCCCTCACCATACGGGCCGCATTCGACCCCGCGTGTGAGAATCAGTATGTTCATCTGAAGCGCAACTTAGTGACACAGCGGCAAATGCTTGAGAAGTTGGTTGCATACTTTCCCAAGTATGAATTTCCAAGGACGCATGTGAGTCAGGAAAACATTCTCAACGGCACGCATGAGGTCAAGGCTGCTATCTGGATCAATGGCCACGCGGGAAAGGTCGATCCACGCAGTCTTGATGCGTCGGGTCTTTTTCCAGACTACATCTTTGAGACCGTTGATGATGTGCTCAACAACCACGCGTTTGTTTTCGGCTAACAGATTTGAAGAAATTTACCAAAGACATTTGCCACACGGAGCCTGCGTCGGGTGACGAGTTACTCGGTATCATGGAGATGGCTAAGTAGTTTCTACGGCACGGTTATTCAGAGAAGCATTGGAGTTACTGTATGATGCATATGGCCTCAGCAACGACCCAGATCTTCACTATGATAAGCGCTGAAAACTGCTTCGGCATCCCAGAGAGATGATGACTTATATCGGGATACATTGACTATTTGCATGAACAGTCAATGTACCCGTCTGGTCAAAATGCTCATGCAGTTTCCCGATGGTAATATTTAAGTAGTCCACCAAACCGTTTCCTACAACCGCCCGATTCAGTAGCACGACGTGCCATATCAGCGAGTGTAGCCCACTCCGTGTCAGTCGACGCGATACCACCGATTCTTACTCCTGTCGTTGAATGTCTCCTATCAGGTTGGTGACTGGGAGTGATTACCTGTATCTATATGTCCGCAAGCCGGTTGAGTCATTGGCTCACTGTTCTCTTTCAACTCTCTGTCTGAGTAATGCTCTTACGGAAGCGCGCCAGCGCGGCGAGAAAGAACACTGTACCGATCGCGATGATGGCAAGAAACTGCGGCCATACCACATCGAAGCCGGCACCCCTGTATAAAATCGCCTGGGCAAAACTGACAAAATGCGTGGTGGGCGCAGCCAACATAATATTCTGCACGATCTCCGGCATGCTCTCCCGCGGGGTGATGCCGCCGGAAAGCATCTGCAGCGGCAGAATGATGAGGATCATCAGCAAACCCAGTTGCGGCATGTTACGCGATACCGTACCCATGAAGATGCCCATGGAGGTGGTGGCGAACAGGTGCAACAGGGCGCCGAACATGAACAAGGGAATCGAGCCGGCAATGGGCACCCTCAGCAAGCCCTGCACCACCAAGTACAGGGAAAGCCCAGCCGCCAGCAGCACCACCAGCCCCATGGACCAGACCTTGGCCAGCATGATTTCCGCCGCACCAAGCGGCATCACCAGCAAGTGCTCGAGGGTGCCGTGCTCGCGCTCACGCAGCAGCGCCGCGCCGGTCAGGATGATGGATAGCAGAGTGATGTTGTTGATGATCTCCATCACACTGCCGAACCAGGCGCTGGTCAGGTTGGGATTGAACTTCACGCGCGTTGCGAGCTCGATAGGCAACGCGGTTGCTGTGCGGGAACCCTGTACAAATTCGGTGAGTTCGCCATAGATGATGTTTTGAATATAACTGGCGCCGATGAAGGCCTGGGTCATGCGGGTGGCGTCGATGTTGACCTGAATCTCCGGCTGCCTGCCCGCCAGCAGGTCGCGTTCAAAATCCGGCGGGATATCTAATATAAAGGTGTAACTACCCGTATCCAGACCCGGGTCTATCTCGTTAACCGTGATTAACTCCGGCGTCTTGAAATAGGGCCCGTAGAAGGCATCGATGATGCGTTTTGACAACCCCGACCGATCTTCATCGACAAAGGCGATGGGGGCGTTGTGTAGTTCTTGGGAGGTAGCGGTTGCCACCGCATAAATACCGCCGCTGAATGCCCAGATGATAACGATGAGCAACACCTTGTCATGCCACAGGCTGCGCAGTTCCTTGATACCCAGACGATAGATGTTCAGCAGGTGCTTCATGATTACTGCTCCTGCTTGTTCAGAAAGATCACACTGAACAGGGTTAACACAGGCACGAAGGCAAACAGGCAGAGGATATCCATAGTGAGATCTTTGAATTCCAGCGCCTTGGTAAAGATGCCGCGGCTGATATTCAGAAAGTAGGTGGCGGGGAACAGGGTCCCGATCACGGCCCCTGGGCCTTCGAGCGAGGATACAGGACTGGTCAGGCCGCAAAAGCTGACGGTCGCCAGCAGGGTCACAATCGCGGTGGCGGCGAGTGCGGCGATCTGCGTCTTGGTGAACGACGACATCAGCAGGCCTATTCCGGTGGTGGCGGTGACAAAGATCAGTGCCGCGAGGCTCAGGGTCAGCAAGCTCCCTTTGAGGGGCACGTCAAACACATACACCGCCAGCGCAGTGAGGCCAAAAAAACTGATCATGCTGACGCCGATATAGGGGAGTTGTTTACCGATCAGAAACTCCAGGCGGGTCACCGGGGTGGCATACAGATTGGTGATCGAGCCCAGTTCCTTTTCGCGCACCACGCCCAGGGCCATCAGGATCGCCGGAATAAACACCAGCAGCAGCGGCATGACCGCCGGCACCATGGCGTAAAGACTCTTGAAGTCCTGGTTGTAGCGATAGCGCAGTTCGAGATCGGCCACCGTCAGTACCGGTGCCTCTCCCAGGGTGCGCCGCGCCAGTTGGCCGAGATAAGCGTAGTTCATGCCTTCGACATAACCGCGTACGGTCTCGGCGCGAAACGGCATGGCGCCATCCACCCAGACGCCGACCTGCGCCATACGCCCGCGCTTGAGGTCCTTGCCGAACTCGGGTGGAATCTCCAACGCGAGGCTCAGCTCGCCACTGGCCATGCGTTGATCGAGTTCCGCCGGACTGCTGATGGGCGGCTGTTCGATGAAATAGCGCGAACCGGACATATTCTCGATATAGTCGCGACTCTCGGGCGTCTGATCCCGGTCCAGCACCGCAAACTTGAGGTCTTCAATATCCAGGTTGATACCGTAACCCATGATGAACATCAGAATCACCGAGCCCAGCAGCGCAAAGGTAAGGCGTATGGGATCTCGTATGATTTCCAATAATTCCCGGTGCGCGTAAGCGAACAGACGCAATGGGCTGAAGGCGCCGCTGCGCCGGCGTTCAGACGGTGTCGATGGGCTCGGGGGGTTTGTTGCCTCGGCGTCTTCTGTCTCTCCGGTCGCCGCTTCCAGATAGTCAATGAAGGCTTCTTCCAGGGTGGCCTGACCCCGTTTTTCGACCAGGGACTGAGGCGTGTCGCTGGCCAGGACTTTACCAGCGTGCATCAGCGAGATGCGATCACAACGTTCGCCCTCATTCATAAAATGGGTGGAGACAAAGATGGTGACGCCGTCGTTGCGGGACAGATCGATCAGCAATTCCCAGAAACCGTCCCGTGCCACCGGATCCACACCGGAGGTGGGTTCATCCAGGATCAGCATCTCGGGTTGGTGGATCACCGCCACGGCCAGTGACAGGCGTTGGCGAATGCCCAGGGGCAACCGTTCAGCGAGTTCGTCCATATAGTCGGTGAGATTGAAGCGTTCCATCATCGCCTTGACGCGTGCAGGTATCTGTTCCGCAGGCAGATGAAATAACTGCGCGTGCAATACCAGGTTCTGGCGCACAGTGAGTTCGGCGTAGAGGGAAAAGGCCTGGGTCATGAAACCGACCCGCTCGCGGGTTGCCAGATCATGTGCCTTGGCGCGCTGTCCAAACAGCCAGGCCTGTCCCTCGCTAGGCGGCAACAGGCCGGTGAGCATTTTCATGGTAGTGGTCTTACCGCATCCGTTGGAGCCGAGAAAACCGAATATTTCACCCCGCTCGATCTCGAAACTGACCTTGTCTACGGCGGTGAAATCACCGAAACGCATGGTCAGCCCTTCAGCCTTGATCGCGGGCGGGCCTTCACCACGGGACGACCGAGGCGGCACCACCAGGGTCTTATGGCCCCGGCGTTTCTGTTCCGGTAACAGCTCGATAAAGGCGGCGTCGAGATTGTCGGTGCCGGTGCGCTGCAATAATTCCTGGGGAGTGCCGGTGGCCAGCACCCGGCCTGCATCCATCGCCACCAGCCAGTCGAAGCCTTCCGCCTCTTCCATATAAGCAGTGGCGACCATCACGCTCATACCTGTACGTCGCGCACTGATGCGATCGATCAAGCGCCAGAACTGACGCCGGGAAAGAGGATCGACGCCGGTTGTGGGTTCATCCAGGATCAACAGATCCGGGTCGTGGATCAAGGCGCAGCAAAGGCCCAGTTTCTGTTTCATGCCGCCAGAGAGCTTTCCCGCCGGTCGATCACGAAAGGGGGCCAGGCCGGTACTTTCCAGTAACTCGGTGATGCGCCGTTGGCGTTCCTCCCGCTGCTGGCCAAACAGCCGGGCAAAGAAATCCACGTTCTCAAACACCGATAGGGTCATATAGAGGTTCTTGCCCAGGCCTTGCGGCATGTAGGCGATGCGCGAACAGACCTGGGCGCGATGGCGGGAACTGCGCATATCGCCGTCCAGCACCCGCACGCTGCCGGTCTGGAGCTTGCGCACCCCGGCAATCAGCGCCAGCAGGCTGGATTTGCCGACCCCATCCGGACCGATGAAACCTGCCATACAACCAGCTGGAACCTCCAGGCTGACATCATCCACAGCGAGGGTTTTACCATATCGATGCGTGAGTCCGGCGATATGCGCTATGCTCGTCATGAACTTATCCAAGCTAAGGGCGCAGCTTTTCTGGATCGACCCGCAACTCTGGCGGCCACTCGGCATTTACATCGAGGCGAACCCAGCCGACGCCGGGCAGGCCGGTCTTTACCTTTTCAATATGCGCCTTGAGCAGCTCCGGATCGATCTTCAGCTTGACGCGAAACATCAGCTTCTCGCGCTCGGTGCGGGTTTCCACCGACTTGGGTGTGAACTGAGCCTCCGGCGCGACAAAGGAGACCTTAGCCGGGATCACGACATCCGGTATGGCATCGAGCAGGATGTGTGCCTCCGAGCCTAGATTTACCCGGCCCACCTGGGTCGTGGGCAGATAGATGGTCATGTAGACATCGGTCAACTCCAACAAGGTCATGACCTTGCCCCCGGCGCCCAGCACCTCACCGGGCTCAGCGAGACGATACAGCACCCTGCCATTGACCATGGCTTTGAGGATGCTGTCATCGATATCGGCCTTGATCCGCTCGGTCCTGGCGATCGCAGCCTCGATGGCGGAGTCGGTTTCCTGCACCTGCACACGGGCTGCCTTGAGTGCGGCATCCGCTTTCTGCTTGGCGGTCAGGTCCTGATCGGCCTTTTCCTGGGAGACGAGCGCCCGTTTCACCAGATCCTGAGAGCGCTTGAGCTCCTTGGCGGCAAAGCGGCTCTCGCTCTCGCGCTGGATGACCAGCGCCTCGGCGTGGATCTTGCTCTGCTCTGCCTGTTTCAGCTGTGCTTCCGCCTCCCGTAGCTGGGCTTCAAGCTGACTGGTATCCATACGCGCCAGGGTCTGGCCCGCCTCCACCCAATCCCCTTCCCGTGCAGATACTTCAATAAGACGCCCGGGCAATTTGCTGGCGATATCCACCTCCGTCGCCTCGATGCGCCCGTTACCGGAGGCAAAGCCTTCGGTAAGATCGGGTTGCTGAAAATACTGCATCAGCCACCAGCCACCCGCGATGGCAGCGATCAACAGGATGAATATAGCGATCCGTTGCATTGAGTGGCTTGTTGCCATTATTGTTCTCCCCCGAAGGAATAGTCCTGAGTGCTGCCTTTTACCACACGCAGTCCCATTCTAACCCCAAACCCCCTTGAAATGTTTTACGCTGTCGGTACGCAAGGCCAGCATAGATTTCGCCTTATGAGATAAGGAACTCAATGCCCTGTACTGCAGCATGGTGTCGGGGCCGTTTTCGCTGATGCCGGCTTATATCAAAGCGTAGCAAGACCGGTGGTGTGAAACTCCTAGCGCCCTTAAGAACCCGGAAAAGCACTATAATCCAATAAGTGAAGTTTAAATATGGAGTAAGGTAATGAGTATCCTGCAGCGGGGAATGTTGGTTTTTATCTTGTCATGTCTCGCGCTTACTGCACATTCGCAGCCCTTCTACGGACACAATACGTATCAGAGCTTCCCTGGCTTCCAGCACTTCACCTCTTCATTTGGCATGCAGATAGATCGCGGAATCGATCAGGGGGGGTACATCCTGAGAATCCGCCTCATGGGGATCGACCCGAACAAGGTTCAGATCACCCCCTGGGGCCGTCATCTGCTCATACGTACAGCAGACCAGGAACAGACAACCTACGGCAACACCGGGAGTCTGTACGGCTTTGCCATGCACCAGGGTAGCATCTTCCAGCAGATTCCCATCCCACCGGATGCGGATATTTCCCGCATAACCCGCGTCAACGCCCAGAACGGGATTATTCTCCGGCTGCCGCAATGGCGTTTTCAGTAATCAGAGATTCCTTCCGGACTATCTGATTACACCACATGTGCTTCCTACTTCCCTAACAAGCTCAACGTTACCCTGACAATGCCCGGTTCATCGGGCTTGAATGTCTCAGAAAACCCAAAAACGCGACATAACTTCCGCATGGTCGTGTTGTCTCTCAGCACATCCCCATAGATCTCTCTATACGCCGGTTACAACTGTGCATAATTGAACCTCCCGTTTCTGACGGTGATGTACAGCTGGTTGCATCATTTGCAGGCGCTTCTGGATCTATCCGGAATACAACGACGACTTCATCCTTGTAAATCTCCACGCGTTTGACAAGCGCTCTGATGATCTCGCGTTTAGTGTTAAAATCCACAGCGTCAAGCGTAACATCCACTTTTTTGGCAAATTCCTCAAGTCGGTTAATCACCAAGAACAGTTCGTGTTGCGCGCCTTCAGTTTTAATGCTTTGTTCAATTTGTTCATCGATCTGTGCGAGCTTTGTTTTTAGGGTTTTAATTTTTGGCTCGAATTCGTCTTTATCGATAATACTGCTGGCATAGCTATCGATCAGACGAGATTTGCCTTTTTCCAATAGCGCTTTCTGTTTTGTCAATGCTGTAGTGTCGAATAAATCCCGGGCATCGCCTTCCATTGTGTTGAGTCGATTTTCGTATTCTTTTTTTAGTCGCTGGGGATGCTTAATCGCATTGAGCACCTGTGCCCAAACCACATCATCCAATCTCTCTGTACGCAATTGCTTGTTATCACAAATACGCTCACCACCAAAGCGATAGGCATCAGTACCAATGCAGCGATAATATGCATATTGACGTTTACCCTTCGCGGTTGAAGGACTGATTTTCTTGCCATAGTAGGCATAGTGACAGTGCCCGCATACGGTGAGTCCTTGCAGCAGATAACAGGCGCCTCGACTTCCGATGCGAGCCCGTTTCCGATTTTCATCCAACTGGTGTTGCACAGCCTGGAAAAGCTCATCGCTAACGAGTGGCGGTACCGGGATTTCGATCCAGGTATCTCGATCAGTTCTCTGCGTGGAGTACGGTTTCTTCGGTGTATCCGCACTATGTTTTTGCGGGCGAACACGCGGCTTGAGCTTACCCACTTTCGTTTTACCGAACGCTGCCTTACCCATATAAGCGGGATTTTGCAACACCCCCCAAATCACACTGCGATCCCAGGCTGTTTTGCCCGTCTGTGTCGGAATCTCAGCCACTGAGAGACGTCTACACACTTCACCGATACTTAACCGCTCAACCCCTATCCAGTGAAATACCTGTCGTACGGTTTTGGCCTGCTGTAGATTGACGATGTACTGTGCCGGTTCACCATTGAGTTGCTTGCGGATATAGGTATATCCATAGGGGGCCGTTGACAGCACGTTGACGCTACCGCCTTTCGCTCGATGCAGTTTTCCCCGACGGTGACGCTCGATGATTTTTGCGCGTTCGTACTCTGCGATCATGCCCTGCATCTGTAACAGCAGCTCTTCTTCAGGCGTCGTGCCGACCGCATGGTTTAGGAAGTGAACGGTAACACCCACAGATGAGAACTCCTCCAGCAGTAAGGCCTTGTGAGCATACTTTCGAGCCAACCGATCTGGTGACAGAAAGTAGACGCGATCAACAGCGCCGATGGCTGCGCTGTCACGCAATCGTTCGAGTTCTGGTCGGGCTAACGTTGCGCCGCTAACGCCAGCATCAATGAACATCATGTCTTCAATCAGCGTGCCACCGTCAGCTGTGATTTTTTCTTTAAGGGCGGCGATCTGGCTGTCAATGGTTTTATCTTTTGCTTGTTTATCAGATGAAACACGTGCGTAGAGCGCAAAAATACCATCCTTGTTCATTGCTGCCCCCTTTTGTCTTTTTGCGGCTCGACTTCGATATAGGGCATTTGGCTTGTGTGTAATGCTGATATTAAATGTGAGGTGACCCGGACGCGCAATGATCGCTGGCGAGGCTTGTTCATGACTAACGCTTCCTGCGTTGTGAGGGTATGGGATCCATGTCAAGAAACAGGCTGATATGGGCCTCAGGAGACTTCCGATAAAATCCGCTCAAACACTCTCTGCGGATGCGGATACCCCAGTTTACATGGTTTTTTGCTACATTGTTGGTGGCGTAATTACCCCGCTCACTGGCATAATCGATAATCCGCCGCATCAGGAGGATACCGAGCCCCAAGCCCGTCATGTCGTGACGCACAACGATGGCATACTCCGCACGCTGATTATCTGGATCCGCGATGATCCTCACCACCCCGAATATCTCCATTTTTCCGGGTATGCCAGGTTCGGCGAGGATCAGGGCCATCTCATGGTCATAGTCAATTTGGGTAAACCGTGCGGCTGTGACATGGGAAGGGGTGCTCATTGGGATGAAGAAGCGCAGACGGACCTCTTCCGGTGTGAGCTTGGCAAAGGCGGCCTGAAGCGAGGGTTCGTCTTCCGGCAGGATGGGCCGCAGCAGGAGTGTCCGGCCGTCACCCAGGGGAATATCTTCTTCCAACTCCTTTGGGTAGGGCCGAATGGCTAAGCGGGCCGTTGCTTTTCCAGAGGCTTTGCATACCTTGATTCGGGCATCGAGCGCCACCACGCCGTATTCATCCGCCAGCAGTGGATTGATATCGAGTTCAACCACCTCAGGCAAGTCTATGACCAGCTGCGCAACCCGTATCATGGTCAATGCAATGGCATCGAGATTCGTAGCCGGCAGATTGCGATAGCCTTTGAGAAGCCGGTATATCCGGGTTCGCGAGAGCATCCCTTTGGCCAGTCGGCCATCCGACCTTTTGTCATAGGGCGCAAGAACTTCCCTCTTCTCTGGAAGTCCGCGAAGAGCAGATGCCAGTGCCACGATGTATACCCTGGTGGAATCTGCAAAGGCAAACAGTCTGGAACCCTGGGCCTATCTGAATTACCTGTTTGAGAAACTTCCAGCGGCTAAATCGGAGCAGGTTCGACTGGCACTGCTGCCGCAGAATTTAAAAATGGAAGACCTGAGAGGTTAGGGTCAATCCGGTAGTTGCCCAGGCACTTACCCTCTTCCTGTGTATCGAAATAGAGGTAAACAGGCTTCGGAAGAAGCCCTTTGCGCCTGACAATGAACTCGAATTTGTTGCCCCGCTGCCTGAATGTTGCCATTTTTCTCTCCGAACACTCGCATCCACGGCTATGCAAGCATATTTTATAGTGGCATTGCCACTCCTGAGTGGCGTTTTGGGGCGTTTTGGGGCGTTTTGGGGCGGTTTTTGGCTGATTTTTATACAGTGGCAGACAAAATAAAAGGCGCTCTAAAGCGCCTTAAGCATATGATATTATTATATTTATATAGTGGAGGCTGAGCCTGGAATCGAACCGAGGTACACGGCTTTGCAGTCCGTGGACGTTTAATTATTCACTTTTTAATTCAGTTAGTTATTAATTTAAAGTGGTGACCCACTTTTTTAACCCACTCCATGAAAACAAAGCCAATTTTCCCAAATGGTTTTTGCAAATAAACGGACTGTAAGTCTTTGAATTTAATCAGTCCACTTTCGTATTTTTAATATCAAAAATGACTTTTACGAAAACATCGATAATATGTCATTATCTAGTTCAGGCCACTTTAAGTTAACATTTGGACGGGCTTTAAGTACCTATTGGACGCTAATATAATACCGTTTGTCCTATAATTGATTTTTACCAGAACAATCCAATAGCCACGTATATGTATCCTCGTTATTCTGCTAAAAATGTTCAAGAAGCCTTGGCTGATACCCCAGTTGTATTTGTGATGGGACCTCGCCAAGTTGGAAAAACCACCTTGGTAAAAAGCCTGATCAATGAAGAGTGGGAATACATTACCCTGGATGATCAGGCTCAGTTTGAAATTGCCAAAGCCGATCCTGTGGGATTTATCCGCAACCTACCACTAAAACAGATCGCCCTAGATGAAGTGCAGCGTTTGCCAGAGCTGTTCGTATCAATCAAACAGGCAGTGGATGAACATCGGGCACCGGGGCGCTTTCTGCTGACAGGTTCAGCCAATGCCCTGCTATTGCCGCGTCTATCGGATTCTCTGGCAGGTCGTATGGAATCCGTGCGCCTATCCACTCTCTCAGAATGCGAAATTCTGGGCCATCAGCCCACGTTCTTAACTAAATTGCTATCACGGGAAGCCCCATCAACCCAAGAGACCCGCCTTAGGGATCATCTACTTCAACGTATCGTCGTAGGCTGCTTTCCCGAGCCGCTGCAACGTTCGAGCGAACGACGTAGCGCAGCCTGGTACCAGCAATATGTCAGTACACTGATCCAGCGGGATATCCAGGATCTAACACATATCGACCATCCCGACCTGATGACCAAGCTGCTCAGCCTCACGGCCTTCTATGCCGGAAAATTGGTTAATCTAACTGAGCTAGGCAGTAAGCTGGGTCTCGACCGTCTGACCATTAAAAAGTACATGGCCTTGCTGGAACAGTTGTTTCTGGTGGAACAACTGCCAGCATGGCACTCCAACGAATACAAGCGTTTGATCAAAAAACCGAAGCTACACTCCATTGATACCGGCATGATGTGTGCCATCCGAGGGCTAACTCGGGAACGGTTAGTGCGGCAACCGGCAGATTTTGGACTGTTGTTGGAGTCCTTTGTCTACAACGAACTCCGCAAACAGGCGACTTGGATCGACGAGCCACTCAACTTCTTCCATTACCGGGACAAGGATAAAGTGGAAGTCGATCTCATTATTGAGAACGGCATAGGAGACTGTTTTGCCGTGGAAGTGAAAGCAGCAGCCACCTTGAATGCAAAGGATTTTACCGGATTGAAACGTTTTCAAAACATCGCCGGCGAGCGATTTAAATTTGGAATTTTGTTCTATGATGGCGATCACACCACAGCATTCGGCGATCAACTCTTCGCTGTGCCAGTTGGTGCATTATGGTCGTGAGATCAAATGACCAACAGGATAGACGTCATGGACCGCTCTTGTTCGCCGGCAACTAAGATTGCATTGTTTCGATCACTGTTTCGCGGTCGCGATGACGTTTACCCCCGTCGTTTTGAAAGTCGAAAGACCGGAAAAAGTGGATACCAGCCCGCTTGTGGCAATGAGTGGATGCGTGGGGTGTGCCGAAAGCCCGAAATCAAATGTACCGCTTGCCTCAATCAGCGATTGCTTCCGGTTACCGATGAGGTCGTGAGCTGGCATCTTACCGGCAAGGACGAAATTGGGCGGGACTTTGTTATGGGTGTCTACCCCATGCTGCTCGACGAGACTTGTTTTTTTCTGGCCATGGATTTTGATAAGGCCGATTGGCAACAAGACGTAATTGCAGCGTGCTTCAAACATTTCGGAAGATTTGGTATTCCGACGGCACTTGAGCGATCAAGGTCAGGACGCGGGGGTCATGTCTGGGTATTCTTCGAGGAGGCGATTCCGGCCGCGTTGGCCAGAAGGATGGGCGCATTCATCCTCACGGAGACGATGGAGCAACGTCCCGACATCGGGCTGGACTCGTACGACCGGTTCTTTCCGAATCAGGATACGCTGCCCAAAGGGGGCTTCGGCAATCTTATCGCATTACCGCTCCAGAAAGGACCGAGAGAACAGGGAAACAGCGTGTTCGTGGATGATAGGTTTCAACGCTTATCCGGATCAATGGGCATTTCTCTCCTCAGTGCGGCGAACTCCTTCGGAACAGATCGAGGGGTTGGTTCATACCGCAGAGCAAAAGGGGCGCGTTGTCGGGGTCGAATTTTCCCGCTGACGAGGATCCGGATCATGCGCCATGGACCGTGTCCGCCGTCGCGACAAAAGAAAGGATACTCCCATCCCGGGTCCACTTCCCAAAACCCTTGGACTGACGATAGGGAACGAAATCTACATTGCAAAGGCGGAGCTGGTTCCTGGTTTGCAAAATCGTCTGCTGCGCATTAGCGGCTTTTCAGAATCCCGAGTTCTATAAAGCGCAGGCCATGCGACTTCCCACGTATGGCACGTCGAGAGTTATTGCCTGTGCCGAGGATTTCCCACTACATATTGGTCTGCCTCGCGGGTGTCTGGAGAATATCGAAACCTTGCTGGCAGACTTGAAGATTAAACCTGTCCTGAAAGACGAACGCTTTAGTGGGACGCCGTTGGAGACGATCATTCCACGGTGTCTTGCGGCCAGAGCAGGAAGCTGGCGGTAGATGCCATGGCAGAGTTCGATACGGGGGTATTGTCGGCTACGACTGCGTTTGGCAAGACGGTGGTCGCGGCGAAGCTGATCGCGTTGCGATGGTGTGAACACACTGGTGCTGGTTCATCGCCAGCAGTTGATGGAGCAGTGGGTCGAGCGACTGGCTTCATTCCTGGACATTCCAAGAAAGGAGATTGGTCGAATCGGAGGCGGTCGCAAGAAAGCCAATGGCCAGCTGGATGTGGCCATGATTCAGAGCATGGTTCGAAAAGGGGTCGTAAATGATCAGGTAGGAGAGTACGGCCACCTGATCGTTGATGAATGCCACCATCTTCCCGCTTCGAGCTTCGAGCAGGTTGCGCGCAGATCGAAGGCCAAATACGTACTTGGACTTTCAGCGACTCGTTACTCGCAAGGATGGCCACCACCCCATCATCACCATGCAGTGTGGGCCTATCCGCTACCGGGTCGATGCCAGGAAACAGGCCAAGGTGCGTCCATTCAGCCATTCCGTCGTGGTGCGTCCCACTGCATTCCGGGCGAGTGAAGTGGATGAGCAAGACCCACGCACGCAGTTCAGCAAGTTGGTTGATTATATCGTAAGAGATAGCGTCAGAAACCGGCTCATCTGTGAGGATGCGATCAAGGCGGTCAAAGAGGGGCGATCCCCGATTGTGCTGACTGAGCGAACGGAGCATCTCAGCAGACTGGAGGAAGCTCCTGGCGTCCGAATGTAAGCATCTTATCGTGCTGAAGGGCGGGATGGGGAAGAAAAAACTAACCGCGGCGCTCATGGCGCTGAGTACAATCCCGGACAATGAAGAACGCGTATTGCTGGCAACGGGGAAGTACATAGGAGAAGGATTTGACGATGCCCGGTTGGATACATTGTTCCTTACCCTACCGGTATCCTGGCGAGGCACTATTGCTCAATATGCCGGGCGACTCCACCGTCTGCACGACGGCAAGGATGAGGTGCGCATCTACGATTACGCCGATCTCAATGAGCCCATGCTGACCCGGATGTTCGAGCGCCGCTGCAAAGGGTATGAGGCGATCGGTTACACGATCCAGCTACCCGCCAGCGCGGTGCCGGGTTGGCCTGTAGATGTGCCCTTGCCGATCGATCCCACATGGAAGAGGGACTATGCCGCTTCAATCCAGCGCCTGATTCGGGATGGCGTAGACACCCCTCTGGGCGATCTATTCGTTTGTGCGGCACATTCCATCGAGGCGGAAGCAGAAGGAGTGGATCGTGCACGGTCTGCAACCGAGAAATTCCTGTACCAAAGGCTCGAAACCATCCCAGAGACAATTGGCAAGTTTCGTCTGAATGTGGTGCTTCCGATCCCCTTTGATGGATCAGGCTCGATGGAGGTCGATCTACTCTTTGCTGAAGGCAAGGTAGTCATCGAAGTGGATGGACCACAGCATTTGACCGATCCCGATGCCTATCGACGCGACCGCCGCAAGGACTTGATGCTGCAAGAACGCGGATATTGCGTGGTTCGATTCCTAGCTGAAGACGTGGGCAAATATCTCGACCATGTACTCGATACAATCCTTCGCGTTCTGACCACGTACAATCGGCAAAATGAGTGCGATTTATAGGCTGATAAATAGTACCAATTGAAATACATCCACGAGGAAACGGCTTAATTCCTCACAATGGTTCTGCTGGGGTCGTTGTCCCAATCTTCCTCTTTCGTATAGACGACCGCTGGCCAAGACGATAGCGCCTCATCCAGAACCTTGTGTCGTTCGTACTGGTAAGCCCATCAACGACGCTTCAGTTCCTCGAGTTGACCTTCCAGGCCATTGGCATCGGTGCGCATACCCCCAATAAACCCCTCGCCCTGCCTTTCGCCGTTGTTTTCCCCTTCGATCCATTTACTGGGGATCAGTTGGTCGATACAGTTATTACCAACATCAATGATCTCTTCCATTAGATGAGTCGTCAGCGAGGTTACCGTACCGTAATAGAGCTGACCCTCAATCAGTAGACGGATCCACCAGGAATGGGATACTCCATAGAGTAGCCTGAGCCTTTATACTTTGGAAAATCCCGAAATCTGGCGTGCTCCTGGTACAGATAGTCGGCATAGTCGTATTCGTAGAGCGTGGAGACATCCAGGATACTGGTGCCCTCTTCCATGGACTCATTCAGATAGATGTAGTCTTCCCCTATGCCACTGGTGAGTAGTTTGGCCCAGTTGAGCGATTAAAGATCAGAATTGGATACATCCTCCCAGGCGTCATCGATATCCTTTTCTGAATTACGCTCGATTCCGCGCAGGCTGGC